>NZ_JBHWID010000001.1:543287-887488 GCF_042732175.1 Kitasatospora sp. NPDC059795
TAGCCTTTTTAATTGTTAGTCGCGCGGCGCTGGCGCTATTAATTCTATGCCCTATTGTTCTTTTTGGAGGGGGCTGGGGGTGCGCCGCCCGCTGCCCCCCCCCCCCCCACAACCCCACCCGAACGGTGAGTCGCGGCCTCGACACGAAACGCTACCCCGCTCGCTCCGGCGCGCAGCGCCAAACAGCCCCTCGTGCAAACGCGGGCAAAAGACAGTCGTTTATGCCAGGTTTGCTCAACATTTGCCGTCGGTGCCCGGCTTGCCCCGGAGTGCACGCGGGCTACCCCGCGTGCGGCCATCCGTCCGCCCCACCCCGGCTGCCGCGCGCCGCAGCGGACGATCTCCATGACGGTGTTCCGGTTGCCGCTACAGGGGTGCGCGGTGGGAAAGTGCATCAGCTCCTGGGCAGCGGCCTTGGGCGTTCAGGCTGCGTAGTCGAGGAAGTCGCGGACGGCGGGGATGTGTTGGTGGCCGGCGAGGTGTCGGCGGAGGTCTTTGAGGGTGTTGGTGGCGCGGGCGGAGTCGATGCCGCCCATGGTGGTGATGACCTGGTGGCCGATGTCGAGTGTGGCGTCGATGTCGCCGAGTGCGAGGTGGGCTTCGGCTTGGCGGGCGAGGTAGATGACGGTTCCGCGGGTTTCGCGTTGGGTGTCGTACGGGTCGTCGTCGCGGTGGAGGGCGGCGTCGAAGTGGGCCAGTGCCCGCCGGGGTTCGCCGAGGCTGAGGGCGGAGCTGGCGGCGACCTGGTGGAGCTCGCCGTGGTTGATCCAGTACATCGACGGCAGGTCTAACTGTGGGGTGTCGGCTCGGCTGTAGGCGTCGAAGGCGGCGTCGATGTGGTGCCAGGTGGCGGTGGACTCGCCAGCTTTGGAGTGGGCGCGGGCTGCGCGGGCGTGGAGCATGGCCAGTACGCGGGGTGAGGAGATCTTGTGGCGGTCGGCGAGGGCACCGTCGATGAGGTGGAGTGCGCCGTGGGGGTCGGCGGCGTTGTAGCGGAGGTTGGCCCAGAATGCGAGGGTGACCGCTCCTATCGTCGGATCGCCGGCGGAGGCGGCGGCGCGCAGGGAGGTGACGAAGTGCCGTTCGGCGGCTGCGTGGTGGCTGTGGTCGTACGCGCACCAGCCAGCCAGTCGGGATGCCTCCGCTGCGGCGGCGAACAGGCGCCGCCCAGTGTCCTCGGTGTAGGAGGCGTTCTTCAGGAGGTCGGTGATCAGGCGCAGTTCGAGGGCGGCCGCGTCGTAGACCTGGCTGGCGCCGATGGTGTCGTCGAGGTGGCGCAGCGCGTCGAGGCGTGCGTCGAAGAGGTTGGCGGCCTCGGTGCCGACCCGTCGGCCGCGGTCGGTGACCGCGAGGGCGGGTTGGGCGCGGGTCCACTGTGCGAAGGCCGCGGCCAGGGTGCTGGTGGAAGCGATCAGGAATCCGCGCCGGTCCACTGGACCTCCCACGTCTGTCAGTGAGTTGACGGTACCCGCCACGGTCCACGGTGATTCCAGGACGAGGCGGTCGTCGTCGAAGGCCTGGAGGAGGAAGCCGGGCCAGCCGTAGCGGTCGACGTCGGCGAAGCCGATGCCGTGCAGGCTGGCGATCGCTAACAGGGCGGTCCTTTCCGGGGTGACGTCCTTTCGCGTCCAGCGGGTGACTTTCTCCCGGCGCCGGGCCATCGTGCCGAAGCCGAGGGCCTGGTGGCGGTCGGCGACGCGCTTGAGGTAGGCGGCTGCGGTCAGGCCGTGCCGGGCCATCAGCGTGCTGAGCGGGTGGGGCTCGACAGCGTCGGCGGTGATCACAGGTGGTCTACCTCTTCCGGGAAGCAACGGCCCAGTCTCCGTGCCAATGCGGGTGGTTGGGAAGGCGGTTCGGGGTGGGAGGCAACAGGAGGCAACAGGGAGGCAACCGGAAGCAACACGTGGGCTCTTCTCCTGGTCGGGGCTGTGGCCCGACGTTTGGCGTCACCCCGCCCGGTGATGGGCGGGCCGCCCATGTGCGCGGGCTGGTGCCGGTGTCTGTCGCCGGCGTGTCCGCTGCGCGGTAAGTGGGCGTAGCCAGAAGGGAGTTCTCCGTGGACCGTTACGTGGAGCGTCGCGGCCGGCTGCTGACGTCGGCCCGGCCCATGCCCGACTTCGATGTCGTGGCCGCCGACGGGCCGTGGCTGCTGCGTTCCGACGGCAGCCGGATCTTCGACGGGTCGAGCGGGCTGCTGTGCGCGAACGTCGGCAGTCCAGCGAGCGGGTCTTCGCCCGGATCGAGCGGCAGTTCCCGAAGTACACGTTCGGGGGCGCGGCCGTCGTCCGCCCCACTGTCCAGCTGGAACTGGTGGACCGTCTGTGCGAGGCGGTCGGCCGGCCGGACGACTCGGTCTCGCTGGTCACCTGCGGCACGCTCGGCGTCGAGGTCGCCGTCGGCCTGGCACGCGGCATCGTGCGGGCGCGCGGCGGCAAGCGCGGCGCCGCCGTGTTGACGTCCGACCTCAGTTACCACGGGATGAGCGCGCTCACGCTGGCGCTCGCCGGCAACCACGCCCGTCGGCCGCGCCCGGAGGACGCGCTCGGCCTCGGGCCGGGCTTCCCCGCGCCGTACCCGCCGACCCATTCCCACGGCGGGGCCGGGTGTGACGCGTCCTGCGCGGAGGAGGTGGCGAAGGCGATCGACGCCCGGGGCGCGGAGTTCGTCGCCGCGGTCCTGATCGAGCCGGTCAACGGCACCACGGGCGGCGCGTACGTTCCGCCGGCCGGGTACCTGCGCCGGGTCGGCGAGATCTGCCGGGAACGCGGGGTGCTGGTCATCCACGACGAGGTGCTGACCGGCCTGTGGCGTACCGGTGAGCCGCTGGCCAGCCGGCACTGGGACGGCTGCGAGCCGGACATCGTGATCCTGTCCAAGGGCCTGGGCGCCGGGTACACGCCGGTGGCCGCGGTGATGGTGTCGCCCGAGCTCGCGCCACTGCTCCGGTCCGCCGACGCGGACCCGCTGCCCGCGATGGGCACCATGGCCGCGCACCCGCTCATGGCGGCGGCCTGCCTCGGCGTGCTGGACGAGTTGGAGGCCATCGACCACCAGGCGCTGCGGACGCGCGGCGACACGCTCGGCGCGGCCTTGCGGTCCATGGCCGGCCTGCCCGGCGTGCGGGAGGTGCGGGGCCTGGGCCACCTGTACGGGGTGGAGCTCGCGCCCGGCCTGTTGTGGCCGGTGCTGCGGCAGGCTGAGCAGCGCGGGGTGTTCTTCTACCCGTTCACCGGGGCGGGGGAGCCGCGCAGCGAGGGCCTGGTCGTCGCGCCGCCGCTGATCTCCACCAACGAGGACCTCGACTTCCTGGCCGCCGCGCTGCGCGGCGCGATCGACGCCTGCTGCTGAACCCCGGGCGGCCGGGTCGGCCGCGGACCTTTACCTGTGTGAATGAGCCGAGGAGGCAAACCCCGTGTTGCTGCTGCCCCATGTCGTGATCGACTCCCTGACGCCCGAACAGTCCGCCGTGTGGCGCGAGCACTTCTCCCCGGAGGCCGGCGGCCGTGACCCGGGCGTCGAGGAGGGCATCTGGCGGCGTACCCAGGACCCGCGCAACGCCGAGCAGTCCGGGTGGAGCCAGGACGAGAACGGCCGGCGCCGTGTCGTCCACTACCGGCTCCACTACGGCATCGACCAGAGCCGCCCGACCGACCGCCTCGTGCTGAACGAGCTGTACCTGTACGTGTCGTGGCTGGCCCCCGTCGATGAGATCGCCGCTCACCGCAGCGAGGTGGAGAAGTGGCTGATCGAGAGCCGCTGGAAGTTCGCTGGCGAGGACGGGTCCTGGCGGCGCGGCGACCTGCGGGTGGTGATCGCCGAGTACGACGTCCACCCGCAGGACGAGCGGGCCGACCGGGACACCCCGCCGGGGTTCCGCTCGATCGACGTGGTGATCCGGTCCGCCGACTACCACCTGCCCAGGGCCTCCCGAAACGTCCCCTGGGACGTGCTGGCCGGCGGGATGCGCGTCAAGGAGGAACGCGGAACCCCCGAGTACGCCGACGACCTGTCCGGCCTGCTGAACCACCTGCCGTTCATCGTCGAGGCCGGGTGCGGCACGTCGATCGAGGCCGGCGTTCCGCCCCTGCACCACCTGCACGAGGTCTACCGGGTCACCGCCCGCCAGAGCAACGAACTCACCCAGGCCTTCCCGTTCACCCTCGCCCCGGCCCAGGACATCCTGGTGAAGGAGATGCTGACCGACACCGAGCGCAAGGTCGACGACATGGCCGGCATGTTCCGGCGCCTGCTGGAGGCCGAACCGACCCAGGCACACCGGACCCTGAAGGCCCTCCACGATGCCGGGCACGCGGTCGGCGCCGTGGCCACGCACAACTTCGACCGGCTCTTCGCCCGCGCCGGCCTGCCGGAGGCGTTCATGCGCCGGTACGACCAGCGCACGCCCCACATGGACTACCCGCCCCACGCCAAGGCGCTGCTGGTGATCGGCCTGCACGCCGACCGGCGCGCGGTGCAGGCGCGGGCCCGCGCGCTGGGCCTGAAGGTCTTCTACCTGGACACCGAGGGCGTCACCGAGGGCGGCGTCCACAAGGAGTACCTGATCGAGGGCGCGAGGGGCGGCGACGTGATCGTGCGTTCCGAAGCGATCCCGGCCCTGCGGCACCTGGCCGAACTCCTGAACGTCGAGTGCTGACCGCCCGCCGGGCCACCGCCTCCGACGCCGGCGAACTCGCCCGACTCGGGGCAGCACTCGCCGGCGAAAGCGGAGAGTGGACCGGCCGCCTGGCCCGTTTCTTCCACGACCACGTCGAATCGGACCGCGTCGCCGCGTTCGTTATCGACCGCCCCGACGGCGGACTGGCCGCCTGCGCCTGCGCCACCATCACCCACTCGGTGCCCGGCCCGGACCACTGCGGCACCTACGCCCACATCCACACCGTGTACACGGACCCCCAGTACCGGCGCCGCGGGCACGCCCGGGCCACGGTGACGACCCTGGTGGACTGGCTCACCCGGCAGGGCTGCGGCCTGGTGACCCTCAACGCCACCGACGATGGCGCTCCGCTCTACCGCGACCTGGGATTCACCCCCAACGAGCGGGCGATGCGCCTGATCCAACTCCCCTGTATCGGACGGCTGTTCGGCGAATAGCCTGGGGCCGGACCCGGCCCGGGTCCGGCCCCTCAGCCTGTAGCGTCGGAGGCGCACCGAGCAGCGGTGCGCCCTCCGGCAGACAAGGAACTCCTCCATGCGCGTCTCCGTGATCGGCTGCGGTCACCTGGGAATCCCGCACGCCGCGGCGATGGCCGAACTCGGCCACGAAGTCATCGGCGTGGACGTGGACCGGGACAAGGTCGCCCGGCTGAACGCCGGCGAGTGCCCGATCTACGAGCCCGGCCTGCCCGAACTCCTGGCCGCCCACACCAGCAGCGGCCGCCTGCGGTTCACCACCGACATCACGGAAGCCGCCGCGTTCGCCGAACTGCACTTCATCGGCGTCGGAACCCCGATCGACGCCGACGGCCGCAGCTACGACAACAGCCAGGTCTTCGGCGCCGTCCGCCAGCTCGCGCCCCACCTCGACCGGCCGTGCACCATCGTCGGCAAGTCGACCGTCACCGTCGGCACCACCGCCGAGGTCACCGCCCTCGCGCAGCGCATCGCGCCGGCCGGCGCGGATGTGGCGGTCGTGTGGAACCCGGAGTTCCTGCGTGAGGGCCACGCTGTCGAGGACACCCTGCGTCCGGACCGGATCATCGCCGGCGTCGTCAACACCGAGGGCGAGAAGGCGATCCGTGCGGTGTACGCCGGCATCCTGGACACCGGTGTTCCGATCTTCGTCACCGACCCCGCGACCGCCGAGCTGGCGAAGGGCGCGGCGAACACCTTCCTTGGCCTCAAGATCTCCTACATCAACGGCGTCGCGGACATGTGCGAGAAGGCCGGCGGCGACGTCGCCAAGATCGTGGAGATCCTGGGCGTCGACCCGCGGATCGGCGCGGGCAGCATGCGGCCCGGCATCGGCTACGGCGGCGGCTGCCTGCCCAAGGACGTCCGCGCGTTCACCGCCTCCGCCAAGCAGCTCGGCGCGGACACCGCTGTGGACCTGCTCCTCGCCGCCGAGCGGATCAACGAATCCCGCACCGGCACCGCCATGGACCTAATCGTCGACGCCCTCGGTGACCGGCCCCTGCGCGGGGCCCGGGTCGCCGTGCTGGGTGCCGCGTTCAAGCCGAACACCAGCGACGTCCGCGAGTCCCCCGCGCTCGCGCTCGCACAGGCCCTGCGCCGGGCCGGGTGCGTCGTCACGGTGCACGACCCCCAGGCTGTGGCCAACGCCGCCGCCCGCAACCCCGAACTCGACTTCACCGACGACCTGCCGGGCGCGCTGGGCGGCGCCGAACTGGTCGTCCTGGCCACCGAGTGGCCCGACTACCAGCAGGCCGACCCGCAGGCGTTGGCAGGCCATCCCGCCAACGCCGTGCTGGTCGACTGCCGCACGACGTTGAACCCCGAGCCGTGGCGCGCAGCGGGCTGGATCGTGCGCCAGCTCGGCCGCCCCGGCAAGTAGCCCGGGGATCGCTTACTGCCGATGCCTCGGTGCCCGCACGTCGGGGTGAGCGTCCCAACGTGGGGGGCTGGCTGGCAACACCCCGCGAGGTGATCAACGGCGGGCCAGGGACGGCGGCGCTCTTGCGGTTCTGCCGTCGACCACTGGCCATGCCGCTCCGCGAAGCCGGCAGTCAGGGCTTCCGGTTGCGGGGCCGGCTTCCGGCCCCGCCCCTGCGCCGAGGGGTGAGAAGCGCCGACGTGGGGACGCTCGCGGGCAGCTGGGCGGCGCGGAGGGTGTGCCGGTCCTTCACCCGGCGCAGCTCACCTGCGCGGCTGCGCCGACCGGGACGGGCGAGGTGGCGTACCGGCGCGGCAGGCCGGACTGCCCGCTGCACGGCTTTGGGATGGTCGGTCGGCAGCTGTGGATCGGTCCGGGTGGATGCCCGCTGCGCGAGCGCCTGCCGGGCCAGATCGGCGAGGGCGCCGAGGAAGACCACGAGCGCCTTTACGACGAGTTTGTCGGTAAGCAGTTCCAGGACGTGTTGCACGGTACTCCCCCAGTGTGGGTTGGGCAGGTCCCGCCTTGGCGGCGGTGATGTGACGGCGTGTCCGGCCCGCGGCCGGCAGGGCGGCACATCGAGGGTGTGCCGGTCGGACGCCTCGGCAGGCAGTGGCCGGGACGCCTATCGAGATGGCAGCGACGCTTCTAACCTGCGGTGGGATGCGGTTTCCGCAGGTGGGAGTGCTCGGACATACTGGGGGTTGCTCCTGTTCACGAGAGGACGGCGAGCGAGAGCCGCGCACGGCGTGGGTGCCTTGCGCAGCTGAAACACGCTGGTGTCGGGGGTGGCGACCCCCGACATCAGCTCTTGCTGGACCTGAACTCCTGGTCCGGGTCGGGCCACAGGACCTCGATGTCGAGGCTGGCGCACAGGTCGAGCAGGTCTTCGTAGGGCTCTGACGGCAGGACAATTCCGATCGAGGCATCACCGCCGTGCCTCCAGCGGAGCTCCATCAACTGGCCGATGGCTTCCCGGACTGCAGACCGGGAAGCGGAGCCCTTAGCCTCGTAGATGGTGTTGGTGGTGCTGTCGACTAGGTCGGCAACAACGAATCCGCCGCCCTGTACGGGGAACCTGTGATGGCCCGCGATAGCGTGGCCGAGGGAGTTCAGATAGGCCGCCAACCGGGAGATGAGTCCGACCTCACGGCGGGTATGCCTCTTCTCCGGGAGGTTGGCGGGCGCGTACGGCAAGCGGGACTGGTGGAGGAGTTGGGCCGCGGCGCTCTCCAGCGGCGTCAGGCGTTCCACCGTGACGGCGGTCGACGTTGAGAGCGCGGCGGTCGCTCCCGTCGGACGCAGGCGGAAGTCGATGACACGGCGCGGCTCGCCCCGCCGGCTGGGCCGGTCGAGGAAGGTGTACGGCTCTTCGGAGTCCAGCTCGAACTCCCCGATGTAGCGATACCGGCGGAGGAAGGCCGCGTGGTCGGGCGCGCCTACGTCCTGGAAGAGACGCAGAGCGCGGCCATCTTCCTTGTGGTGAAGGACGGCCTTGTTGCCTTGGGTGAACTGCTGGTCGCCCTCCAGTCCCTCGCCTTCGAAGTGGAGGGCTCCGTCGGAGCTGAACCCCAGGGGGGTCATCCCCGGGCGGTGCTGGGCGAACAGGAGGATGTTCGGCCCGTGCGTGGGGGAGATCCCGCCCTGGAGTCGGCCGCCGAGTTGTGCGTGGATCTCCTGGCGGGTCATCTCGTCGCCCGGTCGAATTGATTCATTCATTCTCGCCACCTCCTTGCGGGATCGGCACTTCTTCCATGGTGGGGCCACGCTACCTGGACGCGGGAACTTAGGTCAAGTTCGAGGCTAAGTTTGGCACTGGGTGTGATCTAAGTGGTCGCGCCAGATCCAGCGCAGCGGCGTGGTGGCTGATTCCCGGAAGGCCGGGAAATTCGCGTGATCCAGGTCACGGTGAGGTTGGGCTGCCTCGTCTGGGCGGGACGATGCGAGACCATGGGATATGGCGCGGGGTGCACCATGAAGGATCTGCGCCCATGCCCCGCCCCACCCGGGCCCAGCGCGCCGCTATCGCCCAGCGGCGGGCGGACGCCGTCGAACTGCGCCTTGCCGGCGCCGACCCGTTGACCATCGGCCGGAAGCTCGCTGCCGACCCGGCCCTGAACTCGGATAGGGCCGCGTACCCGTGCGGGTACGGGCACGAGCTGTACGCCAAGGGCCGCCCCGCGCCGGACGAAGAGACCCTGGTCCGGTCCGTGAACCGGGACATCGCGGAGGCCCTGGAGCAGCGGACTGCCGCGTCGCAGGCCGACGTGGAGGCGCTGCGGGCGCTGGAGGACGCCCGCCTGGACCGGCTGTTCCTCGTCGCGTACCGGCGGGCGGTGCGCGACGGTGAGCTGCCGGCGATCGACCGGGCGCTGCGGATCATGGAGCGCCGGGCGCGCCTGCGCGGTCTGGACCGGCCGTTGCGTACGGAGATCAGCGGGCAGGACGGCGGCCCGATCGAGGTCGCCGACGCGACCGCCGACGAGTTGGCGACGCTGATCGCGCTGACCGACCCGGCCGCCGAGCGGGGCGGGCAGTGAGCGGCGTCGACGGCATGGTCGAGCAGTACCGGGCACTGCCAGCGGAACGGCGCCGGGAGATCGCCGCCCAGGCATCGCCAGCTCTGCGCACGCGGTTGGCTGCGGTGGAGCGGGACTTGGCGATGCGTCACTCACCCGGGTCGCTGGCCGCGCTGCTCACCGACGGGCGGGAGATGCAGGCCGCGCACCTGGACCTGATCGACCAGGCGTTCCAGCGGATCGCCGCGGGGGAGTCGATCCGGCTGCTGCTGACGATGCCGCCCCGGCACGGAAAGTCCCGGCGGGCCGCCCGGTGGGCGCCGCTGTGGTACCTGCTCCAGCGACCGGACCACCGGGTCATGATCGCGTCGTACTCGTCGGACCTGGCGGACGATCACGGCAGGTGGATCAGGGATGCGATCACCGAGTGGGGCGAGCAGTTCGGGCTGCGCCTGCACCCGGGGTCGAAGGCGGCGAACCGGTTCGACGTCCTCGGACGGGAGGGTGGCCTGTTCGCGGCCGGCGTCGGCGGCGGCCTGACCGGCAAGGGCGCGAACCTCGCGATCATCGACGACCCGATCAAGGACGCCGCGGACGCCCAATCGCCCACGATGCGGCGGAGGTTGTGGGAGTGGTGGCAGGCCGTACTCCTCACCCGCGTCGAGCCGGGCGGCAGCGTGATCGTCATCCAGACCCGCTGGGACGAGGACGACCTTGCGGGGCGGATCCTCACCGGGGAGACCGCCTCCGACTGGATCATTATCGACCTGCCCGCGCTCGCCGACAGCGAGGACGACGCGCTCGGCCGGAAGGTCGGCGAGCCGCTGTGGCCGGCCCGGTACGGGCGCAAGGCCTTGGCGGCGATCCGGCGCGCCGTCGGCGAGCGGGTGTGGTGGAGCCTGTTCCAGCAGAAGCCCCGCCCGGTCGAAGGCGGCGTGTGGAACCGCGAGTGGATCGACGCGTCCCGGATCACCCCCGTGCAGTTCGGCGGCTTGGAGATGGCCCGGATCGTCGTCGCCGTCGACCCGTCCGGCGGCGACTCCGCGGTCAACGACGAGACCGGCATCATCGGCCTCGCGGCAGGGTTCGACGATCACCTGTACGTGTTGGCCGACGAGTCCGGCACGCTCGGCCCCAACGACTGGGGGCTGCGGGCCTGCAAGCTGGCGCTGGACCTGCGGGCCGACGCGATCGTGGTGGAGAGCAACTACGGCGGTGCGATGGCCAAACAGATCGTTCGCCAGGCGTGGGAGCAGCTGGAGCGGGAGGGGAAGACCCGTAGCGTGCTGATGCCGATGCTGCTGGAGGTGACGGCGAAGGTCGGCAAACGGCTCAGGGCCGAGCCGGTGGCGCAGCTGTACGAGCAGCAGCGCGTCCACCACGTCGGTCACTTCCCCGAGTTGGAGGGGCAGATGGTGACGTGGGTGGCGACGATGGACTCCCCGGACCGGATGGACGCCGCAGTCCACGGCCTCACCGAGCTGGCGGGTGGCGTCCAGGCCGACGCCCTCGGGCAGGGTGTGGACGACGGCCGCCTGCGCGGCCGGCGGTAGGTCGTACGGCGACGCGATGACCTGGCTGGGGAGGATCCTCGGCTTTCGCCCAGTGTCGGCTCGGGCTGAGGCTGAATCTTGGTCAGTGTCGGGCTATGCAGTCAGAGAAGCGGAGCTATTCCGAGTCGCGGTTCGCCAATTCGCTGCGCGAAGCAGTGGGCAGAGGCTAGAACAGCGCCATGACGACCGAGCCCAGTCCCACTACACCCCGTTGGCCGCACTGCGGGGACGGAGCTTCCGCAGCCGATCCGGTGGGCTGCCAGGGCATCCGAATCAACTCTGGTTCCCGGTGCCTGCAACACGCTCCAATCGGAGACCAAACCGCGTACCTGGCCGCCCTCTCGCCTGGCAGCGAACTAGACCTTCGCGGTACAACTATCGATGATCTTCTTCTGACCGCCCTGCTGGCCGCCTGTGTCGACCCTGCCACTGGACATGCCCGACTTGGCGCTGCTTGCTTCGATTCCGCTACCTTCAACGGCAACACCCTATTTGAGTCCGTTGCTTTTGACGGCACCGCACGGTTCGATTCCACTATCTTCAATGGCTATACCGGGTTCGACTCGGCCATCTTCAATGGCCACGCTTGGTTCGGTTCAGCTACCTTCAATGGCACTGTCAAGTTCATCTCTGCAACCTTCAACGGCTCAGCCGGGTTCGATCACGCTGCCTTCAACAGTAGCTACGTTGAGTTCGATTCAGCCACCTTCAACGGTGAAACGCAGTTCGCATTCGCTACCTTCAAGGGTCAAGCCGGATTTGGATCTGCGACCTTCAATGGAAAGGCCAAGTTCCAGTCTGCGGCTTTCAACTACGCCGGGTTCGCATCCGCTACCTTCGCGCGGTTGGCCCGGTTCGTCTCCGCCACCTTCGATGGCACCGCCCAATTCCATGGTGCCACCTTCGGAGGTATGGCTAGGTTTGAGTTCGTAACCTTCAATGATGTCGCTCAGTTTGAGGACGCCAATTTCGATCATGCCTCCTTTGGGTCTGCGACATTCAAGCGCGCTGCCCAGTTCGGCAAAGCCGCCTTCGATGAGGCCAGTTTTGACTCCGCCGCTTTCGGTGATGTCGCCCTGTTCGAGTCCGCGACCTTTCGTAGCGATGTCTCGTTCGACTCTGCACGATTCGATGGCCTGCAACACCTAGGTCCTATGCTTTGCTTGGGTCGAGCAGCGTTCGACAAGGCGCAGTTCACAGGACCTCAAGTAGCAATCGAGGTGGCCGCCCGGGAAGCATCCTTCAGTCGTTCCACCTTTGTCGGATCGGTAGTGATGCGGCTGCGCTACGCGTATGTGCAACTGGCGCGCCTAAGTGGCTGTTGTCGTACCGATGTTGAGGGGCACCGATCGAACGGAGGTCTCGATCGGGTGAGTGCAGCCGCCGCCGTGCATGAAAGCAGGGCCTCTTGGTAGCTCGGAGGGTGTCTACGCCAAGGAGCTGTCCAGGAGGCCCTGTTGTCGCAGTTCTACGCCATCGCGGGGGCAGGGTCCACTTCGGCCACCCTCGCGTGTGACTGCCTCGCTCACCGGTTCGGCAATGCCGCCGACCACGGGACGCGCGAGCGCCGATACCCGTCGGACATGTCCGACGCGGAGTGGGCGGTGGTGCGTCCGCTGCTGCCGGTGCCGGCCTGGCTGCGCGGGCGGGGCGGTCAGCCGGAGGCGTACTGCCACCGCGCGATGTTGGACGCGATCCGCTACCTCGTCGACAACGGAACGAAGTGGCGGGCGATGCCGGTCGACTTCCCGCCGTGGGACCGGGTCTACGCCTTCTTCCGCCGCTGGCGCGACCTCGGTCTGGTCCGCGAGTTCCACGACCGGCTCCGCCGCACGGTTCGCGAGCAGGCCGGGCGGGACCCGGAACCGAGCGCGGGCGTGATCGACTCCCAGTCCGTCAAGGCGGACGCCGTCGTCGGCCGTGACAGCCGCGGCTTCGACGGCGGCAAGCTGATCAACGGCCGCAAACGGCACGTCGTGGTCGACACCCTCGGCCTGCTGCTCGCGGTGATGGTCACCTCGGCGGACATCGGCGACCGCGCCGCCGCCCGTGCGCTGCTCGCCCGGGTCGCCGCCGCGCACCACCGGCTGGCCCTGGTCTGGGCCGACGGCGGCTACACCGGCAGCCTCGTCGGGCACTGCCTCGCCGTCTTCGCCCTGGTCCTCGCCATCGTCAAGCGCGGCGACGGCATGCGCGGCTTCGTCGTGCTTCCCAAGCGTTGGATCGTGGAGCGGTTCTTCGCCCACCTGATGCGAAGCCGCCGCCTCGCGCGGGACTTCGAAAGGTCCACAGGCAGCGCCGAGGCGGTGGTCCACTGGTCGGCGACGATGCTCATGACCCGGCGCCTTGCCAGGCCACGGCCTTCGCGAGCGTGAACCGGCCCGGCGCCGGCTCGGCCAGCCACCCGCGCGCTGTCAGCCGCTTCGCCTTCGACCGCAACGCCTCGATCTTCGCGGGCACCGGATCCAGACCGAAGCAGCCGGCCATCTCCTGGCAGGTCAGCGGCCCCTGGCCGAGCCGGCCCCGGTCCGCGAGAACCCGCACGATGCGTTGATAGTCCGCCGACAGCGCCGACCGGGCCAGGCCCGCACGCCATATCGGCACCACCGACTTCGGCTTCGCCGCCTCCGAAGATGCGGGCAGCACGGGCGGTTCACCGCGATCCGACGGCTCCTCGGCGGCGTCCGGACCGACCGCGTCGCCTTCGCCCAGGGACAGCACCTCGCCGACGCGCGAACGGGCGATGACCCACTCGTTCCACTCCCGCTCGGCAATGGCCAACTCGGCCTGGATCCGGTCGGCTTCCTCCCGCAGCTCCTCCACACGACGGCGAGCGGTCAGCTCGCGCTGTTCCAGCAGCCCCACGACCGACGGCATCCCCGACCTCCACCAGAGCGACGACTCGACGCCTCACCACTCTCCGAAACCGCCGACCCCATGCATGAACAGCGGAAACTCAGCCCTCAAGCCCGGAAAGACAACAGCCACTAACACTGGGCGGGCCGAGCGCAATCCAGGCGAGACCGGTGCCCTTTGCCGTGGTTGGTGGTCAGTTGTCCGAGGAGATCCTCCCTACTGTCGCGCGTTCGGCGGGTGTTAAGCTCCTGTCTCTGGACGGCGTCGATGCGGCCCAACTGGTCCTTACCGACGTTGATCTGTCGCTATGTCAGTTCACCGGTGCGTTCCATCTGGATCAGATCCAGATCGGGTTCGGATGCGTCTTCGCTGGGCCCCCGCCGGGCTGGCGCTGGACGGGTCTGCTACCCGCACGATGGTCGGCTCGCAAGGTACTTGCCGAGGAACGGTACTGGCGGGCGCAGGCGGGCGGCACGGGGTGGCTGGGGGGCCCGTATCACGTCTCGCCTGAGCTGGAGGCTGGGCCAGAGGACCTGGCCGGGGCGTACCAGCAGCTGCGGAAGGCGTTCGAGGAAGCAGGGAACGAGCCGGACGCGGCGGACTTCTACTACGGCGAGATGGAGATGCGCCGTCACGACCGTTCGCGGCCGCGGGCGGAGCGGCGGTTGCTGTGGCTGTACTGGCTGGCATCGGGGTACGGGCTGCGGGCTTCGCGGGCGCTGTCGTGGCTGGTGGCGGCGATGGGGGTGACGTTGCTGGCGCTGATGCTTCTCGGGCTGCCGAACGACAGCCCGGACCCGCAGACCACCGGCACCTACTCGGCCGGCACGGTGAAGACGGTGACGAAGACCCCCGACCCGTCCCTGACCCTGTCGTGGCGCAAGCGGCTGACCGTGGGCCGGGCGGAGAAGGGCGCGCTGGTGGTGGTGAACTCGGTGGTGTTCCGCTCCAGCGGCCAGAACCTCACCCTGCCCGGCACCGCGATCGAGATGGCGTCCCGGATCGGCGAGCCCGTCCTCCTCGGTCTCGCCGCGCTCGCCGTCCGCTCCCGCGTCAAACGCTGACCGCCTACCGGGTCGCGGCAGTGAAGTCCCTGATCACTTCGGTGGCGGGTTCCCACGTCCGCTGCTCGGTGTCGAGGGCGTGGGGCCAGTGCCCGGTGGGGTTGGTGGTGAGCCGCTGTGGACGGTTGCTGCCGGGGACGGCGAAGGCGAGTGCGGCGACGGTGCGCAGGTCGACGTGGGAGCCGCGGGCCCGTCCGGCGTCGTGGACGACCCGGGACATGGCGGGTCGTCCGCTGCGGGCGATCTCCCGGATCGTGGCGCGGGCGGTCACCTCGTGGGTTGGGCCCCGCTTGGTCAGCGAGCCGATGATCGTGCCGATGCTCGGGCCGCCGGCAAGATGGGCTTCACCTCCGGGTGCGGTCGGCGTCAGTGCCGCGTGGACGGCGAGGGCCGTGGCCAACGCGTTGTCCTGGGCAGCGAGTTGCAGGGGGTGTATGTCGCCGGTGGCCGGGGGAAGCGGCAGCTCGGCTTCGACGGCGACTTCGTAGAGGACGTGCGGCGTGGTGACGATCCGCAGCCAGGCTCCCGGACGGCGGCCGCCCGGCGGGGCCGACCAGCCTCGCGCCCGGTCCAGCCACACGCCGTGCGCCGGCGGCCGTCCAGCGAGGTGCTCGCAGAGGTCGTTCAGGTACGACTTGTCGAGGAGGCCGCTCATCAAAGTCCTTCCACATATTGGGAGTTGAAGGGTGGTGGTTGGCGGCCGGGCGGCTCCGTACCCTCCTCAGGGCTCGGGGCCCGGCTCGTAGAATCGGGCATCTCGCTCCGGCCGCCCGCCCACCCGGGGTTCCGGGTGGACGGAGAGGCGGCCGGACGCGGCACCGTTCCCGCGCCGGGACTCAAGGCCCGGGGTTGATCTTCAGGCGTTCTCCCGGCCCGGCCGCCCGTCCGCCGACCCGGGGGGTCAGCCGGTCGGCGTCACGGGAGCACGCGGCCAGACGGAGGCGTCGAACTCCTCGTCGTGACGCAGGCAGTGGTGCAGCGACGACAGCAGCCGGGCGAACAGGCGGCGCAGTGCCGCCGTGTGCCGGTCGCCCGCTGCGCGCCGGCGGTCGTAGTAGGCGCGGCACTCCGGGGATTTGGTCAGCGTGGAGAACGCCCAGTGGTGCCCGTAGGCGGCGAGGCGCTTGTTCGCGGCGATCCGGCGGTGCAGCACCTTGCGGGAGCTGCCACTCGCCCAGGTGAAGGGGCGGGCGCCGGCGTAGGCGGCCATGCCCTTCGCGGTGGCGAACCGGTCCGGGTCGTCGCCGAGTTCGGCGAGCAGCCGGGACCCAGTGAGAAGGCCGACACCGGGGAACGACCGGTAGATCGCGAACTGGGGGTGCTGGACGAACAGCTCGCCGGCGGCGTGGGCGAAGTCCTCGGCGCTGGCACACGCCTCGGACAGGAGCCGCACGGTGGCGCGGACTTCGCGGCCGAGTGCGTCTTCCACCATGGGCGGGTTGCGGAGGACGTGGACGCGAAACAGCGCGTGCAGCCGTTCGGTCTCTGAGTCCAGCAGGCGGGTCCGGCCGGCGCGTTCGAGGGCGGCACGGATCTGTCGGCGCGTCAGGCGAGCGGCGCTGCCGCTGGTCGACGCGAGCGCGATGACCTCCCGGGCCTCGGGCCGGAACAGGCGGCCGTCGAGGTGCGCCCAGGCCGTGACCGCCGCAGGGTGGACGGCCCGGAGCTGGGACCGGAGCTGGAGGTAGTGGTGCTGCCGGGTCCGGACGGCGCGCAGCTGTGCGCGGGTCAACGCGCCGACGGCCGCGGCGAGGTCGGTGTTGCGGTGCAGTGGCCGGTGGAGGTGGCTGTCGGTGCGGAGGATGTTGGCCAGCAGCGCGGCATCGCCCGAGTCCGACTTCTTCAGGTTCCCCGGGTTGATGCGGCCCCGGTAGCGGGCCATGGTGGCCGGGTGCACGGGCACCACGGTCTGTCCGTGTGCGCGCAGCGCGGCGACGAGAAGGCCGCGGCTGACCTCGATGGCGACGGGCACCGACTTCCGGGAGAAGCTGTGGCCGGTGCGGAGTGCGGACAGCACTGCCAGGGCTTCGCGGATGCCGGCGGGGGTGGCTTCGAAGCGGTGGGCGGCGAGGACCTTTCCGGTCCGGTCGACCACGGCCAGGTCGTTGAGTTTCTCCGACCAGTCGATGCCTGCGGTGAAAGCCCCCATGTCGCCCCCCTTGGCTTGTCGAAGGCGGGCCGTCGAACTCCCCCGGCCCGCTGGTCACGGCACAGCTCGGGACGTGAACGGGGGAGGCGGCGGCCCGCCTTCGTGGCACATGCGCTGGCCACGTCCTGGACCATAGGGCCAGGCGGGCAAAAGTAGCAAACGTTCTCGAAAGGGACTTTTCGTTTTCTTGGCCTGCCAACAGTTCGAACACCCTGCTACCTTCCCGATCATGAAGATCACGGGGCGGCAGCGGATAGCCGTGGAGGCCGGCAGCGCGCTGCTGGTGCTGGGCGGAATCGTCGGCGGAATCGTGGCGTTCTCCGGCGGCCCGAAGCCGCCGGCCGAGGGTAGCCCGGAGTGGGTGCAGGCGCTCGATGTGAAGACGAAGAGGTCGGCGGACCTCGGCCGTGATTTTGTCGGGTCATATGGGTTCAGGCACGGATTCCGTGAAGTGGATCGTGCCGCCGTGCGCCGGTGACGCTCCGTCATCCTGGGCGTCATCCTTCAGTCGTGTGAGACCTTGACGGAGTTGGTGTTCCCGCATCTGGTAACGGTGCTGGTGGAACACGTGGTGGTAGAGAGCGGCGTGCTGCGGATCGCGGCGAGCACGAAGGGTGGGACGTCGGCCGCGTGTCCGGGGTGCGGGGCATCGTCAAGGCGGGTGCACAGCCGCTACGGACGCAGGATCGCCGATGTTCCGGTCGGCACCCGGCCGGTACTCATCGAGTTGTCGGTGCGCCGCCTGTTCTGCGACAACAGCGGCTGCGCGAGAGTGACCTTCGCCGAACAGGTTGAGGGACTGACCAGCCGCTACGGCCGGCGAACGCCCCTTCTGCAGCGGATCGTCGGTGCTCTTGGTGTTGTCCTGGCCGCTCGCACCGTGGTCCGGCTGGGGCTGGTGCTGGGCATCGCGGTCAGCCGGATGACCGTCCTTCGAGTGGTGATGGCGCTACCGGAGCCGAGCTGGGCGGTGCCGCGGGTGCTCGGAGTGGACGAGTTCGCGACCAGGAAGGGGCGTCGGTACGGCACGATCCTGATCGACTGCGAGACCCACCAGCCCCTGGACCTGCTGCCCGACCGCGAGGCCGAGACCCTGGCCGCATGGCTGCGCGAGCACCCCGGCGTCGAGATCGTCTGCCGCGACCGCGCGGCGTTCTTCGCCGAAGGTGCCCGCACCGGCGCCCCGCAGGCCCAGCACTGCGCAGACAGGTGGCATGTCTGGCACAACCTCGGCGAAGCCGTCGAACGGCTGGTCTCCCACCACCGCGTTCTCCTGCGCGACCTCGTCGAGCCGATGCCTTCGCCCGAACCCGAACCCGTGCCGACCTCCATGGGCCAGGAGCCGGCCGAGACCTACCCCGCAGGGAAGTTCCTCGACCGGCTCCGAGACACCCACGCGGCGGTCCGCGCTCAGGTCGAACAGGGCCTGAGCCTGCGCGAAGTCGCCCGCCGGCTCGGGCTGGGCCGCAACACGGTGCGCAAGTACGCCCGCGCGGCCAGCCCGGAGGCGATGCTGCACGGCCAGTGGCAGGACCGGATCAGCAAACTCGACCGCTACCGGCCCTACCTGGAGCAACGGATCGCCGAGGGCTGCACCAACCTGTCGACCCTCCACCGCGAGCTGCAAGAACGCGGGGCCCGCTGTGCCTACAGCACCCTGCGCGACTACGTCCAGCCGCTGCGTCCCGGGCGCCAGCCCGCAGCCACGCGTCCGCCGATGGCCCGGCCACCCTCCCCCCGCGAAGCCACCCGATGGATCATGAGCCACCCCGACCACCTGCGCGACGACGACCAGCTACGGCTCAAGACGCTGCTGGCCCGCTCGCCCGAGCTCGCGGCCGCCATCACCCACGTCCGGACGTTCGCGACCATCATGACCAACCGTGAAGGAGAACGGCTGCGCGGATGGATCGCAGATGTCTGTGCCGATCAGCAGTGCGGGCTGGTCTCCTTCGCCACCGGGCTGATCACCGACCTCGACGCCGTCGTCCTCGGCATGAGCACCGAATGGTCCTCCGGCCCCGTCGAGGGCCGCGTCAACGATCTCAAAGCCCTCAAGCGCAGCATGTTCGGCAGAGCGAAACTTCCACTGCTGCGCAAGCGGCTCCTCCTGATCGCGGCCAGCCGCCGACCCTAACCTCTTGCGCCTCGGGCCTGGCGGTCCAGGTACTCGATGAGTCGTGTCTCCGAACGCAGAAGCCGTTCTCGCTGCTCAGGCAGAAGAGACGCGAGGAGGTCGACCAGTACTCGCTCCCGCGGGACGTGCACCATGTTGCCGGAGTAGATCCGGCAAGTGGGACACCAGGCGAGCCCGATACACCGCTCGAACATCGAGGACTCGGGCGAATGAAAACGGTACTGGTAGGAACTGACGGGCGTTCTGCAGTCAGCACAGACGCGTCGATCACCGTCGGGAATCGTGTCCCAGCTCCCGACCTTTCGCCAATGCTGTCGCCCGGCTGGTGCTCTTCAAGTCGTCATGTCGAACATTCTCGCGCACAGAACTCTGCCCGGCGCAGCGGCCCGAGCAGAACTCCGGCCGACCACGAAACGTAACCGACTCTTGGCCACCTTCACGGAATCCGTGCCTGAACCACTTCACCCCGGTGAAAACATCGGCCGCGTCCACCGCGACATGATCCGAGGCCGCGGCCAGGAGCCCACCGACGAGCTGTGCGCGGTGGCGTGGGGCAAGCTCGACGGCGGGCAGCAGCAGGACTTGGATGAGCGCGCGTTCACCGGCGGCTGCCGGATGAGCTGACGATTGCAGGTGATCGCGGCACCGGCGTCCGGAGCTCCTACGCCTGAACTTCTTGTTCGCGCTGCTGGGCAAGTCGCTTACGCGCCGCTGATAGGTGCACCGCCACAGTGGAGGGATTGATCCGCAGGGCACGAGCTATCTCATCGTGCGTCATTCCGTAGACCGTGCTCATCAGCAGGATCTCGCGCTGCCGTTGGGGGAGTTGATCGATCAGGGGCGTGACTGACAGCAGTTCGTCGATGTTGGACATCGGGTCCTCGAACGCGTTCGTTCCATCTCCCGCATCGGCAGAAATCTCGCGAATCTCGCGACGGTGGCTCTGGCGGTGGTGATCGACCACTCTGTTCCGGACTGCCCTGTAGGCGTAGGCCAGAGGGGACTGGACGTTACGAATCTCATCCCACCGCCTGTATATCGAGATGAGGGCCTCCTGTACCAAGTCCTCCGCGACGGTGCCGTCGAGCTGATAGCGATGCCTGGCGTAGGCCAGGAGCTTGGGGGCGGACTGCCTGTAGAAGTCCTCGAACACGACCGGCAGGGCCGGGGCGTCCGCCCCGGCCCTGCCGCTGTCCGTGATTTCGTTCGTCACGCCTTGCCGGAGCTGTTCAAGCTCCAGCTGAACTCGATCTTGCCGTTGGGCGCCAGCCACTTGAGCGTGTGCATCGCGGCCATAACGGTCATCTGGACGGTCAGGCTGACCGCGCTGCCGACCTGGATGTGGTTGACCCATGGGGTCCACGGTTCAGGCGCGAGGTGAACGTACTCGATGAGGACAGTGCCGGTGAGCGTCGCGGGGGCGATCCAACGCTGACCGCCGCGGACCAGCTCGCGGACATCTCGCTCCGCTCGGGCGGTCGCTGGGGCCCCCCTATCTGACGTGCTCCTTCGCTCTTCCATCTTGTTACTCCACTGTCTTGTCGCCGTGGAACACCACCTGGCGGGCTCCGGGTAGTTGCCGCGCAGGTGGGTCGGCCTGGTGGCCTGGTAGTGCGATTCAATCCTCATGGATGTGATCACTCAAAGGCAATCAGACATCACTCTTCGCAGTCATTTTTTGGCATAACGACAGCGCCGACCACCGATGCGTGGTAGGCGTCGTGCTGGGGGTCTGGCTGTCGGCAACTCTTCCCGGAGCCCGACAGCCAGACCGGCGACAGACAGAGTTGTCAGTCACCCTCTATGACGTTCGGGGCACTCGGTTCCTTTAGTGCCTGCGCAAAGTCTTTTGAAAAACTTGCATGGCCCGATGCTGAAGGCTCTGCTCGGCCGGTCCATGGGCACCGCTCCGCCTCTCGGCCCGCCGAGCGAGGAAAGGGTCCGTACCTCCATTCGCCATCTAGGCTGGTCTTCAGCGCGGGGGCGTGGTTGCCCGGAGGGAAGCGCCCGTGGGGCTTCGTGAGTTGATCATCGACGCGTGGTCGTGGCTGAACTACAAGCCGGTGCTGTCCGCGCCGATCCGAAGCGGCGTCGGCCCCTTCGGGGACTTGGCCGGCGGGTGGGTGCCGCTGGAGGATCTGCGGCGCTTGCAGGCGTACAAGGTCCTTGCCGCCTACGACCAGGGGCAGGCCGGGCAGCTCGCCTTCGCCGCCGGCGACGAGGCGGGCCTTGACCGGCGGGAGCTGGGCGACCCGGCGAAGCTCATCGCCGCGGCGCTGGGATACCTCCTTGGCGCGTCCCAGCAGATCGTCGTTCCGGGAGCCGAGGGCAACCAGGACGACGCCGATACGCCCGGGGCGCAGGCGGCGTCGGAGGTGCAGAAGCGGCTGAGGGACTGGGCGCGGCGGGAGCTGCTGCCGCTGCGGATGCAGCAGTGCGAGCGGGCCGCGGTGCG
This sequence comes from Kitasatospora sp. NPDC059795, assembly GCF_042732175.1. Lineage (NCBI taxonomy): Bacteria > Bacillati > Actinomycetota > Actinomycetes > Kitasatosporales > Streptomycetaceae > Kitasatospora > Kitasatospora sp. NPDC059795. The sequence goes on from NZ_JBHWID010000001.1 coordinate 564,592, forward strand.
TTCCGGTGACGGCGTGTACACCCTCGCGTGGGACCCGCAGGCCGGGCGGCCGGTGCTGCGGACCATGGATCCCGGGTTCTTCTTCCCCGAGTGGGGGGACGAAGTCGATGCGGCCGAGTTCCCCGCCAGGGTCCACTTCGCGTGGGAGCTGCCGGAGGACCCGCGCACCGGCAGCAAGGCCCGGTTGCGGAGGATCACGTACGAGCTGGGGCCGATCGGGGCGGCGACCCGGTCGGTGCCGGCGTCGGGGAAGGCCGGTGCGCACCGGGAGTGGGTGACCGGCCCGGACGGCGGGCAGGTCCTGCCCGCCGGAGACGCCGCGGACCCGGTCAGCGGGCTGATCAGCCGCATCTACCCCTGGGCACCCGGCAAGCCGTCGCCGGTCACCTGCTACCTCACCGACGCGGAGTGGCTTCTCGAAGACCTCAAGGCCAGGCACGACGTCTACAACCTGCCCGCCGACAAGGCCGTCTACCGGGTTCGCGCGGACGGCGAAGCCCTCCAAGGGCTGGACCTGCAGATCGACTTCTTGCCGGTGGTGCACGTCACCAACGGGATTCCCGACGCCGGCGAGCACTGGGGGCAGCCCGTCATCGCCCGGGTGATGCAGGTGCTGGACGAGATCGCCGCCACCGACACGGACTCGTCGGCGGCCTCGGCGACCACTGGGCAGCCGCTGCTGGCCGTCTCCGGAGTCCGGACGCAGAAGGACCGCGCCACCGGCGCGCCGCTGCCGATCGAGGTCAAGCCGGGCACGGTCATCTCGCTGGGCGACGGCGGGTCGATGACCGTGCTGGACACGTCCGCGCAACTCGCCGAACTGCGGGAGCGCACCGACCACCTCCTCGACCGGCTCGCCGGGAACAGCAGGCTCACCTCGTCCGGGTTGGGCACGTTGCAGCCCTCCCAGGTGCCGTCCGGGTACGCGCTGGCGCTGGCGCTCGGCCCCCTGGAATCCCTCGTCGGGGAGATGCGGCTGGCCCGCGCCCACAAGTACGTGCTCCTCTTCAAGATGGTCGGGCGCCTGTATCAGGCCGGACGGGTCGAGGGCTGGCCCGCGGGTGAACTCCCGGCTGCCGAGTTGGTGTGGGGGCCGCACATGCCGACCGACCGGACCGCCACCCTGGACGAGGTCGTGAAGGGCATCGGCGCCGGGGTGCTCAGTCTGGAGACCGCGGTGCGGATGCTCGCCTCGGCCGGCTACCCCATCGAGGACGCCGCCGCCGAGGTCCGCCGGATCAGGCAGGCCAGCTTCGAGGCTGCCGCCCGGCTGGCCGATGCGACCGGCGACAACGAAGCGGTCAGGCAGTTCCTCGGCCTGGGCCCGGTCGGACCGCAGCTGCCGAAGGTGCCGCAGCCCGCCAGCCCTGGGGCCGCCGTGGAGTGACGCGCGCAGGCCGGCTCCTCACCACCCCTGCGGCAAGCTGCTGCCGGGACAGGAGCCGCCCGGCCTGCCGTAGTTGGCCGGGGTGACCTGCACAGCTGCACCCTCGGCCAGCTCGCCAGCCTGCACCGGCGAGGCCCTGGAAGGCCCCCCAGAGACCGCAGGAACGGTCCTGCATCCTGGGAGTCTCCAAGATCGCGACGGTCCGCCCAAGGGCCCTTCAGGGCCTCCCGGCGTTGCCTCCGGTCCGCCGTGTTGCCGCAGGTCCCGTACTGCGCGAGACCAGGGTGCCCTGCACCGGCCGAACGGTCACCCGCCCGTCTTCGCCGCGCCCGCCCACCGGCCAACGGCGGGTGCCGTCGAGGCTCCGCGCTCAGTCCGATGGGGGGTAGGGGGGAAGGTACTGAGAGAGGAAAAGACTAGGCACAGAAAGGGGTTCCCGTTCGGGAACTCCTGGGTTCCCCGTTGGGAACCTGCTGGGTTCCCGCCTGGGAACCCATGCCGAAAGACGTGGTGGGTTCCCGAACGGGAACCCACCAGAAAAGACGGTGGAGGTAGAGCAGCCGGATCGCTACCGTGCCAGCATGCCGAAGAGCCCGAAGCCGCCCCGCCACGAGGAGCAGGCCGCCGAAGCCCTCGTCAACCACGTCCTCGGAACCGAGACACGAGAGCGCGACGACAACTCCAAGCCCGGCATGCCCGACCTCCTTCTCGCCGATCCTGGCCGGGCGGAGCCGCACGTCGCGGTGGAGATCACCTCCACCGTGGATCAGGAGCTGGCCCGGCTCTGGGGCTTCGTCGACAAGATGCACGTCGGCACCGTCCACGACGAGCTGTCCGTGGGCTGGTCCGTCGAGTTCTCCCCGAACGCCCCGGTCGGGCGGGCGGAGGCGAAGCAGCTGGTGCAGCTCCTCGCGGACCTGGAGCGCCGGGGAATTGACCGGGTCAGCACCCGCGAACCGGACGCCCAGACGCCCACCTCCGACCCAGACTTCCAGCCCATCGCCCGCCTCCGAACGCTCGGGCTTCGGGCCGTCGCCCAGATCGGCTCCGGTCCCGAGGTGCGCGGCCAGATCATCCCCGTCACCCTCGCCACAGGAGTAGCGTCCGCATCAGCCGACGCCATCACCCCGTACATCGACGCCTTCCTGCAGACCAGCACCGCCGGCAATAAGCTCGGCAAGCTCCAGCGGGCCAAGGACAGCGGCCTGCTCGCCGTGCTGTTCGTCTGGGCGGACTCTTCCCACCTGAGCGTCGGCATGGCGCTCCACAACGCCTTCCATCCCGAAGGCGACCCGGCGGTGCCGCAGCAGGTCGACGAACTGTGGCTGGCCAGCTACTTCGCCCCCGACACCCTGTTCCGGTGGACCAGAACATTTGGGTGGGTCGTCGTCCCGGTGCCCGGGGTGTTCGCCACCGACCCGCAAGCGGGGTAGCTACACTGATCGCTGGCGCGGGGGCGCTCTTCTGGAGGAATCCGATGACTGCCCCCTTGCCCGCGGCCGTCCCGCCCACCGGAGACCCGGCTGCCACCGATTCCGGCAGCACCCTGATCACGCAGGACAGCCTGAGCCAGCTCCTGGCCCGCGAGAAGTCCCAGGGTGGGCGCGCCGCCGTCAAGAAGCTGGTCGCCGACCTCGGCTTCGCCGACGCCTCCGCCCTGTCGACCTGGGTCGAAGGTCAGCGCGCCGCCGAACAGGCCGCCCTCTCCGAGGTCGAGCGCCGCGAGAACGCTGCCGCCCAGCGGGAGCAGGCCGCCCTCCAGCGCGAGCAGCAGGCCATCGACCGCCTCAACCAGGCCGTCCGGCACTCGGTGCTGAGCCGACTCGGTGCGACCGGCCAGAACCTGGACGACGCGATCCGTCTCCTCGACGTACCGGCCGACGCCGACCAGCAGGCCGTCACCGACGCTGCCGGGTCCCTGGCCGAGCGCCGTCCCGAGCTGTTCGCCGCCACCAGCCCGGTCACCCCGCCCCCGGCCCCGGGCGGCTCCCCGGCCGGCGGGCCGCCGCCGCGCGGCCACAACGCCCAGCCCGCCGGATCGGCGGGCCTGGACATGGCCAAGCGCCGCGGCTACCTGGCGACCTGACCGCCCGTCGAACCCCCGGCCTGACCCGGCAGCACCCCGGGACGGGGACCACGCCCCACCCCCCGACGTGGACGGCACCACCAGCAGGTGAGTGCGTGACCGCCAGCACCACGAAGGCGATCACCCTTGACCATCCAGCCGATCACCACCTCGGTGACGTACACCGCGAACCGCCCCTGGCTCGCCTCCCTGCACGGCACCGACCAGACCGAGACCGTCACCCTCGACGCCTCCAAGCTGACCGCCGGCACCCACTACGTCACCTCGGCCGACCCCGCCCAGCCCTACAGCCGTCTGCTGTCCGGCCTGCCCCTCGGACGGATCACCGCGTCCGGCCTGTACGGCCCGTACGACCCGGCCGCCGCCGACGGCCGCCAGGTACTCGCCGGCCTGGTCTTCGACGAGACCCTGTTCGCGCCGGGCCAGCCGAAGATCCCGTGCGCCCTGCTGTGGCACGGCGTCGCCCGCGCCGCCAAGGTCCCCGGCGGCATCGACCCGACGAAGGTCACGTTCTCGCCTGCGGGCGGCGCGCTGATCCGGTTCGTGTGACGGGGGCCTGAGCGATGACGATTCAGGAACTCATCAAGGGCGTCACCGCCCACGACCTCACCACGTTCGCCCGTTCGATCCCGAGCCCGGACGACTTCCTGCTGACCAGCACCGTCTTCCCGACCCTGGTCACCCACGAGGTCAAGTGGCGCATCAAGAGCAACGGACGGCGCGTCAACACCGCCAAGTACCGCGCCTACGACAGCTCGGTGCCGTTCGCGGACCGCACCGCGTGGGAGACCACGAAGGAAGGACTGCTGCCCGCGCTCGGCCAGAAGCTCATCGTTGGCGAGCAGCAGCAGATCCTCCTGGAGCAGTCGCACGGAGCCGACCAGGACCGGCTGCTGGAACTGCTGTACGACGACGCGGAGCGGCACGTCGAAGCGATCCGATCCCGCCTCGAACTCGCCGCGGGGGACGTCCTCGTGGACGGCAAGTTCACCCTCAACAACGAAGCCGGGCTGACCATCGAGATCGACTTCGGCGTCCCGGCCGGCAACATGCCGGTGGCGCCCAAGCCGTGGTCCGACCCCACCTCCGACCCGATCCGCGACGAACTGACCTGGATCCAGTACCTCGACGACCAGGGCGCACCCGAACCGGAGATGGTCCTCACCTCCCGGCGCGCCCTGTCCTACCTGGCCACCAACAACGCCTACCGGGCCGCGTACTTCGGCACGTCGGCGGCGAACACCCCCACCCAGTCCCTGAACCCCGGCCAGGTCAACACCGTCCGCGCCAACTACGGCCTGCCGCCCGTCACGATCTACCGCGGCCAGGTCAACGTCGACGACGTCGCCACGAAGGTCATCCCCGACGACCGGTGGATCATGCTGCCGCCCGACCGCGCGAAGTGGGGCCAGACCGTGTTCGGCGTCACCGCCGAAGCCCTGGTCCTCACCCGCGGCACCAACCCGGAGATCGTGAAGGAGGACGCCCCCGGCATCATCCTCACCCGCGGCGCCCAGGACGACCCGGTCCAGATCTGGACCAAGGGCGCCGCCGTGGCGATGCCGATCCTCCACACCCCCGATTGCCACATCGTGGCGAAGGTCCTGTGACGGCCGGCAAGCGGCTCGCCGCCGCCGTCCACGTCCAGCACCCCACCAGCGGGGAGCGGCTGGTCCTCCTGCCCGGCGACCCGGTACCGCCCGAGATCGCCGAGCTGATCACCCACCCCGACGCCTTCCTCCCCGACCCCGACGAAGACGACAACGCCGAGAACAGCGGCCCGCCGGCGAAGCCGACACGGAGCCGCAAGACCCGTACCGACAACGAGTAGCCACCGCGCCGCCGGACCGGCACCCCAACACCCCAGGGGCACCGGTCCGGCGGCGCACCCCGGAGAACGGACCCGCCCATGGACCCCGCCGCCCTGGCCTGGCTCCTCGCCCAACTCGGCCCCAGCACCGACACCGACGACCTCACCGCCCGCCACCACCGCCTCGGCACCGCCCGCGCCGTCGCGCTCGAAGTCCTTGCCGAGCGTCGGGCCGCGCTGCTCGCCGACCCGCTGCGCCTGGTCGTGGACGGCGTCGTCACCATGGACCGCACCGGCAACCTCACTGGCCTCGAACGCCAACTCGCCGCCCTCAACGACACCGTGGGGCCCGATGACACCCCGGCCGACGCGGACACCGGCCACCAGATCGAGGCCGTGCCGATCCGGCCCCCACGGCGGCCCCGGTGACCCGCCGGTCCTCCCCGCACCGCCAGAGCACCAGTGCCGCGGCGGCCACGACCGCCGACGACCTCACCACGGCCTGGCGGCACCTCGCCGCCGCACAAGCTGCCGTCCTCACCGCCATCGCCGCCCGCCGACGCGCCCAAGCCGCCCGCGCCCTGGCCCAGTTCACCAGCGCGCTCCAGGGCTTCCAGAGGGCCGTCGAGACGGCCGTCCACGACTTCGCCCACCAGACGGTGCTTGCTATGTACGAGCAAGGAGCCGCCACCGCGGCCGCCACCCTCGGCACGGCCTTCACCTGGACCAGCAGCCACCAGCACGCCCTGCAAGCCCTCACCGCCGACACCTACACGGACATGCTCCGCCACTCCCAGCAGACCGTCCGCCGCGCCGGCCAGTTCTACCGGGCCGCCCGTGCCGCCGCACGCCAGCAGATCCCCACCGCCCTGACCGGCCGTACCGCACTCCAGGCCGCCAAGGCCCTCGCCGACCAACTCGCCGCCGCCCACCCCCTCGACCGAGTCGTCTACCGCAACGGGGCGCGGATGCCCGTCCGCGCGTGGGCCGAAGCCGCCACCCTCGCCCGGACCGCCGTCGCCTACAACACCGGCACCCTCACCGTCGCCCGCGAACACGACGTCCGGTTCGTCGAGGTCTTCGACGGCTCCGACTGCGGATGGACCAGCCACCCCGACCCCGACAAGGCCGCCCGGACGCTGCGCACCGTTGAGGATGCCGCCCTGATGTGTGAGGGCTCAGGAGATCCTTGACGTTCCGTTCTCAGGAGTTGCTTGACGGTTTCTGGCGGGACTGGCGGCTGGGCCACGCCTTGATCCGGGTGACGGGCTTGTCGGTGGTGCGCGGGTGGACGGCCAGTTCCTCGCCGTCGTGGACGACCCGGAAGTGGGTGTCCTCCACGATGATCTTCACGACCTTGCCCCTGTTCGGGTAGCCGAGCTTCAGGACTTGGCGGGCCACCATCACTCGGCCGCTGGTGTCGACCAGCCGCTCGACGACCAGAGGACCAGCGGGTGCGCCCGTCGGCAGCGGTCCCTGGGCGGCCCGGACACCCATGAGCTTGGGGACCTGGTCCACCGGGATGGGCAGCGGCATGGTCTTGACGACCTTGCCGTCGCTGATCACGTGGAGGAGACGGTCGTCCATCCGCAGCAGCACGCGGCCGCCCGCCAGTGTCCGGGACAGCATCACGTCCCGCTCGCCGAGCCCGACGATGCCATCACGGTTGACTGTCCGTTCGACCTCGACGTCCGTTCCCGGCGGGAGCAGGATCCGTCCCTGGTGCCGTGGCAGTGCCGGAGCTGCCGGCGGCGGCCCTGCCGGGCGGCCCTGGAACTTCTCCTTGAGCGCGTGCAGGTCCTCCAAGGAGGCCCGGGAGGCGATGGTCTTCAGCAGGTATCCCTCCATGGTGATGTGGATGCTGCGGTCATCGGCCCAGAGCGTGATGGTCCTGCCCGCGTAGGCCGGGCCGACCCAGATGTCCTGGCCGCCGTTGAAGAGTGCGAAGTGACCGGACGGCGGGACCGTCCGCTCGAACTCGATGGCTCCGGCCACGACGGGCCACCGCACGGGTTCCCGGGGCTGTTCGACCGTCGGCGGGGCGGCCTGGTGCGGGATCGCGGCGGGCAGGGCTTCTGCGGCTTTAAGGGACGCTGCCGCGTCGGCCCGGGACGGCCGGAATCGGCTGGCTGGGGTGGCCATGTCCAGGGACTGGTGCGGGCGCGCGTGGTTGTAGCTGTGGACCCACGCGTTGACCGCCTCCTGGGCCGCCATGACGGAGGGGAACGGGGCGACCTGGTCCAGGAACTCCCGCCGGAGCGTGCTGTGGAAGCGTTCGATCTTCCCGGTGGTGGTCGGCGACCGGGTCTTGGTGAGCCGCTGGACGATGCCGTTCTCCCGGCAGATGCGCTCGAACAGCACCTCCGCGGGACGCGGTTTGGTGAAGCGGCCGGTGAACTGCTTGCCGTTGTCCGTGAGCATCTCCGTCGGCACCCCGTACTTCTGCATCGCGGCGACGAACGCCGCCGCGACGTGCCGGCCGGTCGGGCGGACCACCACCTCGGCGACAACCAGGTAGCGGGAGTGGTCGTCGATGCCGGTGACCAGCTTGCATTCCCTTCCGTCGGCCAGCGGGATGCCGGACACGATGTCCATCTGCCACAGCTGCATCGGAGCGTCCCGTTGCCACCGCCGGTACTTGCGCTTGTGCTCCTGCGGCTGGTGGTCGACCAGTCCGTTGCGGGACAGCACCCGGTGCACCGTCGCCCGCGACGGCACGGGCTCGACGTTGCGGCGCCCCAGCTCGAAGACGATTCGCCGGGCGCCCCACCGCGGGTGCTGTCGGCGGAGCTCGCAGATCAGGGCCTCCACGTCCGCCAGCAGCTTGGCCGGGCTGTGATGCGGTCGCCGCGACCGGTCCTTCAGCCCTTCGACGCCGAGCTCCTGGTACCGCTTCCGCCAGGCGTGCACGGACTGCCGCGACACCCCGTACCTCAACGCCACCTCGACCACCGGTGCCCCGTCGAGCGCCTCCAGCACGGCCCGGTACCTGTGCTCCACCAGCTCTTGCGGTTCCATCCCGCCCCCTTCTCCGGGCAGAACAACGAGCCGACAGTGTCAAGGATGTGGCGATGACGGAACGTCAAGGATCTCCTGAGCCCTCACACATCAGCCCAGTGGCCGATCGCGCACCCCCGCTGCACCCGCGGCTTCGGACTCCGCGCCGACACATCGGCAGTGCCTGAGTGGTGAGCGGGGACGGCCAGATGTTGGTGGGCGAGGCCGGGTTCGAACCGGCACAGCCGAAGCGGGGGCTTTACAGGCCCTTGGGCTCTCCAGTGCTCAGCTCGCCCTTGGCGGAGGAAGTGGGGGTCGAACCCACACGGGCGCTCGCGCACCCCAACGGTTTTCGAGACCGAGGCCGGCGCCACCTGTCGGCTGGCTCCTCCATGAACTGCGGTTGTCGCGCGGAGAGTGCGCGGATCGAACGCGCGCGGGCTTTCACCCGACGACGGCTTAGCAAGCCGCTGCCTTGCCACTCGGCCAACTCTCCTGGTGCTGCGCTGCCGGACGAGGATTCGAACCCCGAACTTCCTGATCCAGAGTCAGGCGTGCTGCCAGTTGCACCATCCGGCATTGCGGGTGGGCGGCAAGAAGAAAGGCCGCCCGGACGGGACTTCCCCGTGGGCGGCCGGGCGCTGTCGGGCCCGTCTACCGCGAGGAGGGAAGTCCCTGGCTCTGGGAGCTTGAGGAACGCTGATACGACTGGCTGCTGCTCATCTGGCGTTCCTCTCCGCTGGGCGCTGCCGGGCTGATGCCCATACTCTGCGGCAGGGCCGGGGCCGTGGGCAACGGGTTTTCCCTGGCGTGCATCCGTGCCCGTCGTGTGGCCGCACGCCTTCCGCTCCTGCGAGACGGTCTCACGGGCCTGACAGACATACACGTGGGCCGCCCCGTGGACCTACTCGCGAACAGCAGGACCGAGAACGCCCTGAACGTTCCGGCGACGGACGAGTCGATGGTGGACACAGCCCTCGCTTTCTAGGACGGTGCCGGACAGTTCGAGGGCCCGAAGGCCGGCATCGACATACGGGAACTCCTGGACGATGCCGCGTGACGGAAGGCGCGTCCGCTCATGGTGCTGGTCTCTCTCAGGCCGCCGTGCCGGGCGCGCGCCACTGCGGGCTCGGCACGGCGTGCTGCTACTTGCTCTGCTTGTGCCAGTTGTCCCACCTTGCGACGGTCGGCAGCACGCTGGCGCCGTCGGTGAGGTTGAGCTGTCGGCGAGTTCGGTGGACGGCAGACGACGTCGCCCGCTGCGGAATTGGTGGGCTTCTACGAGTGCCCTGATGGCACTGCGGCTCCGAGTGAAGTGATGGCGACGGCTACCAGCTGATGGTGAGTTGTGTGGTGGGCCGGGTGATCCGGTCCCCCTCTTCGAGTTGGGCGCCGGGGAGCTCGGCGGGGTACGCGGTGACGGTCGGTTGAGCGGGTCGCGTCCGGCTCCAGCGGTGCAGGAGGTCGGCGAGCTGCGCGGCCAGGTCGTGGTGGAGCGGGCCGCTGGTGACGATGCCCAGTTCGTCGGCGTCGTCGGTGACCGGGCGGGTGGTGAGGTAGGCGAGGGTGCCGTCGTCGTAGAGGGCTGCGCCGGACCAGCGGATGGCGGGGTCGGCGAGGCCGAGGCTGCGGGCGGAGGGTCCGACGGAGAGCTTGCCGAAGCTCGGGCCGGAGTCGATGGTGGCGAGCCAGAGGTCGAGGTGGGCGGCCGGCTCGTCGTGCCGTACCTGGATGCCCGTCCACTGCTGGTGGGCGGGGTGGGTCAGGGCTTTGGCGAGGGCGTCCCGGTCGGGGTGGTCGTCGGCGTCGACCTTCAGGATGGCGTCGGCTGCGAGGCGGACGTGGATCTCGCCCATCTCGGCCGAGCCACGAAGGGGGACGAACCCGCAAACAGCGGCGTTGGTGGACACCATGCGGTCGTCGGCGGTTCGGGTGAGGGCGAGGGAGCGGGTCAGGCCGCTTCCGTGCAGACGCAGGGGGACCACGAGGCGTCCGCCGGGGGCGAGTTGATCCCACCACGCGGCGGGGATGTCCCACGCGCCGGCGGTGACGATGATCCTGTCGAACGGTGCCAACTCGGGGGCGCCGAGAGCACCGTCGCGGCACAGGACGGTGACCTGGTTGTATCCGGCGGCGGCGAGGTGGGCGCGGCCGGATTCAGCGAGGTCTTCGTCAAGCTCGATCGTCACCACGCGGCCATCCGGGCCGACGAGTTCGGCGAGGAGGGCGGCGTTGATGCCGGTGGCCGTGCCGATCTCCAGTACGCGTTGCCCGGGGGCGGCCTGGAGTTGTTCGAGCATGGTGGCGACGACGTTGGGGCCGGAGGCGGAGGAGAGCGCGGTGCCGTCCGGTCCGCGCTTGGTGACGACCGGCTTGGGCGTGTACGCGGTGGCGAGGTCGACTTCGGGGAGGAACAGGTGCCGGGGGACGGTGAGGAACGCGTCCCGGACCGCGTCGGTGCGGAAGGTACCGAAGCTGTCGATCTTGGCGACGAGGGCCTGTCGCAGGGCGCGCGGGTCGGCGGAGTTGTCGTTGTGCACGGTGGGTGGCCTGACTGTCGTGGGCTGGGGTTGGGCGGTCGGCGCCGTTGCGGTGGAGCCGGGTTGGCGGTGGAAGACGATGCGGCTCGCGGCGGTGGCGAGCAGGGCCTGCTGTTCGGCGGAGATGCCGAGCCGGTTGAAGGCGAACAGCAGGTGGTCGGCGAGGACGGCGCGCAGGCCGCGGCTCAGGTGGCCTCGGTTGTTCAGCGCGGCGAGGGCGTGGCCGGCGTCCTCGAAAGCGGCGGGCCAGGCGGGGGCGTGGGAGAGCGGGCTGTCGGGGTTGTCGCGTTCCGCGGTGAGGAGCAGCTGCACGCTGGTCAGGAGCGGTACGGACGGCTGCGGGGTGGTGTCGGTGACGCGGTGTTCGGCAACGAGGGACCAGATGTCGCCCTGCTCGTAGAAGTCCTGTCCGGCGGCGCGCATCAGGCGGGTGGCCAGCCGCACCGCGATCACGTGCCGGTGGTCGGGCCCGCCGGCGGTGCGGGCGAGGTGCGAGAGGACGCGCCGGCTGTCGCTGTGGAAGAGCCGGTGGGCGACGGCCATGGCGTCGCGGCCGCCGAAGCGGCGGATCTCCGGCTCGTAGACCACGCCGCGGGCGTGGGAGCGGAGTTGGGGGAGCGCCGCGAGTTGTGTGCCGAGCGCGGCGGCGTCCTGGTGGCGGCCGGGGACGGGACGGAAGCGCAGTCGCCAGGTCTCGCGTTTGCGGACGAACCACCAGGTGCCGAGCGCCCCGGCGTCCTCGGCCTGGGCAAGCAGCGGGAGGAGATCGTGGACGGCGGCGTGTTCGGCATCCTGCCAGGTGTCGTAGGTGAGGTTGACCTGCTGCCAGGGGAAGTTCGGCGGGGTGCCGGTCATGGTGTGCCGTGTCCTTTCGTCAGCAGATCAGGAGGCAGGTGGGCCAGCTGCCGGCGGTGCCGGTGGCGACGGTGTGGAGCGTCAGGGCGATGCCCGCGCTGCCCTCGATGAGTCCGGGGTGGTCCTGGTGGGGGAGGTTGCGGGTGTGGTCGAGGAGGTGTCGGAGGACCTGGTCGAGGTGTTGGGTGATACGGGGTGTGGCGGCGTCGGCGGCGGCGTGCCATGCGGTGGCGAGGACTCCGGCCCAGCCGTGGCACAGGGCCGGGTCGGTGATGCTGGCGAGCTGGCGGGGGTCGGCCAGGCACTGGGCGAGCGCGTCTTCGGCCGCGAGTTGGCGGGTGGTGTCGCCGAGGGCGATGGCGGCCAGCTGCTGGGCGCGCGCGATCCCTGGTGTGCCGTAGCACCAGGAGGGCCGGGCCGGACCTTCCTGGCGGCACCGCCCGGCCTGCAGCTCGCCGAGGGTGAGGCGCTCGGGCCACCAGGTTCCGGCGGGGGACGACTGCTGCCAGGTGTCCAGGTGCCAGCAGATGGTGTCGATCGCCTCGCGGTGCCCGTCGACGGTGACGCCCTGGCGCAGTGCCAGAGAGAGCAGGGCGAGCGGGCCGGTGATGCCGTGGGCCATGCCGAAGTTGGCGTGCCCGTCGGCGAACGCGGCGTCACGCTGCGGGCCGGTGGGGAGGTCGGCCGTCCACCAACCCGGCGCGCGCGGCCCGGCCGCGTCGGCGGCCGGGATCGGCCGGGCGAGGTGGACCAGGTAGGCCAGGACGCGACCCATCCGCTCGGAGCCGGGGTCGCGGTGCAGCAGGTGGGCGCCGATCCCTGCCAGTCCTCGGGTGAGGTCGAACTCGTACTGCGAGGGCCGCCGGGCGGCGCGCATCCGTTCTGCGGCTACTTCGAGCCGGGTGTCGACGAGGTCGCCGACGGCGGTGTCCAGGCGGGAGAGCGCGCGCCGGTAGTGGCCGGGGGCTGCGGAGTGAAGGGCGAAGGCGACGGCGGGCGCGCCGAACCACAGCCCGGCACCGTCTCCGGCACTGAGGCCGTCGCCGGTGGCGCGGGTGAGCCACGCGTGGACCGCGGTCATGTCGCCGTCGCCGTGCTGGGCGCGGACGCCGTGCAGGACGGCGACGCCGGCCGCGCCCTTCGACAGCGACTGGTCGCGCCATCGGGGGCTGTCGGGCCGGAAGTCGTCGCCGAAGTCCACCGGCCACGGCGCGGACAGGGCGTCGGTGATGCTGTCGGCGACGGATGCGGCCCGCCGGCGCAGGGCCGCCGTCAGGTGCGGGGTGGTTGGCGTGTTCACCGGCCCTGCCCGTGCTGCCGGTCGGGGCGGTTCGCGGTGTCGGCGAGGGCGACGGACCGGGCCAACTTGTACGTCGTCGCCTCGGAGACCGGGTCGCCGTGGGCGCGGACCTGGTGCAGGTGCAGCAGCGAGCCGAGCACACTCGCGCCGCCGGGCCGGGCAGGGTCCAGGGCAGTGAGGGTCTGGCAGTAGTGGGCCGCCGCGCGGGCGCGGGCCGCCCACGCAGCGGCGAGTTCCGCACCGCCCGCCAGGTCGTGGAGCGCCCCCGGTTCGGCGAGGCGGAGGATGTGGCGGCGTGCCTGGCGATCCTGCGGCAGGGCGCCGGCGGCCAGCTCGGGGTGGTCGAGCAGCCATCGCAGCCCGGCCATTCGGCTGCCGGTGACGGCGGCGGACAGGTCGACCAGACTCGCCGCGGTGAGCGCCTGCGGCGGCACGTCGGCCTGGTTGGCAAGGACTGCGAGTTGTGCGAGGACAGCTGCCGAGTCGGTGGCGAACAGGGCTTCGGCGGCGTCCATCGCCGCGCCGGTGCCGTACCGGCCGGACTCGGGCCGGTAAGTGTCGAAGGTGATCTCGCCTGCCAGGCCCGCGCGGCGCAACTCCTCCGACCAGACGGCCAGGTGTCCGGCGGCCCGCTGCCGGTCGGTGTCGTGGATGCGCAGCCGCAGGTGGGGGCGGGGGTGGCGGTAGCGGACGAACCACCAGCGCGGCGGCGTCTGCCAGCGGGACAGGAGGTTCGGTAGGTGCCGGGTGAGGACGGTGTCGATCGCCTCGCCCGGCCCGTACAGCTTCGCGAACACCACACCACCCCCGTCGCCGGGGCTGTCGCTGCGGCCGGTGATGCGCATCGGGGTGACAGCGGGGAGGAACCGGGGCGCTGCGCGCGGGGGCGCAGTCGGGGTGAGCGGGAAGACGATCTCGTGGGCGCGGCCGCCGCACCAGCCGAGCTCGGCACCGGTCGGTGCCTCGGTCACTGTGACCGGGCCGTCGGCGGCGCGGAGGTGGGATCGGAGGACGGCCAGGTCCATGTCCTGGCCCAGCTCCAGCCGCAGCCGGCGGTCGCCTTCGCCCACGGACACGGTGGCGGGCATCCGCAGCTCCTGGCGGACCTTCTCCCAGGCCGCCGCCCACCGGCCTGCCGGCGCTTCTGGGCCGGGGAGGTGCGCGGGGTCGACCCGCCATCGTGCGGGGGCCAGGACGCTACGGCCGTACCGCAGACGCGGCAGATACGGCAGGCAGACGGCCGCGCCCCAGTCGAAGACGATGATCGCCGGGTGGGTGGAGCGGGGGATCTCGAACAGCAGCCGGGCCAGCGGCGGCATGGTGTGGCGGGCTCCAGCGTGCGGCAGCACAGGCTCCACCACCCGGTTCCGCGAGAGGGAGACGACGTGCAGGCGCGCGCCGTCCGCGACGACAGCCAGGTCCGCCACCGCGATGTGCTGCCCATCGGTGCGGCGGTGTTCGGCGATCGGGATCACGTGCGGCAGCACGCGCGGCACGCGCAGCACGTTCTCACTGCGAATCCGCCGGGGAGGAAAGGAGAGTTGGGCGGCGAGCGCACCGTTCACGCCGACCGGCGGCGAGCCGGCCAGGGCGAGAGCCGGGTGCCGGCCGTCGTCGAGGAGGTCGAAGAACCGGCCCGTAGTGGCGCCGGTGCGGCCGAACCCGGTCACGGCCAACGTGAACTCGCCCCGGTCAACGGCGGCGTCGGACTCGGATAGAACCACCGCGCACAGGTCCACTGCCGTGACCGGCGGTTCGCCCGCCGCCCCGAGGGAGAGACCGACGATCGCCCGGTCGTCAAGGACGACCTCCGTGGCGCGGCTCCAAGCAGCCTGGTGCGCAAGGGCAAGCAGTGCCTCGTCGCGGGGCGTCACCTCCCGCCCGGCGGGCCGGTGGGTGAAGTGGAGGGGGAAGCCGATCCCGCGGGCCGGGTCCGTCAGCTCCACGACCGGCACGGGAGTGCCTGGGCCGTACCGGGCCAGAAAGTCGCGGTGGTACTCGCGCCACGATGCACTGGCGGACCGTCGAGGGGTGAGCCGCATCAGGGCATCCGCCGCAGCGGCGGCCTCGTCGGCCACCTGACGCGGCAGCACCAGCGTGCCGGCGAGCCGGAGATCCACGCAGACGGGCGAATCGACGACGGCGGACAACGCCCGCATCCGGCCGGCGACCACGTGCCGACGCTCCTCGACCCGGCTCCCCGGACGGTCGAGGTCGACGAGACCCGCGTGAACGGCACCCAGTTCCGCGTACAGCGCCTCCGCGTCAGGTAACGCGTCGGCACCGGCCGCCTCCAGCTCGCGCAACAGATGACCGAGAGGGTCGGTGCAGGTCCCCGGAGCCCGCAGGCTGGTGATCAACACACCGGACGCCACCAACTGCCCCACCGCGTGTAACAGCGCCTCGCGGTCAACCCCCGGAAGTTCCGCGGCGACCCTGTCCACCAGGACACCGGCAGCAACAGGCGTCCCGGCCACCTGGCAGATCGCCGCGACGACGGGAAGCAACCGGACGGACACCTCCTCCACCTCGCCGCCCACGCTGCGGACGGCCGCGCCCAGGTGAGGCTGCCAGGGCACCACCAGGCGGTCACCGCGCTCGACAGCGAGGGAGTTGACGACGACCGGTAGCCGCTCGCGCAAGGCGAGAAGTCCTTCGGCGCGGGCGACGACGTCCGCGAGCCACGCCGCATCGGCTCTGGTGCGAAGCCGATGGCGCTCGCCCCAGTCCAGGGCGGTCCTGTCGCTGAAGCGAGCCGGTCCGACGCCCGCGAAGACGCCGAACGGGGTGGCCCGCCCCTTCGCGCGGATCAGGTACCGGGCCACGGAGATGCCTGTGCGGTGCAGTTGAGCCGCGGTGGACGGCGACGAGGCCAGCACATGCCCGACTTGGTCGGCCAGGGCCGGGCTCGCCAGCGAGACGGCTTCACGGACCGCGCGCACGGTCCATACCCCGGCGAGCCAGGTCCGCCACGAGCCGGCGTCGGCAGCATCTCCCGGCCACGGAGAAAGCTCCGTCCCCGCGTCCCACACGCTCGCCCGCCATACCGCCTCCGACAGCGGCCGGTAGTACGGCAGGTGTGCGGCCCTCGCCATCTTCGCCTGCTTTCCGTAGCCTTCGCCGAGACCTGCTCATGGATCTGCCCGGGGCCGGCGGAAGTGGTCACTTCGCAGGCCCCGGGC
This sequence comes from Kitasatospora sp. NPDC059795, assembly GCF_042732175.1. Lineage (NCBI taxonomy): Bacteria > Bacillati > Actinomycetota > Actinomycetes > Kitasatosporales > Streptomycetaceae > Kitasatospora > Kitasatospora sp. NPDC059795. The sequence goes on from NZ_JBHWID010000001.1 coordinate 580,749, forward strand.
TCGGGGCAAGGTGGTGTCAGCAGTCGCTGCCCTTGACGGTGTCGCAGCCGTCGTCGGTGGACGACAGCAAAGCCGCGGCCACAGGGCCGGCCGTGACGATGCTGACGTCCAGATCCAGCTCGACCACCTCGGACGGCAGGGCGGCCGTGAGCTGCTTGAACGTGGTAGACATGGCGCTTCCTCCTACGGGTTGGGGCACCTGGTGAAGCCGGGCGCGGCCCGACAACTCTGCGAACCTACGGAACAACCCCAGCGCGACTCAACGAAGTTGCATAGATTTGCACACGAGGAGCCCGCGGTGGAGATGGCGCGCCGACCACGCTGACCGGGACAGTGCGTGCGGACTGCTCGGCGTCCGCGCGGGGACGTCGGTCGCGCCGGGAGACAAGTCCTGGCGGGCTGCGGACAGGCCGCGCCGGGGTGCCTGGTTGTCAGTGCCGTCCGGCAGCATCGCGGCGTGAGCACCAGGACACTGGACACCGGAGCCGGGCACGGCCGAAACTTCCACGGGCTGACCGGGGCCGGTGCCGTGTTGTACATCGCCGAATCCGACGAGCTGAACGCCCTGAAGATCGGCGTCACGAGCCGGGCCAGCCGCACCAGCCGGACCCGGCAGCACGCCCGGCACGGCTGGCGCACGACGGCGGAGATCACCTTCGAGGACGGGCGGCGCGCATTCATCGCGGAGCAGGCCGTGCTGGCGTTTCTGCGCTCGTGCGGCGCGCGTCGGACCCTCGCGCAGGACCAACTGCCGCAGGGCGGCTACACGGAGACCGTGGCGTTCGCCCGAGAGGCCCGCCTGACCGCCGCTCAGCTGCTGGTGGTCGCGCAGGCCGCCGCAGGGATCGTGGAGGCCACCTCGGGGCCGGAGTACATCTTCAGAGCGGCGTGCGCGGAGATCTACGAGGTGGTGACGGCATGGGTCGAGGAACATCAGGCCCTGAAACGCGTGGGCCGGAAACGGGAAGCCGACGAGTTGGCTGCTCGGATGCGGCCCGAGCTGAAGCGCGTCCTCGAATGGACCGCCTCCCTGCGGGAGGCGGTGCAGCGGAAAGCGGCCGCAGCGGGCGGGGGAGAACGCTGACGGGGTCAAGGGCCGCGAGGGCTCATCCGAGGGCGTCGATCGCCGCGGTGATCAGCGCGCGGGCAGCGGCACCGTGGACCGCGAGTCCCGCGAACCGGGCGAACACCTGCGTGTACAGGGCGACATCACTGGGAGCGGTCACCGTGACCTGCGCCGACAGCAGTTCCGTGCCGGCCTGCCGGTCGTCGAAGACGTTGAAGGACTCGGTGGGCCACACGGTGCGGGCCGCGGTGAACGGGATGATGCCCAGGGACACGGACGGCATCGACATGATGGTCAGCAGGTGGCCGAGCTGCCCGGCCATCACCGCCTCGTTGCCGACGCGGTAGCGCAGGACGGACTCCTCGACGACGGCAACCAGGCGGCGCCCGCCTTCGTAGACGAGCCGGGAGCGGGCGAGGCGGGCGTCCACAGCATCGGACACGTCGTCAGGAGTCTGGCGGACATCGGCCACCATGCGCAGCAGGGCGCTGGCGTAGCCCTTCGTCTGCAAGGCCCCGGGGATCACCCGGGAGGAGTAGGCGCGAAAGTGGCTGGTGCGCACGTACAGGGGTACCCGGGCCTCCTGTGCGTGGCGCAGCCCGGTACGGGTGATGCGCCGCCACTCGACGTACAGGGAGTCCGCCGCCCGGTTGGAGGCGATCAGGTCGGGGGCCTGGTCACCGGCGCCGCAGGCCCGGCACCACGTCCGGATGTCCGAGTCGGACGGCGCGGCCTTGGCGTTGAGGATGCGGGAGGTCTTCGCGGCGTGCCAGCCGCAGAGAACTGACAGCTCCCCGCCCTTCAGGCCGGCGTCGCGCATCAGCTCGCCGAGGCGCGCGGCGAGCGCCGCACGGGCCGCCTGGACGCTGGAGGACGGGGAGGTCGACATCGCTGTACTCAGGTGCGGGTGCCGGTCAGATGCTGAACTTCTCGTGCGGCAGGGCCCGTTCCCAGACTGCTTCGAATGCGGTGGCGCACAACAGCGCCACCGCCGGGTCGTCGCTGAACGACGGCCCTGCGGACTCCCCGGCACCGGTGAAGTGGTTGAACCTCACCAACTCGCCGTCGAACAGCCAGAAGTCGTTGCCCGGCAACGGAATGTCCGACGCCTCGCGCCGGTCCAGCCACCGAATCTGCTCTCCCGCAGCGATGTTGGTGAACGTCCCGGAGTGCTCGAAGCGGATGTACTCCGACACGGGCGTGGACACGATCCGGGCGCGGCGGACCTCGACGCCCCGTCTGACGGTCTCCTGGATCGTGGACAGCCACGGGCGCCACCAGGACTCCCGGGCCGCCGGGTCGTGCCGGAAGCCGTCGCGCCAGGCCGCGAACGCCTCCAACTCCTTCGTCACGCTGTAGGAGTCCCGCATCTCCAGGTGAACCGCCGTGGAGTGCGTGGCGGCCAACTGCTCAGCGAACGTGGGCACCTTCGGCTGCATCGCATGCCTTCCTCAAGATCGCCACCATGCGGGCCGGCAGCCGGACCACGTCCTCCCCGTCGGGGATGCTCCCGGTCTCCAAGCACTTGGCGCGCAACTCGTCGTCGGCCTTCCAGCCCTGTACGACGATCTCTCCAGCTTCGTCGTTGTACCAGACCGTCGGGCACTCGTCGTCCCCCGTGTTGGGGTCGATCCCGATGAACCGTAGTGCCATGTCAACTCCCCCTTGCAAGCAGGTTGCGCCGATTTGCACGACGATTCCTGATTGAGCAGAGAGCGTCAAGAAGGCCCCGACCGTGCGGACGCGGAGCGCGGTTCGCGATACACACGAAGGCTCTCGGGGTGTGTGCCGCGCGTCCGGGGCGGGGTGCACCCGGCCCATCCTGTTCCGCAAATCTGCGCAACGTTCTGGCACCACAACCTGCGCCCCGCCTACGGTCGATGACGTCCACGGCGGCCTGGAAGACGCCGGCGAGCTCACGCGGTACATGGGCGTGGCTTCCACCAGCGGCCCAGAGCCTGGGCAGCCCCGACAGCGTCGGCCAGCCCGGCGCAGATGCTGCTCCGGACCCGCCGTCCACGAAGAGAGCGGACCACCGCATGACGAGTTCACCCGGGAGCGCGACCATCACGCGGAGCGGGATACTGGCGGATGCCCGCGCCGGCGCGGGCCCGCCCGTGACCACCCTCGCATCGGAGGCCAGCAGTGCCCGACGAACCGACCCGCCCCCGGCCGCCGAAACCCCACGACCTCGACCTCACCGGAGCGCAGTGGCTGGCAGCCCCGGACGCACCCGACGGCCCGCAGATCGCGTTCGTCGGCGAGTACATCGTGATGCGCCACGGCGCGGACCCGACCGCCCCGCCCCTGGTCTTCGACCAAGGTGAGTGGGCGGCCTTCCAAGACGGGGCGGCTGCCGGAGAGTTCAACAACCTGACCTGACCGGCCAGCTGGGTTCGGTCAGGTTGTGGGGGAGCACCACCGGAATGTTGGCGGACGGGCGTACGGGAGCCGCGGCAACCGGCCGAGGCGGAACTGCCCGGTCAGACCACCGGCACGAGCTGGCCGACGGCGATGGCGGCGAGGAACGCACCGACAGCACCCGGCCGATGAACGTGCGCGGGGCCGTCGGGGTCCTTGCTGTCCCTCACGGCCACGGTGCCGTCGCAGCGTGCCAGTTCGACGCAGTCGTCGTTCGGGTTGCTGGCGGATGCCTTCGTCCACGTCACGGGCAGGGCGGAGGCGGTTGGGTGGAAAGTCATCACGAGCTCCTCGTTTTCGTGTCGGACAGCTCTGCCGCTGCGCTGCGGCCGGGCCACCGTAGCGCCACCGCCCCGGGCCCGGTAGACGGCCGCCGAAATGCCGACGGCCCGGTACCCACCAGGGGTGCCGGGCCGTGCGGAGGCGTTCGGATCAGACGACCGGAACAAGCTGGTCAGCGGCAACGGCGGCGACGAACGATTCGAACGCGCCCGCGGAGTGGACGTGGGCAGGTCCGTTCGGGTTCTTGCTATCCCGGACGGCCACCTCGCCGACAAGGGACGCGCACTCAACGCAGTCGCCGTTGCCGCCGCTGGAGCTGGACTTCCGCCAGCCGACCTGCAGAGTTGTGGAGTTTCGCACGATGGTCACTTCAGCCTGTCTTTCTGCTCAGTGATGAAGTTGATGGACTGGTCGACGGGCCACGCTTCGGCGGCGATCTCACGGAACGCCCTGTCGAAGACGCTCACTCGCTGCGGATCTTCCACCCACTCGCTGGTCAGCAGACCTTCGAGCAGGACGACATCGAGGTCACTTCCAGGGAAGCCGAGGATGGAGAAGGGGCCGTTCATGCCCTGGTGAACTCCCGTCTCCGAAGGCATCACCTGGATGGTCACGTTCGGGAGGACTGCGAGTTCCTGCAGCTTCTCCAACTGCCCGCGCATGGTTGCTTCTCCACCGACAAGGCTTCGAAGGGCAGTTTCGTGGATGACGGCCCACATCTCCAGTGGATTGGGCTGGGTGAGTACGGCCTGCCGCTCACGACGAACTCGTACCCGAGCCTCGACATCCTCGGGCGACGCGCCTATCGCAAGTCGGTTGATGGCGGCGCGTGCGTAGTCGGCGGTCTGGAGGAGTCCCGGGATGAGCTGCACCTGGAAGGTGCGGAACGAGGTCGCCGAGGACTCCAAACTGATCTGGTCTGCCAACCATGGTGGCAACACATCGAGGTAGTTGAACCACCAACCTCGTTTGTTTCCGTCCCGCGCGACCGCGACGAGTGACTCGCGAAGCTTGTCATCGCACTCGTACGCGCGGGCGATCTTGTCGACATCGGCAGGCTTGGCCGGCGTCTTGGCCAACTCCAACCGCGACAGCTTCGCCGTGGTGATGCCGGTGAGGTGTTCGACAGCCTCCAGGGTGAGGCCGCGACTCTCGCGGATCGTCCGAAGCTGGTTGGCGAGTTGACGCTGCCTCACCGTGAGTTGGCGTGGCCTCGCTGCGGCTGCCGCCATCGACAGCACCCCTTTCTCGCGTCTGGACCCGTCACAGGGTCAGTTTGCCTCCTCCGACGCGCTACTTGCTAGCTGGGTTCGATCCAGTGTGCGAGTTCACTCGCGAGGGATGAGAATTCTCAAATTCGACCGAGTGACTTGAATCTGCGAGTGCTCGACTGTCATCCTCAATGTCACGGATCGCAAGTCGCCGCTTCCGGGCGGTGACCGGCGATCGCCTGGTTGAGCACGCCTCGAACCAGGGCGGGTTCATGCGAGTCGCCAAGTGGCGGCATGCCTTCGAGCCCGTGGTCAGCACTTCGCATGAAGCCGCCCCCGTCCAGCCGCGTCGCCTCCGTCGTGTGGTTGGCGAGCTGGGCGTGCTCTTGGCGGCCTTCGGGTCGTCGCCGGATTCCAGCCGCACCACCTGATCGGCCCGGAGGATCTGCCATGCACGTCATCACCTGCTTCACCGCTGCCGCGCGATACGCCTGTGTCGGCTGGGTTCGTAACACCGTCCTTACCGAGTTGGCGTGCTTGAGCCTGACGGCCAGTCAGCGCGAGGCGATCCGGCTCAGCGTCTCGGAGATCGTCACCAACGCTCTGAACCACGGGATCGGAGGCGAGAGCGACAGTGAGATCCTGCACGTGGAGGCCGCGACGGACCAGACGCGGGGCATGCTGCGCGTCACGGTCATGAACCCCTGCCGCACCCGGACTGCCCCGTCCGCCCTCATGGACGCGGACCTGGACGCGGAGACGGGGCGCGGCCTGTTCATCGTGCAGACGATGGCCGACGAGGTCGGCTGGGAGCTGCGGGCCGGCGAGGGCGGCACCCTGTGGTGCGCTGTCTGGTTCGAACTCGGGGTCGACCTGGCCCAGGGCTCGGTCCCCGCTCGCGTGGCGGAACTGCCTCGCCCGATGCCGCCTGCGGTCGTGCAGAGCGCGCCGGCTCGCCGATCCCCAGTGCGGCGGGTCGCGGGCCGCCTGCGCAGGCCGGTTGTCCGGATCGCCAGCTGGCGCCGCCGGGGCCCGGCCCTCGCCGGCGGTCGGGCCGCCTAACGCACCCCGGCCGCCGTACAGCCGTCAACAACCTAACTGGCAAAGAGAGTCGAAGAGTTGAGCAGCACGGACTTAACCGAGGTGTCGAGCATGGCCGTCACGGCGGGCATGCTCTGGCTGGCCAAGCAGGCCCCTCGCCCGGACGCGGTACAGGCGAAGTGGAGTTCCGGCAGCACCGCGGCGGTGCCCGTCGGAACGGCCTTCGCCTTGGTGCGCGTCACCGACGAACATCTCGGCCGAGCCGCGTTCCACGTGCTGTCCACGCAGGCACCCCAGCGTCTCGGCCCGGTGATCGTCGACCAACGACTCACGCTCGTCGAGTTCCTGGCGAACGTCCGGCCCCCCGTGTGGCAGAGCGCGGGAACCATGCTGCTGGACGGCAGCCAAGAGCCGCTCCGCGACGTGCAGTGCCCGCCGGCCGACCGGGAGGCCGCCGGGCGCCGGTGGCTGAATCCTCCGCGAGCTGCCCCCGGCTGCGCACCCGGCCTGACGGACCCGCTGGACCTCGGCCGAGCCCTCACCGCCGCGCGACTCCAGCTCATTCAGGCGGGTCACCCCTTCACCACCTGACCCGGCCCGACGCCGAGCGCGCCCGCCGGCGTCCACCCCAGAACGTGCGGCGGCCGACCCGTTCGCCGCCGCACACCTCCGCCGATCCTGCACCACGGCGGAAGCGCACAGCGGAGGCCGTCAACGACGGCGGTCTCGCCCACACAAGTCCCTGCCCGCAGGGCCCGGTAGAAGAGGAGAACCACGTGAACCTCGCCACCGCGATGGAGCTGGAGCCGATCCAGACCACCATCCTCGAACTCAACCGCTCCGCCACCCTCATCCAGGCGTACGAGAACGGCCTCGTGCACGGCACCCTCCAGACCGAGCGGTACGCCCGTGCGATCTTCGACGGCTCCCAGGCGCTGTACTCCGCCTCGTCCGAGGACATCGAGGCGGCCCTGCGGGCGAGGCTGGCCCGCAGGGAACTCATCGACGGCGACCGCGAGTTCGAGATCATCCTCACCGAGCAGGCCCTGACCGCGCCCGTCGCGGAGCGGGACGTGATCCGCGAGCAGCTGGCCTACCTGCTGGAGTGCACCGGCCTTCCGGGCATGCGCCTCGGCGTCATCCCCGCGAGCACCGTGCTGATCCAGCCCCACCCGTTCACGATCCTCAACTCCGTCCGGGTCGAACTCGACCACTTCAACGGCCCCTCCACGGTCAACGACCCGGCGGCCGTCAACCGCTTCCGGGACGCCTTCGACCGCCTGCGCAGCATCGCCGCGTTCGGCGACGACGCCCGCGCCCTGATCAGCGGCCTGATCTAGGCCCCGCAACACCCCACCCCCGCGGCGCGCCACACCTCTCCCCGATCCGACGGCCGCCGCGAGGGCACGGGCCGCGCCGCCCTGCGAGTCCGGCGCGGCCCACTCGGCCGCCGCCCGCCAGAAGCGCGGGCGGGCCGTCCCGCAACCTCGAACACCAACCGCTCAACGCGCCTAGGAGGTGCCATCATGCTTGCCGCTCCCCAGTTCCCGACGTTCGAGCGGGCGTACCTGGAAGCCCTGGAACACCTCACGGACCCGTCGTTCGTCAACGCCCCGCGCGGCAACCACAGCCACGAGTGCCTTGGGGCGTCGTTCACCCTGACCGAGCCCCGAGCGCGCTCGCTGTTCCTCCAGCACAGGCCCGTCAACCCGATCTACCACTACGCCGAGGCGCTGTGGTACCTCGCGGGCCGCAACGACCTCGACATGATCGCCTACTACGCGCCGCGCCGCCGCCGGGACTCCGGCGACGGGGCCACGATCGCCGGCTCCGCCTACGGGGTCCGGATCTTCCCGAAGGCCTTCGACCAGGTCCTGGAACTGCTCCGGGCGGAGAAGGACTCCAAGCGCGCCTTCCTGCCGGTGTTCTGGCCGGGATCGCTGGACGACCCCGCCAGCCCGGACGTGCCGTGCCTGATCGGACTCCAGCTCCTCGCCCGCGAGAGCAAGTTGCACATGGTCGCCTACATGCGGGCCAACGACGCCAACCGCGGCCTGCTCGCCGACGTCTTCTCCTTCACCTTCATCCAGGAGTTCGCGGCCCGACAGCTCGGCCTGGAACTCGGCACCTACACCCACCACGTCGGCTCCCTGCACGTGGCGGTCGCCGAACTCCCACGCGTGGAAGCCGTATTGGAGGAGGGCGCGAGCCGGTCCGGCGCGCCGGACCGCTTCGCCCCGGTCTCGATGCCGACGGACACCGACCGGGCGGTGATCCGGCAGGTCCTCGTCCACGAGCAGGTACTACGCACCAACCAGATGCAGTACACGCCGGCCGACCTCGCCCGACTGGGCCTGGACCCGTACTGGCGGCAGGTCGTCCTGCTGTTCGAGGTGCAGCGGCAACTGGTCCACTGCGCCGCCGACCCGGTGGAGGACGAGGTGCTGGCGGCGCTCAGCCCGGCCCACCGCTGGCAGGTGGAGCGGCGCTGGCCCTCCCGGATGCCGCAGCGGGCCGCCGCGTGAACGGCCGCCCGACCGTGGCCGGGGGCGTGGTGGCCGAGGTGGACTGGTCGCGGTTCAGCGTGATCCTCCTCAAGCCGGACTGTGTCCGACGTGGTCTCGTCGGCCGGGTCCTGGACGCGGTCACCGCCAGGACCGGGGTGGACATCGTCCACTCGATGCCGGTGACGGTCCTGCCGTGGCAGATCCACGTCCACTACTGGGACATGCTGGTCGACGCCGACTGGTGGAAGCCCCTGGACGTGGCCGGCTGCCTGGAGCGGGCATACGTCGGCCGGGCCGTTCAGGTCGCCCTCGCCCGCGGCCCGGCTGGCACCCCCGGACTGCTCCGCAACGCACTCGGGCACTTCGACCCGCAGCAGGCCGACCCGGGCACGATCCGCGGCGACTTCGGCACCGACAGCCTGACCGCGGCCCGTGCGGACGGCCGGCTGGTGGAGAACCTGATCCACACCAGCGACGCCCCGGTCGTCGTGGCACGGGACTTCGGTACCTGGTTCGGCGCCGACCGCCGCGACCTCCTCACCACCCAGGCCGCCGCCTGAAACTCAAGCACCTCCCTCCCGCACCAACCGCCCTTAAGGAGAGAGCACCTTGACCACCACTCCCCGCATCCGCCGCCCGCTCCCGGTCCTCAACCCGGAGCAGATCGGCGCGCTGAAGCCCGAGTTGGCCGACCCGATCGAGTACCGCAAGTCCGGCCTGTCGCTGAACCACATCATCGGCTGCCCGCTGGAGTGCGGATACTGCGTGCGGCACCTGTTCGACAACTTCGAGCTGAAGACCCCGCGCGCCCTGATGAGCGACGAGGAAGCCGTCGAACTCCTCACCGGCCACCCGTACTTCCGGCCGCACATCACCCCCCTCCAGCTGTTCAACCGCGCCACCGATCCGATGCTGCCCGTCGTCAAGCCCCACACCTTCGAGGTACTTCGGCGCCTGGACGACAAGGGCCTGCGCAACCACGTTCTGGTGATCACCCGCTGGCGGGTCACCGAGGAGGACTGTGCCGTCCTCAACTCGTTCACCAACATCAAGCTGACCGTGCTGGTCACGCACTCCGGCATCGACCACCCCGGCATCGAGCCGGTGGACTCCCGCATCGCGGCGACGAGCCTCAAGACCCTGTTCGAGCACGCCGAGAGCTACCGCACGGTCCTGTACTGGCGACCGATCGTGCCGGGCCTCAACGACTCCGACGAGCACATCGCCCGCGCCCTGGAACTCTCCCAGCACGCGCACGCCACCGTGTTCACCGGCCTGTTCTTCCGCGACGAGATCGCCGCCTACTACCGCGAGAACGGCCTGCCCGAGCCGTACGAGGACACCGCCCGCCGCAAGATCATGCCCGAGCTGTCCGAGAAGCGGATCCTCGCGGCCTTCCACCGCCCGCAGGACAGCGCCGCCCCGTGGGGCCCGCTGTTCCGCAAGACCAGCTGCGCCGTCGCCCACGCCCACGGAGAGGCCGACTACAACGGGCACTACGGCATCCGGGAGCTGTGCGACATCTGCCCGGTGGCGCAGCTGGGCCTGTGCCGAGACGCCTGGAGGGCACCGGAGTTGGGCGCCGTCGAGACCGCCGCCCGGGAGCTCGGCGCGGTGGCCGCGGTCGAGATCACGGAGCGGGCCATCATCGTCGAGGGCCTGGACGAGCCGCCTCGCTACTTCCTGCAGCACGGCTTCGGCTTCCAGGTCCACGACCGGACCAAGCCGCACCACCACGGCCGGCACGGGCGAGCCGAGATCGGCTGGTCCGGACAGGCCGCCCAGGGAGAGACGCCGTGACCACCACCCCGAACCCCGCCATCGACGCCCGGACCGCCGACTGGCCGCTGCTGCTCGTCGTGGACGTCGAGGGCAACGGGCAGACCCCGCCGGACCTCGTCGAGATCGCCGCCGTCCCCGTGGCCGGCGGCCGGGCCCGGCTCGACTCGGTCAGGACCACCCTGATCCGGCCGCCGCGCCCGATCACCCCGTTCGCCACCCGGGTCCACCAGCTCACCGACCGGGATGTCGCCGGGGCCCCGTCCTGGGAGGACATCGCCCCCAAGGTGAAGGCGGACCTCGATGGGGCGTGGATCGTCGCGCACAACGCCTCCACCGAGTACTCGGTCCTCACCCGGCACCTGCCGACCTGGAAGCCCGCCGGGGTGATCGACACCCTGCGCCTGGCCCGCACCCTGGTCCCGGACGCCCCCGGCCACGGCCTGGACAAGCTCATCGTCCACCTCGGCCTGGACCTCACCGGCATCACCGGCCAGCGCCACCGCGCCGCCTACGACGCCCAGGTCACCGCCCGGCTGCTGCTCACCCTCGCCGCCGGCATGACCTTCACCGAACTGCGCGCAACGGCCGTGCCCCCGAACATGCCCGGCACCCCCGAACCCGCCCAAGAGGAGCAGACCCTGTGGTAGCCAACCCGCCCGTCGTGATCGGAATCGCCGGCACCCACTCCACCGGCAAGACCACCCTCGCCAAGCGCATCGAGATGGAGCTGCGGGCTGCGGGCCTCAACGTCGCCCGCACCTCCGGCCTGGCCCGGCGCGCCGCCGAACTCGGCTTCCCCAAGATGCTCCGCCACACCGTCACCTCCACCGAGTGGATCATCACGGCGGGAAGCGCCGACACCCTGGCCGCCGGCATCGACGCCGACGTGGTCATCGTCGACCGCACCCCCCACGACGCACTCGCCTACCTGCACGCCGCGATGGAGCTGCGCCGCGAACAGCCGGTCGACGACGAGCTGCACATCCTCAGCGCCATCGCCGACCTCCACACCCGCGAGCACGCCCTGCTGCTGGCCACCGTCCTCGACCCCGACATCCCGCTCGGCGAACACCCCCGCAAGGACCCCGCCTACACCGACACCGCCTTCCGGGCCGCAGTCGACTGGCACCTGCACAGCCTCCTTTCCGAGAGCTCCTTCCAGCGCCGGCTGCGCGCCGTCACCTACGAGCAGCACGACGCCGCCGTGCAAACCGCCGTCGCCACCGTTCACACGCGCCTGGCGGTGGCCTCGTGACCGGCTCCCGCCCCGGCGGCACCCTCACCCTCGCCGGAGTCACCGTCGCCCGCCTCGGCCTGGGCACGATGCGCCTGACCGGACCCGGCACCTGGGACGACCCGACCGACCGGGTTGGCGCGGTGCGCCTGCTCCGGCACGCCGTCGACTCCGGCATCAACCACATCGACACCGCCGACGCCTACGGCCCCCACACCGTCGAAGACCTCATCCGCTGGGCCCTCCACCCCTACAGCGACGACCTGCTCATCGCGACCAAGGTCGGCATGGTCCGCCCCGCCCCGAACGTGTGGCACCCCCTCGGCCGCCCCGAATACCTGCGCGCCGCCGTCGAAGCCTCCCTGCGCCGCCTCGCAGTGGAGCGCATCGGCCTGTGCTACCTGCACCGCGTCGACCCCACCGTCCTGCTCGCCGACCAGGTCGGCACCCTCGCCGAACTCCAGCAAGAAGGCAAGATCGGCGCCATCGGCCTCTCCAAGGTCACCGTCGACCAGATCGAGCAGGCCCGCGCCACCATCCCCATCGACGCCGTGCAGAACGTCCTCAACCTGGACGAACCCGACGACCCCGCCCTGGAACACTGCCACGACCTCGGCATCCCCTACATCCCCTACCGCCCCCTGAACGCCGGACGCCACACCGGGCCGGACGGCGCGGCCAAGGCACTGCGCCACCTCCTCGACCGCGGCCCCCACGTCGCCCCGATCCCCGGCACCAGCAACCGCGGCCACCTCGACGAACTGATCGCCGCCGTCACCCAGGAGACCTGATGCGCCTCGGCTACAGCCACTGGGGCTTCCTCGGCGACGGCATCGCCGACACCCCCGACGGCGGCCGGTCCTGGCGGACCACCATGCTCAACACCCTCGCCACCGACCACCAACCCGTCCTCCTCCAACCCAACCGCGACCTCGCCGAAGCCGGCCACGACGTGCCCGGCCCCTACACCTGGCACCAGGGCCTGCCCGACCTCGACGCCCTGTTCCTGGAATGGCGCTGGCCGCTGCCCGGCCGCAACATCACCGCCTGCGGCACCCCCGGCCACACCTGCGACCTCCACCGCCAACAAGAACTCCTCGACCACTACACCGCACGCGGCGTGCCGACCCTGATCTGGGACCTCGACCGGACTCTCGCCGCCGACGACCCGCTGCGTACCAACCCGACCGTGCGGGTCCTCGACCCCGCCGGGCACCCGCCTCCCGGCGCGCGGACCCTGCGGGTGCCCGTGGCCGACCACGTCCTCGACACCGCCGACCCCGAACAACTCGCCAGCGGCCGCCGCCCATGGGCGCTCGGCTATGTCGGCAACCAGTACGGCCGCGACGAGCACTTCGACCGCTTCTTCGCGCCCGCCGCCCACGACCACCTGCACCAGGTCATCGGGAAGTGGACCGACACCGACCGTTGGCCCCACGTCGTGTTCGCCGGCCGCCGCCCGTTCGCCGCCGCCCAGCAGCTCCACTGCCGCGCGGTGACAACGGTGCTGCTCGCCCCACCCCGCTACGCCGACACCGGGGCGATCTCCCAACGGCTGCCCGAGGCGGTGCTCGCCGGATGCCTGCCGCTAGGCCCCACCGACATCGCCACCATCGACCGGTTCCTCCCGAGCGAACTGCTGATCAGCGACGGCCGCGCCGCCAGCAGGCTGATCGACAGACTCCAGAGCACCACCGACCGCCGCCGGGCGGACCTGATCGGCAAGTGCATCCGTCGACTGGACCCGTTCCGCGCCTCGCAACAACTCGCCGTCATCAACGCCGCCCTGGCCGACATCGGCAGCCCGGCCCCGGGCATCGCGCCGACCAGGCCGTCGACCAACGCCTCCGGGCCCATAACGACCTGACCGCCAGGTAGCGCGACCCCCCTTCACCGACACACCCGCTTCCCGTGCGGGCCCAGCCGTGATCCGGCCATCCGGCCATCCACACCGCACTTGATCCACTCCAAGGACCCGACGACATGAACACCCTGACCGTGCTCGGCGATCAAGCGGCCGACACCGTCGCCCTGACCCGAATACCGGTACTGCTCCTCGCGGACGAGCCCGGACCGGCGACGATCACCGCGTCCATCGACGGCACCCCGCGTCGCTACACCTCCACCACCGTCACCTACGAGGCAGGCCTGCGGTGCGAGGTCCACGCGCCGGGCGGTCCCAGCCCGGAGGAAGCGGTTCGGTGGGCGCTCCCCGGCGGCGACCGTGTCGCACGGGCCTACCTGGCCACCCCCGGTCAGCTCACCCCCGGCGTCGAGGTCCGCCACGACGGGCTCATGGCCCGCGCCTGCGCGTGGAACGGCCGGACTCTGCTGACGGTCACCCCCGACCGACGTGGTGAAGGACGGATGCCGGCACTGCGCCTGGTCGGCGCGGAGTCCCTGGCCGAGTCGCGCCCCGGCCACCTGGTGCTGTTCCTGGCCGACGCCGAACCGGTCGCGCCCGGCGGACGGGAGGCCTGCTGATGCTGCTGCCCGACGCGGTCGCGCCGTATCACCTGACGGTGCAGGGCCTCGCCGAGTTCACCCGGGGAGGCCGCCCCGCGCTGCCGACCGCTGACGACGGCAACGGCTGGGTGGACGGCCTGTGCTGGCTCTACTGCGGGCAGTGGACCCGAATCATGTGGATCGGCCCCGTCACCGTCGCCGGCGCCACCGCGCCCATGTACGCGTGCGCCGACTGCATCCGGAGGCTCAACGACCTGGTGTGGGCTCACCTGCTGCGCCGCGAGGCAGAAAACATCAGGGCGAAGACGCCGGCACTGGCGGTCGACGGGCCGCCGGTGCCGGACACGCCGAGCGGTTCTCGGTGTCCTGCCAGTCGGCGGCGCTTCGCTCTTGACCGCTGGCGACGCCGAGGCCTCCACCGGGCTGGGCGGTGACCGCGTGATACCTCACCCCTCGGGTTCCCAGTTCCTGGCCCCGCCCGGCAGAGCCCGGCCCGAGCGATCCCCGGTGCCGCTCAGCCAGCGGACCTGGAAGTTCCTGCGTAGACGCGGCAGTTCGAGTCCGAGCCCGGACGCGGTCCTCTTCGACGCGGCGGTGTTGGTGGACTCCAGCGCCGCCCCGGCGGCCGGCGACCGGGCGGCGGACCTGGTGCCGGGCACGATCGCCCGCCACGCCTTCCAGCACCCCTCTCACGAAGCGGCGCTGCTGGGCCTGATCACGGAGCGGAAGTGGGTGGACGGTGTGCGTCGGCGTTTGGCAGAGGAGGTCGGCACCGTGCCCGCGAGCGCGGCGGTGCGCGCGTGGCGGGCCGAGCGGGGGCATCTGAACGGCGCGGTGGCCGACGTGGTGCGGCGGGTGCAGGACAGCGGTGTGCGGTGCGCGGTGCTCGCCAACGCGACCGATTCCCTGCACACGGTCCTGAACGCGCACCGGCTCAACGTCGAGGCCTTCCCGTCCGCCGAACTGGCCGTCACGATGCCGAGCCCGCTCGCCTTCGTCGCCGTGGCCGACCGCATGGGCCTGCACCCGGAGCACATGTTCTTCGCCGCCGCCCAGCCGGTCGCCGTGACCGGTGCGCGCGCCGCCGGCATGGAGGCGGGCTCGGCCGCGCAGCCGTCGAAGCTGCGCGCACGCCTCGCCGACCTTGGCATCCCTGTACGGGTGCTGGCAGCGGCCTGACGCCCGAGTCCTCCGAACCCCGTTCCGTCCTCGTTCCTTCCACCTGTCCGCCCCGTCGATCCCAGAGGTGAACACCGTGTACCGCATTGCCGGCCCGGCCCTTGTCCGTGCCGCGTCCCTGCCCGCCCACAGCGTGCCGAAGTGGTGGCCGGGCCTCGCCGACGAGGGAACCGGCGCCGTCGAGACGTGGCGGCGGTGGCTCGCCCACGTCGCAGTGCCCGAGTTCAGGGAGGTCCTGGAATCCACCGGCTCCGGCGGCGCGATGCTGGCGCAGCGGGTGTCAGAGGCGGTCGATGGCGCGGAGATCTCCACTCCTGCGCTGCGGAATCTGGTCGAGAAGGTGATGATCCACGTCCTGGCGCGCACTCGGCCGACGCCGACCGGCCTGCTGGCAGGGGTGGGCGTCGCACGGTTCGGCGACGTCCCGGTAGCTCCCCGGTGGGGCGCGGGCCAGGTCGTGATCCGGCCGGACACACGATGGCTCGCCGGGATGCTGGATGAGGTGGAGACGCTGGTCGGCGACGAACTGCCGGTGGTGGCCGACCCGCTGCGGGTGCGGCGCGGCGGCCGGGTCGTGCCGGCGGACCGGGACGGCGGCACGGAAGGATCCGTCAGGGCCACCGGCCCGGTCCTCGCGGCGCTGAACGCCGCCGGTGCGGGGGCGGCGTACACGCTCGCCGAGCTGACCGGGCACCTGACTCGGGAATTCAAGCACCTGGACACGGGCGAGGCCCGCCGACTGGTGGGGGAGCTACTGACAGCCGGGCTGCTGACCAGCGCGCTGCGGCCGCCGATGACCGTCGTGGATCCTCTGCGACACGTCCTGGCAGTCGCTGCCGAGACCGGCGCGGACCGCGCGCCCGCCGCCGAACCGCTCTTCGCGGAACTCCGCTACATCGCGCAGGAGATGGACACCCACAACCAGGCGGCCAGCCCGACGATGCGCCGCGTGGTGCGCGGACAGCTCACCGCGCGGAAGGCGGCGCGCGGCGTCACCGGCCCGATGCTGACGATGGACCTGCGCATCGACGCCGGGCCGCTGGCGCTTCCCGCCGGAGTGACGACGCTGATCACCGACGCGGCCGACGCCCTGGTACGACTGTCACCGAACCCCGACGGAGACCCGGTGTGGGCGGACTACCGGCGCCGCTTCCTCGACAACTGGGGACCGGGGACGGTGGTGCCGCTGCTGGAGCTGGTGAGCGCCGACACCGGACTCGGCTTCCCCGCCGGCTACCGCGGGTCAGTACTGCCGGACGCGACGGCCGGGCCGTTCGGAGACAGGGACGCCAGGCTGCTGGCGCTGGCGCAGGAAGCCGCTGTGCGGGGCCTGACGGAGATCCGCCTCGACGGTCCGCTGATCAGCACGATCATGCCCCTGCCGGCGGCCGAAACGATGCCGCCGCACCTGGAGCTGACGGTCCGCCTGGTCGCAGCCGGGCCGCCCGGGCGGCACGGAGCACCAGAACGGTACGGGGTGGTTGTTGACGCCCAGCCGAGGCCGTCCGGGACGACAGTCGGACGGTTCCTGCACCTGCTGGACCCGGGGGATCGCGCCGAGGTAGAAGCGGCGCTGCGCGGCGCGCCCCCGGCCCGGGCCGACGCCCGGGTGGTACAGGTGTCCGCTCCGCCCCTGCACACCCGCGCGGCCAACGCGGCCCGCGTCCCGGCGCTGCTGCCCGTCCTCGCGGTGGGCGAGCACCCGCAGCCCGGGGTGGACACGGTGGACGCGGGCGGGATCGGGGTGTGCGCGGACGAACAGCGCATGTGGCTGGTGTCGCTGGCCGACGGCCGCCCGATCGAGGCGCGAGTCCTGACGGCGGTGGGCCTGCGATCGAGCGCCCGGCCGATGGTCCGGTTCCTCGCCGAGATCGGCACGGCGTTCCACCGGTGGCCGGCTGCCTTCCACTGGGGCATCGCCGCGTCCGGCCTGCCTGTGCTGCCCCGTGTGGTGCACGGCCGGGCCGTGCTGTCGCCGGCGCGGTGGAACCTGACCGCCGCGGACCTCCCGGGCCCGGACACACCGTGGGAGGCGTGGAAGTCGGCTGCCCGTACGTGGCTCGACCGCTACCGCGTCCCCGGCCGCGTCCACCTGTCGCACCACGGCACGAGGCTTCCGCTGGACCTGTCGGTGCCCGACCACCTGCTGCTGCTGCGCAACCACCTGGCGTACGGCAACCGGGCGACCCTGATCGAAGCCCCCACCCCGGCCGACAACGAGTGGTGCGGCGGCCGCACAGTGGAGATCACCGCGCAGCTCCACACCACCCGCGAGCCGCTGCCTGCAGCCCGCCGCCCGGCGCGGGAGAGCGGCAGCCGCGACTGGCAGCTGCCCGGCATGTCCTCCGTCCTGGTCGCCCGCCTGCACGGAAACCCGCACCGGGCGAACGAAGTCCTCACCCGCACAGCCGAACTGACGGAGAGCCCGGCCCGCCCGGCGACGTGGTGGTTCGACCGCGCCGCCGCCCCGGAACCGCACCTGAACCTCTACCTGCTGCTGCCCGACCCGTCCGCCTGGACGGACGCCGCCGAGCGAATCGGGGAGTGGGCCCGCACGCTGCGACTCGAAGGCCTGCTGACCCGCATCGCCTTCGACACCTACCGCCCCCACCTCGGACAGTTCGGACGCGGCGCGGCGCTCGGCGCCGCACAGCACGTCTTCGCAGCCGACTCCCGCGCCGTCCGCGCCCAACTCGCTTACCAGCACGCCGAACAGGCCGAGCCCGCCGCAGTCACAGCGGCAAGCATGCTGCGCCTGGCCACCGCACTGCTCGGCCCCGCCGACGGGCGCTCCTGGCTGCTGGAGCACCTGTCGGACACCCGCATGCCCGTCCCCCGCGCCGTGCGGACCAACGCCGTCGAACTCGCCGGCCAGACCGCCGTGTTGAGTACCCCCGGGGAGGGCTACGTGCTCGCCCAGGCGTGGCAGCGCCGCGCCCAAGCCCTCACCGCGTACCGTGCCGCGCTGCTGCGAGCCGACGGTCCCGAACCGGGCCGCGTGGTGGCCACGCTGCTGGACGACCACTTCGCACGCGTCGGCGGCGACCGGGCAGCCGACGGCCGCACCGTCCAGTGGCTCACCCGACTGTGTGCAGAATCCCTCAACCCCACTGCCGTGGAACACCGCTCCCGTTGATCGGCCTTCCCAAGCGCCCTGCACCACCGCCTCCCCGAAGAGGACCGGCGACGACTGGAGCTGGCCGCGCGGGTCACTGCCTCCGACGTCGCCGCCGGCAGGGCCGCTCCGTGGTCGCCGCAGTGAGCGCGCCGCCCGGCCCGTCACGGGCCCGCGCGCCCCCGCAGGCCGGACACGGCGCAACCCCCGGCGCGCCGCCCACCCCATACCCGCCACAGAGAGGCATCCCGCATGTCCACCACACCCACGGCCGTCACGGACGAGCCCCACGACCCCGACGACGTCATCGAGCACGTCAATGCGAACATCCAGCACGGCTGGAAGCTCAACCAGTTCTTGGAGTGGATCGACCGGCGCGCCCACGAGACCGGCATCCGTCCGCACCTGCTGACGCTGCAAGAGCTCCAGGAAGACCAGGCGGCGATGGTCGCCGAACGCCTCGGCCTGGCCTTCGTGGAGGCCCCCAACGTCCGCCCCGGCTCCCGCAACGCCCTGCTCTACGACGCCGCCGTGTTCCAGCCCGACCCCGGGTGGACGCCCTACCCGCCGGAGATCCGGCACCGCCCCGC
The DNA here is from genome assembly GCF_042732175.1 of Kitasatospora sp. NPDC059795. Classification (NCBI taxonomy): domain Bacteria; kingdom Bacillati; phylum Actinomycetota; class Actinomycetes; order Kitasatosporales; family Streptomycetaceae; genus Kitasatospora; species Kitasatospora sp. NPDC059795. Next base: position 599,643 of record NZ_JBHWID010000001.1, read on the forward strand.
CACCGCGAGGCTCCACCTCATCGATCCCGCCACCGGCGCCCTCAGCAGGCGCAAGCTGTCGGTCGCCTCAATCCACCTCGACTTCGGCAACCCCTCGGCCCGCGGCGACCAGCTCAGGTGGCTGCTGTCGAACATGGTCCACGACGGCCGACTGGGCTTCGTGGCCGGCGACTTCAACTCCTGGCCCGAGTGGGGCTGCCCGCTCACCCTGGACAACGTAGAGGACCGCGCCTACGCGCTGAACCGCTCGATCCTCGACCCCGACGGCACGATGCGGCCCGACGACCAGGCCGACCGGCTCATGGCGTACCGCCACATGGTGGACGTCGGCCGGTACGCGGCGACCGTGCTCGGGCAGACGGGCGCCGACCGGGCCACCACCGGACACGGGCCCGACAAGATCCGTCAACTCGTCCCCGACGCGGACCTGCCGCCCGGCGGGATCGGCCCGATCGACCGGACCCACGTCTCCGACGAACTCCCCGACGCGCTCATCAGCTCCGAGACCCCGACCAGCCCCGAGGTGCAGGCGTTTTCCGATCACGCACCCCAGATCACCCGCTGGGGCCGCCACGGGCTGTGGGTCGTGATGAACCGGCCCGTCGTCGTCTTCCGCCACTGACCGAACGGGTGCCGTCCCGGCCCGGCCGGGACGGCACCCCCCATACCGGCCGCAGCCGCGGCCCAGCAGCTCCGGCCCGTTGACGTCCCGCGCACCCGGGCCCGGCGCGGGCCCGGCACTACCTGAGTCGAAAGTCCTCCATGACCATCACCACCCTCTCCAAACCTCAGACCCGGCCCCGACAGGGGGCGCTGGCGTTGGCGGCGGAGCGATTCGAGGAGGCGTTCGCCGACGCGCCGCGACCCGGCGACTGGCCGCCGCATCTCGTTGACACCTTCCGCTTCTTCGCCCGGGGCCTTTCGTACGACCAAGCCGGCGCGCAGCTGTTCATCGCACGCGACACCGTGAAGATTCGGCTCCGCCGGATCCGCCAGCGCCTCGGCGTGGACGGCAGGCAGTTGACCGCTCTTGCGGGACTCGCGCACCGGATCGTCCCGCCGGAGGACGTGGCCGCCCCGACGGAACTGCCGCGCCCGCTGAGCCCCGGGGAAGTAGAGGTCCTGGCCTTGCGCGCGTCGGGCCTGTCCCCCCGGGAGACCGCCGCAATGCTCGGCATCCCCTCCACCACCGCCAAGAGCCGCTTGCAGTATTCCTGCGTGACGCTCGGCATGCCCGGCGTGCTCCGCGCCGTCGTCGCCTGCGCCGTCAACGGCTTCATCGACGTCCCCGGAGTGCCGCGCCTGCACAAGTTGCCCGCCGCCGACACCACCGCGTCAGCGCCACCCCACCAGCACCACCAAACGGGCAGCTCGACTCCCGTGGGGCCCGCATCACCGACACCGTGCGGGGAGCGCCCCCGTGGCGCGACCGCAGTTGCGCTTGTCGTCGCAGCCCAACGGCAGCGCACGCTGCCGGTGCACCCCGGTGGCACGACAGCAACCCCCAGCCTCAACCGAAGGACCTCATGATGGGCGACAGGTACACGATCACGCACGAGCCGGACACCCCCAAGGAATGGTGGCCGGGCCCGAGGGCGCTCGTGTTCCTGGCCGTCGGGGTGGCAGTCGGCTGCCATTTCGTGGGCTCCGGCTCCGGCTCCGACTCCGGCGTCGTTGCCCCGCCCGCCCCGGCCAGCTCCACCCCCGCCCCGCACACCTCGACTCCCACCAGGTAGGCGAGGACCTGTCGCGCGCGACGAGAAGCCGCTGCCGGCGGTCCCACGACAGGGTCACCGCGCCGAAGTACCGCTCGAAGGAACACCTCATGTCCGCCACCACACAGGTCCGGGCCGCGTTGGCCGAGACAGCCCTGCTCCAGGGCTTCAACCCGACCGGTGCACAGCTCCTCCAAGAGGCCCAGAACTGGGTCTTCCGCCTGCCCGAAGCCGGCGTCGTCGCCAAGGTCCACGGCCGCAGCACCACCCACGGCGCGGCGAAGCTCCAGATCCGTGCGGCCAAGGCACTGACGGCGGCCGGTATCCCGACCGCCGCCCCAGTCGGGCGCATCGCCTACCCGATGCGCGCGCGAGGCCACCTCGTCACGTTCACCAAGGACCTGGGCGACCAGCGCCCTACCCCGGGCCAGCTTGGCGAACTCGCGGCCCGCCTGCACCGCACCCTGCCGCTCACCCGGATCGGCCTACCGCTGGCGGACAGGATCACGGCAAGGGCCCGCCGCATCGATGGGCTGCTGTCGGAAGCGATCTCCGACCGCGACCGCGCCCATCTCCACCAGCTCCTCGCGGACGCCGCCCACGCCCACGAGCGCATCGCCTGGTCGACCTACACCGTCCACGGCGACCTCAACCTCGGCAACGCGGCCCTCACCCCCGAGGGTGCCGTCCTGCTCGACCTGGAGACCGTGCACCTCGGCGACCCCGCCTGGGACCGGGCCTGCATGGCGTGGGCCCGCGACGTCTTCGGCTACGACGCCGCCCACCACGAGGACTTCGCGGCCGCCTACGGGCACGACGTCACCACCGCCGACGGCGGGCTGAAGTACCAGGTGCTGACCCCGCTGTTCGGCATAGGCGCGTACCTCTACTACGCGGAATGGGCGGCACGAAGCAGCAGGCCCGAAGTTCAAGCCGAGGCCGACCGCCGCCTGGAAACCCTCCTCTCCCGCCGCCCGCTCCCGTGGAACTGGTCCCCCGTCAATGTGTGAAGCCGACGGTAGCCACGGCCGTCGGAGGAGGGAAGTGCTGATGGCGACGTGAGGTTGAGCCAGCGGAGTGCGGGTCGGACCGGTTTCGGGTTGCCGAGGTGCTCCTTACTGTCCTCATAGGTAACTGTCCGAAACGACCCCTGCGCCGGGGCGGTCAGCCGCCGGTGTCGAGGCCGAAGTCCGCCGACCACGGCGCTTCGGGCTGCTCTTCCCACTCGTGGACGAGATCGCGGTGGAGGAGTGGCTCGGTGCCGTCGGCGCGCTCGCGATGGCCGCGCGGTCGGATACAGGTCCCGCCCTCGGGTCCCTGGTGGCCGCAGGCCGGCCACAGGCCGAGACGGGGGAGCTGTTGGTCGGTCATGCGGCCGACGATAGCGCGCCGATCCGATGCCGGAATGGGGCGGTCGAGCGGAGGAGGCCGGTTGCTGTCCTCGTGGGAAACTGTCCCGAATCACCGCCCATGACGTTCGGTTGGCGCCATCGTGATCAGTGAGCCAGTGATCGGAGGTGACCCGTGGGTCGACACCGGAAGCCGCCCGTCGACGTTCTTCCGGCCGAAGCCGATCTGCTGCTGGAGGCGATCAGCAGCGGCCGCCCGGTCGTCGAGGAAGGCGTCGCGGTCCTGCCGGGCGGGACGGTGCCGTACGCCTACCGGACCGAGGCCGCGCCGGACGGTACGGTCCGGCGTGAACTCCTGCGGCTCGCACCGGGGTTGTTCCCGGAACTGCCTGGGTGAATCGGGTCTGTGGCTGCGCGGGTCATCTCACCATGGCTGTTCGGTGGCCCGTCCGGGCGGGCCGGGATGTCGCTCGCGGTTCCTACGCTCGAACCATGACCACCCCACCCCTCACCCCTGGTACTGCTGTGCCTGATCCCGGCGGAGTGATCGCCGCCGTCGAACGGATGCTCCTGTCCGACGAGACCGTGCGGATCAGCGTGCCCGGCACCCCGGTCTTTGACCCGGACACCGGCCAGTACGTTCCCGGCCCGCCCGAAGTGCTGTACGAGGGGCCGGGTGCGCACCGGGCGTCGGGCGGGCCGGGCCTGGTGCTGCGCCTGGACGGGCAGCCGTACAAGGACGACGGCGACGGCCGGTACCGGCTGTTCACCCCGCTGTCGGCGCCGGTCGCCCCGGAGGCCGCCGAGGTGACGATCGTGAGCAGCGTCGACGGTGCGGCGGCCGGCCGGGTCTTCACGGTTCTCGATCCGGGGGAGACCGGCACGCATTCGGTGGTGCGGGTGACGTGGATGCGCATCACGAAGGCGGGAGCCGCAGCATGACCCTCACGCCCGAGCAGCCCGCCGACCTCGAATCCGTCCGGCAGGTGCTGGAGACGACGGTGATGGTCGATCAGGTGCGGATCGCCCGTCCGACCGGGACCCCGGTCCTCGACCCGGACACTGGCCTCGTCGGCCCGACCCCCACCGCCACGGTGTGGGAGGGGCCCGGCGCGGTGCTGTCCGCTCATGGCCTCGCCGCCGTCGAACACCTTGTTGGCGGCCGTTGGCTGGAGGACACCGCGTCCTGGTACGGCCTCGTCACCCCGCTTGCCGCGCCGACCCCACAACGCGGCGACCTTGTCACCGTCACCGCCGCAGCGTCCCCGAACGCCGGCACGGCTGGCCGAGCGTGGCAGGCCCTTGACCCCGGGGAGGCCAGCACCGTCGCCGTCGCCAGGGTCACTCGGTTGGACGAGGTGATCGTCGCGTAGAGGGTGCCAGATGAACGCGGTGAAACGCGTCGTGGAGCACTCAAATATGGTGGCTCTTTTTGCTGGCGAGACGCCCGCTCGGAGCTGGCCGGAGACCTGCGGGGTTGCTCCGAAAGATTGAGCATTCCTGCTAGGCCGAACGCGCATTGTCGCTGGTCGGAAATCTACCCCTGCGGCAGGGCTGAATTATTGGCCAGCTGATGGCCCGTTGATCGTCGAGGATCATAATGCTAGGCGCTAGGCCGAAAGATTGACCGTTAAAAGCAGGTTGAGTGCATTCTTTGTGGTAGTCTTTTTCGCGTCAGGCTGGACGGCTTGGCACCGCGCAAAAAGGGGCGCCCTGGCACCGGCCCAGAATGCAGGCGGCAGGACGCCCCGACGGGTGCGGAGTGAGGGCCTCATGCGCTGGCGGCGCTGAGGCCCTCATTGCGGGCTCAGGTGTTGACGATGCGCAAGTACTCCTGCGCGCGATCGACAATCTGCATCAAGCAGACGACGATAGTCAGCACCCTGGCTGCTCGCCCGATCCATCTCCACACAGGCGAATCTGCGTTCGAATGATCGCCAGTGCTCAAATCCCGTCTCACCTCCTTCCTGTATGGAGAGAGGTAGCGGCCTGCCATGAGGCTTGCCGCGAAGCAGACGGTATCAGACCGAAACGCTCTTGCTGTGCGTTTCGATAGCCCATGCCGGGACTTTTTGGCGGGTCGCTGAGGGATCGCGTGAACAATACTCTCAAGTTATGCATAGAGTGTTGCTCCGGCGAGTTTCCTGCTAGCTCCTATCTGCGACGGCGGCGCGGGGTCAGGTGTCTCCCAGAATCACCTTTCACTCAACGCGCTATAAGGCATAGAGTGTTGCTCCGTGTGAGTTCGGCCTGGTCTCGGCATGTGGGGCGTGCGGGCCTGCTGCCTGGCGCGTTCACCCGTCACTGAGGCATGGGGAGGGCCGACAGGAACGGCTGGTGTCCGCTGCTGCTCCTACGCTCAAGATCATGACCCCCACCCCCGTACCTTCCGAGGTTCACCGCGTCCGTATCCGGGCGAGCGGCCCGACTGCCCGCCTGGAACTCGACGGCCACGACATCGCCGACCAGGTTGCCTCCTACCAGCTGGTGCACGCCGCCGGGCAGGCCCCGGAACTCCTTCTCGTGCTCCGCCCGAACGTCAACCCCGACTGGGAAGGCGCTGCGCGAGTCGTGGTCGGAGAGGACCCCGAGCCGGGGCCGGCCGCCGCCCAGTTCCTTGCCGCGCTCGACCCGGCCGAGACCGAGCGGGCCGTGCTCGCCCGGCACGACCTTCAGGACGGCGGCCCGAACGAGTTCACGCGGGCGCTGCTCGTCCAGCTCGCCGAGTGGGCGCTCGGCAAGCGGCAGCCCGGCGAGCCCGAGCCGGTGGCCGGCTGATGGCCGCGGTGAGCAGCAACGCCGGCGTTCTCGCGGCTCGTCTCGAAGCGGAGGCCGGGGCGCTGGTACCGGCCGCGGCGGCCGTGGTCTCCCATCAGGCGATGCTGCTGGAGACGGCGATCAAGGCCGCCGCGTCCGGCCGCCCCGGGCCGAACGCGCCGACGGGCGACTACCGCCGGTCGTGGACCACCGAAGTGCGGGCCACCGCCGCCGGGGTCGAGGCGGTCGTCGGCACGAACAAGCCCCAGGCGAACCGGCTGGAGTACGGGTTCGTCGGCGCGGACTCCCTCGGCAGGGTCTACCACCAGCCGCCGCTGCCGCACGTCGGCCCGTCCGTCGACCGTCTCGGCCCGGGGTTCGTCGCGGCGCTCGGCCACCTCGCCGAAGGGATCGTGCGGTGAGTCAACTGACCGACGACGTGCACCAGGCGGTGGCCGGGGTGCTGCACGCCCACGGAGCCGGGTTGCTGTCCCGCGCGGTGCTGGTGCTGGAGGTCGTGGAGGAACAGTCCGGCGAGCTGGGCCTGTACGTGGAGGCGTCGCCGGCGGACATGCCGATGTGGGACCGGGCGGGGCTACTGCGGTACGCCGAGCTGGACCTTGCGGGGCAGGTCACGGCGTGCCGGATCGACGACAACGCCGCGAGCGGCGGCGAGGACGAGGGAGACGAGTAGGTGACGGTGCAGGGACGGGTCGTGTCGCTGGCGGTGCAGGCCGCGCTCAGCGGGGCGACCGGGCGTAGTTGCGGCTACGGGGCGGTGCCGGCCGTGGCGGACAAGCCGACGGGCAACACGATCCCGTACACGGTGCTGTACCCGCAGGGCGGTACCGCGTCCGGGCCTCCGTTCGGTGACAGCCAGGCGGACGGCCGTCTGGTGTACCAGGTCAGTTCCGTCGGGACGACCGCCGAGCAGGCCGAGTGGATGGCCGACAAGGTGCGGCTCGCGTTCTTCGCGAAGACCGCGAAGGGCGACTTCGCGACGGCGATCGTCGCGGCCGGGCACACGGTCATCGGCCGGGAGATCGACAAGGAGGACGGGCCCACTGTCTCGAACGGCGTATACAGTTACATTTCGCGGATCGTGCTGCACGTGACGACACCTGACAGCTGATCACGCCGCCCCCGTCTTCGGGGGGTGTGCACCCTCACCGTGGAGGCCCCCGCACGGACGCCCGGCCGCCGGCACGGGCTGGCTCCCCGACCACCCCGACGTGGGTGGACGTCAGGGGAAGACGGGTCTCCGGCGGAACGATTCACCGGGTCCTGGGCTCCCCGGAAAAGCGAGTCGAGCGTGGCATCCACGCAGCAGCGGTTCATGCGCCGCGGCGTCACCAAGATCCTGTTCCTGACGACGATCGCCGCCGCCACGAACATCCCGACCCGGCCCGAGCTGGTCGCGGGCACGGACCTGTCGAAGCAGACCAGCGATATCGAAGGCTGGTCGTTGGAGAACTCGCCGATCGAAACCCCCGACCTGGGCGCGCAGTTCGCGACGTCGATCCCCGGCGAGGACAAGGCCGCGTCGTCGTCCCTGACGTTCTACGAGGACCTGGCCAGCGACAGCGTCGAGAAGCTGCTGTCCAAGGATGCGCAGGGCTACATCTGCATCCTCCGCAAGGGCGACGTTCCGCAGTCGAAGTCGCTGGACGTGTTCCCGGTCCGGGTCGGCTCCCGCGCGCCGAGCTACAGCACCGGCACCGAACCGGCGAAGTTCAAGGTCAGTTTCTCCATCTCGGATCTGCCGACCCTGGACGCGCCGGTTCCGGCCGCGGCAGCGGGCTGAGGGGACGGGCGATGACCACCAGCATCATCGAACCGCCCGCGGCAGCGGTCGCGGCGGACGCGCACTGGCGGGCGAAGATGGCCCGGCTCCGAGCCCGGCGGCTGCCGGAGCGGACCGTGCGGATCTGCGACGACGACGCCGCGAAGCTGGCCGTCACCGACGCGCAGCTGAAGCTCGCCAAGGCCCGAGCCGAAGCCCGAACCGCAGCCGCCGGCGGCGGTGTTGACGGCGGGCGGGGTGGCGCCGAGGTGGAGGGTCACCCGCAGGTCGTCATCGCCCGTTCGCTCCTCGCCACCGCCGAGCAGGCACTGTCGGACGCCACGGTGGAGGTGACGTTTCGGGCGCTGCCCCGCCCGGTGTGGGAGACGCTTCTGCGCGAGCACGCCCCGACCGAGGAGCAGGCCGACAAGGGCATGGACTACAACGTCGAGACGTTCCCGGCGGCGCTGCTCGCCGCCAGCCACGTCGAGCGGGACGGCACCGGCGCGGAAGTCGACGGCATGAGCGAGGACGACGCCCAGGTGCTGCTGGACGAGTGGTCGGACGCGGACGCCAAGGTGTTGTTCACCGGGGCGATGTTCGTCAACCAGCACACCCGCGCGGACCTGGGAAAAGGCTGATCTCCGACCCGGGCTTCCGGGCGGAGATGGAGCTGTGCGAGACGTACCGCATCCCGCACTCGCAGCTGATGGGAGCTGCCGCCGGCCGGTGGAGCGGGCTGGACCGTGAGAAAGCGGCGGCGTGGGCCGCATACCAGCGGGACGTGTGCCAGGGGTGCGGTACCCGGCCGCAGGAGTGGGACCCGGATCGGGGCGGTGACCGGCACGCGTACGTCGCACAGACGCACCGGTGTGTGGGCTGCGAGCTGATCGAGATGGAGCAGGAGCAGGTCCCGGACGGGGCCGAAGGGCGCGGGGTGAAGATCGGGCTGGCGCAGCCCAGATAGGAGCAGCCCGGTGGCGGGCGCCTACACCCTGTACGTCCAGCTCCAGGCGGGGCTGGCCGGTCTGACGACCGGGCTGCGCGGCGGGGCGCAGCAACTCCGGGCGTTCGACGGCCAGTTGTCGGCGACACGGTCGGAGCTGGAGCGGGTAGAGGCCGCCGCCGCCCGGCTCGGCCGCGCTCAGATGGCGGCGGCGGAGCAGGCCGTCGCCTCCCAGCAGGCGGTACGCGCGGCGGTGGAACGGTCCGCCGCCGCGCAGCAGGCCGCGGGCGTCACCGCCGAGCGGGCCGGGCGGGCGCAGGCCATCGCCGCGCGGACCGCCGCCCGGGCGCAGGCCGAGCAGACCGCCGCGATCGAGGCGACGGCCCGTGCTGCGCGGGCACAGGAACTCGCCCAGACGATGGCCGCCCGCGCGCAGGCCACCGTCGGCGCCGGGGCGGTCGCGGCGCAGCGCACCGCCGCCGCCGCCGCAGAATCAGCCGTCCGGGCCGGTGAGGCGCAGGCCGCTCAGGCCGTGCGCGCTGCTGCCGCGCAGGAAGCGGCCGGGCGCGCCGCCGCGCTGGCGGAGCGCACCAGTGCGGGCGCGGCGCAGGCCGCCGCGGCGGCGAGTGCGGCCCGCGCGACGCTCGCGACGACGGAGGAACAGGCGGCCCGGCGCGCCGGCGCGGCGGCGATGGAACTCGGCCGGGCGCAGACGGAGGCCGCTGCTGCCGCGCAGGCCGCGACCGCAGCGCGCGTGTCCGGCCTCGTCAAGGGCGGTGTGCTGCTCGGCGCGCTCCTCACGGTGGGCCTGGCCGGGGCGATCTCCCTTGAACGCGAGATGGCCAACGTCCTGACGATCTCGGAGCAGATCGACGGCCGGAACGTCGCCGCGTTCACCGACGAGATCGTCCGCCTTTCGACGGAACTCCCGCAGACCGCAAGCCAGTTGGCGCAGGGCCTGTACCAGGTCGTGTCGACCGGGTTCGACGGTGCGGAGGCCATGTCGATCCTGAAGGTGTCGGCGATGGGCGCCTCGGCGGGTCTGACGACCACGGAGACCGCGGCGACGGCGCTGCTCGGCGTGCTGAAGGCCTACGGCATGCCGGCGTCGAAGGCCGCCGACGTCATGGACATTATGTTCCAAACCGTCAACAAGGGCGTCATCAGCTTCGAGGAGTTGGCGCAGCAGCTCGGCGACGTCGTCCCGATGGCCGCCGCCGCCGGGATCAGTTTCGAGGACATGTCGGCCGCGCTCGCGGCGATCACCCTGTCCGGCATCCCCGCGGCCGAGTCCGCGACCAGCCTGAACATGCTGATGACCAGATTGATGAAGCCCACGAAGGACCTCGCCGGGCTGATCCACGATCTCGGCTACGAGTCCGCGGCCAGCGCGGTGCAGCAGGACGGCCTGTTCGTCGTCATGGGCAAGATCAATGAGGCCACCGACGGGCAGGCCGAAGCAACCGTCAATCTTTTCAAGGACATTCGCGCCACACGGGCCGCGCTGGCGCTCGCCGCGGCGGACGGCAAGAACTACGCCGACACGTACCACGCCATCACGGTCGCGGTGGAGCGCGCCGACGCCACCCAGAAGGCGTACGCGCTCCAGATGGACACTGTCGGCGGCCAGTTCGACCTGTTCAAGAACCGTGCCGCCGCCGCAGGCATGGACGTGGCGCGCGTCCTGCTGCCGGTCCTCCAGGAACTCGCCCAGGACGCCAGCATCGTTGCCAGGGCGTTCACCGACCTCCCGGCACCGGTCAAGTCGGCCATGGGCGTTCTCGTCGCCCTCGGCGCGGTGCTCCTCGTCACCCGCGCCGGAGTCGCCCAACTCTCTTCCCAGCTCGTGGCGTTCCGTGCCGCAGCCGCCGAAGCACAGGCCGGCGGCGCCGTACTTCCCGCGGTGCTGCGCGGCGCGAGCCTCGCCGTGTCCGGACTGACCGGCATCCTCGCCATCGGCGTCCTCGGCTACGCCGCCTACTCGGCGAGCAAGCAGAAGGCGAAGGCCGTCACCGACGACCTCACCGCCGCTCTGCGCGCGGAGCGCGAGCAGCACGACGTCGGTGCCGGAATGCGGGCGCTCGCCGAATCCCTCGCCAACAGCGACGACATGAAGAAGCTGAAGGCCGCAGGCCTGGAGATGACGGAGGTCATCGACGGCCTGATGGCCGGCGGGGAGAAACTCGCCAAGCTCAACGAGAAGCTCGACCTCGGCAAGGCCGCGTCGTGGGACCCCAAACTCCAGGGCTTCGACCCGTCGTTCGACAAGGCGAAGCAGATCCTCGCCCAGCGGCGCAAGACGTGGGACGACGCGGTCAAGGCCGACGCGGAGACCGCCACGGCGATGGACCTCGTCACCGCGAAGGTCAAGGGCTCCGTGCACGCCAACATGGCGGCGTGGACGCCGGACCTGACGCTGCCGACCGACAAGAATGGCCAGCCGAAGTACAGCGACGAGATGAAGGCCCTCGGCAAGGCCCTGGGGGACATCGTCCAGCCCGCCGAGGCGTGGAAGGCCGCGCAGGACAAGGTGGGCGCATCCAGCCGTGCCGGTGCCGCGCAGGTCGACGTGTCGAAGCTGTCCATCAGCGGGTACATCGACACGCTCACCGAACAGGGCCGGGCCGCCCGGCAGTTCCAGGGCGACCTGGACGAGCTGACCGCGCGCGGGTACGGGCCGCTCGCCGACCACTTCGCCAAGCTCGGCGACGCCTCCGCCGGCATGGCCCGCGACCTCGTCAACAACCTGAAGGCCGGGAAGAAGGGCGCCGCGGACCAGCTCGCCGACCTCACCAAGGTCACCCGCGCCGGGCTCGACGACTACATGGGCGAGTTGCGCCGACAGCTGGACGCGCAGCGCAACTTCCAGCGCAACCTGTCCGAACTCGCGGTGATGGGCCACACCGAGTTGGTCGACCACTTCGCGCAGCTCGGCGTCTCCTCCGCCGGGATGCTCGACGACCTCGTGACGAGGATCAAGAACGGGCAGGGGCAGGTCGCCGACGAGCTGACCGCCGTCATCGAGGAGGGCGCGAGCCGCTCCACCGCCGCGTACCGGGTCGGCCTGGAGCAGGTCCCGCAGATCGCCGCCAAGTACGGCGCCGACACGGCGAGGGCGTGGGCAACTGCCGCCGAGACCAACGACGTCGCGGCTTTCGGGCGGATCATGCAGCAGATGGCGGTCGCCGACATGTCCGCGGCGGTGACCGCCGCCAGCGACACCGCGCGCCGTGACCTCGGCAACGGCCTGGACCTGATCAACCAGATGGCCACCGCGCGGGGCCTGGACGCCGCGAACGCCCTCGCGAACGCCCTCCTCGACGGTGATGTCGACAAGGCGATGGCACAGCTCAAGGCGCTGTGGGGGGCGTCGCCGCCGATGGACGCGCCGGACCTGAGCAACGTCGTCTCGGCGTTCCAGCAGGCCGGTCTCACGTCGAAGGACCAGTGGGAGGCGATGCTCACGCTGATCGCCCAGGTCTCCCAGGCCAAGGGCTCGGAAGCGGCCTCCAACCTCACCAAGGCCCTCATGTCCGGCGACATGGCGGCCGTCGAGGCGCAGCTGAACAGCATAGGCGCGTCGGTGCGGAACATCCCCGGGCAGAAGACGATCAACGTCAACGTGAACGCGCCGTCGCGGATCGACGTGCCCATCATCCTGACCCCGCAGGGCTCCGCGAACTTCAACAACGGCGCGTGGGACTCGCCGTTCGCCGCCCGCAAGGCCAACGGCGGAATCCTGGAGTTCTTCGCCGACGGCGGCATCCGCGCGCCGCGCGGGCCCGAGAACCACGTCGCGGAGATCGTCCCCGCCGGAACCTGGCGGGTGATGGCCGAGCCCGAAACCATGGGCGAGTCGTACATTCCCCTCGCGCCGGCGAAGCGCGCCCGCTCCAAGGCGATCTTGGAGGAGACCGCGCGGCGCTTCGGCGGGACCGTCCTGTACGGCGCAGCGGGTCGCCTGCACCTGGCCGCCGGCGGGATCGTCAACGCCGCCCGGACCGCCGGTGTGGTGCGGGGCGCGGCCAACTTCACCCCAGGCCGCGGCTCGACCACCACGGTGGTCGTGCGCGAGAGCGCCGCACCGGCACCGCTGGTCGGCGAGATGCCCATCACCGTGTCCGGAACCAACATCACCGGAGAACAGGTCGCCGACGCCGTCATGCGCCGCCTTCGTCACCTTCAGCGCGGAGGGCGGGCCTGATGACCATCGACACCACCAACCTCGCGGACTGGCAGATCGACGTGGCCGGTGTGCGCATCGGCCACGGCACCGACGTCCTGATCGAGGACATCGACGGAATCGGCACGCCCGGAAAGCGCGCCGGTGACCGGGCGATCCCGGGCGAGGACGGCTCCTACCCGGGCCGTGACACGCTCGCGCCGCGCGAGATCCGGATCCGGGCGGGCATCCGCACACCCGGCGACGCCGCAGCCGCGTTCGACCGGCTCGCGGACCTTGAGAACGCCGCCGACACCCGGGTGCGCCTCACCCCCGGTGCCACGGACGTGCTGCGGATCCGCCGCCCAGGACGCCTGCCCCGCCGGCAGCACGGGCGACTGATCGGCGTCCAGGCCGTCAGCATCGCCGCCGCCGCGTTCGGCTGGATACCGATCGAGATCAACTTCGCCGGATCCGACCCGGCCTGGTACTCCGACACCACCTCGGGCCTCACCATGTCCCTGGACACGTCCGGGCACTCGGGCGGTGGCATCACCGCGCCGCTGCGCGCCCCCATGACCACCGGCACCGCCGGAACGACGGCCCGGCCCGGATGGGCCGTCAACACCGGCAACCGGCCCGCGTGGCCGGCGCTGCGGATCACCGGACCCGTCGTCAACCCGCGCGTGTGGATCGACGGCCAGCCGGACGCGGTCCTGAACTTCGCCGTGTCGCTCGGCGCCGGCGAAACCCTCGACGTCGAGACCCGGCCCGGTGTCCGCAACGTCGTCCGCAACGGGCAGGGCTCCGCCGCCACCGTTCTCACCCGCGGCTCCCGACTCGACCTGTTCCAGCTTCCGCCCGGGCGCTCCGAGGTCCGCTGGGCCGCGCAGGACGCCACCGGCACCTCCCGCCTCGCCCTGATCTGGCGCGACGCGTACTCCGCTCTCTGACCCCCCCACCCCGTACCGGAGAACACCGACATGACGCTCATTCAGCCGCCGCTGATGGTCACCGGCGGCACCCACCCCGCCCGAGCCCTGCGGATGATGGTCCGAGACCTGTCCCACGGCGCGCAGGGCATCACCGAAGGCGGCGACCTCAAGGTGGCGCCCACGTCCACGCCCGGGCCGGGAGTCCGGGTCGGCAGCGGCTCCGCCGTCATCGCCGGCGCGACCTGGGGACAGGGCTCCTACACCCAGGCCAACAGTGGCGACCACGTCGTGCCGATCGCCCCGACCGGCGGCACCGGCCGAACCGACCTGCTGGTGTTGAGGGTCGAGGACCCCGAATTCGAAGGCAACCGGGACCCGGCGCGTGACGACATCGGGTACCTCCACGTCATACCCGGCGTCTCGGCTACCACCACCGCACCGCCGTCCGGCATGACCGCGATCCCGCTCGCCCGAATCACCCTGCCAGCGAACTGTGCCACCGTCACGGCCGCGATGATCACCGACCTGCGGAAGGTCGCCAACCCTCGCCGGGACCGGTCCCTGCAGCAGATCATCGGGTTCCCGTACTCGGTGCTGCCGCCGGCATCCGGCGTGTGGCAGACGAACTGGCCGCCGGATGCCCGGGTCTACACCGACGTGCCCATCTGGGCTACCAGGGCCAACGTGGTGGCCACGTTCACCGGCGTCCGCGTCTTCGGAGAGACGTTTTTCGGTGTGCGCCTCAAGTGGAGCGACGGCTGGCTCAGCAACGAATACCAGGTCGACATGGACACCACCACGTTCGCGTCGAGGACCACGGTGATGGTGGCAGACAGTCCCTACCTGGACCCGAGCTTCCGAGGCAAGAAGCAGGAACTGCGCTTGCAGGCGGGTCGGTACAACGACGCCAAGGGCAACGCCGATGTGGACCGGAGCACGGCGATAACATTTGACGTCGAGTTCATCGAGAGCGCCTACTGATGGCGGTCTACCGGTACTTCACGACGCACCCCCTCACCGGCGAGGTCCTGGTCCACGACCTGCCGCTGTCGGGCGTTGCGTTCGGACCGGAGCTCAACGGCCCCGGCAGGATGTCCGGTGTCCTCGCCCCGCGGTTCGCGCACCTCGCACCGTCCCAGGCAGAAGCCGGGTCGGTGCTGCTGTGGGCGGAACGCGACCAGCGGCTGATGTGGGGCGGCCTGATCTGGTCCGCGATGCCACAGGACGACGAACTCCCCATCGAGGCAGCAGGGTTCGCCTCATATTCGACGCGCCGGTACGACCTGCACGGCAACCTCGGCGGGCGCGGCCCGTACATCGAGGCGGACCCGGGCCGGGTCATCGTTGACACGTGGGCGTACCTCCAGGAGCAGCCCGACGGCGACCTCGGCGTGGATGTCCGCCGGCTGTCCGGTTGCCCGACCCGGCTGGGCACCGCGGAACAGCCGTACACCGTGAAGGCGTGGGAGGGCACCGCGCTGTCGAGCGTGATCCGCGACGTCACCGCGATCGACGACGGCCCGGAGTGGACGGAGACCGTCGCGTGGGAGGGCGAGCGCCCGACCCGGACCATCACCGTGGACTGGCCCAGGCTCGGCACCCGCCGCGACGACCTGTGGTTCGCCACCGGCGTCAACGTCGCCGAGAACCCGAAGATCGTCAGCAGTGCCGACGAGTACGCGCAGGTGGTCGTCGGCCTCGGCGCCGGCAGCGGCATGGTGAAGGTCCGCGCCGTCGATGCGGTGCGTGACGGCCGGCTCCGGTTGGAGCACGTTCTTGACCGGCCGTCCGTCACCAGGTGGCCCGCCCTCGCCCAACTCGCACGCGCCGAGCGGATCCGCCGCCAGCAGACCGCCCTGGTCGAGGAGATCACCGTCTACGACCACCCGGCCGCACCGATCGGGTCCTGGCAGATCGGCGACGACGTGCGGCTGTCGATCCATGACCAGTGGGCCGACTTCGAGGGCTGGGCCCGCATCGCCGCGTGGACGCTGCACCCCCCGGAGGGGGAGCAGCCCGAGACCGCCACCCTCCGCCTCGCCCGCGCCTACACGACGGGAGCCTGAGCATGCCCACCGCCCTCGACGAACTCGCCGCCCGCATCGCCGCCCTGGAGAAGGCCCTGAGGGAGTTGTCGCGCGCGTCGCCGCTCGCGCACTCCTCCGTGGACGACGGCGCGTTGACCGTCACCGCCGACGGCAAGCTGCGGGCCATCATCGGCCAGCAGGGCGACGGCACCACGGGCATCAACATCGTCAACGGCCCCGTCCCGCCCACCCCTTCGGCGCCGACCGCCGTTCCGGCCCTCGGTGGCGTCCGCGCCAGCTGGGACGGAACCTTCGCCGACGGCGCGCCCAGCCCCCTCGACCTGGCCCGTGTCGAAGTCCACGCCGCGTCCGTCGCCGAGTTCACCCCCGGCCCGACCACCCTGGTCACCACCATCGACACCCCGCAGGGCGGCATCGTCACCGTGCCCGCCAGCAGTGCCGTGTGGATCGTGCTGGTGGCGCGCAGCACCTCGGGGCGGGCGTCCGCGCCGTCCGACACCGCGACGGCCGTGCCGGCGCCGGTCGTCGCCGACGGAGTTCTCGCCGGCATCGTCGACGAACTCGCCCTCGCCGACGAGGCGATCACGGCGGCGAAGGTCGCCGTGGGCGCGATCAACGCCGATGCGATCGCCGACGCCGCTGTGACGGCCGCCAAGCTCGGTGCCGCCGCCGTGGAAGCGGCCGCGCTCGCGCCGGGCGCGGTCACCGGTCCCGCCATCGCGGCGGGCACCGTCACCTCCCGCGAGATCGCCGCCGAGGCGATCACCACGGCCGAGCTCGCCGCAGGCGCGGTGAACACCGCCAAACTTGCTGCTGGGGCGGTGACCGCCGCCGAACTCGCCGCCGGCGCGGTCACCGCGTCGAAGCTCACCTCCAACTCCGTGTCCGCGGGGAAGATCGCCGCCGACGCCGTGTGCGCGGGGAAGATCGCCGCCGACGCGATCACCGGCCGCGAGATCAAGGCGCTGTCGATCACCGCGGACAAGCTCGCCGTCAACTCGATCACCGCGGACAGGCTCGCCGCCGGCGCGGTCACCGCGGCCGTGCTGGCCGCCGACGCCATCGACGGACGCACCATCAAGGGCGTCACCATCACCGGTGGCACCATCACCGGCGGAACGGTCCAGACCGCGCAGTCCGGGCGCAGGGTGCTGCTCTCGCCGGTAGACCCCACGGACAACAGCGCCGCCCCGTCCACCCTGCTGTACTCCGGTGCGGCGGCGGAGCGGGCCCCGGCCCGGCTGACCGGCGAAGTCCAGAGCACTCCGGACGGCAGTGCGCCGACGGCACGCCTGACTGCCCCCCAGGTCACCACGGACGGGGCGCACACCCCGCGGCTGCTCCTCAGATCCGGTGGCCCCGCGGCCGGCTACTCCGCGCGAGGCGGATTCCTCCTCGACGTGTACGGGGCGGCCAGCGCCGGTGGGCAGGCCATGATCGCGGGCTACGCCGGGTCCCCCACCGACCCGGCTTCGGTGGAGCTGAGCGTTCGCCGCACCGGCAGCAGCGTCAAGACCGCGATCACCCACCTCGACCCGGAGACGTGGTCCGTCCAGCTCGCCGACCAGATCGCCAGCCTGTACCTCAGCTCCTCCGGGCTGACCGTCAAGGCCGTGCTCGGCGAAGTCCTGCTTCAGACCGGCACCGGCCTGCGGCTCCAGGGCGGCAACGTGAACGTCGGCGGCGGCCTCGTCGTCGGCAGCGGCACCTGGAAGGGGCTGACGTTCAAACAGGGATGCGGGCAGCTCGGGGGCTGGCGGACCGTCACCATGAAGAAGATGCCGGACGGGACGGTGGCGTTGCGCGGCATCGTGTCGGTGCCCGCCGGCGTGACGAGCGGGGTGATCGCCACGATCGACGACCCGGAGCTGCGCCCCGCAGAGTCCGAGGTGTTTCCGGCTGCGACATCGAACAACGTCAACGGGAACGTCTTCGTGCAGTCGAACGGCAACATCGAGTTGTGGAGCGCCTCGGGGAACCTGGGGGGCTGGCTGTCCTTCGGTGGAATCCGGTGGTCGTGTGTGGACTGATGGGGTGACAGCCGGCGGCCGTAGGATGAGCGGTGGCGCGGGGGCGTAGTTCAGGAGCAGTCCGTGAGCGTCCCGCCGACCGCCGAGCCCACTCTGTGGGAACTCCAGCGATCCCTGACACAGCTCCGTGAGGACCAGCGCGACTCGATCGCCGGTCTCCGCGAGGACCTTCGTAGTGACCTTCAGGCACTCGCGGTCAGGTTGGAGCAGTCGGTGACCAAGGACGTGTACCACGCGGACCAGCGGCTCCTGGGGCAGCGTCTCGACGTGGTCGAACGCGACCTTGCGTCGGAGCGCCAGGCCCGGGAGGACGCCGAAGACGCAGCGTCAGCTGCACGCCGCTGGTTGGTTGGCGCGTTCGTCGCGCCGGTCGTCGTGGCGATCCTCCAACTGTGGCTCTTGGCGCAGGGCAAGCACACCTAGTACTCCAGTGCGACTTCGCGATCATGTCGGTTTCCCGGTCTACCCTGGCTGACCATGGGCTACGACGTGCACATCACACGGCGTGTGGACTGGTGGGCCGAAGAGGGCCAGGACATCAGCAGGGTGGAGTGGGAAGCGGTATTCGCTGATGATTCCGGCCTCGCGATGGCACCGCTATGGTGGACCGCCGGCCGGATCGTGTCCAAGAACCCGAGCGACGCGGTGATCGCGACGATGTGCCAGGTGGCGAAGGTGCTGGACGCGCGGGTCCAGGGCGACGACGGCGAGTACTACGACGCCTGATGCGTGCGGCCACCGCGAGATGATCAAGGGTTGTGTCGACTCTTGAAGATCGCGCGGTGGCCGCGGGCCATAGCGTAGACCCTGCCCGATGGCGGGCGTTGTTCGACCAGGCCATGGCCCGGATTGCGGGTGTGTTCGGGCGGGTGGAACCTTGCGCCACCGCCCGCGCCTAGCATCACCTTCTATGAACTCCCTCGTGGGCCGTACTGCCCATGGCACGATGTGGGGCATGAGTACGTTAAGGCGGGTCAGCGGCAAGGTGTCGGTCGAGAACAGCCAGTTCGGCCTCTGGGAGGACGACCCCTTCGATGAAGGGGGCGGTTCTTGGATGGCTCTGGAGATCGCGGACCATCCATCCTTTGCCACCGTCGATGAAGGTCGTGTCAAAGTGCGGAGCCTGCACAAGGACCATTACGCCTCAGTCACCCTGGAGTATGGTCAGGAAGCTGTCGCAACGGCGCACGGCTGGGAAATGATCGGCGCGTACCGCTACGTGACTCGGGGTGCCGCAGTGGAGCTATGGTCACTTTTCTCGGGTCCGGCTGGTGTCGAGCTAGAGCTCGGTGAACCGCAGTCGGCCTTGTGGCTGCAGATCTTCCGCAGGAGGCCGGAGGGGGCTCTCCCTTTTGAGGAGAGCCCCCTCGGTGCGCCTGAGGACCTTGAAGAATACTGGTTCTACTTCTCGCCCTGTCAGTGACCGACTGCCCTACGGGGTAATCAAGACCTTGAATTTGTCGTTGTGAAGAACTCGCTGCGAACCGTAGAAATTTCCAAGGTCGTATCCCGCGTTGCTGTTTTCAGTCGCGCTGACATACTTGACGGAGAAGTTTCCGTTACCGACGCCCGCCCCCTCCCATGTCGATGCGAACGGGAATTCGTCACACTGCTCGAGCGGAGCGTGAGGCAAGGGGGTGCATGCCGTGCTTACGGCACTGCGATTGTCGGCAAACGCCTGGGCGGCCACCGGGTTGGCTTTGGAGTAGAGGCGCGATAGCGTGGATCCCTGTTGGGCGCTCCCCGGGATAACCTTGGGGGAATTGTCGGACTTCACTGGAAGCGTGCTTCCCGGGTCGGTGAATGCCTGGTTGATGTGCTGGGCGACTCCCTTGACGCGCGCGTCGCTCATGCTCATGGTCATCGTGGGAGTTAGCTCGCTGAATACAACGCCCTGCTTGGAGGGCAGGTAGGATGCCGAGTCGAATCGGACCGTGCTAAACCCGCCGGAGAGCCACGGAGTGGGGGTGGTGCCGGCGGGGAAGAATATCTTGTAGAACCATTGGATATTGCAAACCTTGATCTTGTCATCCCCGTCTCCGACGGTTGGCGGAGACGTTACGTTCATTCCGAAGAATCCGTTTCCTTGCAACTGGGCGGCCGTTGCGGTGTAAGGGTTGGTTCCGCCTGATACGGCGCACTCTGGGTCATTCGCACCGGTGCCGGCTAGCTTGTATATCTGGATTTCGCTGGCGGCTGTATAGACGCCGCTGTAGCGGATGTTACTGATTTCGACGCTACTGACGACGTCCCTGGTTCCGTTGGATCCCGTTGTTACCTCGGTCTGCAGGAAGCTGATCGTCCCGATGACCTGACCGTTCGTGTTGATTGCAGTGGAGGAGATCGTCTGATAGCGGCAGAAGTCATACCGAGATGTGATCTTCCCTTCGCGGATTCCGGCATCGGGGATCGCTCGACAGGCATTGAAGTCGACAATGCCCGTGATTCCCGCTGTGTTGCCTGCTACAGCGTTTGGCACGCGCTGGGGCGAGGATTCACTCTCGCCAATTGAAGGGCTCGGCTTGATGCCGGCCGCCGGAGATGCTACGTCTCCAATTTCTACCGCACCTGCTTCGGAGAATCGCTCCCGGACTCGCGAAATGCTCTCCCCGATCTCCACGGTGATAGAGGGGTCAGGGCTTGAGAAGGAGACGATGGATATGGTCCCGCGAATTTCTGCGGAAACAGGCGCGGCCGCAGTCAATGCAGTCGTCGCAGTCAGCGCGAACACCAGCGCGAGGCGATGCCATTGGATATTCAATCCTACCCCCAAGCATGATTGACCTAATTCCTGCGAAAATCCTACTCGGGGTTTGAGTTGATCAATATGGCGGTGTTCATTCTTGGCTTGTTCTAGGCGATGACTGGCCGGACCGGGCGGCCAGTCGTGGCGCGCTTATGGCGAGCCCGCCGCAAGCGGAGGTGGTGCCCTTCTTGACGAAGCTGGTGTCGTCGATGATCAGGACCCCGTCGCTCTCGCCGAGGTGTTCGGCGACACGGTGCTGGAGTTCGTCGCGGACCTCGTCCGCGTCCCAGCGAGCGTCAGCGGGCAGGTGCTGGAGGCCGTAGGGGGTGGCGTGCCCGGCGTATTCGGCAAGCTGCCAGCCGTTCTTGCGGCCGATCGCACCGAGCAGGCCGCTGACGTAGTCACGCATCCGGCGGCGTGGTTCCACTCGGCTGAAGCGGCGGCCGACTCGGAGGAAGAGATCTCCGAGTTCGTTGTCCCAAATCTCGGCCGCAGGCTCGTTGATCACGCCGGGAGGCTGCCCCGACACTGCCATTACCAACGTCGCCTGCAAACGATCGAGGGGCGGCCTCATGAAGACCGCCCCTGATGAACCATCAGACCGCTGCACCCACCGCTCGGGCCTGCTCTGAACAGGCAAAACGTCGAAGTCCTGCTGGAGTACCAGTTCGCGGCAGCGGACCGGAATATATGCTTGGCAGGCGCGGGGGAGAAAAGCGAACAGCCATGGCAGCACCCCTGACCGCAGATACTTTCCTCAACTCCCTCCGCAGTGAGGGGATTTCCGTCACCGAGGTCGGCGACTGGCGTCATCACAACCGCAATCAGAAGGGCGCATGGGGGTCGGTGCACGGAGTGGTGATTCACCACACCGCGACCTCCGGGACCGGCACTTCGGTGCAGATCTGCCGGGATGGCTACGACGGGCTTCCGGGTCCGCTGTGTCACGGTGTCATCGACCGTGACGGCGGCGTGCACCTGGTCGGCTACGGCCGGACCAACCACGCCGGCGCGGGCGACGGAGACGTACTCGCCGCCGTGATCGCCGAGCGCGCCCTGCCGCCGGCCGACCAGGCCAACACCGACGGCAACTCGCGGTTCTACGGCTTCGAATGCGTCAACACCGGTACTGGCGGCGAGAGTTGGCCGGGCGTGCAGGTCGAGGCGATGGTACGTGCCGCCGCGGCCGTGTGCCGGGCGCACGGCTGGACCGAGCGGTCCGTCATCGGTCACAAGGAATGGCAGCCGGGCAAGCCGGACCCCCGCGGCATCGACATGAACGAATTCCGGGCCCGAGTCGCGGCCCGGCTCGGCGGCCGTCCCGCACCGCAGCCGTCCACGCCGCCGTCGTTCCCCGGCCGGGACGCCTTCGGGCCCGGCAAGTCCAACAGCAGCATCCTCGCGCTCGGCCAGCAGTTGGTCCGCCGCGGCTTCGGCGCCGCCTACAAGGTCGGCCCGTCCCCGTCGTGGGGCGAAGCCGACCGGCAGAACGTCGCCAGCTTCCAGCGCGCCCAGGGCTGGACCGGCCAGGACGCCGACGGCCTGCCCGGCCCGGAGACCTGGCGACGCCTGTGGTCCTGACCCCGCCCCCGAACCGGACCCACCTGAGGAGCCCCTTGAACGTGTACGTGTCCCTGCTGCGCATCGGCGTGCCGTCGCTGGTCGGCTGGCTGATCGCCCTCGCCGCCCGGTACGGCCTCGACCTCGACCCGGCCGCCCTGGCCGGCGTGGTCGCGCCCGTGGCGAGCTTCGCCTACTACGCGGTGTTCCGCTTCGCCGAGCACTACCTGTCGCCGGGCTGGGGCTGGCTGCTCGGCTACGCCCGGCCGCCGCAGTAGCCGGGCGGGAAAGCCGCGCTACCGACGCCGTGACCGACGCCGGGCCCGCGGGCCCGGCTGCTCGACGCCGTGCCGTGCGTGAACAGCGGCCCGCGCCGGGTGCGCCGGGAGAGGATGGCAGGCCCGCATCGCCCGGGAAACGACCAGGCCCCCATCCCTAGGGATGGGGGCCTGACCTCTTGGATACCCCCACTGTAACAGCAGCGGATCGACCCTCTGCGGCCAACGATCATGACGTTCCATCAAGGAGGCTGGGCCGCCGCATCCGGCCCGGACGGGGCGCACCTGGCGATCAGCGATCGGCTCACCCCGACCCCGGCGCGTAAACTTGATACTCATCTATGTGAGGAGTGGAGAGTGGAACAGGAAAAGGCGAGGACGACGCCCGTGGTCCTGGTTGGGGCGCAGGAGTTCGCCGCGGTGTTCGGCGGGCCGGCGCGCAACACGGCGCAGTGGATTCAGCGGGGGGTGCTGGACTACGACGAGGCGGCGATCGTCTCGGGGCGGGCCTACTGGCCGATCGGGTTCGTGCTGGCGTGGGGTGACACCCCGGAGCGCCAGAAGACGCCAGACATGGACTACGTGAAGCAGCTCATCGCCGAGCAGGCCCCGGGCGCGAACGAGAAGGTGGTGATGGCGGTACGGGCGAACAGCCTGCCGCCGATCGTCGGCGTCCAGGAAATCCTGGCGCTGACGGGCGAGGATCCGACGAAGGCGAAGCTGATCACCGATGCGATGAAGGCGGGGGTGCTCACGCCGGACTGGCGGCTGTCGGGTTCCCCGCTGTGGCGGCTGCCGAGCGCGCTCGCCGGCCTGGAGCGGATGCGGGAGAGGCCGAAGTCCCGGCCGCTGGTGGTGATTCCGGAGGTGGAGAAGGCGCTGGAGGGGCGAACCTACGACGGGCCGGGGTCGCGCATCACATCGGGGAAGGGGCGTACGGCCGAGCGGAGGGAGGAGCTCCGGAAGGAGCAGTCGCAGAAGCAGGCCCTCCGGGAGCCCACGGGGCCGGAAGGCTCGGAAGGGGCTTCGGAGGGGAGTTGACCACTCCCACTCGTTGAGTATAGAGTTTACTTAACGAGGGGCGATCCGGCCCCTCCTTCGAGCCGGAGTCGCCATGTCTGCACGATCCCCTCCCTGCCGCCGATCGGGCGGAGGGGTCGACCGAACCCCCTGCTCGGGGTCGGTCTCCCGTTAGACATACATGTGGATTCTTCGTAGTATCCCCATCACCATGAGGGGAGTAGCGATGTCCGCAGTCCTGCAAGAGCAGCTGCCCGGTCTGGAAACCGTGCGCCGCGTCGTCCAGCCGGCGACCGGAACCGCGCGACAGCAGACCATCCAGGAGCGGTTCGAGCAATTCCACGCCCTCAACGGGTGGGTGCTCGCCGACCTGGAGCGACTGACCGCCGAGTGCATCGACGCGAAGTTCACCAAGGTCAGCCTCGGGATGCTGTTCGAGCTCGTCCGCTACTCCTACGGCCGCGCCACCCTCTCCGCCGACGACGACTTCCGGCTGAACAACGACTACAGGTCGCGCTACGCCCGCCTGCTCATCGAGCAGCACCCGGAGTGGGCGCCCTACTTCGAAGTCCGTGCCCTGCGCGCGGACTGACGCACCACCATGACCTCTTGGAGAACAACCCGTGCCCCCCAAGCTCAACTCCCGCCGGCCCACCGGCATCGTGCCCTGGCCGTTCATCCTGGTGGAAGGCGACGAAGGCGCTGGAAAGACATACAGCGCCATCGAGTTCAGCGGCAGCGACCGCGTCGGCCAGATGTACGTGATGGACCTGGCGGAGGGCTCCGCCGACGAGTACGCCGGCATCCCCGGGGCGAAGTTCGAGGTGATCGTCCACGACGGCTCTTACCAGTCCATCGCCGACCAGGTCGAAGCGGTCTGGTGGGAGGCCCACCGGGCGGCCGCCGCCGGCGAGAAGCCCGTCGTCTTCGTCATCGACTCCGGCTCGGCACTGTGGAAGACGCTGTCCACCTGGACCTACGAGCGGGCCAAGCGCAGCAACAGCAACCGCGCCCGGCTCGCCGAGAACCCGGACGCGACGATCGACGTCGGCCGCCACCTCTGGAACGACACCACCACGCGCTGGTACCGGATCGTCCACATGCTCCAGACGATGCCGGGCATCGCCATCATGCTCGCCCGCGGCAAGGAGATCTCCGCCACCGACGGCAACGGGCAGCCGCTCGTCGTGCGGGGCCGTCCCGTCAGGGAGTGGAAGGTCTCCGCGCAGAAGGACCTCGGCTTCGACAGCACCGTCTGGGTCAGGATGAGGCGCGACCAGCCCACCGAGCTCATCCGGGCCCGCACCCTGCGGTTCCGCGTCGAGAGCGGCAAGCCCATGCCGCTGCCTCACTTCTCCTACGAGAAGCTGGTGTTCGAGATGCTCGGCTGCTCGATCGAGAGCCAGCCCCGGGACATGCCCGAGCTGACCGGGGACCGCACCGGTCCGTGGATGAAGCGCATCGCGGAGGCGGCCGACCGGGACGCCTGCGTGGACCTGTGGAACGAGCTGAACGCCGGGCCTGGACCCGAGACCGCCCTGTCCGAGGCCGAGTGGAAGACCGTGCGCCTGGCCGTGCAGGCGCGTGTGGGGGAGTTGGCCGCGCCGCCGACCACGATCGACGACGAGCCCGGCAGTGACGCCGCACGGCTGCGGGCCGCTGCCGAGGCGCAGCAGGCCGAGGCCGACGCCGAAGTCCTCGGCGAGCAGGCAGCCGCCGCTTGACCCGCTCGGCCGGACTGCCCGACACGGAGGGCAGTCCGGCCGGCGGGCTCCACGATGAACGACAACATTCCTGTGCCCGCTTGGCCTTGTGCCAGCCCGGCCTGCGGCGACCGCTGCGACTGCTGCCGCGAGTGCGGCATGCCGCCCGAGGACTGGTGCCCCCGGTGCGCCGCCTGCGTGTGCGTGCCGCCCTGCGACTGCCTGCCCGGCAACTGACCGCGACGGCAACGGCCTTCTTCGTTCGGGGCCCCGGCTGCGCCGGCGCGCCCCTCTTTCTTCATGACCTCTTGGAGCAGCACGACCATGTCCACCTCGACGATCACCGATCCGTGGCCGTCCATCTGGGTCGCCGCCGACGCGATCGACCGTGCCCGGCCCCGCTCCCGGCAGCGCCAGCTCGGCGCGTCCGACACCGCCTGTGAGCGCCGCGCCGCCTACAAGGTGCACGGCTGGGAGCCGACCGACCACGTCATCAGCGCCGCCGCGATGCTCGGCACCTACATCCACGAGGGCCTGACGACCGCCGCCCGCAAGGAGTTCGGCTGGTTGACGGAGAAGAAGGTCGCCGATTCCTCGGTGCGGGGCTCCGTCGACATCATGCAGCTCGACCGGGTGACGGCCCGCCAGCTGCCGCGTCGGATGCGGCCCACGGTGCCCGCCGACGAAAACACGGTGGAGGAGATCAAGACCCGCACCGTGTACCGGTGGGACGAGACGGTGCGGTACGGGGCGACGGCGCCGGAGCTGCGGCAGGTGATGACGTACGTCCGGCTGCTGAACACGGCGGGGTTCGAGGACGCGAACGGTCAGCGGGTCCTGGCCCGGCTCGGCCCGATCAGGGTCGAGAAGATCCGGCTGCGGTTCATCTGCCGCGACAACGGCGAGGAGTTCGTCCAGGAGGTCCCCTACGACCCGGAGATCGCCGAGGAAGCGGTGTGGTGGCTCCAGCGGGTCGCGGAGACCGAGCATCCCGAGCAGGCGCGACGTGACTTCCTCGGGCCCGGGATCGACGCGGCCTGCGACTTCTGCCCGTTCGCCACAGCGTGCTGGGGCGCGCCGGCGGACGGGCGGCCGGTGCAGGCGAATCTGGTCCACAGCGACGAGGACGTGGCCGCACACCTGGCCGACTACGTGGCGGCGCACCGGCAGTGGTCGGACGCGGACAAGAGGAAGGTGTTCGCCCGAAAGTCGGTGGACGGCTCCGATCCGGGCCGGTACGGGGCCAATGTCCTTGGCTGGGGCGGGAAGGAGAAGAAGGAGCAGCAGCCCGACCTCAGGGCGATGATCGAGCTGTTCGACACGCTCGAAGCGCCGATCCCGATGGTCCCGGACGAGGCCCGCATGGTGAAGGCGCTGGTGACGGCGGGTATCGCGGTGCCGATGCGGACCGTGGTGAAGCGGTCCCCGCGGCGTATCGACGTGCGCGCGGCACGCGAGTGAGCGCGGCCCGGCCAGCCGCACCCGCCCGCCGCCGAGAAAGAGCCCACGCATGTCGATCCACCTGATGCTGGCCGCCGCCTACCTGCCGCCGGAGGTCGTCGGCAACCCGGCGGAGAAGCTGGCGCTGATGAAGCTCGGAGACTCCGCCGACGACGAGACGCGCCTCGCCCGGCCCGGCATCCGCCGGCTCGCCGCCTGGGCCGGGGTGGGCAAGAAACGCGCGATCACGCTGGTGACGGAGCTGGTGAAGAAGGGGCTCGTGGAGCGCGTGGAGATCGGCAAGCCGGGCCGGGCCGCCGTCTACCGGGTGTTCCCCGCAGGGGTGCCGCGCATCCCCACCTCGGAGGAACTGGAGGAGCGG
This sequence comes from Kitasatospora sp. NPDC059795, assembly GCF_042732175.1. NCBI lineage: Bacteria > Bacillati > Actinomycetota > Actinomycetes > Kitasatosporales > Streptomycetaceae > Kitasatospora > Kitasatospora sp. NPDC059795. Next base: position 626,497 of record NZ_JBHWID010000001.1, read on the forward strand.
TTCGCGGCTGCCGAAGCGGCACCGCGCAACAAGCGGCTCGCCCGGGAGGGCGTGGTGCGGGCCAAGCCGAGCCCGACCGCCCGCAACAAGGCGGAGAAGCCGGCGAAGGCCCCGGCCAAGGACAGGTTCCCGATCGGGAACCCAGCGGAAGGCCCGGAGAGGGTTCCCGATCGGGAACCCAGCAGGTTCCCGACTGGGAACCCTCCAGGTTCCCGATCGGGAACCCCGTCAGTTCCTGAGTCAGTTCCTCGTTCTGTACCTTCCCCCCAACCCCCCACGGCTGATGCCGCAGGGGGCGGGCAGGAGCCGTCGGCGGGGGAACCGTGCAGCCGGCATCGGAAGGTAGCCCGGAACTGCCGGGGATGCGGGACCAGCGCCCGCGCCCAGCGCGAGGGCCGGGACAAGGAGCGCCAGGAAGCTGCGCGCAGGGCCGAGCAGGCGCGGACGGAAGAGCTCCTGCGGGAAGGGCGCGTAGTCGCCGAGACTGCCAAGGCGAACCCGCAGAAGGTCGAGGCGGCCCGCGAGGCGGCGAAGCGACTGGCGCGTGAAGGCCGCGAACGGAGCAAATATCACGAATAGGTGACGAACCGTCCAAAACTTGCACCCCCATGGGGGTGAGTATAGAATTTACTTAAGAGGTGAGGGGGAGTCCCCACCGAACAGGAGGAGAGCCGAGATGCTGCCCACGCTTACCAGCCGCACCGTCAACAACCGCACCACCCTGACCCTCGACTACAGCTCCCTCCTCGACCCGCTGATCCGCATCATCGCCACCGAGCGCGCCGAAGACGAGCAGGTCGACAAGGACCTCGACCGCATCGCCGACCTCGCCGGCACCGCCTCCCGCATCGAGGACGCCGACGACAGGGAGCCCGTCGCCGCCGAACTCGGCTACCGCGTCGACCGGTTCCTCGACACCCTCGGCAGCCACGCCCGCCACGAACTGGCCACCGAACCCCGCCCCTGGGCAGTCGGCTCCGCCCGCGTCCTCGCCGCCCAGCTCCGCGCCATGGCCGACCGCATCACCGAGTGGGCCGACCAGCTCGCCGCCCAGCCCGCCCCCGAAACCGAGCCCGCCGCCTGACCCGCATCTCCGGGCCGGACACCCCGGCCCGGAAATGCATGTGGACTCTAAACATCAAGGACCGGAACCGGGATGACCTACGCCACCCCCCTCAACCCCGCCTACACCCCCATCACCGACACCGCCCGCGCACGCGGCATCCCCTTCCACGTCAGCACCAACCGCCGCACCGCCGTCCTCCACCTCCACCTCCCGGACGGCAGCACCCTCGAAATCGGCGACGACGGCATAGGAGGAGCAGCAGCCCAGAAGCCCGGAGGCACCACCGGATTCACCCTCCGACGAACCCTCCCCACCGGGCACGTGAACCGCATCTACGACTCCACGATGCTCGGCCCCCACCACGCCAACGGCGCCAACCCCGCCCCGCTCCTGGCCGCCCTCGACCGATTCCTCCCCCCGCCGTCGACCCGCACCACCCCGCGCAAGTCCCGCCACCGCCTCCTGCGCCGCCTCCTGCACCTCACCTGCCGAACGACAGCACCACCAACCTCTTGGAGCCCCCCGTGCGACTCGCCCCGCTGCCCGAGCACAACCGCGTCAACGACCTCGCCTGGAAGGCGATGTACGACGCATACGAGCCCCTCATCACCCCGCTGCGCCGCCGCCAGCTGATCACCGACATCGACACCTGCGGCCCCGCCACCGTGATCTACTCCCAGCTGCCCGACGGCAGCTTCCTGCGGATCGGCACCACCACCACCACCGACGACGGCGGCCTGCCCGCCGGCGGCATCGACAACGTCACCTCCTGGCTCGTCGTCCGCGAAAGCGACGACAACCCGACCGTCCGCCACCTCGTCTACGACTCCACCCCCCACCCGGACAACCTCTACGGCCGAAACGGCGCGCTCATCGCCCCGCTGCTCCTCGCCGTCGACGCCTTCCTCGACGTCCGGAAGATGCCCGGCGGCCCGAGCGACCACCGGGCGGTCGTCACCATCGACACCATCCACGAGACCGGCCCGGCGGGCTTCGCCACCTCGCAGACCTTCAAGCACGCCGTGGAGGCCTCCGACAGGCACAAGGACCTCCTCGTCGCACTCATCGGCGACGGCCTCACCACGGTCCACGACTACGGCGTCGCCCCGTTCCGTCGAACCGTCCTCGCCGCCGGCGACCGGGTCCAGATCCTGACGACCACGCTGGCCGAACTCGTCCCCGGCGGCCGTGCAGCCCTCCGGTGCTTCTGCCTGCTCGCCCACCCCCAGACCCCCGAGGAGGACGCCCGACTCCAGGCCGAGATCGAACAGGCCCGGAGCATCGGCGACGCCAACGGCGTGTACGTCGGCCTCAAGCGGCTCGCGACCGCGCCCAACTGCCCGGCCCGCCCGAAGGGCACTGCCCGTGTCTGAGCAGACCCCCGCCGAGCAGCCCGGCCCCGACGCCGACGACCAGCCGCACTCGGCCCTCGACGGCCTGTCGAACCTGTTGGCCACCCCGCCGTGGTGCGGCCCCGACTGGTCACCCGCCGGGCCGAGGCGCAGCACCGCGCGGAGCCTGGGCCACCTCGACCTGAACGCCACCCGCGCCTACGCCAAGCCCGAGGACGACCAGCCGTGAACGCCATCCAGATCATCTCGCTCGCCCTGGCCGCCACCGCGCTCGTCACCGGTACCGCCGCACTCGTCGGAGCTGTCCGCACCGTCGCCAAGGCCCGCCGGCGCCACTGACCACGCCCGATCACGAACCACCGAAGGAGGCCCCGATGGGCCGAGCACTCATCCTTGAGGGCGGCAGCCCCGCCGCCCACATGTTCCTGGACCACTTCACGTTCGAGTCCGTTGTCCGCGCCATGGACAACCTCGGCATGATCCAGGACCTCAACATCCTCGACCTGGCCCGAGTCGCGTTCCACCGGGCGCTCCCCGGCAGACCGCTCAGCCAGATCGACCCCGGCGACGTGCACACCGTGATGGGCGACCTGCGTGCTGTCGGCGCGGCCGAGCCGACCGGCATCCCGCGGCACAAGCTCGCCACGGCCGAGAGCTGGCTGATCATCTCACGGGAGATCACCGCGGCCCTGGCCGCCTACCAGCAGGCCGAGCCCGAGCGGCGCGAAGCGGTCGCCGCCCGGATCGATGAGTGGACCGCCTTCGTCGACTTCCTCCACCTCGCCGGCGACCACGCCGGCCTGCGCAGCAACTGACCTCCGCCCGGGCCGCGCTGTGCGGCCCGGGCCACCGACCACGAAGGAGCCGTCATGGGCACCCAGTTCTACATCGAGACCGACACCGACACGCCGGGCGACAGTTACGACCAGAGCGCAGGCGGCATGGCAGTACTCCTCACCCTGATGCGCGAGTTCGGCATGCTCACCGACGCCGAACCGCCCCACCCTGTGACCCTCGACGAGTTCGGCCTGAGTCCGGCCGACTTCGACGGGCCGCCCCGCGCCGGAAAGGTCAAGCCGGAGAAGGCGGACGCCTTCGCCGCCGCACAGCAGGCCGCGCAGGACCGCTTCGACTACTTCGACCCGGCCACGACCGGCATCCCCCACTACAAGGCTGCCTACAACGAGGGGCGGCTGATCGCCCCCCAGGAGATCACCGCCGCGCTGGCCGCGTACGACTCCCGGCCCGCCGAGCAGCGCCGCGAGGCCGACACGGCACTTCACGGCGGGTGGACGCGGTGGATCGCTTTCCTGCGCCAGGCCGCCGGCTCCCGCTTCGGTATCCGCGTCTTCTGACCACCGGAAATGCATGTGGACGCATATTGCGCCCGACCTGACCTCTTGGATTCCCGATGACCCGCAACACCCCGGCCGAGCGCCCGCCGACCATTCGCCCGGCCGCCGACCGCAACTGGCTCGCACTCCGCCCCTACCCGCCGAGCCCGCCCGCCGCCCCACCCCTGCCGACCGGCCCCGGCCCGGCCGCCGACCCCGAGAGCTGAAGGAGCCCATCAGGCATGTCCGTATCTGTGATCGATTTCTTGTGTGGCGCCGGCGGCTCCTCGACGGGCTTGGTCGAAGCCGGCATGGACCTTCGACTGGGCGTCAACCACTGGGACTTGGCGCTCGCCACCCACGCCGCGAACCACCCTCTCGCCGAACACCTGCGCATCGACGTCTCCGCCATGCCGATGCGCTACCTGCCGAAGGCCGACGTGCTGTGGGCATCGGTGATCTGCACCGAGATCAGCCCCGCCGGCGGCCGCCGCCGTGAGAGCGCGCAGCTCGACCTCCTCGACGGCGACGACGGGTTCAAGTCCCTGCCGACCGACGCCTTTGAGCGGACCCGTGTCACCGCCTGGTGCGTCGTCCGCGCCGCCGAGGTCCTGAAGTTCAAGGCGATCGTCGTGGAGAACGTACTGGAGTTCGCCACCGACTGGCTCCTGTTCCCGCAGTGGATCGCGGCGATGAAGGCCCTCGGCTACAACTACCAGGTGACGTCGGTGAGTTCGGCGCACATCGGCGACGAGAACAACCTGCGGGCCCCGCAGTGGCGAGACCGCATCTACATCGCCTTCACCCGCAAGGGCATGCGCAAGCCCAACCTCACGCCCTCGCCGCTGGCCTGGTGCTTCGAGTGCGGCGAGCCGGTCAACGCCGTGCAGACCTGGCGCGACCCGAAGGTGACGATCGGCAAGTACGCCAAGCAGTACGACTACCGCTGCCCCAACACACGATGCAACCACGCTCTCGTCGAACCGTGGGTGCGCCCGGCGTCCGCCGCGATCGACTGGACCGACCTCGGCCAGCGCATCGGCTCCCGCAGCAAGAAGCTCGCCGACACGACCATGCAGCGCATCGAAGCCGGCCGCGCGAAGTACCCCTTCGAGCCGTACTCGATCACCCTCACCCACGGCAAGGACGGCGGAGACCGCGCCTACGCCGTCGCCGAGCGCCCGATGCCGACCCGCTCCACCAAGCAGGGCGAGGCGCTGATCGTGCCGGTCGGCGGCAGCTGGAACACTGACCCATACCCGGCAGACCAGCCCCTGCGGACCCGCACCACCCGAGAGTCCGAAGCCCTGGTCACCCCCGGCCCGTACATCGTCGAGTTCCGCAACAACGCCTCGACCTCCCCAGTCCACGGCCCCGTGTCGACCATCTCGGCCCAGGGCAACCACCACGGCCTGGTCATACCCGGGGGCCGAGTCGATCCGCGCGACCGCAACACCCTGGTCATCCCGTACCGCAAGGGCACTGCCAAGCACGCCGGGTACCCGCTCCATACCCTCTCCACCCGGGACTCGGCCGGCGTCCTCGTCAGCGCCGACACGGTCGAGGACTGCTGGTTCCGCATGCTCAAGCCGAAGGAGCAGCTGGCCGGGCAGCGGTTCCCCGGCGACTACATCGTCCTCGGTACCGGCGCAGAGCAGACCATGCAGGCCGGCAACGCCGTGTCGGTGAACGTCGCCAAGTGGATCGGTCAGCGGCTCCTGGAGGTCCTGTGACCTCCCGCGAGAACCCGGCGGGGCAGTACCCGGCCCTTGTGCTCGGCTTCCCGCCCGGTTACGCCGTCCCGCCGACCCGGCCCCGCCGGGACTACAGCACCCCGAAGCACCTCGGCAACGCCTCCGCGCCCGCCAGAGCCCGCCGGACGAACTCTGCCCCCGGCACGCCACGAAGCCGCCGCCGCGCCACGGCCGCGCCGCCGACCGGCCGTCCGGCACCGCACAGCCCACCGAGCCCGCGCGCCTTCGCCTGACAAATCCCGCCCCACCCCGGGCCCCGGCCACCGCCGGGGCCCGCCAAGACCGAGAAGACCACCGCCATGTTCACCGCCCTGCCCGACACCGACCGGTTCCTGCCCGGCTGCTACCACGACCCGCGATTCAGCCCCGCCGAAGGCGACTGGACGGACAAGAAGACCCTCACCGACCTGTGCAAGCCCGCCCTGCCGACGTGCACACCCTGCCCGTTCCGGGCGCAGTGCATCCGCCAAGTCCAGCCCCACCCGAAGAAGTTCGACGGGATATGCGGAGGCCGCCTGTGGCTCGACGGCCGCGTCATCGCCGTCGCGGACGACGTGGACGACGAGGATCTGCCACTGTCCGGCAAGCCCCGCACGGTGTGCGGCGAGACCGCAGGAGTCGCCGAACACCAGGCCAGCGGGGAGCGGCAGTGCCCGGCCTGCGCGGCCTTCACCGCAGCCGAGGCCGAACGCGCCGCCGCCGAAGCCCAGATGGCCGAGCTGGCCGTTGCCGCGTGACCGCGCACCGTCCCCGAGGCCGCGCCCCGCCGCGCAGCCCGCCGACGCCGAGAACCCGAACAACCACCGGACAAGGAACAGCAGTTGACCTACGAAACGACCCTGAAGGACATGGCCGTGGAAGCGTGGCGGAAGCGGCAGGACGCACGCGACCCCCTCGCCAAGGCCCTGGCCGAGGAGTCCGTCTTCCGCGCCGAGGACTTCGTCTTCCAGACCTTCGGCCGGGTCCCCGTCGACCTCCTCACGTGGGAAGCGGACCAGTGCGTGGGCGGCGAAGTGAACGCCGCCCGCGCCGACCTGCCGGACACCCCCGGCTGGTACCTGCGCTGGTCGCTGGGACCCGAACACCACGGCCCCGCCCTGATGCTGCACCGGCCGTGCGCCGAGGGCGGACACCGCAACCGCATCCACAGCCTGGCCGGCCTCGGCGCCCACCTGGCCGCGCTCGCCGACCGCTGACCCGCCCGCCGCCGCAGAGGCGGCACCAGCCACACACCGACACACCGAAAGCGCGACGGCCCGGATGGGGCCGGGCCGCCGCGCACCGCGACACGACAAGGACGACATGGACTGCACGACCACGCCGACGGATCCCCACCGGCACCCCATACCGCTGGTGATCGGCCTCGACCTCTCCCTGACCTCGACCGGCATCGCCGGCGTCGACTGGGCCGACGCGCTGCGCCCGAAGGCGGGCGTGCGCGGGCATGCCCGCCTGGACTGGCACCTGCGGGAGATCGCCGAGCGCACCCGCGCCGCGGACCTCGTCGTGGTCGAGGGCGCGGCCTACGGGCACGGCGCGCAGGCCGGCCACCACGAACTTGCCGGGTTGTGGTGGCACGTCACCCAGATGCTGTGGCGGCGCGGCACCCCGTACGCGACGGTGCCGCCCGTCCAGCGGACCATCTACGCCTGCGGCGCGGCGAACCCGGCCAAGGACTACCCGAAGAACGTCCGGGCCCGCGTCGCCAAGGGCATGGTGCGTGACGCCGTCGCCCAGCGGTACGGGCTGGAGTGCGAAGGAGCCGGCCGCTATGACAAGGCCGACGCGGCGGTGCTGGCGCTGATGGGCCGCGACTGGCTCGGTATGCCGGTCGTCGAGGTGCCCGAGACGCACCGGCGCGCCCTGGCCGGGGTGGCGTGGCCCGAGCCGGCACAGCCGGTGCTGTGACCTGCGCTTTTACCTTCGTCCACCGGCGAAGACGTGGTCCGCCGGACTGGACCCCCCTCCCCTTGTGAGTATAGAATTTACCCATAAGGGGAGGGGGTGAACCCACCGCCTCCACGCACCGCACCGGAAAGGCCCGCACGATGACCATCGCCGCCACCACCACCGACGCCGTGTTCACCGCCGCCGCGACCGCCACCCGCTGGAAGTCGACGAACCTCGGCCTGATGGCCGACGTCAGCCACGCCGGCGACACCTGGACGGTCGTCCTGCCCCGCCAGGGCGACGACGCGCAGGCGACCAAGGTCGAGATCACCTGGCGTGAGAGCCGGGGCGGAACCGAGCACGTGGGGGTTCCGGCGACCTGGCCCCAGACCATGAAGATCGTCGACGCCGCGATGGCCGCGACCCGAACCCACTGACCATGCCCGCCGCCGAAACCCGGCGAACCCCCGCCCGGACCCCCGGGCCCCTGAAGACCGCGAAGGACGACCATGCAGCTCCTGTTCGCCGACCACGCCGCCCGCCTGGCGACCGCCGAACTCGCCCGCGCCCTCGAAGACGGCACGCTGGCCGACGCCGTCGAACAGTCTTACGACCTCTCTCACGAAGAAGCCGCCGAGGCGTGCAGCGCAGTACGCCGCACCCTCATCGACACCTGGGGCAACCTCGCCCACTGCCTGACGTACGAGCAGTGGCTCGCCGACGCCCAGCCCGCGCTGATCCACGTCCTGGTGGACGTGGCCGCCCGCACGGTCGACAAGCCCTGGACGGGCGGCGACGGCCTGCGCGCCCTCCGCCACGCCCTCGCCCGCATGGACGCGGACGCCAGGCTCTTCGGCTGACCGAACCGGGGCGGCGGCTCGCCGCGGTGTCGTCGCCCCGCCAAGAACGCTGCCCCCGCCGCTTGGCAGGAGCGCGAACCGCTGCGACGCGGGCCGACCTGCCGGATCGTGCCGAACGCGTCCGCGCCCTCGGCCCGCCGATGTCGAATCCGGCGTGCGCCCAACCTTCAGATCTCACGGAGCAGCGATGGCAAAGATGATGACCGCCCAGGGCAAGTGCCGGGACTACTGCTGCCCCGGGCACAGTCCCAAGTCGCTCGATGTCGGAACCGAGCGGGCACGTGAGAAGCGGGAATGGACTCGCGAAGCCGAGTCGGAGACCGCGGAGGACCGGCCGACGCCATGACCGGCGCCCTCGCCACGTTCCTCGGGACGAAGACCGCCCCGCCGAGCCAGAACCGCCCCGGGGTGCCGCGTCCGCACCCCGTGCCGACCCCGTCCGCGAACCCGCCAACGATCCCCGGAAAGGCCCCCATGCCCACCCCGACCCATACCGCCACCCTTGCCGAACTGCTCGCCGACGGCGACCCCGAGGCGCTCGGCGGCGAAGTCCGCCACCTGCTCGGCCTCGACGACGGACCGACCGCACTGTACGCGGCGGGCGTCACCGAGTGCGCCACCTACGCCGCGTGGGAGGCGGCCGGACAGCCGGGCGACTACCCGCACTGGCTGGGCTCCCTGCCGCAGCCGTTCCTCCACGCGATGCTCGCGCTCGCCGCCGGCGCCGCCGACGACGAGGCGCGCGCACTGCACACGATCGCCGCGTGCAGTGCGGCGCTGCGGGCTGTCGCCGTCCAGATCGGCCACTAGAGGTCTACTTTTTGACCACGAGCCAGACAACGGAGCACACCGAGGCGGTCTGATCGAGCACCGTGAAGACCGCAGGGTTCCGGTCGGGCACCACCGGGCAGCGAGCCCCTGTCGGGACGACCGCTGTGATCCTCATGACGAGATTGAAGTCCGACGGGATTTTCGTCCCGGTCTCGCACCCGCTCACGGTGTACAAGGAGCCCGTGTACTTGTCGTAGTCGGAGGTCGAGCCGAAGAAGCACTGGCCGACCCTGAACTGCCGGTCCATGCAGAGCACCGTCACCGAATGGTCGTCGTTGCTGTGGCTGAACCACGACTGGCCGGCGTTGTTCGGGCAGCCCGCATCGGTGTTGACCACTGCGGTGACCCTGTTGAGGGCGCTGTTGCCACGGCAGTCGACCGCGGTCGGCATCGTTTTGCTCCACGCCCATCCTGTGTAGTGCAGGTCGAGGCAGTCGCCGGTGCGGATGGCGCGGAAGGCCAGATCAACCGGGTCAGGAGCGGGCGACGGCGTGGGAGTCGACTTCGTCGGTACCGGGCTCGGTGTCGGCGGTGCGGGCGGTGCCGGGGGCGCGGGGGGTGCCGGGGGCGCCGGGGGCGGAGAGGGAGTCCAAGGCGCGGCAGTGCTCTTCGAAGACGACGACGAAGGCGAAACGACGCTACTCACCCACTGACTCAGCGGTTGGTAGAAGACCGCGATGACAACCGCGACGATCACGGCCACGCCGATCAGAGGGAGCGTGATGTGGAAGTGCTGGTCGCGGCCGACTTGGGTGAGGCGTCCGTTTTCGCTCGCGCTGCCGTCGATCCGCACGCTGATCGTGTCGTCCTGCCACTGCTCCGGCTCCTGGCCGGGCGTTTGGGAGTTCACCGCTCACCTCTCGGTGATGTGGATGTCCCTGGCGGCTTGGACGATACGGCCATGCCCGGAGGCGTGCGCGTTCATCACAACCGACGGAGACGGCCCGCCGGTCAAAGCGGTCCCCGTCAATTCCTCTACCAGTTCCCGCAGTTGGGCGGCTGCCTCAGGGTCGGCCGCGAGCAGCCGCCGCAGCCGGTTCTCCCATTCGTCGAGTACTGCCCGCTCGCTCCGCTCGTCGTTGTGGTGGCGGGCTTCGGCCACCTCTTCCCGGGCTTCGCCGAGTTCCGCGAGAACAGTCGCTTCCCGCTCAGGGTGACGGCGCCGCCAGAGCGTGCCGACCGCGCTGCGGATCTGCTCCCAGGCGCTGGTCGTCAGCCGTTGGACTATCGCCGTAGCAGCTGCGCCAGCGAGTGCGCTCAGTTCCGCATCCACAGTTGTCCCCCGCAATCAACCGGATCAGATACCTGCCCCAGCTGTGGTACCACGACTGGGGTAGAGTGAGCAAGGCGTAATCCAGCAAGGAGAGTTGATGGGAAATCAGGAGCGCAGGGACCTCTTGCGGGATGCGGCCATCAAGGTGCTGGCCGAGGAGGGCGGGCGCGGCCTGACCCACCGTGCCGTCGACTTGGCGTCGGGGGTGCCGCTGGGCACCACGAAGAACTACTTCCCGGCTCGCGACGCCCTGCTGCGTGGAGTGGCCGAGCGGTGCGTGGAGCATTACCGGGAGGCCGCGGACAAGGCGATGGACGCCCAGGCTGAACTCGCCGGCCGGGAGGAGTTGGTGGCCATGCTCCGCGGCCTGTTGCAGGACGTCGCCGGCCCAGGTCGGCCCCGCATGCTCGCCTACATGGAGCTCCAGGCCGAGGCATCCCGCAAATCCTGGCTGGCAGTGATTCTTGATCAGATCGCCGCCGCGGATTTCAGCGGCTTCGAGCTGGCCCAGCGGGCCGCTGGACTCGTCGGCACGCGGCAACAGGCCGCCATCGTCACCCTTGCCCTGCATGGCGCGATTCTCCATATCTTGGCGGACGGCCCCGACGCCCTGGCTGCCGCGGGCCTGAACGACCTTGACCAGTTCGTCCGCAGTCTGCTGGACGTCGTTCACCCGGAGGGCTGACCCGGGGCCTCCGAGGCGGGCGCGCTGTCGGCGGGCAAGGGGCGGTAGCGCAGGGCAAAGGCGGCGATGCCCTTTCAGGGTTCGTTTTCGGCAGTGATCAAGGGGTGTTCCTGCTGGGGTCTTTGATCCGGACCGTCGGGCCGTGGAGGTGGAGGCCGGTGGAGGCGGCCGGGCGACTGCCCGCACTGGCGGGGCTCACTTCCGCAGCCGTTCCTCCATGCGGTGCTCGCTCTGGCCGCCGGCGCCGCCGACGACGGGGCGCGTTTCTGCGTGCGATCGCCGCGTGTGGCGCGGCGCTGCGGGCCGGCGTCGTCCGGATCTGCCACTAGGTCGAGAGTCGCCTCCGCCGCCCGCGGGGTCGGCCATGCGAGAAAAACCCCTGGTCAGGAGTTGCACGGGAGCGTTGGTGAGTATAGAATTTACTCATGAGGTTGAGGGGGTCACCCTCAACAAGAAGGAGAGCCATCATGCCCGTCGTCACCCACTCCGCCGCTGCCGCCGAGATGATCGCGGCCGTCCGGGACTGCTTCCCGGCCGACTCGATCGCGAACGTCACCGAGGACATCATCGACCTCCAGCTCGACCCGTACGGCGAGCGAATCGTCAAGGTCGAGGCCGGCTTCGGTATCGCCACCATCTCGCTCATCCACCCCGAGAAGGGCACCGAGGCCTGGACCTCCCACCCCTACCGCGACGGCGGGACGGACGGCCTCACCGACGCCGTGTTCGCCTTCATCAAGGCCGCCTTCAACCTCGGCGGAATCTAGCCCTCGCCCCGCCCGCCCCACAGGCAGCGACCTCTCGCTGCCGAACCCGCCAGGGGCAGACGGCCCACAGCCATCCGCCCCCGGCTCCACATCCCGGAGCGCAACAGCATGAACCCGAACCAGACCGGCGCCCCGAACGGCCACCGCGCCGTGCTCATCGCCGACGACGGCACCACCACGCCCGTCACCCTCCCCACGAGCGACGCCGCCCCGCTCGCCATCGCCCGCCACCTCGGCGGACCGAGCGTCCTCGAACGCTGCACCCCGACGTGCACGCCGGACACCCACTTCGCCACCGTGGGCCTGCTCGAACGCCCGCCCGCCGGCGCGCCCCGCAACGACTGCGCGACCGTCGTCGTCGAGATGCTGCGCCACGCCCCGCTGCCCTCACCCATCCACGGGCCCGCCCTGATCATGGGCCCCGCCGGCGACGGCGATGCGCCGACCGGCCTCGAACCAGGCCAGCAGCAGGCCATCCAGGACTTCGTGGCAGCGTGGCGCACCCTGCTGTCCCGAACGCCGAACCGGTGATCATCCGCATCGACCTCCGGGTGGACCTGCACGCGGACGACTGGGCCGAAGCCGCCGGCACCGACCCGTCCGACGCCGCGCGCGACGCCTGCTGGTACCTGTCCGACGCCCTCGAATCGCTTCCTCACCTCGGAGAGGACGGCTGCCCCGCCTACCTGCGGGCCCTGCCCGGCTGGAGCGAGGAACAGGACCTGCTGGGCAACGTCGAGATCACCTCCCACTGGCACCTGGAGTGCCCGGCGGCCGACTGGGAGGGATGGCGCGCAGACTCGGGGGACTGGCTCGACGCCCACACCGTTCCCCTCGGACGGGTCCGCGAGGACCTGACCGTGACGGTCGTCGAAGGGCTCGTCTCCATGTCGCTGTTCTCGGAGTCCCGCGCGGTGATGACCCTCACCCGTCCGTGGCGGCAGACCTACGACCACCGGTGGCGCACCACTCGACCCGGAAACAGGCCCCCACCACCGCGCCACCCCCGCCGCCGGGCACGCAAACCCCGGCCGACCTGAACCCGACCACCGACCCGACCACGCCGGGCGCGCACCGCCGCCCGAACCAACCGCAAGGAGAACACCCGCATGGAACGCGACTTCGCACTGATCATCGACCCGGACGGGCAGGCCGACGCGCTGTCCATCAACGAGGGGGACATCACCGGCCAGCACCGCATGCTGCACACCTGCCTCGGCAAGGGCTACGCCACCCTCGGACTCGGCCGGTTCCTGGTCCACGAGTCCCGGACGGTCTTCGACCAGCAGGCCAACGTGCCCGCCCAGCAGCTGTGGACGGGCCTGAGCGGCGGCGGCTCGCCGGCCCCGTTCCTGCGGGGCCCCGTCATCGTCACGGCCCGCCGCCGCCCGGACGGCTCGTACCCGGCGCTGCTGCCCGGCCAGCTCGACCGCCTCTGCGGGCGCGTTGGCCAGGTCGACTGGGCCCCGCCGACCCGGCCCGCGATCACCGCCGCCCAGGCGAAGGGCACCCGCAAGGAGCAGTGCGACGCCCTCGCCGTCCACACCGACCCGGCCACCGGCATGTGGGCGTACGTGGTGTGCGACGGCGTCGGCGACCACGTCGAGACCAGGGCGATGGCCCACGCCTTCGCGCAGCGCATCGCCATCGTCGCCGCCGAGACCGGCGACCCGGGGGCGGCCGTTCACACGGCCCGCGCTGAACTGCCCACCTGGCAGGACCATTTCTGCTCCGAGACCCTGCCGACCTCGACGGTGGCCGCCGCGGTGTGGAGGCCCGGCGCCGAGGAGGTCCGGATCGCCTGGGCGGGCGACTCCCGGATCTACGTGATGGGCGATTCCGGCTTCGTGGACCGGCTGACCGAGGACCACAACGTGGCCGGGTACAACCGGGCGCGAGGGGCGGAGGTGCGGGAGGGCGACGAGCACCTGCTGCTGTCGAGCATCGAGAGCGGGACGATCCAGGAGCTGCGGGTCCACCGCGAGCGGGTCCGCGAGCTCCTGCTGTGTACGGACGGCGTCTACGGGCCGTTGGAGGCCGCCCACGGCGGCGGCGTCTCGGCGGCCCTCGCCCTGATGTCGTCGAAGGAGGCCGCCGGCGCGCTGGTCGCCGACAGCGTCGCGCTTGCCAACAGGCGCAGCTGGGACGCGTGGGGGGTGTGCGAGGCCGACAACGCGACCGCCCTCATCGTGGACTTTCTCGGTCTTTGACCTGCGCAAACGTGCGGCGTCCGGCCCTTGAGATCTTTCCGGCGGAGTGGACCCCCACCCCAAGTGAGTATAGAATTTACTTAACAGGGAGGGGGGAAGCCCCGACCGAGAGACCGAGGAACCCGCCGTGAACGCGCTGAACGCCGCCGCCGACGAAGCCCGCTACTACGCCAACCAGGCCCGCTCCCGCGCCGCCCGCGCCGACACCGAACTCCAGCGCCTCACCCTCTCCGCCGCAGCCCTCACCCTCGACGCCGCCGCCCGACTTCTCGCCCGACCTGACCGCGAGAACGCCGTCCTCGACGCCCTCGGCATCGCCGAGTCCTACGCCACCAGCGCCGACGCCGGACCGCACGCGCTGCCCGGCGGTTTCACCCTCAACGTCCTCGACTACCTCACCGCCTGACCGACCACCGGCACCCAGCCAGCCCAGAAAGGCAGCCCGCCATGACCCTGCCCGACCGCTTCGTCCTGCACCTGCCCGCCGCCAACACCATCCGCGTCCCCGGCCCCGCCCACCACATCGACCGCATCATGGCCCACCTCGCCGAACATGCGGCCGAAGGGCCCGGCCTCGGCCCCGCCGCGTTCAACCTCGCCTCCGACGCCATCGCCATCGCCTGGGCGAAGTTCCCCGACGACTACGCGGACCTGACGTACCCGCAGTACCGGCAGCTGATCCGCGACCGCTACTGGGCGGACATCGTCGGCCTGGCCCTCGACGTGCCGGGCGGCCCCGGCCCCGCTCACGCCCTGGACCTCGCCGTGCACATCGCCATCGTCGTCATGAACGACTTCCAGCTCAACGACCGCCCGCACCGCGCCAACTGACCCACTCCGCTCCGACCGCCCCGGCCCCGGGGCGGTCACCTCGAAGAGAGGAGCGCCTCGCCGCCCGTCCGCGACCTCGCCGCCGTCGAGCTCCGGGGCCCTGGGCACCACCGCCCCGCCATCCTCCGGTCGATCGTCGAGCGGCGGGCCGGCGTCCGCACTCTCGAAGCCGCCTGTCGCCGCTGGGGCTCGGAGGGGCGCGGCGGCAACCGCTTCCAGTGGTACGCCGACGCGGAAGCCGGTGCCTCCGACCTCCCGGCCGCCCCTTGACCGGCTCCTCGCACGGGGAGGGGGTGGTGGGGCCGTCTCTCGGATTGGCGGCGGGCGAGGCGCGGGCAGCGCCACCGCCCTCATGGCCGACTTCTCGACCCTGCGGCCTGCGAAAACGTGCGGCGTCCAGCGGTTGAGATCTTTCCGGCGGAGTGGACCCCCACTCAAAGTGAGTATAGAATTTACTTAACGGGGAGGGGGCCGACGGAGAGACCGCCCGGCCCCGCCGCCCCGAACTCGGAGCGGCCCCATCAGAGACAGAACGGAAACGCCATGCCGAACGAAATCCGCGACCTCGCCACCGTCAAGCTCCAGGGCCCCGGGCGCCACCACCCCGCCATCCTCCAGGCGGCCACCGAGCGGCAGGCCGGCGCCCGCACCCTCGAAGCCGCCTTCGACCTGGCCAAGCACGCCATCACCCTGTCCTGGGCGTCGGCCCCGTACTGCCTGCGGAATCAGACCTTCATGCAGTACCAGGACCTCCTTGAAACCTTGGTCTTTGCGGACGCGGTGCTCGCCGCCCTGGCTGTCGGTGCCGACTTCGACCGGATCGGCGCGGTCGTGGAGATCATCCGCGCGGCCCTGAGGAAGGACCACGTCTGCGAGTACTGCGGGCTGGTCGGCTGGTAGGGCCCCTGCCCGGCCGTCGCCCGGCGGCCGGGCCTCGCAGGTAGCCCTCTCGACCCTGCGGCCTGCGAAAACGTGCGGCGTCCAGCGGTTGAGATCTTTCCGGAGGAGTGGACCCCCAATCGAAGTGAGTATAGAAGTTACTTACTAGGGAGGGGGTCGACGGAGAGACCGCCCGACCCCGCCCGACCCCACCGCCCCGAACCCGGGGCGGTCCATCAGAAAAGGAACGGAAACACCATGCTGGACGAAATCATCGACATCCTCGCCGTCGACGTCGTTGCCCTGCGAGTCCCCGGGCCACTCCACCACCAGGACGCCATCGCCCGGATGATCTTCGAACACTGCGCTGCGGCCACCACCGCCGAAGCCGCTTTCGGCCTCGCCCACCACGCCATCACCCTCGCCTGGCCCGCGCGCCCGGAAGGCCTCCTGCCGCTGACGTTCCCCCAGTTCCACGAGCTCGTCGCCCACCGGCTCTTCGACCAGGCAGTTCACCTGGCCCTGGCCGTGGACGGCGACACCAACCAGATCGACGAGATCGCAAACGCCCTCCACGTCGCGCTGCTCGCCGACCCGGACCTCACGGGCCGCCAGCCCTCCAACTAGCCCTCTCCGCCCGGCCGCCGCCCGGCGGCCGGGCCCGCCCCCGATCAGAAGGACCGCCCAGCATGACCGCTCACTACCTCGGCGACGCCGACGACCTGCCCATCCCCGCCCACCACCGACCCGAGACCAACGAGATCATCACCACCCACGGCCTGTGCGAGACCACGACGGACATCGTCCACGGCTTCGTCCAGCACGCCGTCACCATCGCCTGGGCGCGCCGCCCGCAGGCCTGGTCCGCCCTCGACCTCGGCCAGTTCCACCAGACCGCCCAGCACTTCGCCTACGCCGACCTGTTCCACGACGCCCTCCGCATCGGCGCCCTCGAACGCATCGAAGACCTCGCCGCCCAGGTACAGGCCGGACTCGACCACAACGACCTGCTCGCCGGACGCCCCGCGTACAGCCGGTGGACCGCCGTCCTCGGCTCCGACGACGAGATCGTCACCATCACCATCGCCACCGGCGACAGCGCGGACAGCACCGACGCCCACCTGCGGAACGTCTGGCAGCACACCGGCACGGTCGTCGACGTCAATGCCCCCGTCCTCCACGCCGCGTTCGCCTGGCTTCTCGCCTACCGCAACGGAGCCGACCGCGACCGCCCCGCCGCCGCCGCGCCGCAACGGCGCGAACGACCCGCCTCCGCGCACCGCCGGTGGACGGCAGTCCTCGACGCGGACGACCAGCTCGTGTCCATAGCGGTGGCCGCCGGCGGCACCGAGGAGGAACACTTCGCTGACGTCTGGACCCACAACGGCAGGGTCATCGAATTCGACGCCGACGAACTGGACTTCTACTCCGCGTTCACTGAACTCCTCGCCGAGATCGAGAAGGACGACGAGGGCTTCACCCGTCGCTTCGCAGCCGAGCAGGCGCGCAGGACGGCCGCTCACGCGGCCCGCGCCGCCGTCGGGGAGGGCCGGTGAGCGCCGCCCTGGACGAGGCGCTGACCGCCGCCGCGAAGCGCCTGCGCGCCACGCCGCACATCGACGAGCAGGCGCGCACCACCCTTCATGCCGTGATCGTCACCGCCTACGACCACCGGCCCGCGGCAATGCGGGACCTCTCCCGCGCCGAGTACCGCGCCCAGCTCGGCGACAGCGCCCTGGTCGAGATGTACACCCACTGCGTGTTCACCCTCGGCGGCCAGTACGAGCGCGCCTCCGCCCATCTCCTGCACACCCTCCACCGCTTGATGCCCAGCCCCGCGCACTGACCGGAAGGAGGTCCGACAGGCACGACCACCACAGGCGGCTCCTCCCGCGCCCTCGGCGTCTTCCACACCGAACCCGGGTTCACCGCCCGACGCCCCCAACCAGCCCCCTGACCGCGGCCCGGCCGGCCGCCCGCGCGCGACCGGCCGGGCCTTCCCATGCCCAGAAACCCCGAAGGACACCCACGATGCCGCAGCAGCTCAACATTTTCGCGCAGCAGCCCGACGAAGACGACGACGTGTTCTTCCGGCGCCCGGCGGAACCGGCCCGCCCGCGCCTGCTCGCCGTCCCCGCGCCGGCCCTCGGCACGGTGACGGCGATCCCGGCACCGAAGCCCAAATCGAAGCCGACCGCCCGCCGGTACCCCGTCCCGCGAGGCACCGACCCGCACAGGGCGGCCCAGCGGATCGCCGAGGCCGCCGCCGACGCCTGGCACCGCAACCACGGCGGAGGCAGCATGGAGGTGCCCGTCGGTGTGGTCGCCGCCCTGTCGCTGTGGCCGCTGAAAGGGCCGGACGCGCCTCTCCAGGCCGACTTCATCCTCGGCCTGGACGCCCCGGACCTCGTCCAACTGCTGCGCGAGTGCTGGGCGTACTGGTGGATGCGCCGCCCCGACCTCGTCCAGCGGGCCGCACCGATCGCGCAGTGGATGGAAGAGGACCTGGACCGCCACCGCCTCGCCTGCGTCAAGGCGGTGGCCCGCGCGGCGATCACCAACGGCCTGCTGACCGTCACCGGCTCCAGCGATCCCGGAGACCTGGCCGAGTGCGACCTGATGTCGTGGATGATCACCGGGCTGCGAAGCCGGGGCTCTCGGCAGTGGCTGGGGGAGTTCCACACCCCGCCGGAGGTGTGCGAGATGATGGCGCGGGTGCAGCTCGACGAAGGCGACATCGGGCCGGGCTTCTCGATGCTGGAGCCGACCGTCGGCACCGGCGGCATGGTCCGGGCGATGGCGCAGGCGCTGCGCGAGCGCGACATCGACCCGGCGCAGTGCCGCTGGCATCTGGTGGAGCTGGACCCGATCGCGGCGGCCGGGGCGGCGGTGAACATGATGCTGTGGGGGATGGGGCCGCGCACCACCGTGTGGTGCGGCAACACCCTGGCCCCGGTGGACACCGCGAAGCTCGCCAAGGAGGAGAAAGCCGAGCTGTTCGAGCTGCGCGACCGCATGGAGGCCGGCATGGCGGTGGCGTACGCGGTCGGCCGGGCGCAGCAGCTGTTCGCCGAGTGCGGGATGGAAAAGGCGGCGTGAGTCGGGAAGTTGGGCTTCCCCCGAGTTGACCCATCAGCCGGGTGAGTATAGAATTTACTCACAAGGAAGGGGGAGGGGCCCCCGAAGGCGGGAGAGAATCACCATGGTCGCCAACCCGGCGCCGAACACCCACATCGCCCTGGATGCCGCCACCCCGATCGCCGAGGCCATGGCCGCTCTGCCCATCGGCAGCCGCGGGGCCGTCCGCATCGGCTACCTGGGCGAAAGCGTCATCGCTCACTACGGCCCCCTCGCCGCCGACGAGGTGTACGCCGCCATGACCATCGTCACCACCGCCTTCGCCCGCGCCGGATGGGGCTTCCACAACCGCTACCGCGGCGAAGGCGAAACCCTCCATCGCACCCGGTTCACCCACCCCCTCAACCTGACCCGGATCGGCAGGCCGGGCACCGGACCCCACACCCTCTCCTCCACCCTCGACCGTGCGCTCGACCTCCTCGGCCGACCGGAGGCCGTCGAACGCCTCGCCCCGCACATGGCCCCCGAGGAGGTCGAGTCCGTCGCGCTCCTCCTCGCCACCGCAGGGCGGTCCCGCGCGGGCATCGCCTGGAGTGTGGCCGACCGGACCGAGGCGCACGAGCGGCGGGGTTGGGTGAAGGATCGGGTTGTCGAGGAACGAAAGCGCGACGCCGGCGGGGGAGTTGAGTCCCCCATGTGTTGACCCATCAGCTGAGTGAGTATAGAATTTACTCATGAGGGGTGAGGGAATCCCGCTCGCGAGAGGGGCCTGGCCGGCGTCGATCCGGCAGTCGGGCCGACCCGTCGATGAAGTCCGCCGAATCGGCGCACCCCACCCCGGGCGAGTATAGAAAATACTCAACCGGGGGTGTTTCGGCCGCCCCAGAGCGGCCCCCACCAAGGAGCCACCAACGTGATCGTCACCCCCAGCACCCTCCAAGCCGCCGCCCCCCGACTCGCCGAACTCCTCGACACCTACACCCCCAACCCCCAGTCCGCCGACGACCGCACCGTCCTGCGCCTCACCAGCCCAGACGGATACGCCATCGGAGCCCGGGCCCGCGTCGACGGAACCACCCTCCAGCTCTGGATCACCGCCGCTGGCACCAAGCCCCTGAAGACTCCGGGCGGCCTCCAGCCCCTCCAGCCCGGCCACAGCTACCACACCGTGCTTCAACTCGCAGGCATGGACGGCGACTTGGGAGACACCATCCACGCCGTCCTGGCCGACCGATTGCTGCCCGCCATCACCATGAAGCCCCGCTACATCGGCCACCGCCCCTGGGAATCGCCCACCGTCGAGCCGGAGCCCACCGTCGAGCCGGAGCCCACCGTCGAGCCGGAGCAGCCGGGCACGGACGCACCGGCCGTCGAAGGCGACACCGCCACCCCGGAACCGTCCCGCCCCGCACGCAAGACCGCCGCCAAGAAGACGGCCACCCGCCCGGCCGCCGACACCAAGCCCACCCGAACCCGCAAGACCACCGCGGCCCCGGCCAAGCCCACCCGAACCCGCGCCGCCAAGAAGACGGCCACCGCCTCGGCCGCCGACAGCAAGCCCACCCGAACTCGCAAGACCACCGCCAAGAAGGCGGCCGCCGCCCCGGCCAAGCCGCGCAGCCGGAACACCACCACCGCCACCGCCTGAACCACCTGCCACCGGGGGCGCGCCAGCCGCGCCCCCGACCACCCCCGGGAGACGACATGACTACCAGCACCACCTACACCCTCGGCCAGTACCTCGCGATCGCCCTTCACCAACGAGGAACCAAGACCACCAAGAACGCCGACCGGTCGGCCCGCTCCTCCTGGCTGGAGATCCACCTGCCCGGCGGCACCCAGATATGGGCCTCCGACCGGGACGCCAAGGTCGACATCGACCCCACCGAAAACCTCGGACTCACGATCATCCACTACCTCGGAGACCCCTACGGAGACCCGAACAACTTCACCACCGTCCACGACGCCCCCCGAGACCCGGACACCGCCAACCCCGACACCGTCCACGCCGAGATCGCCACCGCCGCCGACGCCACCGCCGCCTACATCGCCAACTGGAACAAGAGCCCCGCCGCCCGACACCCGGACCGCCCCATCGACAGGCACGGCGTCATGGACCTCCCGGCCCGCTACCTCCAGCCGGGCGACATCACCGTGCACACCGCCACCGGCGCAGAAGCGGTCGTCACCACCACCCAGCGCCTCGGCCGCAGCGGCCAGCACCGCCGCACCACCCGCACCATCACCCCACCCACCCGCGGCGGCACCGCCAACCTTCCCACCACCCACTGGCAGTACCCGTTCACCCGCTCCAGCAGCGGCACCCACACCGTCACCGTCCTCGCCCACCAGCACCACGACCCCGCCACCCTGCCGCCCGTCCCCTACCCCAAGATCCCCGCCCAGTTCACGGACGGCGACCACGTCGTCCACGACTCGATCACCTGGGAACGCACCGACGGAACCTGGCACAACGCCACCCGCACCGCCTACGCCAAGCCCACCAGCGACGAGGCGATCCGCCGCCTGTTCACCGACGACCACGCGCTGCGCCTCGGCACCCCCGCCCACCAGCCCGCCCACTGACCACGAAGGAACCGGCCCCGTGCTCGACCTCTCCACCCGCCGCAACGCCCTCTCCGCCCACCGCGCGCTCGGACGACTCGACGACCTCGAACTGATCCCCGAACACCCCTACCCCGGATCCGACATCCACTGGCAGCTGCGCTGCGGCCGAGACGGCTGCACCTGGACCGGAGCCCTCTTCTACTCCCACCTGCGCGCCAGCCGAGGCCACAACCGCCGGCACCCCGGCTGCACCGGAACCCCCGACACCTACCAGCTCCGCAAGACCGACGACGAACTCCTCACCCACCTGCACGCGGTGTTCCCCGGCACCGAGTTCCGCATCCACCCCACCGAGGCGGGCCGAACCATCACGTGGACCGGCGGCCCCGCCACCTACCACGTCCAGGCGCACATCAGCCCCCACCAGGACACGGCCCTCTCCCAAACCACCAGCCTCTGACCCCCGCACGCCGGGCGGCGACCTCCGCCGCCCGGCCCAGGCCTCAACACCCCCGGAAGCCGACACCGTGCCCATAGAGCTCGACCTCACCGGCCTGCCCCTCGACCTCGTCCCCGTGATCATCGCCCGCACCCGCCGCGAACTCGAACAGGCGGCCCCCACGATCCCCGGCGGCCTTACCCGCGACGCCACCCGCACCTACACCCACCTCGCCGGCCCCGGCTGGGCGTTCGTCCGTGGCGCCCACCACCACGGCACCACCCTCCACAACGCCCGCCACATCCTCACCGCCGACCCCCGGTACCCCTGGTGGTCCCTGCCCATCCACCCCCGAAGCCCCTTCTACCTCTTCAACCCCGCCAACGGACACCCCGCCGACGGCTCCGCCCGCCCCTACCCCCACCCCGTCACCCCCGACAACACCGACCCCCTCGCCCTGTGCCCGCACTGCGGCTCACGCAGCCGCTACCCCGTCCGCTGCGCCGCCGCCGACCCCGACCGCCACCACGAACAGCACCGCCACCCCTTCGGCCGCCCCTGGAAGTACCAGCCCTGCCCGGCCGCCTGCGAACCCATCACCGACCCGATCCGCCTCCACACACCCCCGGAACAGCGACTCCCCGACCCGAGTCCGGGCCCACTGACGCCTGTTCGGCACCCGCATCCTCCCGGCTTGACCCGCTGATGCTGTACCTGGCCAACCCCTCCACGGCTGAGATCCGGGCGGCGATGACTGCCGGCGACCTCGGCTGCATCACTACCCCGCGACAGGGCAACCCGGTGCCGCCCGGCGCGTGGTGGGCCGCCGACAACGGCCGGTTCGGCAAGGGATGGCCCGGCACCGCCCGGTGGCGGACCTGGCTCACCGGCCAGGTCCACCGCTACGGCCCCCAGAACTGCCTGTTCGCCGTCGCCCCCGACCGCCCGTTCGACGCCGCCGGAACCCTCACCGACTCCACCCCCTGGCTACCCCGAATCCGCTCCCTCGGCATACCCGCCGCCTACGCCGCCCAGGACGGTGCCGACATCGACCACCTCATCCCCTGGCCCGACCTCGACGTCCTGTTCCTCGCCGGCGGCACCACCTGGAAGCTCGGCCCCGTCGCCGAACGCCTCGCCCGCCACGCCCACCATCTCGGCAAGGACGTCCACATGGGCCGCGTCAACTCCCGCCGCCGCCTCACCACCGCCGACTGGTTCGGCTGCACCAGCGCGGACGGCACCTACCTCACCTACGGCCCCGACCAGAACCTGCCCCGACTCCAACGCTGGCTCGACGAACTCCACCACCAACCGACCCTGCTCACCCCCACACCCGCCCATGAACGCCACGACAACAACGTTCCGCCTCGGGCACGAGGTGACCCCCAACCCGCGCGCTACCAACAGCCCCAACGGCCAGTCACACCGCCCACCTACTCCTCCGCCGAAACGGCCACCAGCCTCTGGCGCGGAGCCCAAACGGCCGCCGCCGGACTCCTCACCCCCCCACCGATCCAGCCCGCCCTGTTCCAACCCACCACGGAGGCCCGACCATGCTCACCACCGACCAGCAGCGCGCCCTCATCACCAGACGATCCGACCGCCCCGACTTCGGCGACTACACCGCCGCCGGCCACTACCTCTGGGACGCCCTCACCGCCGCCAACATCACCCCCACGATCAACCGCGGCTCCGCAGGGTGCGCGATCAGCATCAACCTGCCAGACAACACCGTCATCTGGCTCACCGAGGACGCCGACGTCTCCCACCTGCCAACCGACCACGAAGCCTGGAACGCCATCCACTTCCACAACCCCGACGACTCCGGCGACTACATTCAGGTCTACCTTGGCCCCGGAGACCTCAGCTGCGAAGCCGACACCGCCGCGTGCGTCAGCACCGTGGCGGCATGGATCGCCAACTGGACCGCCGCCGGTGCCATCACCCGGCACAACACCTACCTGACGCTGAGAAAGACCCCCGCACCCCGCGACACGATCCGCAGCGCATGGCACATCTCCTGGGGAAGCCCCGGATTCGACCCCACCAACCCCATCAGCCCAGTCGAACAGCACACCGCAACCGTGATCGACCAGTCCGGCGACCTGCCCAGCCGACGCGGAGCCTGCCTCGCCTGCCCCTGGGAGGGCCAGACACGCCGCGACTACAACACCGCGGTCGAAGACGGCCTCGACCACACCCACCCAGGCTGGCGAACCCTCCCGGCCATCCCCCAGGGCAACAGCGGCAAGAACGCACTACGAATCCGCGCCTACCTCGATGCCACCTACCCGCCCGGCTGGTTCGAGACCGGCGGCCCGCTCAAGGTGTACACCCCCACCGCCAACGACCGGCACGAACCCGGCGCCGCGCGCGGAGGCGGCTACCTGATCAAGGTGTACCGCTCAACCTTCACCGCCGCACCGAAACACGAACAGCAAAGCCTCCTCTGACCACCACCCCGACCCCCTGGACTGCTCTCGACAGGACAGGACCGGAGCCACTCGGACCAAGCGGTACTGGAATCCGAAGCCACCTCGTCCAGGTGATGTCTTGTCACCGTGCCTGCGAGTCGTGGGCGTCGTCACTGGCCGATGGCCGACCCGCCGGCAGCTCGGCTCGTGCCGGCTCCTTACAGGTGCGGTCCCCGATGGGACCAGCCCGGAAGGGCCCGGCGGCTTCCCAGAAACGGGCCGTGACCTCAACAAGTCCGCCCTGCCGACTCGCAGTGCCGCATGCGGTCCACGTCTCCTGCAACCCGAACAAGGGGATGTCCCCGAGTAACGGAGCGCCACAACCTCAATCGGATGGGCGGGGTTGCCAGCGGATACCCCGAACGATGTGCTCGTAGGACAACGCCCCGGCACAACCCTGGGAGAGACATGCGCATCCAAAACGCCCTCGTAACCGTCGTTCTGGCACTGCTCGGCATCCTCGCCGTCGTCGGCGGCGCTGCCGCCGACAACCTCGACGCCAGCGACAGCCAGGACTTCGACGTCCCGATTCCCCCCGGTTCCTACATCGAAGTTCCCCAGGGAGGCATCGTGGGCCACCAGCTTCAACGCCACGGGTAGCAGCGGCGGTGACCTGACCAGCGCCCTCGGCCAGGCTTCTTCGGCCAGGTCCGGTCGGGCGGGCCGGGCGGCGCCCGAGGCAGTCACGAGGCCTGGGCGGCCGCCTGAATGTAACTCTCTGCGACCGTGGGCGGGGTTGCCCGAAGGGGCTTGCGGTGAGGGCTCCAGCCGCGCTACGCACCCCGTCGCCACCTTCTTCTCGCGGAGCCGCGTGAGGGCTGCGAGGCGTCCGCCGCTGGCGGGGCGCGGCGCGGCCACGGGTCCGGGTTCGGCGGCCGGGGTCGGCATGACGGCCTTTGCCGGTGCGGTGGCGTGCCCTGTACCGGGGGCGGCCTCCGCCGGGGCGGCGGGAGCTTGGCGGCCGGAGCGGGAGACGATGGCCAGCGCGGCTTTGGCCCGGAGCTTCTTCGCCTCGGGCGGGACGTTGGTGTAGGTGTCCATGGTGATTTTGATGGTGCTGTGGCCGAGCTGCTCGGAGATCTCCTTGGGGTCCGATCCGCTGGTGTGGGCGAGGCGGGCGGCGCTGTTGCACAGCCCGTGGAGGGTGATGGGGGCAGTCCGGCGTCACCGGACAGGAGGCTGCTCGGGATCGGATGGTATGTGGGGAAGTGCTGGTACCCGCCGCCCGGTATTGTTTCGATGGTTTTGTGCGGTCCCGCCGGGTCGCGAAGTGGCTTCGCTCTAGCCGGGATTGGGCGTCGCGACCGGATGGCACTTCTCAGCAACCCGGTCCTGGTACGTAGAACTGTCTACGTCGTAGTGCCGGCGGTGCCTGACAGGAGTCGGGTTGCCGCCCATGGTGGGGATGCAGTGGGGAACTGGTGGCGGTGAAGGCCAGAGAAGGCCAGTGAAAGATGAAGCCTTCTAGCTCCTCCATGGGGCCGTTGACCTGCGGAGATAGGTAGAGCTGAAGGCCTGCGGTGAGGCTTGGTGAAAGCGACGATTTAACTCGAACTTGCCAGCCATGCCAGTGAAACCTCTCGCTCGGTCAGGCCCCCGCTACCGCACCGTAGAGTCAAATCCCTTGTGCGGCACGTCAGATGACCCATCCGAGTGGAGCGACTGGGCGAGCGGAGTGGTGGGCCGCCACCGACCGCGGGCCGTGAACGCTCAGAAGAAGTTGAAGCGGACGGCGTTGGGGAGGACCGAGCCCCAGGACATGCCGGTATTCGGGGGGAGCGTGTCCAGGGCCGGTCCGCTGCAGTCGGTGTTCTCGTAGACGCTCGCCGAGGTGTTCGTCTCGTTGTCCGCGCCGGTCACGGGGAGGCCGAAGCTGATGCACTCGCCGCTCGGCGGGTCGACCAGGGTGTGGTCGACCCCGTCGATGTCGGTGTAGGTGAAGTCGCCGGTGGCGGCGTACGCCACGGTGGAGGAGCCGGTCGCCAGCACGAATGCGGCGCAGATGACCGAAGCGAGGTGGACTGCGTTCCGGAGGCGGGGCGTGAGCCGTCGCGCCGTTTTGAGGAGGGTCATGGCCGCCATGCTCGGCCCTGCCCGGGGGAATCTGACGCATTGGCCGCCGTTTTCACCCGATAGGCCCGCCTGCCGATGCGGCAGCCCGCCCCCACCCGGGCACCCCGCCCCGCCCGGCGTCCAACGGCGACGCTGCCGACCGTGGGCGTGACGGCCCTGACGTTCCACCCGGACGGGGACGCGCTGGCCGTGGGCACCGGCGCCGGCGGCCTGGAGGTTTGGGACGTCGCCGACCCGGGCCACCCCGTGCGCACCCGCACGCTGCCGGGCGCGGCCCAGCCGATCGAGGCCACCGCTTTCAGCCCCGACGGCCGACTGCTCGCCGCCGGCGGGGACGACCGCACCGTCCGGCGGGGACGACCGCACCGTCCGGCTGTGGGACCCGGAACCGAACGGAGCCACCATCCCACTGGCGGCCTTCGACGGCGGGACCGCCACGGTGACCGGACTGGCCGTCAGCCCGGACGGGCAGCAACTGGCCGGGTCGAACGCCCAGCCGGACCAGGTCGGTCTCCCTGTTCGCGGGGGACTGGGGCGGCCGCGGCAACCAGATGACGGTCAGCACCGACGGGTCGTTCACGATGATGGTGCGCACCGACCAGAACTGCGACCAGGACCCCGAGCCGTGCGACACCTGGGTCGGCTCCGAGATCCGTCTCGGGGCACGGGCGAGCGGCAGGATCGAGACCGTCTCCGGCACCGTCGCCAAGGGCGTGATCACCACCACCGCCGGCCCGCTGCTGCCTGCCGGCCCGCTGACCTTCGTCTACGACTCGGCCGGCAACGTGATCAACGCCTTGCGAATCAACTGGTGCGGTCCCAAGGGGCCTGCTCGGCGTCTGGTTCTGAAGACGGTGACGTCGGTCCGGGTGCGAGTGCGAGTGCGTCAACTCCGCGGTGGCGCAGGTGGGTTCAGGAAGGCCGCTCGCGGACCACCTCGGTGGGCGGGCGGTCGGTGCGGACGCCCTGGTAGCGGGGTGCGCGCAGGCGGCCGTCGCGGGTCCACTCGGTGAAGCCGACCTGGACGACGAGTTCGGGCCGCACCCAGTGCGAGGTGCGCGTCGGCACGTCCTCGGTCGGGTCGAACGGGCTGGTGGGGGAGGCGAGTTGAACGAGGGCGGCGTGCAGGGCGTGCAGGGTGCGGGTGTCGAAGCCGGTGCCGACCTTGCCCGCGTAGCGCAGTCGGCCCTGTTCGTGGTAGCCGATCAGCAGCGCGCCGAACGCCTCCCGGCTGCCCGCCGGGTCGGTCCAGCCGCCGACCACGAACTCCTGCCCGGTCTCGCACTTGAGCTTCAGCCAGTCACTCGAACGGCCGAACACGTACCGGCCGGCGGCGCGCTTGGCGATCAGGCCCTCCCAGCCGTGCGCGCACGCCGCCGCGAGCGGGACGGGGACGTCCGGTTCGGCGAGGGTGTGCTCCGACAGGCGCAGCGGAAGCCCGAACTCGACTGCCTCGGAAAGGAGTTGCTTGCGGTCGAGCAGCGGCAGCGCGGTGGTGTCGTGCCCCTGCAGGGCCAGCAGGTCGAACAGCACGTACTCCACCGTGACGCCGCTGGCGAGCGCCCGGACCGGATCGTGGAGCCCCATCCGCTGCTGGAGCCGGGCGAAGCTGGTCCGGCCGCCCTCGAAGGCGACGATCTCGCCGTCCACCGTGAAACGCGGCACGGGCTGCGCGGCGAGAGCCGCCACCAGCTCCGGGTAAGCGCTTTCCAGTTGCTGTCCGGTGCGCGAACGCAAGGTCACCCGCCCGCCGTCCCGCACCGCCAGCGCCCGGATGCCGTCCCACTTCCGCTCCAGCACCCACCCCTCGTCGAACACCCGCCGGGTGCTCGACACCGCCAACATCACGCCGCGACCGCTGCTCATTCCGTCAGCCCTTCCCGCCCCGCACCGCCCACCAACCCGCCCCTCACCCGGCCGGCGGCGCAACCCGTTCCGGGGCGGGCCGCTCAGGTGGCGGGCCGGCGGACAGGTGCGGCCTCGGCCTCGCGTCCGGCACCGACGACCGGATCAGAACCAGAACGCCTTGACCACGCTGTGCCCGGCGGCCGCCGCGCGCCCGTAGAACGCCGCCAACTGCTCGTGCAGGGCGCGCAGATGATCCCGGTCGGCCGCCGTTCCTCCGAGTTGTTCGCCGGCGGCCGCCCACAGGGCGTCGAAGTCGGCCTGGGCCAGGTAGGCAGCCGTCCGCGCGACCTGCTCGGGTGTCATGACGGCGAACGGCGGCTCCCCGTCCTCCCGGAACACCGGGCGGCCGCCGAAGACCGGTAGCGTCCGCACGTCCGACGGGTCGTCGGCCGCCTCGGACCCGCCCGTGTAGAGCAGGGCGTGGACGAAGAAGTCCTTCTCGACGGCATGGGCGACGCCTGCCGCGTACTCCTCCGGCAGCCGTTCCCATGCGGCCGTCATGTGCTCCGCCAACCACCCTGGGTCGAGGACGAGTTCGCTCGGCGGTAGGGCGCGGAGATGCTGGTGGTAACTCAATGGAACGACGCCTTCGCTGGAACCGGACCTGACACCTGATCGAGCAGGGCGTCACCCTAGGGGCCGGCTGTGACAGTCGGGATGCCGTCAGGGCCTCAGTGCGCGCTCCAGTGTCGGGCGGTGTTCGGACAGCCAGGATTGCAGGCGGTCCCAGCGGGGCCAGCCGCCGTAGGAGTTGAAGTAGGTGAGGAAGGCGGGCTCCTCGGCGGCCAGTCGGCGGGCGATGAAAGCGCGGCAGGTGGCGGTGGCCTGCTCCAGGACGGTGGGGAGGGCGGTGCGGTCGGTCGAGGAGAGGTCGTAGGCGTCGGCGAACAGGCGGAGGCGGGACGGGACTTGGAGGTGGGGGCGGTCCGTCTCGGCGGCTGTGGCGGGGTCGAGGACCGGGATCCAGTAGCGGGCCGTCATGGCGACGTCCCAGATCGGGCGGCCGGGGGCGGCCAGGTCGAAGTCGATCAGGGCGGCGGCCGCGCCGTCGCGGAAGACCACGTTCTCGACGCACACGTCGTTGTGGCAGAGCAGCGGCCCGCCCTCCGGGTCGGCCAACTCCGTTGACCAGTCGGCGTCCTGGTCGAACGGCGTGCGGGCGGAGGCGTCGTGCCAGCGGCGCAGCAGGCGGCCCACCGAGGTCAGCGCCTGCTCGCCGAGCGCCCACGCCGGGTACGGCAGCACCGCGACGTCGCCCGGCAGGAACTCCAACTGCTCGCGTCCGCCCGCGAGTTCGGTCACCGGCAGTGGCGCATCCGGGAAGCCGCCCGCCCGCAGGGCTCGCAGGAAGCCGTGCAGGGCGGGCGCGTTGGGGCCCGCAGGTCGCTCCACCACCGTGCCGCGACGCACCACCGCGCCGGCGTTGGCCAGACCGCCCGTCAGCTGCTGCTCGTCCATGAGCCGATTGTGTCAGCCGAGTCGGGCGGTGACGGTCTTGGGCCGCTGGTACTCGCGCAGGGCGAGGGCGGACAGGTCGGTGCCCGCGCCGCTGGATCGGCGGCCGCTGTGGGGGAGTTCGGCGGACTGCGCGAGGTGGCAGTTGAGCCAGACCTCGCCGGCGGAGATGCGGTCGGTGAGAGCGAGTCCGGTGGTGAGGTCGGTGGTCCAGACGGAGGCGGCGAGGGCCTGCGGGACGGACTCGGCAAGGGCGACGGCCTCGTCGAGACTCCCGGCGCGCTGAACGGTGAGCAGTGGGCCGAACACCTCCTCGACGACGGCCGGATCGTCGGCGGGAAGGTCGGCGAGGACGGTCGCGGGCCGCCACAGGCCGTCCGTGCGGCCGGGCGCGACGAGCACGTTCTTGGCCGAGCTCGCGGCCAGGATGCGGTCGTAACGGGCCGCCTGGTCGGGGTTGTTGAGCGGGCCGAAGTCGCGTCCGGCCCGGCGTTCGGCCATCGCGGCGGCGAGCGCGGAGACCGCGTCGTCGTAGGCCGGGTCGAGGACGATGACCCGGGCGGGGGCGGCGCAGCTCTGGCCGGCGTTGTAGGTGCAGGTGGCGGCGAGCTGCTGCCAGGTGTCGGCGGGCGCGTCGGGGAGGACCAACACCGGGCTGTTGCCGCCGAGTTCGAGGCTGACGGGGGTGAGCCCGGCGCGGGCGGCGATGTCGGCGCCCGCGCCGGGGCTGCCGGTGAAGGCGATCAGGTCGCAACCGGCCCCGACCAGCAGCCGGCCGGTCTCCCGGTCGCCCGGGAGGGCGGTCAACACACCCGGGCCGAGGGCCTGTTCGGCGTGTGCGGCGAGCAGCAGGGCGCTGTCGGGGGTGGTCTCGGCGGGCTTGAGGACCACCGTGTTGCCGGCCGCGAGGGCGGGACCGCAGCGCCAACCGGCCATCAGCAGCGGGTAGTTCCACGGCACGACGGCCGCCACCACGCCGACCGGCTCCCAGCGCACCCAACTCTGGTGACCGGCCAGGTAGTCGCCCGCGGCGGGCGAGGTCCCGGCCCGGACGGCGCCGCCGTAGAACCGGAACAGGTCGGCGACCTCGGCGATCTCACCGGCCGCCTCGGCGGCGGGCTTTCCGGTGCCCGCGCGCTCGGCCTCCACGTACGCGGAGGCGTGCTGCTCGATCAGGTCGGCGAGCGCGGAGAGCCGGCGGTGGCGCTCGCGCGGGGTGAGCGCGGCCCAGCCGGGTCGGGCGGTGCGGGCGGTGGCGACGGCGGCGGACACCTCGGCGGCGCGGCCGGGGGCGAGGGTGCGGCGGACGGCGCCGGTACGCGGGTCGATCAGGTCCATGAGGTCCATCAGCGCTGCTCCAGAGATCACAAGGTCACAAGGTCACAAGTCGTAGGCCCGCAGCCAGAGTTCGAGGGTGAGCAGCAGCCACAGCTTGCCGCCCTGGCGGGGCAGCAGCAGGCCGCCGCCGCGCATCCAGGTCTCCACCGTGTCCGCCCGGAACAGCCCGCGGGCCCGGGCCGTGGGGCCGAGCAGCAGGTCGCCGGTGAGTTCGGCGAGCGGGCCGCGCAGCCACTGCTGCACCGGCACCCGCATGCCGCTCTTGGGCCGGTAGGTGACGGTGTCCGGCAGTAGGTCGCGGACCGCCTCCTTGAGGATCCACTTCTCCTCGGTGGCGCGGAGTTTGAGCGCCGGCGGGGTGGCGAACGCGTGATCCACGACCTGTCGGTCGAACAGCGGCGAGCGGCCCTGGATGCCCTGCGAGGCGGTCAGCCGCTCCACCTTGGTGAGGATGTGGTGGGCGCCCTTGGTGCGCAGGTTGCAGTGCAGCAACTGGTCGAGCAGCGACGGCATTCGGCGGTCGGTGAGGTACGGCGCGACGTGCTGGCGCGGGTGCGCGTCCGGTCCGAGGGCGTCCAGTTCGGCCAGCGCCTCGCCGGTGAGCAGGACCGGCAGGTCCTCCCAGCACTTGCGGTAGGTGTGCAAGTAGGCGTCGGCGCGGGCCTGTTCGGACGCGTCGTCGCGAAGCAGCTCGAACACCAGCATCGCCAGGTTCTTCGGCCCGCCGAACACCGGGTCGCCGCCTTCGCCGTTCAGCGACACGGCCAGCCCGTCGCCGGCGACCGCCTCCGCGAGCATCAGGTTCGGCACGGTCAGGGGGTCGCCGACCGGGCTGTCCAGCAGCGCGACGGTGTCGGCGAGGCGCGCCGCGACCTGCTCGCCCGGCACGGTCAGCACCCGGTGCCGGGTGCCGCAGTGGGCGGCGACCAGGCCCGAGTAGCCGAGCTCGTTGGGGAGTTCGTTGCCGAAGCTGATCGAGTAGGTGTGCACCGGCCGGTCGTGCAGCCGGGCGGCCAGCGCCGTCACCAGCGAACTGTCCACGCCGCCTGACAGCAGCACCGCCACGTCCTGCCCGTCCGGGAGCCGCCGCGCCACCGCGCGCTCCAGCAACTCCCGCAGGCCCGAGGCGTATTGGTCGTCCGCACGGTCGAGTGTCCGGGCCTGCGGTTCCCAGAACTCCTCGACGTGCGCCGAGCCGTCCGCGCGCAGGCGGGTGACCTTGCCGGGCAGCAGCTCGGAGACCCCGCGCAGCAGGGTCTCGGTGCCCGGAAGGTAGGCGAAGGTGAGGAAGGACCGGACGGCGGCGAGGTTCAACCCGGTGTCCACGTCGGAGCGTTCGCGCAGCGCGCGGAGCGAGCTGGACACCGCCCAGCCGCCGTCGCGGGTGCGGCAGTGGAACGCCGTCCGGGCGCCGGTGTGGTCGCGGATCAGCACCAGGTCCGGGCCGTCCAGGACCGCGAGGGTGAACATGCCGTCCGCCGCCCGCAGCCCGTCCGGGCCGAGCGCCAGCCAGCAGCGCAGCAGCAACTCGCCGTCCGGGCAGGCCGGTTCGGCGGGGTGTCCGGCGGCGGCCAGGGCGGCGTGCAGCTCGTCCCGGTTGTGCAGGGTGACCTCGCCGACGGCGGTCCGGCCGTCCACGGTGAACGGGCCGTCCGCGAAGCCGGGGACACCGGTCAGCAGGGCGGCCGAGACGGTGCGGCCGCCGGAGGTGAACGGGCTTGCCACCAGGGCGGGTTCGGGGCGGCGAGCGCCGTCCGCAGGCAGTGAGAGGACGGTGTAGCGGGCCGGCCGGTGCGCGGTGCGGAGAGGGGGTTCGGCCAGCCGGCGCGACTCAGCCAAAGTCGTCCCCGTCCCAGGCGTCGCCGTCCGCCGGGTGGTGCCCGTCGCCGCCGTCGCCGGCCGTGCCGAAACCGTCGTGGTCGTCGAACCCGTCGTCGAACCCGCCGTCTTCGTCCCCGTCGCCTCCGCCGTCGCTACCGCTACCGTCTCCGCCGCCGCCGTCCCCGCCACTGTCGCGGGCGCGTTCGGCGGCCTGGCGGCGCAGTTCCTCCTCCTCTGCCGCCGACAGCAGATCGGGCGCGTACTGGGCGGCCGCGATGCCCGCGCCGAGGCCGAGCGCGCCCAGCACGACGCCGACCCGGCCCGGGAACGAGCTGCGGTTGACCAGCACGTAGCGGCCCTGGCCCCACACGGTGCGGCCGTAGCCGATGTCGCGCCCGTAGCCGGCGTGGCCGTCGGCGTGGATGCGCTTGACCAGATCGCGGCCGAGCCGCTCGTCGGTGCCGGAGTCGCCCCGGTCGTCGCGCCAGTGGATGCGGCCGTCGGCACCACGGATGCGCCACTCGCTGCGGCCGTCGGAGTACCGGCGGTGCACCGTTCCGTCGGCCAACAGCTCGTCGCTGTAGGTGATTTCGGGTGGCTGGGTCATCTTCCGGAGTCCTCGGGGGTCAGGGCGTCGGCCAGGTCAGGAAGCCGGTGTCGCGGGCCCGGGTGGGCGCGGCCGGACGGGCGGGCGGGGCGAAACCGCCACCGCGGACGGTGCGCAGCACGGTCCGCAGCAGCCGGGCGGGACGGACGGCCGCGAGCTCCGCGACCCGGCCCCGGGCCAGCCAGGCCCGCTCCGCGGCGGGCAGCTCGGACGGCAACTCGTCCGCCTCGCACCGGGGTTGGCCGACGAGCGCGGCCAGGTGCAGGGCGGCGGCGTGGCGCGGCAGCAGGCCCATGGTGCGTACCCGCAGCCGGGGGCCGGCGTGCTCGCGCACCCGCGAGAAGAGCTGGAGTCCGGCGGGCGAGGCGTCGTGCAGCACGTGCACCACCGCGCCGTCCGCCCGCGACAACGCGGCCAGCAGCCGGGCGTCCAGCGGCAGCCGCTCCGGGGTGAGGATCGGGCACGCCCCCTCCAGGTGGATGCGGTTGGCCAGCAGCATCGCGGCGATCGCCGGGTCCTGGCAGACCAGCAGCCGGGGAAACGCGTAGTCGTACAGGTCGCCCTCCGGCCCCGGCCGGTGCGGACGCGGCTCCACCACGTCCGGCAGGACCGGCAGTTGGGGCTGCCGGGCGAGCGCGCCCGCGAAGCGTCCGGCGGACAGCAGCGGCCGAGTGGTGTACCGCAACCGGTGCGGGCCGTGGTGCAGCGGGAACAGCGTCCGGTCGGTCTCGTAGTACAACTGGCGAGCAGTGAAGGCGAGTTGGCCGGGTTGTGCACATCGCTCGGCGGCCCGGCGGACGGCACGGTCGAGGAGCCGGTCGGGGATCGGAATCGGGTTGCGTCCGCTCGTCATCGGGCACCTCCCACGGTCAGGGCCGAAACGGCATCGGCGGTCGGGCGTTGTGCGGGCGGTGCCTCGGGTGGTGCCTTGGGCGGTGCCTCGGGCGGGGTGGGGCGGGTGGTCTGCCCGGTGTGGCGGCGTAGGAAGACCTTCGGTGCGGCGAGCGCGGCGTCCGTTGCGTGGTGGCCGGGCTGTGCGGCGTGGATGGCTGCCCGTGCGGCGGGCAGGGAGGTTGGAGCGGTCGGGAGTCCGCGCAGCGCTATGGCACGGGTATGGGGGGTGCTGGGCAGAGGCGGCTGAGCCTGCCGGACGGGTGCCGTCGGGAACCGTACGGGGGAATGCTGCGGGCGGGTGGTGTAGCTCGCCTCGTCGGGCAAGCTGCTTGCGGTGCAGGGAAGTTGTATGGGATTTGCGTGGCGCTCGGTGCCCGTCCGGTCGGTCGCGTCGGGTATCGGGCGCAGGCTGGATTCGTGGGTCATCGGGCAGCACCGTCCGTGGGCGGGGCGGTGGGCCAGGTGAGGAAGCCGATCTGTTGGGCGCGGCGGCGGGCCTGGTCGGGGGGCTCCGACGGGGGTGCGGTGGTGGCGCGGTGGACGGCCTTCTCGGCGAGGATGAGAAGTTTCGTGGGCGGCAGCGTGATCAGTGGGGAGTACCGGCCGGAGGTCAGCCAGGCCCGTTCGCGACCGGTCAGGCGCCGCCAGCCGGGTGCGGCGGCCAGCGCCGCCGGTACCTGGGGTTTGCGCAGATCGTGCAGGCGTATCGCCTTGGCGGGTTCGAGGACGGCGCGCGGCGCGAGTCCGGCGTCGACCACCCGGCGGCCGGGCAGTGCGGCGCGGATCGCCACCGTGCGGGTGAGTGCGGACAGTGAGAGGTCGCGCAGCACCACCACCGGCAGGCCGGCCGGGACCTTCGCCAACTCGTCGACCAGCAGCACCTGGTGGCGTCGGGCGAAGTCGTTGGCGCGCAGAAAGGCGGTCACGGCCGAGAGTTCGCACAGCACCACGGCACGGGCCTTGGCCAGGGCGGGAGTTGGGACAGCGGGCGGTGGGTCATCCACCAGCCCGGGCGGGAGGGCGCCGTAGACCTCGCGCCACCGGTCGATCACCTGGTACTGGAACCGGATCGGCGACAGCTTGGGATGCAGCGGAGCCCCGGCGCGCATGCGCCACACGGAGTGGAAGTCCTGGATCGCGCGCCCGGTCGCGAACAGCGCGATCGCGCCCGGTAGGAGGGCCGCGTCGGCGAGGACCGCGACCGCGGCGGCTCCCAGCGCCGCCGCGGTGGCGAGGGAGCCGAACACGATGTGCCGACGGCGGTCGCGGGGGCCCGGAAAGCCGTACAGGCGGCGCTCGTTGAGCCAGTACAGCTGCTCGACAGTGATCTGCAGCCGACCGCCGGTGCCCTTGGCCACCAGCTCGCGGAACTTGATGTCGTGCAGCCGGCCGGGCTCGACCTTCGGGTCCAGCGCGAACGCCCGGCGGCAGCGCGAGCAGCGGTGCTCGGGGCGTTCGCGCCGGGTCAGGCTGGTCCGGCAGTGCGGGCAGATCATCCGGTACCGCCCGCAGGCGGTGCCGCCGGCCAGCTGAGGAAGCCGATCCGCTCGGCGCGGCGCCGGGTCTGCGCGGGGGTCTCCTGCACCGGCACGGGGGCGACGGCCCGCTGGACGGCCCGTTCGACGGCCTTCTCGGCGAGGGCGAGCAGCTTGGCGGGCGGCAGCGTGATCAGCGGGCAGTCCCAGCCGTCCGTGAGCCAGTCCCGTTCCTGCTCGGTCAGGCGCTGCCAGCCGGGCGAGGCCGCCAGCGTCCAGGGCACCGTCCGCCTCGGCGCGTCGCGCAGGCGCACCGCCTTCGCGGGCGCGAACACGGCGCGCGGCGCGAGCCCGGCGTCCACCACAAGCCGGCCGTGCAGTTTCGCCCGGATCGCCACCGTGCGCTCCAGCGCCACCAACGAGAGGTTGCGCAGCACCACCACCGGCAGCTCGTCCGGGACCTTCGCCAACTCGGTGACCAGCAGCACCTGTTGACGCTCGGGGAAGTCGTTGGCGCGCAGGAAGGCCGCCACGGACGGGACTTCGCACAGCACCACGGCCCGGGCCTTGACGGTGCTGGGCCCGGCGGTGGTCGGCGGGTGTTCCAGCAGCCCGCTCGGCAGCGTGCCGTAGACCGCCCGCCAGCGGTCGATCACCGCGCGCTGGAACTCGTTCCGACGGACCGTGGGAGCCAGCGGACTCTCGGACTTCAGCCGCCGGGAGCCGACGAACTGCTGCAGCGCGAAGGCGGCGGCGATCAGCGCGACCGGGCCCAGCAGGAACCAGACGAAGCTGCCGATGCCGGCCGCGATCGCCCCGGCCACCACCGCGACCACCGTCAGCGCGACGCCCGCCGCGACGGTGCCCTGGCGCTCCGTGGCATCCGGAAAGCGGTGCAGGCGGCGCTCGTTGAGCCAGTACAGCTGCTCGACGGTGATCTTCAGCGTGCCGCCGGTGCCCTTGGCCACCAGCTCGCGGAACTTGCTGTCGTGCAGGCGGCCCGGTTCCACCTTCGGGTCCAGCGCGAAGGTCTTGCCGCAGTGCGAGCAGCGGTGCCCGGGGCGGTTGCGCTGCAGCAGGTCGGTCTGGCAGTGCGGACAGATCATCGGGCGTTCCCCCGCGTCATCGGGCGTGCTCGATCGGCCGGTCGGTCGGAGAGGTCGGAGAAGTTGGGGAAGTCGGAGCGGTCGGGGACATCGGACCGGTCGGGGAAGTCCGGGACATCAGGGGAGGCCGGACGCGCCCTCAACGGGAGTCCTCCAGCGCCGCCGCGATCCGGTGCAGCCGGTGCGCCAACCGCTCCCGCACACCCACCGTACCCACCCGCTGCCGGGACGTCACCTCCCGTAGGGCGGCGGCGAGTTCCTGCTCGCCGCGCTGCTCGGCGACCTCCGCAGTGATCGCGTAGTCCTCGTGGTCGATGCCGTAGCCGGTATTCGCGGCCAGGATCGCCAGCCGGTTGCCACTACGGTTGCCGAACGAGTGCGGCATCAGCTCGGGGATGCGGATCAGCGTGCCGGGCGCCAGGTCGACGGCCACCACCCGGCGGCGGCGCGCGTCGTACAGCCCGCAGGACGCGGGGCCGAGCGCCAACACCAGGTGCTCGCCGCCGTGCGCGTGCGGCGTGAACGCGGTGTGCGGCGCGACCAGGCCCAGCTTGTAGGTGGCGTTCGACGGGCGTTCCGGGGAGGTCGCCGCGTCGCCGATGAAGTAGTGCGCGTACTGCTGCTCGTCGATGAAGCGCAGCAGCCCGCTGTCCGGGTCCTGCGGGCCGAGTTCCCGCACGCCCGCCCGGTCGGCGCGCAGCACCCGCCCGTCCGGTCGCAGCCGGAACAGTTCGGCGCCGTCCGGCAGCGCGGACGCCTGGCGTTCCAGGCTGCGCAGCCCCCCGCGTAGCGACACTCGCGATCCCCCCAGTCGGTGTTCGCGGCGATGCTACCGGGCTGCCGTGAACACCGACCGGCGGGATACTCGAACGGATGTCGAACTCTGCGGAGGTGAGAGCGATGCCCGCGACTGTTGCCGGAGCCTCGGGTCCCCGTCCGGTACGGGGGACGATTGCCTGGCTGACCGACAAGCACAACTCCTCGTTGGTCTTCCTGCTGGCCCTCTCGCTGGGCCTGGCGCTGGTCGCCCCGCAGGTGACCGAACTGTGGCTGCTGATCGTGTTCGCGGTGGTGTGGGGCGTGACCGTGGTGGCCTTCGTCTCGCAATTCTGGGGCCGCCACGAGCACGCCCACCCGCACCAGTCACACGCCCGTCACGCGGCGTGATCGGAGAAAGGGCCTCTGCCGGGCCGGCGCCGTTCTGCGCCCCGGCAGCGGCCGCCTGCGCGACGCGCCGCCGACCCTGAACCCGTGACCTGCGGGCCGCCGCTGCGGAGCCCCATCGGGCTCAACTGCCCTGTGCGCACTCGGACTTGCGGCCTCTCAGCAACGCCGTGATGAGCACCAGCAGCGCCAGGCAGATGCCGCCGAGCACCCACAGGACGGTGTGGAACGCACCGTCGTACGCGTGGACCAGGAGGTCGGTGAAGCTGCCGCGCTGCGCCTCCGCGACCTGCCCGGCCGGGCCGGAGACGTTGCCGCTCGCGACAGCCCCGGCGACGGCGGTCGGGTCACCGGCATAGCCGGCGATGCCGTCCCGGGTCCTGCCGTTGACGACGGTCGCGAGCAGCGAGCCGTAGACGGCCACGGCGACGGCCTCGCTGCCGAGGCGCATGGTGTTGAGGAAGCCGGCGGCCATGCCGGCCCGCTCCGGGGCGACGAGCTCCAGGGCGCGGCCGTCGACGAGACCGGCCGCGAGGGCGTAGCCGGTGCCGGTGATCACCATCGGCAGGGCGACCAGGGCGAGGTCGACGGCGGGATCGAAGAGTTCGAGTCCGGCGACGCCGACCACCAGGAAGACCAGGCTCAGGCGGATGACGCCCATCGCCGAGACGCCCTTGGCGACCAACTTGGCGGCCACCAGCGGGAAGACCAGCATCGGGACCGTCAGCATCAGCATGGTCGCACCGGCCGCGCCGCTGGAGTAGCCGCCGGCGGCGGTGAGGTAGCCGGGCAGGTAGGTCAGCATGGTGACGAAGCCGAACGAGCCGGCCACCGGCACCAGGCAGAGCGCCATGAACCTGCGGTCGGCGACGATGCTCAGGTCGAGCATCGGGTGCTCCTGGCGCTTCTCCACCGCGGCGAAGACCGCGAGGACGACGATCGTCCCGGCGAACAGGCCGAGCACGCCCGGGCCGGCCCAGCCCCACTGCGAAGCCTGCACGATGCCGGTGGTGAGCAGCAGCACGGCGAGGACGAACAGGGCGGAGCCGAGGACGTCGATGCGCGCGCCCTCGGTGCGGGTCTCCCGGACGGAGCGTCCCATGGTCGGGACGGCGAGCAGGACCGGCGCCAGCACGATCACGTGCACGGCGAACACCCAGCGCCAGCCGGCACCCTCGATCAGCACGCCGGACAGCGACGGGCCGAAGGAGATGCCGAGGCCGGCGACGGTGCCGAAGAGCGCGAACGCCCGGCCGCGGGCGGGGCCTTCGAAGACGGTGGAGAGCAGCGCCGCCCCGCAGGAGAAGATCGCGGCGCCGCCGACGCCGGCCAGGGCCCGGGCCGCGTCCAGCAGGATCACGTTGCCGGCGAAGACGCTGGCCAGCGACGCGGCCGCACAGATCGCGGCACCGAGGGCGAAGGCGCGGACGCGGCCGACGATGTCGGCGACGGAGCCCCAGGCGAGGGTGAAGCACGCGAACGCCACGTTGAAGGCGTTGACGACCCACTGCAACGGCACCAGGCCGGCGTCGAGGTCGGCGCCGATGTACGGCAGCGCCACGCCGGTGCCGGAGATGGACGTGGGGACGACGAAGACGGCCAGCAGGACGACGGCCAGGGTCAGCGTCTGCCGCCGACGTTCGAACGGACGGGGTCCGGCGTCGTCCCGGACGAGGGCGGGTTCGGTCTGTGCGGGCATGGTGGGGGACGCTCCCGTGCCGGAGGACTCCGGAGTCTAGGTTCGATGTTGATCGAACC
The DNA here is from genome assembly GCF_042732175.1 of Kitasatospora sp. NPDC059795. Taxonomy (NCBI): domain Bacteria; kingdom Bacillati; phylum Actinomycetota; class Actinomycetes; order Kitasatosporales; family Streptomycetaceae; genus Kitasatospora; species Kitasatospora sp. NPDC059795. The sequence continues at coordinate 666,390 of NZ_JBHWID010000001.1, forward strand.
CGAAGCTTTCACGGGGCGAAGGTATGATGCAAATCAAACCTTTCTCGCGGCGGTGGTCGGCGAGCGACGGTGCGACGAAGCGACGGAGAGGCGGAGAGATGGTCGACGCGGAGGGCCACCCGAGCCGGGACGAGATGGAACTCGCGGCGATCCTGAACGCCCTGTCGGACCCCCTGCGGTACCGGGTCGTCCAGGAATTCGTGGAACTGCCGGACCTCACCGAGCGGACCTGCCAGTCCTTCGGGCTCGGGGTCTCGAAGTCCACGCTCAGCCATCACTTCCGAATCCTGCGCGAATCCGGACTCGTCCAGCAGATCAACCGGGGCAACAGCAGGAAGGCGCACCTGCGCCGGGACGACCTGGAGGCCCGCTTCCCGGGGCTGCTCGACCTCGTCGCCGGGAACCCGCTGCCCGGGGCGGCCCCGGCGAACGACGCCGCCGCCGCCGACGCCGCCACTGACGACGGCGTCGGAGCGCCGCCCCGGTCGTGACCTGGCAGCCGGCCGGCCGCCCCGGCCTGCGGTGGGGCTACTCGGCCGCGGTGACGTCCACCCCGCGCCAGAAGGCGACCCGGTCGCGGACGTGCTCGGCCTCCGGCTTCGGCTCCGGGTAGTACCAGGCGGCGTCCGGGTTCTCGGCGCCGTCCACCGAGACCGTCCAGTAGCGGGCGGTGCCCTTCCAGGGGCAGACCGTCGTGGTGTCGCTGGGAACGAAGAAGTCCCGGTTCAGCGCTTCCGGCGCGAAGTAGTGGTTGCCCTCCACCAGCACCGTGTCCTCGGACTCGGCCAGCACTGCACCGTTCCACACCGCACGCACCATCCGTGCCACCGCCTTCCCCGATCCACCGAAACCGCTCTGTCCCTCCGTCAACTCCCCGCGCGGCCAAGGAATTCCGCACAGCCCTAACTGCCCGACCAGACCGTGGTGATGTTGCAGAACTCGCGGATGCCGTGGCCGGACAGCTCCCGGCCGTAGCCGGAGCGCTTGATGCCGCCGAACGGGAAGGCCGGGTGGGAGGCGGTCATGCCGTTGAAGAAGACGCCGCCGGCGCGCAGGTCGCGGGCGCAGCGGCGGCGGTCGTTCTCGTCGCGCGTCCAGACGTTGGAACTCAGGCCGAACGGTGAGTCGTTGGCGATCGCCAGTGCCTCGTCCAGGTCGCCGGCCCGGTAGACGGTGGCGACCGGGCCGAACGCCTCCTCGTGGTGGATGCGCATCCGGGGCGTGATGCCGGTGAGTACCGTCGGCTGGTAGTACCAGCCGTCGGCGAGCTCCGGGTCGCCGGGGCGGGTGCCGCCGCAGGCCAGGCCCGCGCCTTGGCGGACGGCGTCGGTGACGAGGTCCTCGATGTCGCTGCGGCCCTGTTCGGTGGCGAGCGGGCCGACGTCGGTGGTCTCCGCCATCGGGTCGCCGACCGTCAACGCCCGCATCCGCTCGGTGAATCCGGTCAGGAACTCGTCGTAGACGTCGGCGTGGACGATGAAACGCTTCGCCGCGATGCAGGACTGGCCGTTGTTCTGCACCCGGGCCGTGACCGCCTTGGCGATCGCGGCGGGCAGGTCGGCCGTCGGCAGGACCAGGAACGGGTCGCTGCCGCCGAGTTCGAGGACGGTCTTCTTCACCTCGTCGCCGGCCACCCGCGCCACCGCGCGGCCCGCGCCCTCGCTGCCGGTCAGCGTCACCGCCGTGATCCGCTCGTCCCGGATCACCGCCTCGACCGCGCGCGAGGGGATCAGCAGCGTCTGGAAGCAGCCCTGCAGGAACCCGGCGCGGGCGAACAGCTCCTCCAGTGCGAGCGCGGTGCGCGGCACGTTCGACGCGTGCTTGAGCAGGCCGACGTTGCCCGCCATCAGCGCGGGCGCGGCGAACCGCACGACCTGCCAGAAAGGGAAGTTCCACGGCATGACGGCCAACACCGGGCCCAGCGGCCGGTATTGGACCGAGGCCGCCACCCCGCCGGAGTCCTTGACGTCCTGCTCCGCCGGGTGCTCGTCGGCGAGCAGCTCCTCCGCGCGGTCCGCGTACCAGCGCATCGCCTTCGCGCACTTCGCGGCCTCCGCGCGGGCCTGGACCAGTGGCTTGCCCATCTCCAACGTCATGGTGCGGGCGACCTGTTCGTTGGTCTGCTCCAGCAACTCGGCGGCGCGGTGCATCAGTTCGGCGCGCTGCGCGAAGGTGGTCAGCCGCCAGGACTCGTACGCGGACTGGGCGCGGGCCAACCGGGCCTCGACACCTGCCTCGTCCAGCGGGTCGAACACCTCGACGGTGCGGCCGTCGGCCGGGTTGACGGTGGCGATGGGCATGGGGGAACCACTCCCTCCTCGGACGCCGCCCGGCCTTCCGGGCGGGGTGGCGGACATCGAAGGGAGCGAGGAGGTGGAGACAGGAATCGAACCTATGTGCACGGCCCTGCAAGCCGCTGCCTCGCCTCTCGGCCACTCCACCGGGCTCCCTCGCGTGACACCGAAACTAGCAGCGCGAAACCCGCGCAGTGCGCCGCGACGCACCGAAGTGTCGTGCAAATCAACGGAGGTGACCGCAGGTCAGCGCTTTGCAGTGTGATCAACAGGTGATCGACGGTCGATCGACCGGCGTGGCGGCGCACTACCCTGGGCGGCGTGCAGATCGACGACCTGAAGCGGCTCCGCAAGGCCCGCGACACCATGGACCGCGACTATGCCGAACCGCTGGACGTCGCGGCGCTCGCCAAGGTCGCGCTGATGTCGGTCGGCCACTTCCAGCGCAGCTTCCGCGCCGCGTACGGCGAGACCCCGTACAGCTACCTGATGACCCGCCGCATCGAACGCGCCAAGACGCTGCTGCGGCGCGGCGACCTGTCCGTCACCGAGGTCTGCATGGCCGTCGGCTGTACCTCGCTCGGGTCGTTCAGCACCCGCTTCACCGAACTCGTCGGCGAGAGCCCCAGCGCCTACCGGGCCCGCGACCACAGCGCCGCCGAACACATCACCGCCTGCGTGGCGATGTACCTCACCCGCCCGATCCGCGGCACCGACACCGGCCGACCGGGCCCGCCGACCGGCGTGCAGCCGGCTGCGCCCACTGGCACGCAGACGGGCGCGCCCACCGGCACGCAGATGGGCGCGCAGCCGATCAGGAACGGAGAAGCGGAAGCGGCCGCCGATCAGTAGCGTCGGAGCCATGGACATCAAGCTTTCACAGTGCTTCATCGCCGTCGACGACCACGACGCCGCGCTCGGCTTCTACCGCGACGCGCTCGGACTGGAGGTGCGCAACGACGTCGGCTTCGAGGGGATGCGCTGGGTGACGCTCGGCTCGCCCACCCAGCCCGACGTGGAGGTCGTGCTGGAACCGCCGGTCGCCGACCCCGGCGCCACCGACGCCGACCGGCAGGCCGCCGCCGAACTGCTCGCCAAGGGCCTGCTGCGCGCCGTCAACTTCCGCACCGCCGACTGCGACGCCACCTTCGAGCAGATCCGGGCCTCCGGCGCGGACGTGCTCCAGGAGCCGATGGACCAGCCGTACGGGGTGCGCGACTGCGCGTTCCGCGACCCGGCCGGCAACATGGTCCGCTTCGCCCAGCCGCGCCGCTGACCACCCCTTCCGGGCTGCTGGAACGGGTGTCGCCCGAGGTCGCTCGGGCGACACCCGTCCGGGAGCGGGCGGGCGGGCGCTTGCTCAGCCGGCGATCAGCGGGTAGTGGTCGGACAGGTCGGTGTAGGTGTACGAGGTGCCCCAGCTGCTGACCGTCCACGGCGCGCTGTGGAAGCGGTGCACGGTGTTGGTGTACTGCTGCGGGCGGGCGTGGTCGGCGCGGTAGAGGACGTAGTCGAGGTCCTCCTTGGGGTCGCCGGGGTAGCGGTAGGCGGCGATCGAGTTGTCGGCCGTGTCGAAGGAGTTCGCCCAGCCGTCGCGGGTGGTGGCCGGGGCCAGGTTGCCGTTGGACAGCAGCGCCGGGTACTCGGTGCCGTGCGAGTCGATGTTCAGGTCGCCGGCCAGCACGATCGGCTCGTTCGCCGGGATCTGCTTGGCGTCCAGGAACGCCTTCATGGCGCGCAACTGCTTGCCGCGGATGTCGGCGGCCTGGCCGGTGGAGCAGCCCGAGTCGGTGGACTGCAGGTGGGTGCCGACCACGTGGGTGCGCTGGCCGTTCACGTTCAACTGGGCATAGACGAAGCCCTTGTTGGAGAACCAGTCCGAGCCGCAGGCATCCTTGAAGACGTACTGCTCCTTGCGCAGGATCGGCCACTTGCTGAGCAGCACCACCCCGCCGTCCTCCGGCGTGGTGCTGCTGTAGCTGCCCGAGGTGGCGTCCCAGCCGCTGGTGGAGCGGCCCACCACCGGCGTGTGGTACGGGTACGCGGCCGAGGCCTTCGACACCAGCGCGTCGGAGGTCGCGTTGTCGAACGCCTCCTGGAGCACCACCACGTCGTGGCCCTGGAAGAAGTCCGCGCCCGCGATGGCCTGCGCCCGGTAGGACTGGCCCCAGTTCGGGTACAGGTTGGTGCTCATCAGGAAGGTGTTGTAGCTGAGCACGTTCAGCGGGGCGACGGTGAGCGGGGCGCTCTCGGCGGGCGCGGCGGCGACGGCCTGATGAGCTGTCAACAGGGTGCCTGCGGCAGTCAGTACAGCGGCGAGGCGGGCGGCGCGGGACACGGGCATCGTGGCTCCGGGACTGGGAGAGGGTGGCGGGTGCCGGTGGATGTTGGCCAGTCAACTCGGGGCGATGTGACGGGGACAAGACAGCGGAGAACGGGTCGGTGAACTCGGCCGAAACAGCGCCTACCGGCGAGTAGCGGATGGCCGGAAACGAGAGTGGCCGGAATGGAGGGTGGCCGGAATCGGGGGCGGCAGGGTGGGTGTCAACCGCCGGTTGACACCTCCGAAGTGTCAACCTAGGGTTGCCTCATGGCTGACACCACAGGAAAGAAGCCCTCCATCCGGCTCGACGACCTGATCGAGGGCATCAAGAACTCCTACCCCGAGGCGCTCGACCAGCTGTCGAACGCCGTCCTGGTCGCCGACCACCTCGGCGATGTCGCCGATCATCTGATCGGCCACTTCGTCGACCAGGCCCGCCGCTCCGGCGCGTCCTGGACCGACATCGGCCGCAGCATGGGCGTCACCCGCCAGGCCGCCCAGAAGCGCTTCGTCCCCAAGAACCCCGGCGAGGTCACCGAGATCGACACCGCGCAGGGCTTCAACCGCTTCACCCCGCGCGCCCGCAACGTCGTGATGGCCGCCCACCAGGCCGCCAAGGACGCCCACAACGACGAGGTCCGCACCGAGCACCTGGTGATCGGCCTGCTCGCCGAACCCGAGGGCCTCGGCGCCGCGTTCATCACCGGCCGGGGCATCGCCCTCGACACCGTCCGCGCAGCCGCCGAGGCCGCCCTCCCGCCCGCCGTCGAGGACGCCCCCGAACTCGTCCCCTACGACGCCGGCGCCAAGAAGGCCCTCGAACTGACCATGCGCGAGGCCCTCCGCCTCGGACACAACTACGTCGGCACCGAGCACCTGCTGCTCGCCCTCCTCGAGTACGAGGCCGGCACCGGCATCCTCACCGGCCTCGGCCTCGACAAGGCCGCCACCGAGACGGCCCTGCTCGACACCCTCGCCCAACTCGCCCCCGACGCCTGACCCGCCACAGACCCGGCGGGCCCGCCCAGGACGGGGGCGGGCCCGCCGTTCGCATGCCGAAACCCGGTTGACGGCCACCCGGGCCCGGCGGTTGGCTGCCGGGCGGAACGAGGTCGGACGAAGGGGGAGCTGCAGATGGGGTACCGACTCGAAGGGCCGGTGCTGGAAGGTCAGTTGGTGCGCCTGGAGCCGCTGGAGCAGCGCCACGCGGGGGAGTTGGCGCGGGCGGTGGGCGAGGCCCGGGACAGCTACGGGTTCACCTGGGTGCCGCGGCCCGAGGAGGTGGCCGGGTACATCGAGGCGCAGCACGCGCGGGCCGCGGACGGGCGGCTCGCGCCGTACGCGCAGATCTCGGCGGCCGGCGGTCGGGCGGTCGGGGTGACCGCGTACTGGGAGCCGCGGACGCTGCCGGACAGCGAGGTGCTGTTCGCCGTCGAGGTCGGGTTCACCTGGCTGGCGGCCTCGGCGCAGGGCACGGGCATCAACGCCGAGGCGAAGCTGCTGCTGTTCCGGCACGCGTTCGAGCAGTGGGGCGTGGCCCGGGTGGACCTCAAGACCGATGCCCGCAACGCCCGTTCGCGCGCGGCGATCGCCGCCGTCGGGGCCCGCTTCGAGGGCGTGCTGCGCAAGTCCGGCCGCTCCTGGGTGCCCGGCGAGGACGGCGGGCTGCGGGACGCCGCGATCTTCTCGATCATCGACAGCGAGTGGCCGGAGACCCGGGCCGCGCTGGAGGCGCGCGTCGCCCGCTACCTCCAGTAGGCGCTCACTTCCCTTGCGGCGGAGGCGGGTTGGCCGGCCCGGGCGGGCCGGCGGGCCGGTCGTGGCGGAGGTGCGGCCGTGATCAGGGGGTTGTCGCCCACTGGTGGGCGGTGCCCTGGTGGAGAGCGGCGAAGACGCGGTCGCGCAGGGCGTTGGCTTCGGCGTCGGTCAGGGTGCGGTGGAGGGGGCGCAGAACGACCTTGACGAGCAGGTTGTGCTGGTCGGGGCGGGCGCCGAGGCGGGCCAGGGCCTGCGGGGGGAGAGCGCTGCACGGGGTGCTGGAGAGGATCTCCACGGTCTCCACGCAGTCGGCGTCCGCGCCGAGGGCGTCGCGGACGCGGTCGCCGAGGTCCTCCGCGAGGTCGGCGCCGTCCACGGCGATCGACAGGTCGCGGCGGATCGGCGGGAGCGCGGACACCGGGCGGTACGGGGCGAGATCGGCGAGCTGCGCGATCACCGCCGGGTCGGTCGCGCGCAGCAGCCGGATGTCCGGGATGCCCTTGAGCAGCATCAGCACCCGGTCCAGCCCCATCCCGAGCGCCAGCCCGCTCCACTCCGGGCCCAGGCCGGCCGCCGCCAGCACCCCCGGGTGGGCGAGCCCGCACTCGGCGACCTCCACCCACTCGCCGCCGGCCTCGACGTCGAGCTGGCGGCCGGCGCGGGTGTACGGGTGGACGCGCGCCTCGGTGCGGTACGCCGCGCCGGGCAGCAGGGCGTCGGCCAGGACGGCGATCATGCCCGTCAAGTCGGCCGGGCCGGCGGGGAGTTGCCGACGGGTGAGGTACCACAGGTCGAGCTGGTGCGGGGTGCCGGTGTGCAGCCGGTCGATGCTGTCGCGGCGGTACACCAGGCCGGGGCAGACCAACAGGACGTCGTCGGCAGTCGCTTCCGCCGCGAGCGCACGCAGCGCGCCCGGGACGAGCGCGCTGGAGTGGCTGCGCAGCATCCGGCGGTCGTCCACGTAGCGGGTGTAGCGGGTGTCCCGAGTGACGTCGTCCGCACGGTAGTTGAGGTGGTCGTAGTTGTCGGCGACGGTGACGATCCGCTCACCGCGGTGCACCCGCGCCCGGCAGGACCAGAGCCGGGCGAGAGCGCCGGCGGCGCGCTCCACCAGCAGCTGGAGGGCGTGCGGGCCGGCGGCGGGATCGGTCAGGTCGCGGACGGCGAGATCACGGGCGAGCTGATCGGCGGACAGCGGAACGGCAGTGGACATGGTGCGGCCTCCGGGGCCTCGGGGCGGAATTCGGTGGGCGAACAACACACCCCCCCGGCCCCTGGGCACGACCCGCTGCCCGGGCCCGACCCGCCCGCCTACCGGCGCGACGAAACCCGACCCCAGCGGCGCCCATCGGGAGCCGGGGGGCCGGTAAATCGGCGAGAGATCGCAACGACGGCCACGGGCGGAGTCTACGCACCCCGGCCCGGCCACCCGCAACCGGTTTTCCCACCGCGGCGGCCTGCCGGCCTGCCGGACCTGCGCGACCACACGTCCGGCCTGCGGGCCTGCCGGATCGGCGCGAACCTGCGGGCTCTGCGGCTAGGCTCGGCGCTTTCGCGGAACGGGAGGCGGCGGGGATGGCGGACGGCCGGGGCGGGGTCGGGCAGGCGTACGACGTGGTGGCGGAGCTGTATGCGGAGTTGTTTACCGGTGAACTCGCCGGGCGGGAAGACGAGTTGACGCTGATCGGGGAGCTGGTGGCGGCTCCGGCGGTGGTCGGGGGCGGACTGCCGGTCGGGGATCTCGGGTGCGGGCCGGGGGAGGCGACGGCGTTGTTGAGCGGGCTCGGGGTCCGGGCGTTCGGGCTCGACCTGTCGGCGGGGATGCTGGCACAGGCGCGGCTGGCGCGGCCGGGGGAAGCGTTCGTGCGGGGCACGCTGCTGGCCCTGCCGCTGGCGGGCGGGAGCCTGGGCGCGGTGCTGGCGCGCTACTCGCTGATCCATCTGAAGCCCGGGCAACTCCCGCTCGCAATCGCGGAGTTGCGGCGCGTGGTGGCCCCGGGGGGCCGACTGCTGACCGGGTTCTTCGCGGCCGACACCGAGCACCCCGTCCCCTTCGACCACAGGGTCGCCACCGCGTACCGCTGGCCGGTCGACGCCCTCGCCGGGCTGTTCCGCGACGCGGGATTCGGCGAGATCGCCCGCACCGTGCGCGAACCCGGCGAGGGCGAGCGCTTCCGGCAGGCGGCCCTGCTGCTGGGCGACGCCCGGTAGGTCAGCCGCCGCGGTCGGCGAGGAGGACGAGGAGGGCGGCGAGCGCGGCGTCGGGCGCGTCCTGGTCGAAGGTGCGGGGCGCGGCCGTAGGGGTGATCACGCCCCCCGACGGTACCGGCCGGCGCCGTCAGTCGACCCAGCCGCGGCGGTGGGCCTGCCAGCCGAGTTGGATGCGGGTGTCGGCGCGGGCCAGTGACATCAGGCGGCTGATGCGGCGTTGGACGGTGCGCAGGCCGAGGCTGAGCTGTTTGGCGACGGCGGGGTCGGTGGCGCCGGAGAGCAGGAGCGCGAGGATGCGGCGGTCGGTCTCGTCGGGTTCGCCCGCGGGGACGGGACCGACGGCGACGGTCGCGGGGCCGGTGCGGCCGAGGGGGTGGGCCCACTCCCAGGTCTGTTCGAACAGGACGGTGAGGACGGTGACCAGGGCGGGCGCGCGGACCACCAGCGCGACCGGGTCGGCGGTGGAGTCGGTGAGCGGGACGAGGGCGAGGGAGCGGTCCGCGACGATCAGCTTGGTGGGGACCTGCTCGACCACCCGGATGTGCTGCTGCCGGTCCATCGCCTCGAACAGCGGCTGCGCCGCGCCCGGTTCGTCCAGGGCGCGGCGCTCCAGCACCACCCGGTAGGTGACGCCGCGTTCCACCGCCGCCGACTCCGCGCCGGTCTCGTCGGCGGCCACCACCTGGTGACGGCCCGTCACCAGCGCCAGCAGCTCGTGCTCCGCGCCGGCCTGCAACTGCGTGACGCGGTGGCTGATCGCGGCCCGCCCGGCCACCACCTCCACCAGGTCGCGGTCCGCCCGGCCCGCGCGCGAGGTCGCCGACCGGTAGGCCTCGGTGAGGGTGGAGGCCGTCAACTCGGCCTCCCGCAGGGCGTGTCGGCGGCCGGTGAGCAGCGCCTCCAGGGCGACCGCCGGGGGAGCGGCGGTGTAGCGGAGGTCGGCGCCAGGGGCGACCAGCCCGCAGGCCTGGAGCAGTTCGAGCGAGCCGGTCGGCACCGGGCCGCAGCGGGCGGCCAGTTCGGCGCGGGACGCCGGGCCGTGGGCCACCAGGTGGGTGTAGACCCGTTCGGCGTGCTCGTCCAGACCTATCGCCGCCAGCATCCGCGCTCCGTTCCGCCGTCCCCAGGACCACCCGCCCGCCGCCCGCCCGCACCGCCCGCGGGCGGGTGGCGGTTTGCCGCCGGGCGGTGATCCGCCAGCGCACATCATGACCGGTCAGTCCCGTCTTCTGCCAGGCTCACCGGCCATGACCCGAACCTGGAGGCGTTCATGACACGAACGGCGCGCATACGCGGCGCGATGGCCCTGGCGGCGGCGGGCATCCTCGCCACCGGCACGCTCACCTCGACCGGGCAGGCCCTCGCCGCCCAGCCCGGCACCCCGGACTCCACCCTGACGGGACGCCAGAGCGCCGCCCCGCGCACCGTCACCCTGATCACCGGCGACCGGGTGCAGGTCAGCACCGGGAACGACGGCCGCACCACCGTCACCGTGCTGCCCGACGGGCACGGCAACGTCCCGCTGACGTTCACCCAGCAGGAGAACGGCGACCAGTACGTCATTCCGCAGCACGCCTCCGCCGCGCTCGCCGCCGGCACCGTCGACCGCGGCCTGTTCAACGTCACCGCGCTGCTGCGCCAGGGCTACGACGACCGGAACGCCCGGACGCTGCCGCTGATCGCCACCTACCGGGACGCGAAGGCCGCCGACGCCAGCCCGCAGGCCCGCGCCCGCGCCGCCGGCACCAAGCAGCTCAAGGCCGTCGACGGCGTGGCGTTCGCGCCCGCCAAGGACGACGCCGCCAAGACCTGGAACCAGCTGGTCGGCCCGGACGGCAAGGGCCGCGACGGCCTGACCAAGCTCTGGCTGGACCGCAAGGTCCGCACCGCCAACGACGCCGAGAACAAGCAGATCGGCGCGCCCGCCGCGTGGGCCGCCGGCCTCGGCGGACAGGGCGTCAAGGTCGCCGTCCTCGACACCGGCATCGACGACCAGCACCCCGACCTGACCGGACAGGTCGACGCCCGCCGCAACTTCACCGGCGACACCGTCGACGAGGACGTGCACGACGCCGTCGGCCACGGCACCTTCGTCGCCTCCGAGATCGCCGGCACCGGCAAGGCCTCCGGCGGCAAGGAGCGCGGCGTCGCCGACCAGGCCCGGCTGCTGGTCGGCAAGGTCCTCGACGACGGCGGCTCCGGCACCGACTCCCAGATCATCGCCGGCATGCAGTGGGCCGCCGACTCCGGCGCCGACGTGGTGTCGATGTCCCTCGGCAGCCCCGAACCCAGCGACTGCACCGACCCGATGTCGGTGGCCGCGCAGCGCATCGCCGAACAGTCCAAGGCGCTGTTCGTGGTCGCCGCCGGCAACCTCGGCAGCTACCAGTCCGTCAGCTCGCCCGGCTGCGCGCCCGCCGTGCTCACCGTCGGCGCGGTCGACGCCAAGGACAGCACCGCCGCGTTCTCCTCGCACGGCTCCGTCACCGGCGCGCACACCCTGAAGCCCGAGATCGCCGCGCCCGGCGTCGACGTCAAGGGAGCCGCCGCCGGCGGACGCGGCGTCTACGCCTACACCTCGATGTCCGGCACCTCGATGGCCACCCCGCTGGTCGCGGGCAGCGCCGCCCTGGTCAAGCAGCGCCACCCCGAGTGGAGCGCCGCGCAGCTCAAGGCCGCGCTGGTGTCCTCGGCGCTGGCCACCGTCCCCGGCGACGTCCAGCAGACCGGCGCGGGCCGGCTGCGCGTCGACGTCGCCGCCGGCCAGAGCGTGCTCGGCGCGCCCGCCGTCGGCTTCGGCGACTTCGCCTGGCCGCAGCGGAAGTCCGACACCCGCACCGTCCAACTCCCGTACACCAACACCTCCGACAAGCCCGTCACGCTCAGGCTGAGCGTGCAGCGCACCGACGGCGACGACGAGTCCGCGATCAAGTCGAAGTTCGTCAAGCTCGGCGCCGAGAGGATCACCGTCGCCGCCGGGGCCACCGTGCAGGTGCCGCTCACCCTCGACGCGAGCGCGAAGCTGACGGGCGGCCAGTACGGCGACGTCACCGGCCGGGTGCTCGCCACCGCCGACGACGGCGCCACCGTCTCCACCCCGTTCAACGCGTACGTCGAGCCCGAGACCCTCGCCGTCCGGGTCAAGCTGATCGACCGCGACGGCAAGCCCGCCGCGGCCGACTTCGGCACCAGCATCACCATGGTCGACCTCGGCCAGGCCACCGGCAGTCGCCAGGCCCCGAACGCCAACGGCGAGATCGTCTACCGGCTGCGCCCCGGCACGTACGCGCTGAGCGGATTCGTGGTCACCCCCGAGCGGGGCGACCCCACCGGCGAGGCCGCGGCGAAGGGCGTCACCGCGCTCGCCATGCCCGAGATCCAGCTCACCAAGGACACCGTCCTCACGCTCGACGCCCGCCAGGCCGCCCGGATCGAGGTGCAGGCCGACCGCGACGTCCAGGTGCGCGGCGGCGCGCTCGAACTCGGCCGCTGGTGGGGCGACAAGTGGGTCGACTCCACCGGCGTGCGCACCGGCCCGCTGCCCGTCGAACTCTCCGCCTGGGGCTCCGGCAAGGCCCGCACCGGCGGCTTCGAGTTCGGCAGCTACCTGCGGACGGCCGCCCCCGAGGTCGTCCTCAAGGGCGCCGGCCTCACCCTGGAGCCGCACTACGCCCAGTACGCCGACGAGGCCCAACTGCCGCACACCGGAAGCGCGTTGCTCGCCTCCGCCGCCAGCGCCGATCCGGCCGACCTGGCCGCCGCCGACGCCAGGGGCAAGCTGGTCCTCGTCCCCGACGACGGCACCTCGCAGCGCACCGTCTCCACCAACGCCAAGAACGCCGGCGCCGTCGGCGTGCTGACGTACCGCAACACCCCCGGCGTGTTCGGCAAGAACGACATCAGCCTGGACGCGCCCGTGCTGCCGATCACCGCCGACCAGGCCGCCGCGCTGAAGGCCGCCCTCGGCAAGGGCGCCGTCACCCTCGGCTGGACCTCCGCCGCCGACAGCCCCTACGTGTACAACCTGGCGTTCCACGACACCGGTTCGATCGCCGGCAAGCAGCGCCACACCGTCCGCGACCGCGACCTCGCCACCGTCACCGAGAACTGGCACTCCGTCGGCACGCCCGTCCGGATGAGCGACTACCTCACCGTCCAGCGCCCGTGGAACCCGTACGGCGGCACCGCCGTCGCGCAGGGCCTGGTCGCCACCCCGTCCACCCGCACCGCCCGCTACACCGCCGACGACACCACCTGGCTGCACGACGGGCAGAGCAGCTGGCCGTTCGCCGAGTTCATGCAGGACCTGCCGCGCCGCTACCAGGCCGGGCAGCAGCGCACCGAGGAGTGGTACCGGGGCGTGCTGCGGCCCACCGCCGGGCGTGCCGCCGACGGCTCCGCGCTGCTGGTCGGCGAACGCCAGGCCGACCTGATCGGCGTCGACCTCACCCGCACCCTGTGGGGCGACGGCAACGCCGACCACACCGGCAGCCAGGCCTACTTCGGCGACCTGGGCACCGTCGAACTCTTCAGCGGCGGCGAGTCGTTGGGCCGCTCCTGGTTCGGCCCGATGGACGTCTGGGAGCTGCCGGCCGAGGCCCGCGACTACACCCTGGTGCTCGACCAGTCCCGGATGTACCACCGCGACCTGTGGCAGCGCTCCACCGCCGTCCGCACCGAGTTCGGCTTCCGCTCGGCGGGCGACCCGAACGCGTACTCGCAGTCGCTGCCGCTGCTGTTCCCCGACTACCGGATCGACCTGGACGGCAACAACACCGCCGCCGCCGGGCCGCTGCGGATCGCGCTCTCCGCCACCGGCCAGAGCGGCTACACCCCCGGCGCGCTGACCGACGCGAAGCTCGCGTACTCCTACGACGGCGGCGCCACCTGGACGGACGCCGCCGTCGGCGCCGACAGGGTCGCCGTCCTCGACCACGCGGGCGCCTCCGGCAAGAACGTCAGCCTGCGGATCACCCTGACCTCGGCGGACGGCGCCAAGGTCACCCAGACCGTCACCGACGCGTACGCCGTGCGCTGACGTCGACGCCCCCGGGCCCCACCGGTCTCCCGTACCGGTGGGGCCCGCTGCGCGCCGTCACGCGGGCAGCGCGTGCAGGAACTCCGCGACCAGGCGGTGCAGTTCGGCCGGGCGCTCCAGGTGGACGTCGTGCCCGGCGCCCGGCAGGCTCGCCGCGTGCACGTCCGGGCGCAGCGCCAGCATCCGGTCCGCGTCCGCCGCCGGAACGACGCCGTGCTCGCCGAGCACCAGCAGCGCCGGGCAGTGCGCCGCGCCCGCCCAGTCCTCCCAGCGGTCCCGGACGGCGTTCCCGTCCAGCGCCGCCACCATCACCTCGGTGTCGAACCGCGGCCACCAGCCGTCCGCGCGCTGCTCCAGGCCGTCCGCCCAGGCCTCGCCCAGCGGCCCGCCGCCGAAGAACCGCACCGCCGAGGCGCGCTCCGCGAACGGCACCGGCCAGGACGCCAGCAGCGCGCCGATCTCCGCCGGCGCGTCCGGCGAGGCCGCCGCGGCGGCCTCCACCAGCACCACGCCCGCGAACCGCCCCGGGTGCGCGGCGGCCGCCAGCAGCGCCGTGTGCCCGCCCAGCGACTGGCCCACCAGCAGCGGGCGCTCCAGGCCGAGCGCGTCCGCGACCGCCAGCACGTCCGCCACGTACGCCTCCCGGCCGAGATCCTCCGGGCGGCGGGTGGAGCGGCCGTGGCCGCGCTGGTCCACCGCCACCACCCGGTGCGCCGGGGCGAGGGCCGCCGCCAGCACGTCCCACTCGCCGACGTGCCCCGCCAGACCGTGCAGCAGCAGCACCGGCCGCGCGTCGGCCGCGCCCGCCCAGTCGCGGCAGTGCAGTTCGACTCCGGCCGCGGCCACCGTCCGGGCCGTCCACGGGCTGTGCGTGCTCATGTGCTCGTCTCCCAACGCTACGGGGCCGGTCGGCCACGGGGTGTCAGGCGACAATGCCACGCGACGGCGATGTCGATCAATGCCACTCGCGGTCCACAAGTGGCCGTATCGGTGCGTGGGATGACGGACCATCAGTAACGCCTCGACGCCCGCCGCCACTGCCTCGTACGTGTGCGGGACGTCCGCCGCCCACGCGCGGCGCCCGCCCGGGCCGCCCGCAGCGTCCACGTCGCCGACGCGCTCGTCGCCGACGCGCTCGCCGCCGGTGCCTCCGGCGGGTCCTGCGGGTCCCGCGGCGTCGCCGCCCGCGGGGCCTGCGAGGATGGGCGGACCATTCCGTCATCCCCAGTGAGGTTGTCTTGTCCAAGGTCAAGCTGAACACCAACCACGGCGACATCGTGATCCGCCTCGACGCGGAGAAGGCGCCCGCGACGGTCGCGAACTTCCTCCAGTACGTCCAGGACGGCTTCTACAACGGCACCGTCTTCCACCGGGTGATCAACAACTTCATGGTCCAGGGCGGCGGCATGGAGCCGGGCCTGCGCCGCAAGGACACCCGCGCCCCGATCCAGAACGAGGCCGACAACGGCCTGAAGAACACCAAGTACTCGGTGGCGATGGCCCGCACCTCGGACCCGCACTCCGCCACCGCGCAGTTCTTCGTCAACGTCGCCGACAACGCCTTCCTCGACCACACCGGCAAGTCCGGCCCCGGCTGGGGCTACGCGGTGTTCGGCGAGGTCGTCGAGGGCCAGGACGTGGTCGACGCGATCGAGGCCGTGCCGACCGCCTCCAAGGCCGGCCACGCCGACGTCCCCAAGGAGGACGTCGTCCTGGTCAGCGCCGAGGTCGTGGAGTGACCACCCGTCACGGCCGGCTGAGGTAGCTCAGCACCGCCAGCACCCGGCGGTGCCCGCTGTCCGCCGGGGACAGGCCCAGTTTGGTGAAGATGTTGCCGACGTGCTTGTGCACCGCGTTGTCGGTGATCACCAGCCGGGCGGCGATGCCCGCGTTGTCCAGGCCCTCGGCCATCAGTGCGAGCACCTCCCGCTCGCGCGGCGTCAGCGCGGCGGTCGGGTCATGGGCGGGACGGGTGAGCAACTGGCCGATCACCTCCGGATCCATCACCGTCCCGCCCGCCGCCACCCGGCGCAGCGCGTCCACGAACTCGCTGACCCGGCCCACCCGGTCCTTCAGCAGGTAGCCGACACCGCCGCGCCCGTCCGAGACCAACTCGCCCGCGTACTGCCGCTCCACGTACTGCGACAGCACCAGCACCGGCAGACCCGGCCTCCGGCGGCGGGCCCGGATCGCCGCCCGGACGCCCTCGTCGCGGAAGTCCGGCGGCAGACGGACGTCCACGATGGCGACGTCCGGACGGTGCTCCTCGACCGCGACGAGGAAGGCCGGCGCATCGGCGGCGATCGCCACCACCTCGAAACCCTTTGCCGTCAACAGGAGTTCGAGGCCACTGGCGAGCAGCACATTGTCCTCGGCGATCACGACCCGCACGGCAGCTCCACCTCGATCACGGTCGGACCCCCGACCGGACTGTCCACCCGCACCACACCGTCCAGCGCCAGCACCCGGTGCCGGATCCCCGCCAGGCCGGTGCCCCGCGACTCGTCCGCGCCGCCCGCCCCGTCGTCCGCGACCACCACCGTCAACCGGTCGCCCACGCGGGCCACCTGAACGCCCGCCCGGGCCGCGCCGCTGTGCTTGGCCGCGTTGGTGAGCGCCTCGGCCACCGCGAAGTACGCCACCGCCTCCACCGCCGCCGGAACCTCGCCGAGCTCGCCTGCCTCCAGGTCGGCGCCGATCGCCGCCCCCGCCGCCAGCGCCGCCAACGCCCCCGCCAGACCCCGGTCGGCGAGGATCGGCGGATAGATCGTCCGGATGACCGCCCGCAGCTCCGCCATCGCGTCCTCCGTGCCCTGCTGCGCCTCCGCCAACAGCTTCTCCACCAACTCCGGCTGCTCGCCCAGCAGTTCGCGGGCCACGCCGAGCCGCATCGCGATCGCCACCAGCCGGGCCTGGGTGCCGTCGTGCAAGTCCCGTTCGATCCGGCGCAGTTCCGCGCCGTGCGCGTTCATCGCGCCGGTACGGGTCTCGGTCAGCGTCGCCACCTGCCGGGCCAGCCGGTCGGCCGCCGACGGCGACAGCAGCGCCACGCACAGCCGGGCGTGCAGCCGCGCCAGCACCGGCGCCAGCAGGTACGTCAACGCGGCGAACACCGCCGCCTGCGCCGTCCCCAGCGTCAACGCGGCGCCCCAGCCGGTCAACGGCGCGCCGAACGCGAAGCCGCCCGCACGGGTGCCGGGCGGCAGCGCCCACCAGAGCGGGACGGTGACGGCCGCCGTCACCGCGTTGCCCGCGCACACCACGGAGACCAGCCCGAACGCCAGACCCGTGCCGGTGCTCGCGCCGACCCATGCCAGCAGCCGCCACCCGCCGGCCCGGACCGGCCCGGACGGCTGCGCGGCCAGCAGGCGGTCGGCGCGGCGCCGGTGCCAGGACGCACAGGCCCGCGCCGCCCCCGGCGCCAGCAGCACCGGCAGTACGACGAGCGTGGCCACGGCCGCGGCCAGGCCGGTGATCAGATATCCGAGGCCGCGCCACCGTGCCGGCAGCCGGCCGCCCCCTTGATCGTTCATTCGGACAAGTCTGAGTGATCGTCACCCGGCCCGGCACTACAGCCTGCCACCCTCTTTTTCCACCCGTGCGGGGTACCGACCGCACCGACCGGCTCGGCCTAGCGTCAACGGCCATGACCACCACACCGAACTCCGCTCCCCGCCGCCGCCGGACCCTCCTGCTGTCGGCCCTCGCCGTCCTCGCCGCCGGGGCGCTGACCGTCGGCCTGCTCGGCGCCGACGCCGCCGACCGGCAGGACCGGTTGCAGCACGACGTCGACGCGCTCACCGCCCTCGGCGTCACCGGCGTCCAGGCCCGCCTCACCACCCCCGGCCACCCCGACCGGACCGCCGTCGCCGGCGTCGCCGACGTGACGTCCCGCCAGCCCGTGCCCGCCGACGGCTACTTCCGGATCGCCAGCGTCACCAAGGCCTTCGTGGCCACCGTCGTCCTGCAACTCGTCGGCGAGGGAAAGCTCTCACTGGACGACACGGTGGAGAGCCGACTGCCCGGCGTGGTGGCCGGCAACGGCAACGACGGCCGGACGATCACCGTCCGCGACCTGCTCCAGCACCGCAGCGGCCTGCACGACGACTACCCCGACTACACCTCCGCCGACGACTTCCAGCAGCACCGCAACGACAGCACCACGGCCGCGCAGACCGTCGCCCGCGCCACCGCCCACCAGCCGGACTTCGCGCCCGGCGCCCAGTGGAGCTACAACAACACCGGCTACGTCCTGCTCGGCATGATCGTCGAACGGGTCACCGGACACCCCTGGCACCAGGAGGTGCACGACCGCATCGTGCGCCCGCTCGCCCTCGACCACACCAGCCGGCCCGGTGCCGACCCCGCCGTCCCGCAGCCGCACGCCGCCACCTACCAGCGCTTCACCGAGGGCGGCCCGCTGGTGGACGTCACCGAGCAGGTCGGCATGGGCGCCAACGGCGAGGCCGGCCTGATCTCCACCACCGCCGACCTCGACCGCTTCCTCACCGCCCTGCTCGGCGGCCGACTGCTCCCGCCCGCCCAACTCGCCCTGATGCAGCAGACGGTGGCGGTCGGCCAGGACTTCGAACAGCTGATGCCGGGCGCCCGCGACGGCCTCGGCCTGTTCTCCCGCCCGCTGTCCTGCGGCGGCCTCTACTGGGGCCACGAGGGAGGCGACGCCGGCTGGATCACCGCCACCGGCGTCACCGCCGACGGCCGCCGCGCCGTCACGGCCTCGCTGTCGGGCGTCCTCATCGCCTCCCCGGACGACGTCGCCCGGATCGCCGAGGCCGAGAACCGCCTGGTGGACGACGCGCTGTGCGACCGGGGGTCGTCATGACCGGGGGCGCGACGCGGCCGTAGAGGCCGGTGAGCGGGGCGGTGTGGTCGGGGGCGTCCGCACGGCGGGGCGGCGGGGCGGCGTGGCCGTGGAGGTCGGTGTCGTCCTCCGGGTGTACGCCGACCGGGCGGGTCATCCTTCGAGCTGATGATCGTCTGCGTGCGGTCGGCCAGCATGGGGCCGACACGTGGGCGGGGCGGCGTTCGGCCGGCTCGGGGGCGAAAAGGGGACGGGCAGTGCGGCGACGGACGATGGCGGTAAGCGCTTTCCTGGTGCTCGGGACGGCCCTCGGCACGCTGATTGCCTTCGAGGCCAACGGCACGCCCTACCGGGAGACTCCCGAGTACGCCGCCTCCCAGACCACCGGCCTGCGCACCGACCTGGCGCCGATGGTGAAGCGCTTCCACCGCTTCGGCGAACTGGAGAGCGCGCAGTTCGTGATGTTCTTTCCCGGCTCCGAACGCGACCTGGTCCCGATGCAGGAGCACCCGCTGCACGCCGTACTGCACCTGAAGCCCGGCCAGGTCGACCGCCTGCTCGCCGGCCGAACGAGCCGACCCGCGAGCGCGCCCACCTTCAACGCCGACGACATGCCGGCCGGCGGCACCGGACTGCCCGCCTCGCTCGCTCCGTACGTGCCCGCGAACGCCTCCTGGGTGGCCGCCCCTGAGCTCGCGAAGGTGCTGGTGTTGGCACGCGGCGAGGCGGAGGTCTCGTTCGACCCGGCGAGCGACACCGTCCTGATCTACTGCGTCAACCCCCAGGACCCGGACGAGCCGACGCCCTCCAAGCGCCCCGACGGAAGCATCGCCTCGGTCACCCCGTCGCCGTTCGTCCTGCCGTCCTGACGGGCCCTCCGCGCGCGCCGCATAGCATCGGACGGTCACACCGCCGCACCGTCATACCGCCGCACCGTCATACCGCCGTACTGTCATACCGCCGTACGTCCCGCAGGAGTGTCCGCCCATGCAGATCGACCTCGCCGCACCGCCGCTGCCCGCCACCGCACCCGCGCTGGCCCGCGAAGCCGAGGAACGCGGCGCCGGACGGTTCGTCCTGTCGGAGACCTCGCACAATCCGTTCCTGCAACTCGCCCGCGCCGCCGACCGCACCACCCGGATCGGCCTCGCGACCGGCGTCGCCATCGCCTTCGCCCGCACCCCGATGACACTCGCCTACGAGGCGTGGGGCCTGCACGAGAGCTCCGGCGGACGGGCGGCGATCGGCCTCGGGACGCAGATCAAACCCCACATCGTCCGCCGCTTCGGCATGCCGTGGGACCGCCCCGCGGCCCGCATGCACGAATACCTGGCCGCCGTGCGGGCCGTCTGGCACAGCTGGCAGACCGGCGAACGCCTCGCCTTCCGGGGCGAGTTCTACCAGCACACCCTGATGACACCGGTCTTCGCGCCCGCCCCGCTGCCCTTCGAGCCCCCGCCGCTGCTGCTCGCGGGCGTCGGCCCGCTGATGACCGCCACCGCAGGCGCCGCCGCCGACGGCTTCCTCGCTCACCCCTTCGGCTCGCCGCACCACCTGGCCACCGCCGTCCTGCCGGCCGTCCGCGCCGCCCGAGCCAAGTCCGAGGCGGAGAACGCCCCGTGGACCACCCGCCCGTTCGAAGTGGTCGCCAACGTCCTCGTCGCCACCGGCCGCACCGAGGAGGAGTACCGCACCAACCTCCGCCTCGTCCGCGAACGCCTCGCCTTCTACGCCTCCACCCCCGCCTACCGCCCCGTCCTCGAAACCCACGGCTGGGCCGACCTCCAGGACGAACTCCACCCCCTCTCCGTCCGCGGCCGCTGGCAGGAAATGGGCCACCTGATCGACGACACCGTCCTCACCACCTTCGCCCTCACCGGCGACCCCACCACCGTCGCCCGCGAACTCCACCACCGCTACGCCCCCCTCGCCGACCGCCTCTGCCTCAGCGGCCCCGACGAAACGGACGCCGCCCCCCTGCTCGACGTCCTCACGGCGGCGGCCGGCGCGAACCGGACAGCGTCCTGACAACGACGATCAGTCGAGCGGAGACGGCCCGGTGATCCGTCGAACGTGCCACTCGCGGGTGTCCTCGGCGCGCACGACGTCCAGCCCGCCGAGGCGGAGTGCCCGCACCAGCGCCTCTTCCAGCATGTCGGTGGCGTCGTACAGCGAGGGGTTCGTCGTGTCCACGGGCCGGAACTCGTCGGCGTCCATCAATTCGTCCGTCACGCCCCACGACACCGTGACGTGGTCGGCCACCTCGCCCGGCCGCCACGGGTCGTCACGGCGCAGTTGTACGCCAGGGGCGCCGCTGCGCTCGGCGACCGGCAGAGCGAGCAGCCTGCACACCAGCCTGATCCGCTCGACCAGGTCGAGCGGCAGCTCCATCTCCTCGGGTGTGCGGCTCCTGAAGTTCGCGTCCGTGCCCGTGTCCGTCATGCCGACCAGCGTCCCCCACACGCACGGACGTGCGGAGGCGAACGCCGGAATCCGGCGGCGGCCTCGACCGCGCACTGCACGCTCGTCCGTCCCCGCTCATGAGACGGCCCCCGTACCCGCCGTGAGATCCGTGCTGACTGTCGTGCCAACGTTCTGACTGGCAGTCGGCGCCTCCGCTGCGTCCTACTCCTCCGGCTCCCAGGCGCGGAGCAGGTCGAGCAGTCCGGGGTCTCCGTCCACACGCAGGGAGTTGGCCGGGATGCGGTCGTACATGTAGATGACCAGCTCACTGGCCGTGCCGTGGACGGAGGCGCCGGCCGCGTTCGCGTCCTCGCCGGTGGGGGCCGTGGGCGTGGCCGTGGGCGTGGGGATGCGGGTGGTGCGTGCGCCGTCGCCGTCGACCGTGAGGCGCCAGGAGTGGCCCTCGGTGGCGTGGAAGTCGAAGGCGGTGGGCTTGTGCGGCCAGGCGGCCGGCGTGGCGCAGACGGTGAACAGGAACTCCTCCACGCCGTCGAGTGCCACGTCGAGGGGCAGCGGCTGCGGGGCGTCCGCGGCGACCTGGACGTCGTACGTGTGCATCGCGGTCTCCTGGACCCGGTGCCGGGCGACACCGCCGGCCGTGACCGGCGACTGCGACACCGGCCACCACGTCCAGCAACCGGCCTCCGGCCCGGCCTCGCGCAGGGCGCTCAGCAGAAGCTCCGTCGACGCGGCCAGCCAGGCCGGCAGCGCCGTACGCTCCTGCGGCACCTCCAGCGCGGCGCGCGCAGCGACCGCCTCGGCCGGGGGACCGTCGGCGGGCCCCGCAGCGACGACGGCGGCCCAGAAACGGTCTCCCCCACCCAGGTGCTTCACCAGATCGAACAGCGTCCACCCGGGGCAGGTCGGCACCGGCGCGTCGAGATCCGGCGCGGCGGCGACCTCGGCGCGGAAGGCGGTCGACCGCTCGTCGATCAGTCGCAGCAGGTCGGGAAACTCAAGATTCTTCTGCACGCCGGATGTCTACCACCGCCCCCCGGCGACCGGACAGCGATTTTCCCGGCCCGCCGTCACATCCCCACCACCCTTGTATGCCCGCAGGAGAACGGCTGCGTCCTTGCCGGGGCCGGGGGAGCGGCGTGGCTAGCCTGGCGGGATGAGCGAGGAGCAGCAGCACAGCGGGAGGCGCCGGCGGCCGCGGTACCGGGCGCTGTCGCCGTTGCGGGAGCACCTGCGGGAGTCGTTCTGGTTCGCGCCGCTGGTGGCGTGCGTGGGCGCGGTGCTGCTGGCCGGGCTGACGGATCTCGTCGACCGGGAGATCTTCGCGGTGGCCACCGCCGAGCAGACGGCCGACACCCTGCTGTCGTTCACGTCCGCGGCGAAGAGCGTGGTGTCGACGGTCAGCTCGGCGATGCTGACGTTCATCGGCGTGGTGTTCTCGATCTCGCTGGTGTCGCTGCAGATGGCGGCGGGTCAGATGAGCCCCCGGGTGCTGCGCCTGTACGTGCGCAGCCGGCTGACGAAGGCGACGTTCTCGACCTGCCTGGCGACGTTCGTCTTCACGCTGCTGGTGCAGCTCGGCTACGACGAGACCACCGACCCGACGCGCGCCGTCTCGGTGCCGATCGTCTCGACGGTGGTCGCGCTCGTCCTGGTGATGCTGAGCCTGGCGCTGTTCGTGCTGTACGTGCAGGCGACGCTGCGGCTGCTGCGGGTGCCGCACGTGATCGACCGGGTCACCCGGGAGTCGCTGCAGGTGCTGCTGGCGTACCGCTGGCTCGCCCCGGAGGTCGCGGACGGCCCCGCCCCGCAGGGGCCGACGCTGCTGCACGATGGACGGGCCGGCGTGCTGCGGGACGTCAACATCCGCCGCCTGGTGCGGGTGGCGCGGCGGCACGGGACGGTGCTGCACCTGGTGCCGCGGATCGGCGACTTCATCGCGTCCGGCACCCCGACCGTGCTGGTCGCCGGCGGCACCCCGCCCCGGCCGGGCTGGATCACCACGGCGCTGAACGTCGGCGTGGACCGCACCATGCACCAGGACCTCGGCTTCGGCTTCCGCCAGCTCGTCGACATCGCCATCCGCGCCCTGTCGCCCGCCGTCAACGACCCCACCACCGCTGTGCAGGCCGTCGACCGCATCCATCAGCTGCTCGCCGTCCTCGCCCCGCTGCACCTCGGCGAGCTGCGCCACCGGGACGCGGACGGCGCGGTGCGGCTGGTGCAGCCGGTGCCGGGCTGGGAGGCGACGGTGGACCTGGCGTTCACCGAGATCCGGATCTGCGGCGCCGGCCAGCCCCAGGTCACCCGCCGCCTGGTCGCCGCCCTGGACGACCTGCTGCGGATCGTCCCCGAACCGCGGCGCGCCCCGCTGCTGAACCAGCGCCGGCTGCTGGAACGGGCCGTCACCGAGTCCGTCCCGGACGAGCAGAACCGGGCGTTCGCGCTCACCCCCGACCGCCAGGGCATCGGCTGAGACCCGGTAAGGCCCCGAAGCAGGACCCCCGACAGCGCTGGGCCCCGAGAGCGAAGGACGCCGGAAAACAGCGGATCCGCCCGGGAGGAGCTCCCGGGCGGATCCGAAGAAACGACGATCAGCTGGTGGCACCGCGGTTCAGCGAGGCCAGGTACTGGTTGTACGCCACCAGCTCGGCGTCGCCGTCGCGGTCGGCGGCACGGTCGCGGCGGCGGGCCTGCCGCTCCTCGGACTTGGCCCACTGGAGGGTGAGCGCGATCAGCACGATCGCGGTGGGGATCTCGCCGAACGCCCAGGTGATGCCGCCGGCGAGCTGCTGGTCGGCGTGCAGGTCGGTGCCGGGGGGCGCCGTCGCGCCGGAGAAGGTGGTGACGAGCTGCCCGGAGGCCATCATCACGGCCACGCCGAAGAACGCGTGGAACGGCATGCCCATGAACAGTTCCAGGATCCGCATCACGAAGCCGGGGCGGTGCGGGCCCGGGTCGACGCCCATGATCGGCCAGAAGAACAGCAGGCCGACGGCGAGGAAGTGCAGCATCATCGCCAGGTGCCCGAGCTGGTACTGCATCAGCCAGTCGAACAGCGGGGTGAAGTACAGCCCGTACAGGCTCGCGATGAAGATCGGGATGGTGTACGCGGGGTGCGAGACGATCCGGACCAGGCGGCTGTGCAGCAGCGCGACCAGCAGCTCGCGCGGGCCGCGGCCGCTGCCCTTGCGGGCCGGACGCAGCGAACGCAGCGTGAGCGTGATCGGCGCGCCGAGCAGCAGCAGGATCGGCGACAGCATGGACAGCACCATGTGCTGGATCATGTGGGCGCTGAACAGCACCATGCCGAAGTCGTTGAGCTTGGTGTTGGTGACCAGGAACACCGTGCCGACACCGGCGGTCCAGGCCACCATCCGGCCGACCGGCCACTTGTCCCCGCGCCGCCACAGCCGGACGGCCCCGGCCAGGTACAGGCCGAGGAGGAGCCCGCAGAAAGCCAGGTACGGCCAGTCCGGCGACCACCCGATCGCGTTCGAGAAGGAGTAGGGCGGCAGAGGGCTACCGCCGTGGTGGTGCATCCCGGCCATGCCGTCCATGCCGTCGCCCATCGGGCGGCCCCGCTTTCGTCATGCCGTCCGCCGCCGCGTCGCCGCGCCGCCGGTGAGGTCCGTTCCGGCCCCGGTCGGCCCGGGTCCGGTTTGCTCCGGTTTCGTTTCGTTCGGACCCAAGCCTAGGCGGCGCTTACGGAACGTCGGCCAGCACCCCCGGGGACCCGCCTCCGCCGGGTGCGCCGGCGCCGGTCCGCCCACACTCTGTCGGCCGTTACCCACGACGTGCACAATCACCCGTATGACGACTGCCACACCCCCGCGCGCCACGCCCGGCGGCCTCGCGCTGGGCTTTCTGACGGGTGGGGTGATCGGCGGGTCGCTGGCCGCCTTCATCGGAGGGTGCATCGTCGGGAAGGCGTCGCTCGTCGTCACGGGGCTGGCCCTGCCCGCGGCGTACGGCCTGCTGTTCTTCCTCGGCACGCTGCCGCGCCGCGCCCGCGACAGGGCCGCCGTGCCGCGGACGGCGCTCGCGATGATCGAGAGCCGGGAGGCCGTCGCCGGGGAGGCCACCGAGGTGCCGGTCCGGTTCGATCTGACCGTCGCTCCGGACGACGGGCCCGCGTACCGCGTCGCGATCCGGCAGGGCGTCCACGTCTCCGAGCTTCCCGACTACCGCCCGCGCGGGATCGTGGTGGTCGAGTACGAGCCCGAACGGCCGTGGAAGGTCCGGATCGTGACCCGGCCGACACCGGCCTGGGAGGAACGGGCCGCCGACGCGCACCTGGACTCGGTGCCCGGCCCGGCCATGACGGGCGACGCCCGGAAAGGCTGCGTCGGCGGGGTCCTCACCGTGCTCGGCCTGCTGTTCGGCGCGGCCTCCGTGCTCCTGCTGTCCGGCGCCGACCCGTTCGGCCCCGACGGGTCCGGCGCCGCGCCGCAACCGTCCGGCACCGTCACGTCGTCCACCACCACCGTCACCACGTCCACCACCACCGTGACGTCGGCCACCGGAACGGTCGCCCTCGGGGCGGGCCGATCCATGCTCGACCAGGGCGAACTGCGCACCGCCGTCGAGTCGTTGACGCAGGACGGGGAGACGCGCCGGGCGCTCACCGTCGTCGTCCAGGAGCGCCTGCTGACGATCGTCTTCGCGCCCGCCGGCGGGCAGGTCGCCGGGTTCGACCCGCGGGCGCTGCCCTTCGACCGGGTCGCCGCGCTGGTCGAGGACGCCGGCACCACCCTCGGCACCGGCTCCCCGCAGAGCTGGCAGCTGACCGCCGACGGCCTCACCGGCAGGCTCACCCTCCGGGTCATGGTGACCGGCGACCGGGGCGCGGGCAGCCTGGAGGCGGACGGGCAGGGCAACGTCCTGCGGCGCAACGGCAGTTGACCGGATCGGAGGGATGGGGGACGAGGGATGGGGCACATGGGGTGGCACGAGTGGCTGGTGCTGTGGTGCGCGGTGTGGGGCGCGGCGGCGCTGATCGGCGTCGGCATGTCGCTGGCCGGCCTGACCAAGGCGCAGCGGACGGTCCGGCTCACCGGGCGGATCGAGCGGGTGCGGGCGCCACGGCACGGCGGGTCGCGGCTGGGCGGGATATCGGTGGTGATCAGCTACCGCGACCCGGCCTCCGGACAGGAGGTCACCGTGACGAACGACGGCGAGCGCGGCGAGATGATCACCGCGGCGTGGGAGGGCCGCGAGATCGGCGTCAGCCATCCGCGGGGCCGACCGCATGCCTACCGGTTCTCCCACGCCCCCGAGCAGCCGTCGCGCGGACTCGGCCGGCCTGCCTTCGCGCTCTTCCTGGTCTACGTCGGGCTGGTGGTCCTCGTTGCGATCGACCGGGGGTGGCCGTGGGCACTGATCGGCTCCGGCGGGCCGCCGGCGATCCTCGGCGCCGTCCAACTGCCCTGGGCGGTCCGCGTCAGGAACACCCGCCTCAACCGGCTGGCCGCGATGGAGACCGTGCCGGGCCGGGTCGTCGCCGTCCTCAAGGACATCAGAGTCGACCCGGACGACGGCCCCACCACCACCATCACTCCGGTGGTCTCCTTCACCACCCACGAGGGCACCACCGTCACCGCCCACTGCACCTCCCACCTCCCTGACCCCGCAGGCGCGCACGGCCGCGACGTCAAGGTCCACTACACGGCCGCCGACCCGTCCGACTTCACCCTGGACCGAGCCGCCGAACACCACTCGGAGAAGCGGACCGTGGCCATCCACGCCCTGGCGACAGCCCTGCTGACGGCGACGGCCGTGGCGGGAGTAGTGCTCCTCCGCAGGTGAGTCGGCTCTCCGGGACGGGCGCTCTCGTTGCTGCGGCCGGCGATCCGGCCGACACAGGCCGGCTTTCAGGGGGCCGGAGGCGATCTCGGACGCGCCCTGGCAGAGGAGCTCGGCGGCGACACGGGCCCCGAGAACAGCCGCTGCGCCCTGGTGCCCGCCCCGTAGCATCCGTGCTGCCCCACGGTCGAGCACCATCCCGCGCAGGGAGAGCTGCCCAACGGCCTCGGTGGCGCAGCACCCCGGCGACAGGGCCACGGCCGCGGAGCCCGCGCAGCGTGACGCGCTCCGCCGTCACCTCCCGCCGCGTGCACGGGGAGCAGCGTTGCGGCAGACCTGGTTGACGTCTGGCCCACGGACCATCCCCGCGTGGGCGGGGAGCCACCGTCTGTCCCCTTGCTCAGGTGAGTGGGCGGAGGCCTTCCCATCTGCCGGTGAAGTCGCCGCTGGCGTGGGGTCAGGCCGACGCGGGCCAGCGTGGTCCGGTGTCCGGGTCGCCGAACCACACCCACTGCTCGTGGGGTGTGGCGGTCATGCCGTAGTCGTACACCTCCGGGCGGCCGAGCCCGGCCCATTCGTCCCCGGCGGCGCCGATCTCGTCGGCGAGGCGGCGGGGGCCGCCTTGGTGGACGAACACGCCGTCGGGCGTGGACGACAGCGTCGCCCAGGACGAGACGCCGTCGTGGATCCACGCGGACACCCCGTCCTCGTCGACCGCGGTCTCCACCCGGACGTCGGGGAGGGCGACCCGCAGGTGGAACAGCAGGTCCCAGTCCTCGAGTTCGGCCGGATCCCGGTCGGTGCGCTCTTCGGGGCCGGGCGGGGCGCTGCGGCGGAGGTCGGTGAAGCCGCGGACCGGGATGCCGACGGTAGTGGTCCGGTCGGGCATGAACTGGGCCAGGCCCTGGAGCCAGCCGGTCGCGCTCTTGTGGTCGTCGGCGACGGTGAGGGCGACGTGGCCGAGCCGGCCCCACGGCACGACCAGGCGCCCGCCCGGTGCGGTCTGTTCGATCCACGTCCAGGGGATCCGCTCGACGGCGTAGGTGGCGATGACACGGTCGAACAGTGCACCGTCGGGCAGACCTGAGCCGCCGTCACCCTCCCGCACGCGCACGTCCAGGCCCGCGGCCCGCAGGCGGGCGGCGGCGGCCGCAGCGAGGCCGGGGTCGACCTCGATCGAGGTCACCTGGCCCGGCCCGGCGCGGTGGGCGAGCAGCGCGGCGTTCCACGCGGTGCCGGTGCCGAGTTCCAGGACGCGGTGGCCGGGTTCCAACAGCAGCGAGTCGAGCATGTCGACCACGACGGCCGGCGCGGACAGGCTGGACGACGGCAGGTCGTCGGCGATCTGGGTGACCGCGGGCCGGCTCGGGTGGCTGTATAGCAGCTCCAGCCACCTTTCGGGGGCGGTGTCGCGGTCGACGGGCTGCCAGGCGTGGCCGTCCCAGTCCCACAGCCGGCCGGGTGCGAACAGGTCCCGTGGCAGCGCGGCGACCGCGGGGCGGATCCACGGCGAGCGCTCCGGCCACTGCCCGGTGCGCGCCATCTCCGCGTCGAGGCGCTGCCGCCACACGCCGGCCGTGGACGGGCTCGTGGTGTTGTCGACCGCGGTCACCGTGCTTCCCCTTCTACTTCTTGTGCTTGCCGGTGCCCGGCTGGGGCTTGTCGACCTTGCCGTCCGCGTTGCCCGGCGGAGGCGTCCCCGTCCCCGGATCCGGCGTCGGCTTCTCATGCTCACCCATGACCCCACCTCCCCGATGCCCGGCCGAACCGCCCCCGACCGGGCATCATCGTCCCGCCCCCGCGCCGAGCCCGGAAGGGCGCACAAGAGCGTTCGGCGAGCGCGCCCGATTGACCAAGAGCCAACTCAGCTGACCGACGCGCTCGCGGGACCATCCTCGGTCGCGCGGGGAGCGGTGCTTGATCCGGGCGACTGCTTCGGCGGTCCGGCGCCGCCTTGACTTGAAGCGCGCTTGAATTTCTAGGGTCCCTTCCAGTTGCTCGTCCGACGGAGGGGGAAGACGCTCGTGATCCTCGTGACAGGGGCCACCGGAAACATCGGAAGTGTTCTGCTGAAGGAACTGCAGGCGTGCGGTGCCGGCCCGATCAGAGGGCTCACCCGTGACGCTGCACGGGCCGCGTTCCCTGAAGGGGTCGAGGTCGTCGAGGGCGACTTCGCCGAGACGGCGTCACTGAAACCCGCTCTGGAGGGTGTGCGGTCGCTGTTCCTCGTGTCGCGCCTGGGCCCGGACGCCGACATCATCGAGGCCGCCCGGCAGGCGGGCGTGGAGCATGTCGTGCTCGTCTCGTCCATCACCGTCCAGACCCATCCGCACCTCGGCCCCGCCGCGGAGAACCTCGCTGTCGAGCGGCTGCTCCAGGGCAGCGGTATGGCCTGGACGATCCTGCGGCCGACACAGTTCGCCTCGAACGCCCTGATGTGGGCGGCGTCGGTCCGCGAGCGGGAAACGGTCCGCATGCCGTACGCGGACATCGGGCTGCCCACGATCCACCCCGCGGACATCGCGGCCGTGGCGCGCGTCGCCCTGACCGAGCCCGGCCACCGGGGCCGGACATACGCACTGACCGGTCCGGAACAGGTGACAGCCCGTCAGCAGGTCGAGTCCGTCGCGGCGGCGCTCGGACAGGAGGTGCCGTTCGCCGAGATCGACCGGGAGGAGGCCCACGCCCGGATGGCCGCGGTCTTCGGCGCCAGGACTGCGGATGCGGTGCTCGATGTGATGGGCGGAGACGTCAACGAGGCACTGCAACAGGTGCGCGACACGGTTGCGCAGGTCACCGGCTCAGCGGCCAGGCCCTTCCAACAGTGGGCATCGGAGAACGCTGCAGCCTTCCGCCGACCCTCCTCGCCTTGAACAGGCCCACCCGCACGCGACTGGGCACGCCCCGGTGCACGCCGACCAGCATCTCTGCGGACGCGGGGAGCAGGAAGACTGGCGTTGCCGAGCCCGGCGATCGCCAGCTTGTTGTCGCGGCCCTCACGCATGTCCTGGAGAGAGCCGGCCTGCCCCCGGACTCCTCGGTGGCCGTCGCGCTGTTCTCGCCGATCACGCCCGATCGTCGCCGTCCCCGGCCGGCCTCTTGTCCACCGACCGCATGCGCGACGGCACCACACCGATCCCCGTTGAGGAGTACCGGGGCACGGGATCCACCTGGGCCTACTGACCTGCTCCGGTTTCGCGACCCCCGTGCGCCCCGGCCGGCGGCTTCCGGTCCCTGGGGGCAGGGGCAGCCCGCCGTTCGGGCGGTCTGGCTTGTAGGCTCGCGGGGAGGAGCTCTGATTCGTGAAGGGGGAGCCCGGTGCGCGCCCGTCGGTGGATAACGTTGGTTGCTGGTGTCGTCGCGCTGAGCAGCCCGACGCTCGCGTATGCGCGGGGTGGGGGCGGTAGCCACGGGTTCGGGGGTGGTGGCGGTGGGGGCGGTGGTTTCCACGGGTCGACCGGTGGCGGGTTCGGCTACGGGTTCGTGGCCGGTGGCGGTGGCGGTGGGATCTTCCCGCTGCTGGTGATCGTGGCCGTGATCCTGCTGATCGTGTGGATCAGGTACCGGCGCCGGAAGGCGAAGCAGGCGGCCGATCTGAACACGGTGTCGGACCGTACGGCGCACCGCGCGGACGCGCAGGCGGACGAGCGTGCCGCCCAGGTCGGGGCCCGGGTCGACGCCATCGCCGACACGGATGCGACGTTCGATCGCGCCGCGCTGGAGCAGCGGGCCGTCTGGCTGTACACGACCGCCCAGCAGGCCTGGACCCGCAACGATCACGCCATGTTGCAGCAGATCCTGTCCCCGGTGCTCTACGGCAAGTGGGCGGACGAGCTGCACGACTACGCGTCGCGCGGCGAGGTCAACGTGGTGGAGATCGTCTCCGGCCCGGTGGTCCAGCTGGTCGACGTCGCGAATCGCGCGGGCGAGGTGAACGACACCGTCACGTTCCGGATCACCGCGACGCTCAACGACTACGTACGCCGCGGCTACGGCACGGACGCCGTGCGCAAGGACGGCTCGACGCGCCCGGTCGAGTACTGGACGCTGCGCAAGAACCCGGCCGGGGAGTGGATCGTGTCGTCGGTCGAGCAGGCGGCCGAGGGCGCGCACCACCTGACCGACGCCATCGAGACGGACAGCTGGGACCAGAAGGAGGTCGCTCGCGAGGCGGTGCTGGAGGTGGCCGGGAGGACCGCGGTCAGGGGCGTGAGCGACATCCTGTCGCTCACCAACATCTCCTGGAGCACGGATGCCGACACCGCCGTCGGCGATCTGAGCGTGCTCGACGGCCGGTTCGACAAGGCTGTTCTCGAGGTCGCCGTCGAGCGGTTCCTGGAGGAGTGGGTCATGAACGACGGCAGCCTGGACTTCACGTCCGTGCGCACCGTCAACCGAACCGTCATGCGCAACGCCGTCGTCAGGTCGGTCACGGTGCGCTCGCTGGTCTCGCGCGACCCGATCGTCTTCCGTGTCTCGGTCGACGCGGAGGGCGTCTACTACGAGGTCGACCGGCGCAGCGAGCAGGTGCTCCGCGGTGACGCGCGCGAGCGCAGGCCGATCACCTTCGCGTTCGACCTCCGGCTGGACGACACGTCCACCAACGCGTGGACCGTGATCGCCACTGACGTGCAGTAGACGGAGCCCACGCAGGGCCCTCCGCTGGGCCCTCCGGTGCGGGGCAGGCAGGTCAGGAGGCGAAGAGATCGGCGCGGTCCTCGCCGAGGTGGGCCCGTAGGGTGGCCAGGGCGCGCATGCTCTGGGTCTTCACCACGGAGTTGCTGACCCCCACCATCTCGGCGGTGGCCTCTATGGTGTGGTCCTCCCAGTAGCGCAGCAGCACGATCGCCCGGTCCCTGGCGGTGAGCAGCGCGAGAGCGTCGATCAGGGTGAGCCGGGTGTCCGCCGAGACGCCCTCGTGGACGGTGTCCGGGATTCGGTCGGGGACCCGGTCGATCGCCACCTCGCCGGTGCTGCGCAGGCGCTTGTGGTCGAGCAGGCTGTTGAGCAGCACCTTGCGGGCGTAGCCGAACGGGTCGAGGTCCCGGCGGGTGATCCGGGGCCAGGCGAGGTACATCTTGGTCAGCGTCGTCTGGGTGAGGTCCTGGGCCAGGTGCCAGTCGCGGCACATCAGGTAGGCGATCTGGCGCAGTCTGACCGCTCCGGCCTCCGCGAACGCGGTGAACTCTGCTTCTTTCCGCACCAGTAGTGCCCCCTGATCGTGCGTGCGGTGGATCCCGAGTAAAAGGGAGTGCGGCCCCGGAGGTCCCGGGGCCGCAGCGGGGCAGGTCAGTCGAACTGCGGGAGCGACGGGAAGCGGGCGTCCGCGGCCGCGCCCTGGGCGGGCGTCATCATGTTGTGGAAGGCGGGGTTCCCGGCCAGTTCGGCGGCGGCCTCCTCGGTGAGCGGGAGGACTCCGGGCGGGTTCGTCCTGCCCTCCCGGGCCAGGCAGGTGGCCATCTGCACGGTGACGGCGGTGCCGTCGGCGTGGCGGACCGTGACCACGGTGTTCTGGATGCAGTTGTCATCGATGTGGGTGACCCGGACCTGCTGGCCGTACTTGTCCCGGCGGCAGCCGTCGAACGTCGTGCACTTGGCGTCGGGTGACGCGGAGCCGACGAAGACCCGCATCATGCCCAGGCCCGCCGGAGTCTTGACGTTGACCTGGGCGACCGGGACGTCGGCGGCGTACTTGCCGTGCGCCTCGGTCGCGTTGTTCGCGGCGTATCCGCTGGTCTCCAGGCCGGCGGGCAGGGAGTCCAGCACCGTCGCGAGCACGGCCGTGCCGCTCACCCGGACCAGGGCGCCGGACGGCGTCGGCGACGGGGTCGAGGACGGGCCCGCCGAGACGATCGGGGCAGGCGCGCCGCCCGCCGCCGGGCCGACGAGCCCGTTCCCGCCACCGGTGCCGTGCAACTGGCTGCCGGCCAGCGCCACGACGGCCGCCATCGCCAGCGCCGACCCGGCCACCTGCCCGACCGTCCGCACCCGGCGGGCGCGGCGGCCCTTCCTGGTCGCCTCCGCCACCACGTCACCCAGGGGCGGCGGCGTCAGCTCGGACAGCTCGTCGCTCAGGTCCAAGCGGAAGTCCTTCATCTCTGAACTCACTTCTGTCGTCGTCTTCGCACGCCGGCCATGCGGACCCGCTCGAACGCGGCTCTGACCTCTACACGGGTGCAGGGACGCGCGGGGTCACAGAAAAGAGCCGCCGTTACCCGACCGTGACATTGCTCCGGTCGGGTGCGGCGGTGGAGGAAGTGGCCGTTCTTCCGCATCGTGTGCATGCGCTGCGCGAAGTCGCCTTTGTGGAGGGTGAGTTCGCGCCGGCGGCGGGGTCCTGCGCCGGTCAGTGTCTGCGGTGGCTTCGGCCGAAGCGGATCAGTACGGCGCCGGCGGCGGCGATCAGTGCGGCGCCGATGGCCAGGGGGCCGGTGGAGGGCGATCCGGTTTCGGGGAGGGCCGGGCCGGTCGGGGTCGGCGCGGGGGCGGTCGAGGTTTCGCCGGTGGGGCTCGGCGTGGGGCTCGGCGTGGGGCTGGGGCTGGGGCTGGGGCCGCAGGGCAGCCATTGGAGCTGGACTTCGCCGTTGCCGCTGCGGACGCCGGTGGTGAACTGGGCTCCGGCGGCGCCGAGACTGGAGCCGCCCCCGCCGCCCCCGCCGCCCAGCGTGGAGCCGGTGGAGGAACCGCCCGCTCCGCCACCGACGGCTCCGCCACCGACGGCTCCGCCGGTGCCCATGTGGGGGTCGCCGACGTTGAGCGCGCCGTTCCCGCCGGTCATGCCGTTCGCGGACCCGCCCGCCACGCCCGGCGAGTCTCCGTCGAACGTCGGAGTCCCACCCGCGCCGCCCGCACCCCCCGTGCCGCCGGACGCGCCACCCTGGCCGGAGCC
This sequence comes from Kitasatospora sp. NPDC059795, assembly GCF_042732175.1. Lineage (NCBI taxonomy): Bacteria > Bacillati > Actinomycetota > Actinomycetes > Kitasatosporales > Streptomycetaceae > Kitasatospora > Kitasatospora sp. NPDC059795. Next base: position 699,951 of record NZ_JBHWID010000001.1, read on the forward strand.
CGGAGTTGCGGGCGTCATGCCGCTCTCGCCGCTCTGGCCGCCCGCGCCGCCCGCGCCGGTGCCGTCGTCGGCGAAGCTGCCCGCGCCGCCGCCCCCGCCACCCGCGACGACGACCGTGGCGCTGTCGAGGGCGACGGTCGTCGCTCCGCCGCCGCCGGCCGCGACGGCCCCGTTGCCCGGTGACGGCTCGTTGTTGTAGGCGCCGCCCTGGCGGCCGCCGCCGTAGCCGCCGTGCGGGGGGCTGCCGTCGGTGAGGCTGCCGCCGCTGCCCGCGCCGGCCACGTTCACGGTCAGCACCTGCCCGCTGTGGACGTCCAGCGTCGCGCGGACCTCGCCGCCCAGGCCGCCCGGCGACCCGTAGACCGCGTCGCCGCCCGCGCCGCCGAACGCGGTCACGTCCACCTGGCACACATCGTCGGGCATGGTGACGGACTCGGGGTTGCCGGTGAACACGAAGTCCACCGTGCCGCCCGGGGCCGTCACCGCCGACGGCAGGGCCCGGGCCGCGCAGGCGGCGGGAACGGCCAGGGCCAGGCCGGAGCTCAGAGCGAGGGCGCAGGCAGCGCGCAGGGTGTGATGTGGGTGTCTCATGCCTGCACGATGTGCTCACGTAAAGTGTCATATCCGCTACATGGCGTGACCGGCTGAATGTGTCGCCGTCTCCTCGACCGGACCCTGCACGTTCTACCTCGTCGACATCGACCGCTGGTGGCCCCTGGGCGCGGGCTCGGGTCAGTTCCGCGGGACGAGGGTGTTCTCGTTGGTGCGGCCGGCGGCGAAGTCGTCGATGTTGCGGAGGGTGGCGTCGATGATCTGGCCGACGGCGGTGTGGGTGAAGTAGGCCTGGTGGCTGGTGACGAGGACCTGGGGGAAGGTGATGAGGCGGGCGAGGGTGTCGTCGGTGATGCCCTGGATGGAGCGGTCGGTGAAGAAGACGCCGGTCTCCTCCTCGTAGACGTCGAGGCCGACGCCGGCCAGGCGTCCCGTGCGCAGGGTCTCGACCAGGGCGGCGCTGTCGAGGAGGCCGCCGCGGCTGGAGTTGACGAGGATGGCGTCGTCCTTCATCCGGGCCAGCGCGGCCGCGTCGATGATGTGGTGGGTGGCCGGGAGGAGGGGGACGTGGAGGCTGATCAGGTCGGCGCGGGTGAGGAGTTCGGGTAGTTCGGTGTAGGCCATGCCGAGGTCGACGCAGGCGGGGTTGGGCGCGATGTCCCAGCCGAGCAGGTGGGTGCCGAAGCCGGCGGCGATGCGGGCGAAGCACTCGCCGATCTTGCCGGTGCCGATGACGCCGACGGTCATGCCGTGGATGTCGCGGCCGAGGAGCCCGTCGAGGCGGAAGTCGAACTCGCGGGAGCGGTTGGCGGCGCGGGTGAGGCGGCGGTTGACGGCGAGGGCGAGTGCCCAGGCGTGCTCGGCGACCGCGTAGGGGCTGTAGTGGGAGACCCGGGCGACGGTGAGGCCGAGTTCGGCGGCGGCGTCGAGGTCGATGTTGTTGAAGCCGGTGGCGCGTTGGGCGACGACCCGGGTGCCGCCGGCGGCGAGGACGGCGAGGGTCGGGGCGTCCAGGACGTCGTTGACGCTGCTGCTGACGGCCGGGTAGCCGGCGGCGAGCGGGGCGGTGTCGTGGTTGAGGAACACGGCGAGGGTGCGCAGCGGGTGCCGGCCCGCGAAGGCCTTCTCCAGGAGCGGCTGTTCGTCTGCTTGGACGCCGTACGCGAGGATCTCCATGCGGCGAAGGCTAACCCCCGGGGTGCGCGTGGTGGGCCACGACGCGCCCCGGGGGCGGGAGTTGACGGACCGTCAGATGACGGTCTCGGCCTCCAGGTAGCGGTCCGAGGGGACGGTCTTCAGTTCGGCGACGGCCTCGCCCAGCGGCACCAGGCGGATGTCGGTGCCCTGCAGCGCGGTGATGTGGCCGAACGCGCCGCGGTGCGCGGCCTCCACGGCGTGCCAGCCGAAGCGGGTGGCCAGCACCCGGTCGTAGGCGGTCGGGGTGCCGCCGCGCTGGGTGTGGCCGAGGATGACCGGGCGGGCCTCCTTGCCGAGGCGGTGCTCCAGCTCGCGGGAGAGCTGGGTGGCGATGCCGGTGAACCGCTCGTGGCCGTACATGTCCTTGGTGCCCTCCTCCCACACCATGGTGCCGGGCTCGGGCTTGGCGCCCTCGGCGCACACCACGATCGCGAACTTCTTCTGGCGGTCGAAGCGCTCGCGCACCACGTCCGTCAACTTGTCGATGTGGAACGGCCGTTCGGGGACGACGATGGCGTGCGCGCCGGCCGCCATGCCCGCGTTCAGGGCGATCCAGCCGGTGTGGCGACCCATCACCTCGACGACCATCACGCGCTGGTGGGACTCGGCGGTGGTCTTCAGCCGGTCCAGCGCCTCGGTGGCCACCGACACCGCGGTGTCGAAGCCGAAGGTGACGTCGGTGCAGGCGATGTCGTTGTCGATGGTCTTCGGCACGCCGACCACGGGCAGGCCCGCGTCGCTCATCAGCTTCGCGGCCTTCAGGGTTCCCTCGCCGCCGATCGGGATGACCGCGTCGATGCCGAGGTCCGCGCAGTACTTCTTGGCGCGCTCGACACCGTCGCGCAGGTGGCTCGGCTGGACCCGGGAGGAACCCAGGATCGTGCCGCCCTGGGCGAGGATGCCGCTCACCGAGTCGAGCGTCAGCGGGCGGTGCACGCCCTCCAGAAGACCGCGCCAGCCATCCTCGAAGCCGATGATCTCGTCGCCGTGGTCGACCACCCCCCGGTGGACCACGGAACGGATGACGGCGTTCAGGCCGGGGCAGTCACCGCCGCTGGTCAGGACACCAATACGCATTGCTTTGCCAACTCCCGAGCAGGATTCGGACGGCCGGACTGGTGGTTGAGAAACGGACATAGTGCCCGAATCGGACCTGCTGCACAGCATACGGTTCCTGCGTCCGGCCGGGCCGAAACCGACGCGGGGGCGGCTTCCTCGACGCACCTCACGTAACTGCGACCCGACCGCCGAGGAGGGTGTTGCGCCCGGGTCTCCTGATTCATTCTGCTATGAAGTTGTTCCGCGGCGGACGGCTGACCACATGGCGGTCAGCCGTCCACCGGGCAAAGGGCGAACGTCACGCCGGGCGGGCCGCAGCGGCGATCCGCTCGGTGCGCAGCGCGTCGTACCAGGTGGTGTCGGCCGGCGGCAGCGCGTTCACGTCCAGCGCCAGCTTGATCAGCATGTCGGCGACGGCGGGGTTGCGGGCCATCACCGGACCGTGCAGGTAGGTGCCGAACACGGTGTCGCGCCATGCGCCCTCGGTGCCGTCGCCGGTGCCGTTGCCCCGGCCGACCTGCACCGTGGCGAACGGCTTCACGCCCTCGCCGAGATGCGTGACGCCCTGGTGGTTCTCGAAGCCGGTCAGCTGCGGCAGACCCAGCTGCGGGTCGACCTCCGCCAGCACGTCGCCGACGCAGCGCGCGCCCTCGCCACGGGCCGTCCACACGTCCAGCAGGCCGAGGCCCGCCTCGCGCTCGCCCAGGTCGTTGATGAACTCGTGGCCGAGGATCTGGAAACCCGCACAGACCGAGAAGATGATCGCACCGTTCTCGGCCGCCCGGACCAGCCCGCCGTCGTTGCGCAGCCGCTCCGCCGCCAGCCGCTGCGGACGGTCCTCACCGCCGCCGATCAGGTAGATGTCGCCACTGGTCGGCACCGACTGGTCGGAGCGCACGTCGATCCGCGTCACCCCGAGACCGCGCTGCTGCGCCCGGCGCTCCACCACCAGCGCATTGCCGCGGTCGCCGTACGTGGACAGCAGGTCCGGGTACACCCAGACCACCCGCAGGCTGCTCTCGCTCATCCTCGAAGACCTCCCGAACTGCGGCGCCGCCTCCGGCGCACCGCCCCCGTACTGCTGCTGCGGCTCGTCGAACCCGCGCCGCCGCCCGGTGAACTGCTGCTCGCCGTACTGCTGCTGGGGCTCCGCGAAGGACTGCTCGGCGTACTGCTGCCCGCCGTACTGCGACTGCTCGGCGTACTGCTGCTGCTCGTCGTACGCCTGTTCACCGTATGACTGCTCGCCGTAGTGCTGCTGCTGCTCGCCGTACTGGGCCTGCCCGTACTGCTGCTGCTGGTGCTGCTGCTGCTGGTGCTGCTGCTGGTCGTCGAACTGCTGCCCGGCGTACGGCTGCTGGCCGTACGACTGGAAGTGCTGGTCGCTCATCAGGCCACCACGGCCTTGCGCAGCTGCTGGAACGCCGTGTAGTTGGCGATCGCCTCGATGCGGCCCTCGGGCGCGGCGTCCACCGCCTGCGCCAGCGAGTCGACGACCTGGAACTGCAGGCCGGCGACCTCCAGGCGGACCGCCAGGTCGAGCTTGCGCTGACCCATCACGAAGATCGGGTGACCGGCCAGGCGCTCGTAGTCGACGTCCCACAGCCAGGAGGTGTCGGTGCCGTCGGCGTCCATCGCGTTCACCGACAGGAGCACCGGCGCCGGCGGGCCGTCGATCAGCGAGAAGGTCTCCAGCCAGCCGGCCGGGTTCTTCGCCAGCAGCAGCCGGATGTCGCGGCCGCGGTACTGCACCACGTCGTAGCGGCCCGCCACCGCGGCCACCGACTGCATGCGCTGCAGCGCGACCTGCGGGGCCACGCCGAACACCGCGGCCACGGCGGCCGAGCTGGTCGCGTTGGCCAGGTTGGCGCGGCCCGGCAGCTGGAGCTGGATCGGCCAGGCGCCGCGGTGCGGGTCGATCACGTGGGTGCCCTGGAGCGCCCAGTGCGGGTTCGGGCGGCGGAAACCGCAGTCGCCGCAGAACCAGTCGTCGCCCGGACGCTGCATCACACCGCCGCACGACGGGCACGACCAGGCGTCCTCCTTCCACGCCTGCCCGGCGGCCACCCAGACCACCTTCTTGCAGGACGAGGCGGCCCAGGTCACCAGCGGGTCGTCCGCGTTGGCGATGATCACGGCCTCGGTGTCCTTCAGGCCCTCGCGCCACTTCTCGGCCATCATGCGGGTCTCGGCGGCCCGGTCGAGCTGGTCACGGGAGAGGTTCAGCAGCGCTATGGCCTTCGGCCGGGTGTCCCGGGCGACCATCGGCAGGTACTTCTCGTCCACCTCGATGACGCCGAACTTGGCGTCGGTGCCGCCCGCGAGCGCCGCCGTGATACCGGCCGGCATGTTCGCGCCCAGCGCATTGGAGACCACCGGGCCGGCCGCGCGCAGGGCCTCGGCGATCAGCCGGGTCGTGGTGGTCTTGCCGTTGGTGGCGCTGACCAGGACCACGTCCAGGTGCTCGGCGAGGGTCTTCAGCAGATCGGGGTCGAGCTTGAGCGCGACCTTGCCGCCGATCACCGACCCGCTGCCGCGACCGGCCTTCTGGGACAGCGCGGCCGCCATCTTGCCGGCCGTCACGGCGATCTTTGCGCGGGCGGGCAGCGAGGCGTCGCGCGCGGCTTCCGAATCGGTGCCTGGCATGCTCAGGGGTTCCTCCTTGCTGCGGCACCGCCCGGGCCGTTCAGACGGTCCCCGGGCGGCAGGGACGGACTCAGCCTACCGACTCCCGCCCGCACACTTGAGCAGGGGCAACTTACCGGCCCGCGCCGCCCCCGGACAGGGCCGCGCCGCAGCGGGCCCGGAAGCGGATCAAGGAGATCCGCCGCCGGGCCGACCGGACGTCAGCGGGCCGCCCACGGGGCGGGCAGTTTCTCCGCCGCCTCCGCCAGGTGCGCGGTGATCACCAGGGTGCCCTCCTCCACCTGGTAGTCCAGTGGCGCCGACAGCCGCCGCATGGTCGAGATCAGCCCCGTGTTCGCCGCCGTGGTCACCGCGTACACCGTGCCCACGCCCGACTCCAGCGCCAGCGCCGCCATCCGCCGCACCAGGTCCACGCCCAGGCCGCGGCGCTGCCACGCGTCCTCCACCAGCAGCGCGATCTCCGCGCCCTCGTCGTCCCACATCAGGTGCGACAGCGCCACCAGCCGGCCCTGCGCGGTCTCCACCGCCAGGGTCTGCCCGTGCCGCGGGTCCAGCAGGTGGTTCAGGTAGCGGTCGGCGTCCTTCACCGGGCCGTGGTAGCGCCGCCGCAACGACTCCGGCGAGCACCGCGCGTGCATCGCCAGCGCCGCCTCCCGGTCGGCCGGCGTGGCCCGCCGCACCGTCAGGTCGTCGCCCGCCGGGCGGCTGATCCGCGCCGCCACCTGCGGCACCCGGGGCCCCAGCACGGTGTCCAGCTCCACCAGCGTCCGCGCCCGGGCGAACTCGGTCGGCGTGAACGGCAGGTTCGGCCGGGACAGCTCCAGCAGGTCCCCGTTCGGCAACGGCAGGCGCATCACGTGCCCGTCCACGCCGGGCTGCACCGCCGCGCCCCGCCCCGGGAACTGCCGGATCGCCGCCCGCCCGAACAGCTGCCGCAACGCCACCGGCAGCTCCGCCGCGTCCAACGCCGTGCGCGTCGCCAGCGCCAGCACCTGCCGGGGCACGTCCACCAGCTCGTGCGCGTCCGCCCGGTCCGACCAGATGTCCCAGCCGCCGCCCGCCGCGACCGCCGCCGCCAGCTCGGCCCTGGTCAGCGCGGCCGGCGCACGGACGATGAACTCGTCCACCGTGCAGTCCGGCAGCGGGTGCGCCTGCATCGAGACGATGTTCACCCGCCGCTCCGCCAGCGCCCCGCACACCCGGGCCAGACTGCCCGGCGCGTCCGCGACGCTGGTCCGCAGCCGCCACAACGCGGTCTGCTCCTCCGCGGACGTCACCTCGGACTCCCCGCCCGGCGGCCCGAGGGCCTCCGGGCCGGGCGGGTGCCGGTGCGCCAGCCGGACGCGGAACAGCACCGCGGCGAGCAGCGCCCCGGCGGAGGCGAACAGCAGCACCGGCCCGTCGTGGCCGTGCACCACGACGTTCGCGACCAGGTCGGCGGCCGCGACGGCGCTGAACACCGCCGCGAGCTCGACCGCCTCCCGGCGCCAACGGTGCTGTCGCTTTGCGTTTCTGTGGGTGTACGCCGTGTCATCCATGCCTGAATGGTGGCGCTCCGCTGTTTCACGATCACGAACCCCCCGTGACCCGACGGTTAATGTCTGCGCGGGCCCCCGTCGGATCGGCGCTGATCCGCTCCCGCGATCATTCTGACGTGCGGCCCCGGTCCAGGAGTTCCGCACCGGCCGATTTCACCTCGTCCAGCAGCAGCCGCAGATCCGCGTCCGTGGTCGACGCGTTCAGCAGACACGCCCGCAGCATCTCCCGCCCGCGGTACACCGCGCCCGTCACGAACACCCGGCCGCGCTGCTGGATCGCCACCGGCAGACGGGAGTTGAGCTCCTGCGTGCGCGCCTCGTCGACACCCGCCGGGCGGTACCGGAACGCGACGATCGACGTCTCCACCGGCGCGAGCAGCTCCAACTCCGGGTCCTGCTCGACCCACTCGCCCAGCCGCCGGGCCTGGCCCGTGCAGTGCGCGATGTCCCGGGCCACGCCCGAACGGCCGCGGTGCGCGATCGACGCCCACACCTTCAGCGACCGGAACGGGCGGGTCTGCTCCGTCCCGTACTCCGAGAACCACCCGAGACCGCCCGCGTCCTCGTCCCGCAGGTACGACGGCACCAGGCTGAACGTCCCCCGCAACTCCTGCGCGTCGCGCACCAGCGCACAGCCGCAGTCCACCGGCACGCCCAGCCACTTGTGCGGGTCCAGCGCGAGGGAGTCGGCGCGCTCCAGGCCCCGGTAGCGGTGCGCGATCGTCCCGTCCAGCACGCCGAACGCGCCGTACGCGCCGTCGATGTGGAACCAGAGGCCCTCGCGGGCCGCGAGATCGGCGATCGGCTCGAACGGGTCGACCGCGCCGGTGCCGACCGTTCCCGCGGACGCCACCACCAGGAAGGGGAGACGGCCGGCGGCGCGGTCCTCGGCGACGGCGGCTTCCAGGCTGTCCAGGCGCAGATGGCCCTCGGCGTCGGCCGCCACGACCCGCAGGTGCTTCGAGCCCAGCCCGAGCAGCTCGGCGGCCTTGCGGACGCAGCTGTGCGCCTCGCCCGTGACATACCCCACCAGCGGCGGCATCCCCGCGAGACCGTCCTCGCGGACGTCCCACCCCGCGGCGCGGGCGGCGCGATTGCGGGCCGCGGCCAGACAGACGATGGTCGCCATCGACGTCCCGGAGGTCAGCAGACCGCCGCCGGCCGGGTGCGGGAAGCCCACCAGCTCGGCCATCCACCGGACCACCGCCCGCTCCAGATGCACATCGGCGTGGTCGCCGCCGGCGGAACTGGGGTTCATCGCGGACGCGGCGAGAGTCGCCAGGACGCCCGCGGGCTGCGGCGAGGAGTTCACCCACCCGAAGAACCGCGGGTTCCCGTTGCCCATCGGGTGCGGCATGATCCGCTGCTCGACGGTCTTCAGCAGCTCGTCGAAGCCCGCGCCGTCCTCCGGCAGCTCCAACTCCAGCAACGCGGAGCGCTCCGCCGGGTCCATCGGCTGCCACACCGGGCGCGAGGGCAGCGCGTCGAGATAGTCCGCCACCAGCTGCGCGGTTGCCTGAGCGGCACTTCGGAAGTCGTCGTTCATGGGAGGGAAGGGTAGAACAGCGGGGTGCGAGAGCCTGCGGGCGCGGCCGGGGCAGGGCCGTTCCGGCGCCGGTCCGCACGTGCCACTCGCCGCCGCACCCCGGAGGTCGACCTGCTCGCGCTCGGCGCAGGAACAGCGAATCCCCCGGCGAAGGCGTCGGGGGATCAACTGATCTGTGGAGTACGCAGGTTGGGCTCAGGCGTCGCCGAACGTCCCGTTCCCCGCCGCTTCCGCGAAGGCGCCCCAGGCGGAAGGGGAGAAGCTGAGCGCGGGTCCGTCCGGGTCCTTGCTGTCCCGGACGAGCAGCGTGGCGTGAGAGGACACGTAGTCGGTGCTGATCTCCACGCACGCACCCTGACCGTTGGAGTAGCTGGACTTGAACCAGTTTGCGGCGGTTCGGTTGATCGGAGTGGCGGACATGTTGATGAGATCCTTCCGTGGCACCATCAGGCCCGTCGACGCGCTTCTGATGCGGCCCCTGTCCGACGGTGAGTACAGCGCGGTGCGGGTGGTGCGGACGAGCGAGCTGCCCGAGATGGACATGGACCACCACGTGACGTCGCGCATCCTCCGGGCGCTGGCGAACAAACACACAGGATGCGGTGTCCCGCCTCCCGCGAAGTGACCTCCGTCGTGACCTGCCCGACGGTCGTTTCAGTCCAGGGTGCTGGAAAGGCCGCCCGCGGAGCGGCAGTAGCCCTGGATCTCCTTGTCTGTGATCTTGCTGCACAGACGGCCGGCCGCGCCGTTGTCCGTGTAGTTGACGGTGTAGTAGCTCACCAGGCCCTGCGCGCAGGCCTTGCGCTGCCAGGCGTCCTTCGCGGTGGCGCACTGCTGCGCCGCCCAGTCCTCGCGGTCGAGGTTGTACTTCATGGTGCGCGAGCCCACGCCGCGGGAGCAGTCGTTCTCGCCGCCGGAGGCCTTCGCGTTCAGGCACCACTGGAGTGCCTGGGCGAACACCTCGGGGTGGTTGGCGTAGTCGTGCGAGGAGAGGAAGTACGTGGGGGCGTAGAAGAAGCACGCCGACTGGTAGAGCGCGGGCTGCTCGGGGCAGGGGTACAGCGGTTCGGCGGCGATCTTGTCCGCAGGGAGGTTCGCCTTGGCCTTCTCGTCCTCCTCGTCGGGGGCGAAGAGCTGCATGAAGACGCCCTCGGAGCAGGTGATGCGGCGGCTCTCGGAGGGGAACTTGTTGCACAGGTCGCGGGCGGAGGGGATGTCCTGCTTGGTGACGAACATGATGCCGTGGCCGACGCCGTGGATGCAGGGGCCCTTGTTGGCGGGGGCGCACAGGGTGAGGATGTCGCTCTGCGGGTCCTGCGAGTTGGCGAGCATCTCCTCGACCGCGCCGTGCAGGTAGCCGGCCGCGCAGGTCTCGTGCGGGAAGGAGATGACCTTCTGGAAGTCCTGGTGGTAGCGCTGGACGGCGGCGTGGCCGAGCTCGTGCGCGATCGGGTGGCAGAACCGCACGGTGTACGGCTTGTCCTTGGTGATCCTGTCGAGGTCGGCGAGGGCGACGCCGGGGTCGCCGGCGTCCATCTCGGCCATCAGCTTGTTGCGGAGCGTGGAGCGGGTCCACACCGCCGGGTCGCCGGTGGGCGAGGGGGACGCCGCGCCGGGGGCGGGGTCGGTGCGGCCGACCTGGCCGGCGGGGGAGACGGCGGCGGAGGCGGGCTTGGGCGTCCAGTCGGTGACCAGGACCGACCCGAGGCCGAGCGCGGCCAGCAGGACGGCGGTGACGACGGCGAACACACGCGGTTGCATGACGGACAGTCCCCCAGTGATCGACACGGACAGTACGCGGCCCATCCTGCGGCGTGACCACCGGAAACCCCCGCCCGGACACCGCCGACGGATGCAAGCGCCGGGCCACCATCACCCGAACACCGACCGCGCACCGTCCTTCAACGACGGCCTCGTTCCCTTGGGTGCGCCCCGCTCACCCGTTCGGCCGTCCCCCATGCACTACGCGTCACGGAGCCCATCGGTTGCGCCCGGATGCCGCCGGAGCTTCGCCGCCGGGTGGCGGCCGGTGCCGAGCACCAGAAAGGCCCAGAGCCCGGTGACGATCGCCAGCACGATCGCGGGGGCCTCCGGCCCGTACATGTCGTTCCCCTCGTCCCGGAGCAGGGCCAGGGCGAGCAGCGCGACGGCCAGCACCGACAACCGGGCGGGGGCGGCGGCGTCCGCGTAGTCCGGGTTGGCGGCGAACATCCCGAGGCCGATCAGGGCGAGCGGGGTGAGTGCCGCGATCGCCCACCGGGGGCCCGACGGGAGGTTCAACGTGCGCATGGGCCAGTTCCCCTGACGCCGAATCGGGAAATCGGACGTGTTCAAACGCGGACTACAGGGCAGTCGCGGGAGGCGGTGTCCAGGCCGGTCGTAGGAAGCGGGCGATGTCGGCGGATTCGGCGGCGATGCCCGCGGCGAGACCGGGTGCGGCCGTCGGGTCGAACAGGGTGACGTCGGCGTGGTCACGACGCCAGGACCAGGTGCCGCAGGCCAGGCCGTCGGCGAGGACGGCGGCGCGGATCAGGCCACCGCCCGGGCGGACCTGCCTCTGGTGTGCGGCCGGCACGGAGAGGGCCGAAGTGCGGTGGGCGACAAGGTAGTTGTCGTACATCGGGAGTAGCCGGAGGTCGGGCGTGGGGCCCGGGGCGGCGTCGAGTTCGTCGGCGCGGTCGGCGGGCAGGGCGCAGTCCTGGTCCTGCACGCGGACGGGGAGCAGGTCGAGGGAGTGCCAGGCGCGGCGGGCGGCGGAGGCGGGCAGGCCGGACCAGCCGACGAAGTCCTCGGGGGCGGCCGGGCCGTGGGCGTGCAGGTAGCGGCGGGCCAGGGCGGTGACGGCGGCGTCGCCGGTGGGGCCGTCGCCGGGGGCGTCGGGCAGCCAGTCGGCGAGCAGGACGTAGGTGGCGTCGCCGTCCCGGTCGGGGCCGAAGCAGATCCGGCCGCGCAGGGCGGCCCGGCGGATCAGGTGGAACGGCGCCTGGCCGTCCGCCGGGAGGCCGGCGTCGGCGAGGCGCCGGGTCAACTCGGCGCGGGTGCAGGGGCCTTGGGCGGCCAGGGCGTCGGTGATCACCGTCTCGGCGCGGTCGCAGAGGTTCTCGTCGAGGCCGAGTTCGCGGTGGCGGCGGGCGCTCAGGCGCAGGACGTGCGGGCCGAGCAGGTCGAGCAGCCAGTGCAGGTCGGCGGTGGTGACGGTGTGCAGGGTGCCGCGCAGGAACCAGCCGCGGACCAGGGTGCGGTCGACCTCCAGGGCGCGCCGGAGGTCCGCCGCGGTGAGGGCGTGGGTGCGGACACGGATGCCCAGGGCCCCGGCGCGGGCGTCCTGGGCCTGGATGCCGACGACCCGTTCGACGGTCTCGGCGGCGGAGGAGAAGGGGCGGCCGAGGCCCTGCCCCCCGGTGCGCAGGGCCCTCACCCGGTCGTCGTCCAGCTCCAGTGCGCGCATGCGCTCACCGTACCGTGACGGTTTTGGTGCGCGGTCCTGCCCGAAATCGGGCAGAATCTTTGGCAAATGGACACTTCCCGCCTAGGCTCCCCGACCGTGCCTGTCTCACCGCACCCTCATGAGGACCTGCTCGCCCATCTCGCCCGGACCACTGCGCTGGCCCCCGGGGAGGCGGCGCGGGTCGTCGCGGAGGTGCTGGCGTACTTCTCCGAGACCACGGAGGAGTACGTGCGCCGCCGCCACGGTGAGCTCCAGGCCAGGGGCCTGACCAACGATCGGATCTTCGCCCGCGTCGGCGCGGAGCTGGCCGCCCGCCGGGTGGCCGCGCCGGAGCTGTCGGTGCGGCAGCTGCGGCGGATGGTCTACGGCTGATCGGGCCCCGCGTCCACCTGACAAAACCTCGAACACCAGGAGTCCACGCCCATGTGCGGAATCGTGGCCTACATCGGCCCCAAGGACGCGTCCCCGTTCCTGCTGGAAGGCCTGCAGCGTCTGGAGTACCGGGGATACGACTCGGCGGGCGTGGCGGTGGTCGCCCCCGCCACCAAGTCCGTCCCGGCGAAGCTGAAGGTGTGCAAGGTCAAGGGCCGGGTCGCGGACCTGGCGGCGGCGCTGCCGGCCCGGTTCAAGGGCGGCGTCGGCATCGGCCACACCCGGTGGGCGACCCACGGCGTCCCGTCCGACGAGAACGCGCACCCGCACACCGACAACGACGGCCGGATCGCGGTGGTGCACAACGGCATCATCGAGAACGCCGACGAGCTGCGCGCCAAGCTGACGGCGGACGGCGCGGTGTTCCGCTCGGAGACCGACACCGAGGTGCTGGCCCACCTGATCGCCGCGCACCGCGCGGACGGCGGCGAGCTGGAGGACGCGGTGCGGGCCGCGCTGAAGCTGGTCGTCGGCACGTACGGCATCGCGGTGCTGGACGCCGAGCAGGCCGACCGGATCGTGGTGGCCCGCAACGGCAGCCCGATCGTGCTCGGCATCGGCGAGAAGGAGATGTTCGCGGCGTCCGACGTGTCCGCGCTGGTCCGCTACACCCGGCAGGTGGTGCACCTGGAGGACGGCGAGCTGGCGACGGTCCGCGCCGACGGCTTCCGGACGTTCACCGAGGACGCCCGGACCGTCACCCGGCAGCCGTCCACCGTCGACTGGGAGATCGGCTCGTACGACACCGGCGGGTACGCGCACTACCTGCTGAAGGAGATCCACGAGCAGCCCGGCGCCGTCGAGCGCACCCTGTCCGGGCGGCTCGACGAGCGGTTCGCCACCGCGCACCTGGGCGGGCTCAACCTGGACGCCCGGGAGCTGCGGGAGATCCGCCGGGTGAAGATCCTCGGCTGCGGGTCGGCGTACTACGCGGGCGAGATGGGCGCGCAGCTGATCGAGGAGCTGGCCCGGATCCCCGCGCACTCCGAGCCCGCCTCCGAGTTCCGCTACCGCAACCCGGTGATCGAGGCCGACACCCTGTACGTCGCGGTCAGCCAGTCCGGCGAGACCTACGACACGCTGGCCGCCGTGCAGGAGATCAAGCGCAAGGGCGGGCGGGTGCTGGGCGTGGTCAACACCGTCGGCTCGGCGATCGCCCGCGAGTGCGACGGCGGCATCTACCTGCACGCCGGCCCGGAGATCTCGGTCGCCTCCACCAAGGCGTTCACCTCCACCGTGATCGCCTTCGCCCTGCTGGCGCTGCACTTCGGCCGGATCCACGACCTGTCGCCCGCCGACGGCCGGCGGATCGTGGGCGCGCTGAAGGCGCTGCCCGAGCAGATCCGCGAGGTCCTGGGGCAGGAGAAGGCGATCGAGGCGCTCGCCGCCGAGTACGCCGACAGCCAGGGCATGATGTTCATCGGCCGGGTGCGCGGCTACCCCGTGGCCCGGGAGGGCGCGCAGAAGCTCAAGGAGATCTCCTACGTGCACGCCGAGGCGTACCCCGCCTCCGAGTTGAAGCACGGACCGCTGGCGCTGATCAGCCCCGAGCTGCCGACCGTCGCGCTGGTGCCGGACGACGAACTGCTCGACAAGAACCTGACCGCGCTCGGCGAGATCAAGGCCCGCTCCGGGCGCGTGCTGGCCGTCGCGCACCGCCCGATCGAGGCGCGGCTCGCGGACCACTGCGTGGTGGTCCCGAAGAGCGAGCCGGAACTCGACCCGCTGCTGCTCAACATCCCGCTCCAACTGCTCGCCTACCACGCGGCCGTGGCCCTCGGGCGGGACGTGGACAAGCCGCGCAACCTGGCCAAGAGCGTGACGGTGGAGTGACCTTCCTGCTCCGGAACGGCGGTGGCGGGTGCGTGTTCGCACCCGCCACCGTTCGTCCGACAAAGAGGTCTCAGGAGGTCAGGGGCTGACCGCGAGAACCAGGTAGGCGCCCAGGATCGCCAGGTGGACGCCGCCCTGGAGCGGGGTGGCGCGCTTGGGGATGACGGTCAGGGTGCCGACCGCGACCGTCAGGGCCAGCAGGATCATGTGATTGGCGCCGAGGCCGAGTTCGAGCGGACCGCTCAGCCAGGTCGAGGCCACCGCGACCGCCGGGATGGTCAGGCCGATCGAGGCCAGCGCCGAACCGAGCGCCAGGTTGAGGCTGATCTGCACCCGGTTGCGGACCGCCGCCCGGACGGCCGCGATCGACTCCGGCAGCAGCACCATCAGTGCGATCACCACGCCGACCACCGCGTTCGGCAGCCCCGCCGACGCCACCCCGCGCTCGATCGTCGGCGACACGCCCTTGGCCAGGCCGACCACCGAGACCAGGGCGACCGACAGCAGGCCGACGCTGATCAGCGTCTCCCTGCGGGACGGCGGCTCGGCGTGGTCGTCCTGCGAGTCGATCACCTCGCCCGCCGGCGTCACCGGCAGGAAGTAGTCGCGGTGCCGGATCGTCAGGGTCGACACGAACAGGCCGTAGATGACGATCGACGCCGTCGCCGCGAACGCCAGTTGGGTGGGGGAGAACTGCGGGCCCGGCGTCGAGGTGGTGAACGTCGGCAGCACCAGGCTCAGCGTCGCCAGCGTCGCGATCGCGCCGAACGCCGCGCCGGTGCCCTCCGCGTTGAACACCGCCTCCCGGTACTTCAACGCGCCGACCAGGATCGACAGGCCGAGGATGCCGTTGCAGGTGATCATCACGGCGGCGAACACCGTGTCCCGGGCCAGACCCGCGCTCTTGTCGCCGCCGTCCGCCATCAGCGTCACGATCAGCGCCACCTCGATGATGGTGACCGCGACCGCCAGCACCAGTGAGCCGTACGGCTCGCCGACCCGGTGCGCGATCAGCTCCGCGTGGTGCACGGCCGCCACCACCGACACCGCCAGGAAGACCGCCACCAACGTCACCACCGGCCACGGAAGTTCTCGGTGCCAGGTCGCCAGGAGCAGCAGGAACGCCATCACCGGGGCGATGGTCGTCCACTGCAGATAGTGCGGTCGAGAGGGAGAAGCCATACGGCTGAGCTTCGCAGATGGCACCGGCCCGGCCCGGAAGTGACACTCGTGGCGGCGGTCACGATGGACGTTGACGAACAGTGAGGAGCGGCGGAATGTTCTGCGGACGTCGGACGGTGCTGGCGGCGGCCCTCGGACTCGCGGCGGGGTGCGCGCGCTCCGGGCCGCCGGCGTCCGTCGCGCCTGCGCGGGTGCCACCCTCGCCGTCGCCGTCGCTGTCTCCCTCGCCGTCGTCGTCCTCGTCCGTTGCCGCGCCCGGTCGGGAGGAGGTGATCGCACGGTACGCCGGGCAGCGGCCCACCCGGTGGGGGACGGACCTGCCCGGGGTGGTGGCCGAGGTGCCGGACGGGGCGCTGGCGTTGACCTTCGACGCGTGCGGCGGGCCCGGCGGGGACGGCTACGACGCGGCGCTGATCGACACGCTGCGCCGGCACCGGGTGCCCGCCACGCTGTTCCTGAACGCCCGGTGGATCGACGCCAACCCCGGTCCGTTAGGCGACCTGGCCGCCGACCCGCTGTTCGAACTCGGCAACCACGGCACCGCGCACCGCCCGCTGTCCGTCACCGGCCGCTCGGCGTACGGCATCGCCGGTACCGCGGACGCCGCGGACGCCTACGGGGAGGTGGCGGACAACGCGGCGAAACTGTCCGCCCTGCTCGGCCGGCCGCCGCGCTGGTTCCGCTCCGGGACGGCGCACTACGACGAGGTCGCGGTGCGGATCGTCGGCGAACTCGGCGAGCGGGTGGCCGGGTTCGCGGTCAACGGCGACGGCGGGGCGACGTTCACCGCCGAGCAGGTGGCCCGCACGGTCGGCGCGGCCCCGCCCGGGGCGGTGGTGATCAGCCACTTCAACCACTCCGACGCGGGCACCGGACCCGGCTACGCGCAGGCGCTGCCCCGACTGCTGGACGCGGGGCGGCGGTTCGTCCGCCTGTCGGACTGACGGACAGTCAGTCCGCCTGCTCCTCCGGCGCGTCCGGCGCGTCCGGTGCGTCCGGTGCGTTCGGTACGTCCAGCTCGTCCAGGCGGCGCAGGCCGCGCACCCGCGAGCAGAGCACCACCACCGGGGCCACCGCCGTCAGCGCGCAGGCCGCCCAGAGGGCCGTGCGGGTGCCGCAGAGCGAGGCGGCGGCCAACGCCCCGACCAACAGGCCGCGTTCGCGCCCACCAGGCCATCCCGTTCCCGCTGCTCTCCGACGCCGCGCTGCGCCTCACTGCCGCGCTGCGCCTGCCCACCTTCCGGGCCGGCGGCGCCGAACGGCTCAAGCGCCTGACCCTGCTGCTCGACGCCACCCGCACGGCACCGCCCGTGCTGTACCCCGTACCCGACCCGGGCGGCTCGGTGCAGGACGCGCTCGCGCTCATCGACGCGGCCGGGTCAGGCCGGTGATCTTCGCGCCCGGTCGTACAGCAGGGCGGAGGTGACGGCGGCCAGCGCGCACCAGGTGGAGACGAACGCCAGCCGCCACAGCAGGCCGCAGACGAGCGCGCCCGCGCCGAGGACCACGCCGAGGCGGCGCAGCAGGCGGTCGCCCGAGCAGAGCAGAGCGCCCACCGTCGCGATCAGGTAGCCCGCCAGCAGCAGGCCGGCGGCCGGGACGCCGACGGCGTACTGGAGGGTGTGGCCGTGCGGGTGCGCCGACACCGGGCGCCGGGCGAGGGCGACGGCCAAGGGGACGGCGACCGCCGCGCCGAGCGCGGTGAACCAGGCCGCCGAGCGGCGGCCTGTCGCGCACCACACCGCGGCCGGCACGTACACCGGCAGCAGCGGCAGCGCGATCACCGCCCACACCGTGCGGGCCCATGCCCAGCCCGACCAGACGCCCGCCTCCGCCAGCTGGTGCAGGCCCAGCATCAACGGCAGTGCGGCGAGCGGGAGTTGGCGGGGAGTCCGGGTGCGCAGCAGGGTGGCGACGCCGACCGCCGAGACGGCGGCGCCGACGAGCAGATCGGCCCCGGCGCTCCAGCACACCCCGCCAGCGTACTGACCGGCCCCCGCGATCAGTACGACTGAAGCTCGATCAGCGTGCCCTGCGGGTCGCGCAGATGGGCGCTGCGCAGCGTCGGCCCCCACTCGGGCCGGTCGGTCGGCGGCAGCACGGGCGTCCCGCCGTGGGCCAGGCAGAGCGCGTACGCGGCGTCCACGTCGGCGACCCGACAGACGAACATGCCGGTGTCGACCGGGGCCGCGTCGGCGGGAGCCGGGGCGGTGCCGAGGGTGGCGGCCATCGCCGCCCGGTCGAACAGGACCAGGACCGCCTGGTCGCCCAAGTCCCAGTTGGCGTACGGGCCTTGTGTCGTGCCCTTGGCCAGGTGCGCGCCGAGCAGCGGGGGCAGGACGGCGTCGTAGAAGGCGAAGCAGGCGGCGAAGTCGGCGACCAGCAGGCGGGGGTGGAGCGCGTCCATCGACAATCCTCCGGAACTGGGGAGCGGGTCTGCACCCACTATGCCGACCGCCGGGGCCGGGGCCGACCGCCGGGGCCGGGGCCGACCGCCTGGCAGGGGTCGACCGCCGGGCAAGGGCGGTCGGGGCCGGCGGTTCAGCGGTCGCGGCGGAGGGACTTTCGCGGGCCGCGCACGAGGACGCGGCCGAAGCGTTTCTCGCCGGTCAGCGACACGTGCAGGGTGGTCGGTCCGGCGGGGGCCTGGGCCCGGTTCTTGACGCGGCTGTGCTCCAGCATCAGGGCGTCGGTGTCGACCACCATGCCCGGGCCGACGATCAGGGTGAGGTTCTTGCCGCGCATGTCGATGTCGATCTCCAGGGTGCCCCGGGTGATCACGGCCTGGGTGAGGTCGAGCGTCACGCTGCACCACTCCAGGTCGAGTTCCAGGCGGCGCGGCACCACCCAGCGGCCCTCCCGCTTGACCGCGCTCCACTTCTGCTCGATCCGCAGGACGTCCTTGGCCTCCGCGACCACCCCGTCGCCGGAGAGCGAGATGCTCGGCAGGTCCGCGGTGAGCTCGGCCAGTTCGCGGACGGTGCGCGCCGAGAGGGCGACCTCCAGGCGCTGGTCCAGTTCGTCCGACGTGAGCCGGCCGTCGCCCGCCGCGACGCGCAGGATGTCGGCCGTCCGGTCCCGGTCCGCGTGGGAGGCCCGGAGTTCGGGGTGGGTGCCGAGGCCGGAGGGCTTCCCGGCGGGCGAGATCTCTCCTGGCATGGGTTCCCGTTCTGAGCGTGGCGAAGGGCCGCCCGTGAAGGGGCGGCGACGAGAACTTACGATATATCGCGATAGGTGTTCTCGCCAAGGGCGGTCGACCGACGAGCGGTGGCTCGGCGAGGTTCCCGAACGGCCGAACTCCGCGTTCTGGGCGCGGAGTTCGGCGACGGTGCGGATGGCGGGCGCGGGTACGGCAGGGTCAGCCGGTGGTGATCACCTGGAGGATCGGCGGGTAGGCCGTGTTCTCCCGGCTGTTGAGGTTCACGGCCAGGCCCACGCGGCCGGCGGGCTGGCCGATCGTCAGGGTCAGGGCCGGGTCGGCGGTCACGGCGGCGGTGACGTCCAGGGCGATCCAGTCGGCGGCCGTGGAGATCCGGCCGGTGCCGAGCGCGGCGGCCGGGGCCGGGCAGCGGTTCCACGTCGCCGCCGTCTCCTGCCAGCCGCCGGGTGCGGTGGCGAAGGCCTGGAGGTCCGTCTCGGTGCCGCCCGAGTCGGCGACGACGCCGCGCACCCAGAGCACCGCGCGGCGCACCGTCCCCGTCACCTGCGAGGTGTCGAAGGCGAGGAGGGCGCGGCGGGAGAAACCGGAGGCCGTGGTGGCGGTGTTCTTCACCGTCAGCACGTTCGCCGTCCCGTAGTTGGCGTCGCCGTACGAGCCGTCCCGGACGTAGGTGTCCTGCACCGGGGCGAGCAGGGCGGCGTTCGCCGCCGCCGCCGCGCCGGAGGTGCGCAGCGTCACCGTGCGGCTCGCGCCCTGGGTGCCGCCGAGCTCCGCCAGCAGCTGCACCGCCGGGCCCGCCGACAGCACCGTGACGCCCGTGGCCGGGTCCGCCGAGACGTAGCCCGGCCGGGCCACCGTCACCTGCACCGCGGCGACCGTGCGGGACGGGTCCGCCACCGAGACGCTCAGCGTGCCGCCCGACTCGCGGACCAGCACCGAGCACGGCGCCGAGACGGTGATCGGGCCGGCGCTGCCCGCCGTGAAGAAGTTCGCCGCCGTCACGCCCGAGGCGGAGTCCGAAACCGCCTGAACGGAGGACGAGTTGGCCAGCACGGTGACGGTCGGGGACGCCGCCCGGGCCGCTGTCGCCGCCGCGTCCGCGCCCGGCAGCAGCAGGTACGCGTAGCCGGCGTTCGACGGGTCGGCGCCGTGGTCGAACCAGAGCGTCAGGTAGCGGCGGGTCAGCGCCTCCGAGCTGCCGCCGGAGTTGATGTCGTGCCAACTGCCGGTGCGGGCCTCGCGCTTGGCCTGCACGGTCGCGCCGCCGGGGAAGACGTAGCCGCCGAAGCCCGCGATCGTCATCGACTTCGCGCCCGTGAACCGCTGCGACCAGCCGAGGGCGGTCGGCTGGGCCGCCCCGTCCACGGTGAGCGCGTGCGTGCCGGACGCGCCGAGGTTGCGGTTCTCGACGACGGTCTCGACCGGCACGCCGTCGGCGCAGCTGATGCCCGCGCCCAGGCAGACCACCGAATCGTCCAGCAGGAACCAGGACTTCCAGCCCGAGAGCGTCGACGACAGCCCGCGCACCGCCTGCCCCACCGCCGCGTACGTGCCGTCGCTCGCACCGCCCGCCCACCCGCTGTCCGGGCGCGCCGCGCCCCAGGCGCCGCCGGCCGCGTCCGCGAGCTTCTTCGTCGAGACGGTCGTCCCCGGCAGGCGGTACGGGTCGACGGTCGGCCAGAACGCGTCGGCGTACTGGCCGTTGCCGGTCGTCGCGTTCCACCAGGCGAGGAGCCCGTTGTTGGTGTGCCAGCCGCGCACGTTCTCGCCGTTGCCGGTCTCGTAGAACGTCGTGCGCGCCGAGCACATCGACAACGAGACCGCCCAGTCGGCGCGCCGCGCCACCGCCCGGTCCATCGCGAACACCCGCGTGCCCACCGGCTCGGCGGCCGGTGCGACCGCGCCGTCCGCGACGAGGGCCTGGGCGCGGGCCAGTTCGGGGACGTCGACGGCCGCGTCCGAGAGGTACGGGCGGTAGTAGTCGCGGGCGATCCAGCCCTTCACTGCCGCCCGCCAGCGCGCGGACCGGTCGGCCGGGGCTGCGCCCGAGTTCGCCAGTCGGAGGATGTGGCCGATGATCGTGTGGCCCCGGCCGTGGTCGTCCTGCTGGAGGTGCAGGAGGTCGGAGGACTGGAGGCCCCGGCTGCTGGCCCGGCCGACGACCGAGTCCATCACGAGGCCGTTGAAGAGGAACGGCGCGTAGGCCGAATCCACCGCGTCGAAGACGTTCTGGCGCTGCGGGTCGGTGACCTCCCAGGTCGAGCCGGCGAGCAGGGCGAACAGGCGGCTCAGGCCGCTGAGCAGCACCTCGCCGTAGGACCCGGTGTACGGGACCCAGGTGTGCTGGACGAACGAGCCGTCCGGGTAGAGGCCGTCCCCGGTCAGCACGTACGGGAAGACCGGGGACAGCGCGGCGGAGGCGGTGGCGAGCTTCGCGGCGCTCCTGCCGACGACGCCGCGCAGGGCGAGGACGCGGCAGAGGTCGACGCGGTTGGCGCCGGTGCTCGTGCCCGAGTAGGCGGAGACCTTGGAGTCGGGGACGGCGTGGTCGACGGCCGCGCAGTAGGCGGTGAGCCGGTCGGTGGTGAGCCGGGGCGCGAGGAGGACGCAGGTGTCGAGCAGCGCCTGCGGCGAACCGATCTGCCAGTCCCACCAGTTGTCGTAGGTCGTCGCGGTGGCGGTGTACGCGGAGGCGCAGAGCTGGTCGAGGCCTGCGGCGACGGCCGCCGCGAGAGTCGCGTCACCGGTCAGGCCGGTGCCCGGCTGGGCCCAGGCGAGGGCCATGGTGCGGAGGCGGACGAAACTGCCGGTGATGTTCGCGGAGACGGAGCCCAGAGGGAGGTCCGGCCAGAGGGAGCCGGCGGTCGGTGCCATCGCCTGCTGCTGGGTGCGGGCGCGGTCGCCGAGGGCGCGCAGCGCGGAGGCGAACGGGTCGGCGGCCGGGTCGAACCCGGTGCCGGTGAGGAGCGCGAGCCAGCGCAGGCGGAGGGTCTCGTACGGGTCGGCGGTCGCGGCACCTGCGGCGGTGGCGGTGGCGGGGCCGGCGACGGCGAGGGTGAGGGCACCGGCGGTGCCGGCCTGGATCAGGGTGCGACGGGAGAGGGCAGGCAGGGGCACGACGCCTCCGGGAGGGGGTGGGAAAGCGCTTTCCGGCTGCCCGACGGTAAGCGCTTTCCCGCTGGGGCGTCAACGGTCCGGGAGGGCATTCGGTAAGCGCTTTCCACGCCCCCGGCGTGCAGGTTTCCGAGCCGGCCCGGCGGGGCAGGACGGGCGCGTCCCGCCGGGGGCCGGCTCCGGGCGGGCGAGTGGTGCCTCCCGGCGGCGGTCGCGTCGGTGCGGGTGGCGTGGGGGTGGCGGGGGTCGCATGGTGGGGGGTGGGGGCGGGCGGGCCTGTGGGGTGGGCGGGCCTGTGGGGGTGGACGGGCCTGTGGGGGCGGGCGGGTTCTGACTGCGGGTCAAAGTGGGCTCGGGTAGGGTGCGTTCGGATTTTCGGGTCGGGTCGAACGGGGACGGAGTGGGAATGCGGATCGGAATTCTCGGCACGGGGACGGTCGGGCAGACTCTCGGCAGCAAGCTGGTCGCGCTCGGGCACGAGGTCGTTCTCGGGTCGCGGAGCAAGGGCAACGACGCGGCCGTCGACTGGGCGGAGCGCAGCGGGCAGGGCGGGCGGGCCGGGACGTTCGCGGAGGCGGCCGAGTTCGGGGAGCTGGTGATCGTCGCCACCTCCGGCACCGTCGCACTGTCGGCGGTGGACCTGGCCGGGTCGGAGCACCTCGCCGGGAAGACCGTGCTCGACGTGTCGAACCCGCTGGTGTTCTCGCCGACCGGGGAGATGACGCTCGACCCCGTCAACACGGACAGCGTCGGCGAGCAGCTTCAGCGCGCGCTGCCCGAGAGCCGCGTCGTGAAGGCGCTGAACACCGTCACCGTCACCGTCATGGTGGACCCGGACCGGATCCCCGGCGAGCACCAGCTGTTCGTGGCGGGGGAGAACGCCGAGGCGAAGGCGCAGGTCACGGCGCTACTGGGAGAGTTCGGCTGGCCGGCGGGGCGGGTGCTGGACCTCGGCGGGATCGAGGCGGCGCGGGGGACGGAGATGCTGATGCCGTTCTGGATGACGCTGATGCGGCACTTCGGGCACGCCGACTTCAACTACGCGATCCGGACCGCGAACTGAGCGCGAGAGGCAGCACCATGAGCAGCAACCCCACCGAGCAGCAGCCCCCGTTCAGCCCGCTGGACGAGGACTGGAGCACCGCCCTGGCGATCGTCGCCCACCCGGACGACATGGAGTACGGCGCGTCCGCGGCCGTCGCCCGATGGACGGCGCAGGGCAAGCGGATCAGCTACCTGATGGTCACCAGCGGCGAGGCCGGGATCGACGGGATCGAGCCCGAGCAGTGCCGGCCGATACGGGAGCGGGAGCAGGTCGAGTCGGCGGCGCTGGTCGGGGTGGACACCGTGGAGTTCCTCGGGTACCCGGACGGCATGGTGGAGTACGGGCTGCCGCTGCGCCGGGACCTGTCGCGGGCGATCCGGCGGCACCGGCCGGAGATCGTGATCACGACCAACTTCCGTGACACGTACGGCGGGGTGTTCCCGAACCAGGCGGATCACATCGCGGTAGGGCGGGCCACGCTGGACGCGGTGCCGGCGGCCGGGAACCGGTGGGTGTTCCGGGAACTGCTCGCCGAGGGCAACGAGCCGTGGAACGGCGTCCGCCAGGTGTGGGCGGCCGGGTCGCCGGACGGGCGGCACGGTGTCGACATCACCGGGACGTTCGCGGCCGGCGTCGCCTCGCTGGAGGCCCACCGGGCGTATCTGGCAGGTCTGAGCGGCGAGATGGCGAACGCCGCCGAGTTCCTGGAGTCGATGGGCCGGATGGCGGGGGCCCGCCTCGGGACGACGTTCGCCGCGGCCTTCGAGGTGGTCAACTTCCGCTGAGCGGCGGCGAGGCGCCGTCGGGCGCGATCCGCCGTCGGGCGCGATCGGGGCGGGCGGCCCGACTGCGCGCCACGATGGTGCACGTCGGCGACGTCGGCGCCCCGCGAGCGCGGTGATCACCGCCCGCCACCGGCCGCCACCGGCCGCTGACCAGCAGGTGTCGACGGAGCGTCAGTGCCGGCCGTCGGCGGGGACGTCCTCGCCGCTGTCCTGGTGCGGGATGCGGCTGCCGGCGTCGTACACCGGGCGGCGACGGCGGCGGTGGCGCAGCCAGGCGCGGGTGGCGACCAGGGCGAGGACGGCGAGGACGGCGATCAGCAGCAGCACCTGGTAGCGGACGGCCTGCCGGTACAGGACGGTGATGTTGCTGCCGGCGGAGTAGCCGACCGCCGCCCAGACGCCCGCCCACAGGACGGCGCCCGCGGCGTTGGCGGGCAGGAAGCGCCGCCACGGCATGCCGGTGGTGCCGGCGACGACGCCGTTGGTCTGGCGCAGGCCGTCGACGAAGCGGGCGCCGGTGACCACCAGGGTGCCGCGGCGGCGGAAGAAGTCCTCGGCGCGGGCCAGGCGCTCGGGGGTGAGCCGCAGGTAGCGTCCCCAGCGGTGGACGAACGCCAGTCCGCCGGTGCGTCCGATCAGGTAGGCGAGGCCGTTGCCGGCGAACGCGGCCAGCACGGCGACGGTCAGCACCACCGGCAGCGACAGCTGCCCGGCGCCCGCGTAGACGGCGGCCAGCACCAGGATGGTCTGGCCGGGCACCGGGATCACGCAGTTGTCGAGGAACACCAGGACGCCGACCGCCAGGTAGCCGTAGTCGTCCAGCAGTGGCGCGAGCTGGGCCAGCGGGCCCGGCAGGGGTGGGGGCAAGGCGGACCGCTCCTCCCACCGGGCCGAGGCCCGGGATCAGCGCTGCTCTTCGGCGAGGCGGTGCTCGACGACGCAGTCGGGGCCGGGGTAGACGAGGCCGGCGTGGCCGTCCTCGAAGCGGACAAGATACGGCGGCTCGCCGTCGGTGCCGCGCACCTCGACGATCTCGCCCTTGCGGTCGGTCATGCCGACCGACCTGCTGTACATGTGGACGTGGTCTCCCACGGTGGCTTGCATGGCTGCTCCTGCGGTTCGGCGGGACCTGGCCGAGCGGCCGGCGGCTGCTGGCCGGGACCGGTGGGACGCGGGGGCGGACCCCTGCTTCCGCGGACCCCTGTTTCCACTGTGCGGCGGCGCTCCGGGCGGTGCAATGGCGGAACCGGTCAGCCCGCACTCGGCCTACGGTCGGCCCGCAGTCGGCACACGGTCGGCACACGGTCGGCCCACCGGGGAGATCGGCCCGCGGGAGGCGTCGGTCGGCGGGGTCGGCGAGGTCGGTCGGCGCGGTCGGTCAGCCGGCGAGCTCGGCCGGCGGGGTGGCGAGGTAGCTGCGCACCAGGCGCTTGCACTCGGCGATCAGCTGCGGGTCGCCGTCCGGGGCGGCGCGGAAGGCGAGCTTGAGGACGGCGTCCGCGCACTCCATGGCGACCCGCAGGGCGAGCGCGTAGCCGGGGGCGGAGAAGAGTTCGCCGCCGATGGTGCGCAGGCGCAGGGCGACGGCCGCGTTGTTGTCGAGTTCGGCGTCGAGCATGTGCAGGTCCTCGACGGAGGAGGGGAGGGCGTCGACCAGGCCGAAGTCGAGGTGGCCGAAGCCGGGCAGGGTGCGCTTCATCGCCACGAACTCCTCGACCGCGAGGTCGGTGAACTCGGCGACGCCGGGGCGTCCGGCGGCGTCCACCCGGCGGGCCAGGCCGTCCAGGAAGACCGCCAGGTTGCGTTCGGCGAGGGCGGCGAGCAGGCCGTCCTTGCCGGAGAAGAACTGGTACAGGGTGCCGATCGGCACCTCGGCGCGCTGCGCGACCTCCTTGGTGGTCAGCCCGCCCGGGCCGACCGCGTCGAGCAGGCCCGCGCAGGCGTCCAGCAGCCGCTCGTACCGCTCCTGGCTGCGCTGCTGCACCGGGCGGCGGCGGGCGCCGGCCGCCGGGGCGCGGGAGGCGGAGACGGGGGCGGAGGGCTGCGCGGTCATGCCGGACACTCTGCCGCATCGGGTCGCGTCGCGGCCAATCCCCGTGCCAGGTCGGCGGGGCGGTGTGATTGGGTGGCCGTTCGACGGCGGACGGAACGAGAGGCGGGGTCGGTGTGGACGGGCGGCCGGTGACGGTGCAGCGGGCCGGGCGGATCGAGGACGGCGGGTGCCGGCACCTGCTGGTGTGGCGGGCCGGGCCGGGCTGGCGGATGGTCAGCTCCGGGGTGCTCGGCGGCGGCCTCGGCGAGCGCCACTGGGTCCTCAACGCGCAGGTCCGGGCCGGCTACGGGCGGATGGACCCGGACGCGCACCTGGCCGAACTCGCCGCCGCGCAGGGCCTGGTGGGCCCGGGCGTGGGCCTGATGACGGCCGCCGAGGTGGACGCCTGCACCTGGGCGGAGGACGGCGGCGTGACGGCGGTGGTCACCACCGGCATCGGGGTGCCCACGTGGGCCGCCGCTCAGCCTGACGGGTCGTCAATTCCGTTGCCGGGCAAGCGGGTTGCTTTCGTTCCGGGGACGATCAACGTGCTGGCGGTGGTGCCGGCGGCGGTGGCGGACGCCGGGCTGGTGAACCTGCTGGCGACGGCCACCGAGGCGAAGGTGCAGGCCTTGCTGGAGGCGGGCCGCGACTGCTCGGGCACGCCGTCGGACGCGATCTGCGTCGCCGTGCGGACGCCGGTGGCGGGCGAGCCGGTGGAGCCGTTCGGCGGGCCGCGTTCGCACTGGGGCTCGCGGCTGGCGCGGGCGGTGCGGGCGGCGGTGTTCGAGGGCGGGGTGCTGGACCGCGAGCGGCGCGCCGAGTACGACGGGCCGCCGCTGCACCCGGCGACGGTGCAGGGCTGCGAGCTGGCCGACGTGCTGACGGGTCGGTGAGTGCGGGGGGATCAGGTGCCGGGCAGCTGGTCCTGGTCGATGACGTAGACCCGGGTGCGCTCGGGCGCGTCGGCGCAGTGCCGGCCGAGCTTCTCCCAGCGGGACTCGGGGGAGTGCAGCGGCCGGTGGCACCGACGGCACCGGACGACCGGGGCGGGGCGGCGCTCGACAGCTGTCCCCGGCAGCGGCGGTTCGATGGTTTTCAGGTCGGTGCTCACCCCTCCAGTTCATCATTCCGGCCCGGCGGCCGTGCGACTGGGGCCCGGAAGGCTCGTCCGACCTCCGGTTCTCACCCTGCGGTGGGGCGTCCGGCGGAGCGTCCGGTGGGGTCGGGCGCGGGTATTCTGGGCGCTTCGTGTCGACGGGGGGATCGGGGCGGTCATGGTGAGAGTGCTGCTGGCCGAGGACATGCACCTGGTGCGCGGTGCGCTGCGGGCGCTGCTGTCGGACGCCGGTGACATCGAGGTGGTGGCCGACACCGGTCACGGCGACCAGGTGCTCGCCGCCGCGCTCGCCCACCGGCCGGACGTCGCGGTGCTGGACGTCGACATGCCCGGGACGGACGGGCTGACCAACGCGGGCGTGCTGCGCGAACGGTTGCCCGGGTGTGGGGTGTTGATCCTGACGGCGCATCGGCGGCCCGAGGTGCTGCGGGCGGCGCTGGCCGCCGGGGCGACGGGGTTCATGCCGAAGGACGCGCCGCCCGAGCGCCTCGCCGAGGCGATCCGCACGGTCGCGGCGGGCGGCACCGCGATCGACCCCGAGCTCGCCGCCCGCGCCCTGACCGCCCCCGCCAGCCCCCTCACCGAACGCGAGGCCCAGGCCCTCGCGCTGGCCGCCGACGGCTGCGAGCCCCGCGAGATCGCCAAACGCCTCCACCTGTCGCCCGGCACCGTCCGCAACTACCTGGCCGCCGCCCAGATCAAACTCGACGCCCGCACCCGCCTCGACGCCGTCCGCATCGCCCGCGAGTCCGGCTGGCTCCCCCCGGCGGCCGCCCGCTAGGACTTGTCCGGTCGATCATGTGACTTTCATTCGATTGGATCGTTGCACTTGTCGTGGGGCGGGGTGATCCGACGGATGCCGAGTGGGAACGGCTGCGGCCGGTCCTGCAGGTGAGCAACAGGCGTTGTGGCCGGTGGCGGGACCATCGGCAGGTGATCGACGGGATTCTGCACCGGGTGCGGACCGGTCCGCCGTCTCCTCGCCGAACGGGACCGGCTGGACACCCTGGCCGCCACCGTCGCCCGCACCCTCGCCGACCTGGAACGATCCCGAAAGGACGGCCAGCCCATGACCATCAATCGCCCGGAGAATCTCTTCGAGGGCGTCCAGCCCGACCAGTACGAGGACGGCCTCCAGAACTTCCCCGAGCTCGTCGAGGCGACCGACCGCCGCAGCGCGACGATGGACGCCGCCGAGCTCGGGGCGGGCCAGCGGGGGCGAACGGCCGGGATGATCCGCCTCGCGGAGCTGCTGGCGGCCGGCACCCCGGCCTCCGCCGACTCCGTCCAGGCCGAGATCGACGCCCAGTGCCGCGCGCTCGCCGAGCTGCACCCCGTCACGCCCGACGAGTTCCGCGCCATGGGCCTCGGCTGCGTCCAGAACCCGTCCTGGCGCGCCGCCTACGAGGCTGTCACTCCCGGCCTGGCCGAGTACCAGCACACCGCGATCGAGTACTACGCCACCACCTGCCTGGCCTGACCCGGCCCGGGTAGCTCCTCCACTGCCCATCGGAACCGTCACCGCAGCCACTGCTCGTCATCCGGCTCCGCCCGTGATCGCCAGGACACCGCCCAGCGGCGCCGTCGCGCCAGGGCCTGTCCGGGCGAGCGGTCAACTGCCCTTCTGGGGTGGGGTGTTGCGCAGTACGCGGAGGTTTCGGCAGTGCCAGGAGATGCGGCGGATGTCGGGGCGGGGGCGGAGGTGGCCCCACTGGCCGGCGGAGACCGAGAGGTTGACGATGATCCAGGCGCGCCAGCCGGCGCCGACGCCGCGGGCGTCGGAGTGGACTGCGCGGCCGTCGATCGACCAGTCCACGGAGCCGGCGCCGAAGCGGCAGGTGAGGGTGAACCAGGTGTCGGGGGTGACCAGGTTGTCCAGGTAGGCGGGGTTGCCGGGGTTGACGTGGTTGCTGAGCTCCAGCATCTGCGGGTGGTCGGGGTGGTACTCGAAGAGGTCCACCTCGCCGTGGCCGCGCTGCGGGCGGCCGGGGGCGACGTCCCGCCCCCAGGTCCAGATCGCCGGCCAGGCGCCCTGGGTGGCCGACAGCAGGCACTGCGCCTCCAGCACGTCCTCCGGGAGGAGTTCGAAGTTGCCCCGGGTGTTCTCCGTGGTCACCAGCGGCGTGCGCCAGCTGAACGGGTTCTCCCGGACCGCCGCGAACTCGTCGCCGTCCGGCCCGAAGCCCGGCACCAGGTGGTCGAGCTTGTTGTCGCCGCTGTTGCGCCCGTCGGGCGGGTACGCGGAGGAGGCGCCGGCCGCCCACTGGGAGCTGTCGGAGAACGGTGCGTCGAAGACGACGGCGGGGACGGCCGGGTCGGTGGGGCTGCCGTTCGGGGGGATCACTGCGGTCACCGGACACTCTCCCGGGTCGTGCGATTGGTTCATCCGGGGGCATTCCCGGCAAAACCGGTCGCCGACCGCCCGATCCACCGGCGCGTTGAGGTGCGAGCTCCGGCGTGGGGGCGCGCGAGGGCGCGCGGCCGGACCGGCGGGCCGGGTGTGGCAGGCTGGCGCGATGAAGACGATCGGCCTGCTCGGTGGCATGAGTTGGGAATCCACGGCGGAGTACTACCGGCTGCTCAACGAGCTCACCCGGGAGCGGCTCGGCGGGCTGCACTCCGCCAAGTGCGTGCTGCACTCGGTGGACTTCGCGGAGATCGAACAGCTCCAGTCCGCCGGCCGGTGGCAGGAGGCGGGCGAACTGCTCGCCGCCGCCGCCCGGTCCGTCGAGGCGGCCGGCGCGGACCTGCTGCTGATCTGCACCAACACCATGCACAAGGTGGCCGACCAGGTCGCCGCCGCGATCGGCATCCCGCTGCTGCACCTCGCCGACGCGACGGCGGAAGCCGTGCTGGCGGCGGGAGTCGAGCGGGTCGGGCTGCTCGGCACCGCGTTCACCATGGAGCAGGACTTCTACCGCGAGCGCCTCGCCGGGCACGGCCTGGAGGTGATCGTCCCCGACGCGGCCGGGCGGGAGCTGGTGCACCGGGTGATCTACCAGGAGCTGTGCCTCGGCGTGGTCCGCGAGGAGTCCCGCGCCGCGTACCGGGGCGTGATCGCGGAGCTGGTGGCGGCTGGCGCGCAGGGCGTGATCCTCGGCTGCACGGAGATCGAACTGCTGGTCGGCGCCGAGGACAGTCCGGTGCCGGTCTTCCCCACCACCCGCATCCACGCCTCGGCGGCGGTCGCGGCCGCGCTGTGACTCAGTCCCAGTCCTGGAGCTGCTGGATCAGGTCGGCGTCGCCCTCCATCCGCAGCGAGCCGACCGGGATGCGCATGTACATGAGCAGGGCCATCTCGCTCGCCGTGCCGTAGACGGCCGCGGTGGGCTTGCTCCCGGCGGCCTCCGCCGCGGCGAGGCGGATGAAGCGGGAACCGGCGGCGTCCACCGTCTGGCGCCAGGAGCCGGCCTCGGCTGTGTGGTAGTCCATGGTGGAGGGCTCGTTCGGCCACGGGTTCGTGCCGGTGCAGACGGTGGAGAGGAACTCGTCGACGGCGTCGACCGCCTCGGTCGTCGGCAGCTCCTGCGGGGCACCGGAGGCCAACTGGGCGTCGTAGGTGTGGATCAGCGACTCCGGGACGCGGCGGCGGGCCACGGCGGCCACCGTGTGCGGCGAGGCCAGCGGCTCCCACCAGGCCCAGCAGCCCCGGTCCGGGCCGGCCTCGCGCAGAGCGGCGAGCAGCTGCTCCGTCGAGTCGGCCAGCCAGGCGATGAGCGCCTCGCGCTCCCTGGGCGCCGCCCGCCCGTCCTTGCTCGGCCGCTCGTCGCCCGGCGCGGTGTTCAGCACGATGTAGGCCCAGAAGCGGTCCCCCTCGCTGAGGTGGTTCGCCAGGTCGTACAGCGTCCAACCCGGGCAGGACGGGACGTCGGCGTCGAGGCTGGGGGCCGCGGCGACGGCGGCGCGGAACGCGGCGGACCGCTCGTCGATCATCCGCAGCAGGGTGGGAAATTGGAGATGCTCAGTCACGCAGACCTTGTATCACCCGGATCTGGGCGCTCGCACTCGATTAAGAAGGCACCTCGTTCGGTGCGCTCGATCACCCATCGGTGCCTGCCGGTTCTCAGCGGTCCAGGGCGACGGCCAGCGTCCAGTGGTCGGGGCCGGCCGGGCCGCTGGTGAGGGCGGCGCCGTGGGCGGCGGCGCGGGCGGTCAGGTTGGGGGTGCCGTCGCCCGGGCGGTGCGGGCCGGGACGGGGGCGGTCGTTGGTGAGGCGCAGGCCGCCCGGGTGGAGGGCGAGCGCGCAGTGGGTGGCCCGGCTGTGCCGCAGCAGGTTGGTGACGCCCTCGCGGAGCACCGCCGCGAGCAGCGGGCGGGCGGTGGCGGGGATGCTCTCCGGGGCGCCGGTGAGCCGCAGCTCGATCCCGGCGGCGGCCAACAGTGCCCGGGCGGAGGCGAGTTCGCGGTCGAGGTCGAGTTCGGTGTGGTCGGCGGGGATCGCGCGCAGCTCGGCGAGGGTGCGTTCGGCGAGTGCGGCGGCGCGCGGCAGGTGGCCGGCGGCGGGCTCGCACAGGGCGAGTTCGGCGGTGACGGCGACGGCGGTCAGGCCCGAGCCGAGCAGGTCGTGGACGTCGCGGGCGATCCGCCGCCGCTCCCGGGCGACGGCCAGTTCGGCCAGCGCCCGGCGGGCCTCGCGGACCCGGTGCACCAGCGTGGTGAGCAGCGTCAGGCCGTAGTAGACCAGCGCGATGGTGACCACGTCCACGGCCGCCGTCGCGTCGACCGTGCCGGCCGCGAGCACCGCCGCGCCGAACGCGGGCCAGCCGGCGGCGGGCGGCAGCAGCACCAGCGCGGACGCGGCGGCGAAGGCCAGCAGCTGCGGGTGCGGGCCGTCCGGGCCGAACAGCACCGCGGCCGCGAGGACGCACTGCAGCGCCCACGTCCAGCCGTACCCGGGCGGGCGCACCCCCGGCGGGCGGGGCAGCGAGTGGTGCACCTGGAGGCCGGTGACGATCGTCAACGCGGCCAGGCAGAGCGCGAGTTGGCCGACCGAGAGGTCGAGGTCGAGGAGGAGGGCGACGCCGGCCGCCAGGTAGCCGAGGTGGACGGCGACCAGGACGGGCAGCACCGGCGCGGGCATCGGGCCGTCCGGCGCGGGGGCCGGGGGCGGCGGTTCGGGTGTCGCGCGGACCCGGGCGGCGGCCCGGCGGGCGGTGGCCGCGACGGCGGCGGCGTCGCCGTCGGCGGCCAGCCGCAGCACCGCCGCCAGCGGGACGCCGATCGCGGTGTGCAGTTCGCGGGCCGCGCGCTGCCGCTCCCGGGCGACCTGCGCGGCCGCCAACCGGTCGCGGGCGGCGTGGAGTTCGGCGTACAGGTGGAACAGCCGGGTGAGCGCGTACACCGTCAGGCCCTGGGCGAGGGCGTTGCTCGCGCCGTTCGCCGCCCGGTAGCCGCCGTCCCCGGCGAGCGCCGCCGCGCCCGCCACGATCACCGCGAACAGCACCCAGCGCACCGGCCGGCGCACCAGCAGCAGCACCGAGGCGGCCGCGAAGCCGGGCACGCCCGACCAGGGCGCGAGCAGCAGCTGGGCGGCCAGCGTCCACGCGCCGCGCAGCCGGGTCGTCCACGGCAGGCAGTGCACCGCCTGCACGGCCAGCGCCACCAGCGCGGCGGGCGCGGGCCACCACCCGCCGTCGGCCGGCGCGGCCATCCCGAACATCGCGCCCAGCAGCACCAGCGACAGCACCACCGGGCCCGGCAGGCCCTCGTCCTCGTCCTTCGTTCCCCCGAACACCCGGCCATTGTGCCCGAGTTGATCATGGCGTCGGCACCCCGGCCGGCCGGTGGACCGCGCGGGCGCGCGCCGCTGCGGCAACGGCGGGAGGGTGGAGAGGAGCCACGGAGTCCGAGGAGGTCGCCATGACTGGGCATGCCCGCTGCGGGCCGGAACGGGACCCGGAGTTCTTCAAGGATCTGGACGCGGTGTTCGCGAAGCACCCGGGCGCCGCACGACGGTACTCGGTGCGGTGCCTGGCCCTGGAGACCGACCTGCTGAAAGTGGACTTCGCCAAGCAGGTAGGGGTGTCGCGCATCGAGGGCGACCGGATCGTGACCGAGTTCCGCAACCGCGACGAGTTCGGGAACGACGGCGAGGACGAACCCCCCTGCTGCGAGTTCGCCGGCGAGGCGCCGCACGAGTTCTGCGTCAGGTACTGCGAGCTCTGACCGCCCGGGGCCCGCACTCGGGCGCTCCGCACGTGGGTTCCGCACGTGGGTTCCGCACGGGGGTTCCGCACCTGGGGGACGTGCAGAATGCATGCCGACGGATGCGCCGGGCACTGCCCCGACCGCCCTGCCCGGAGCCATCGTTGACGCATGATCAAGCGCCGCACCGCCGCCGTCCTCGCCCTCGCCGTCACCGCCCTGCTGCCCGCCGCCGCGCCCGCCCACGCCGCCGTCCCGGCCCCGCTGGGGGAGCTGATCGACCGGACGGTGACGGCGCAGCTGGGCCGCGACCGGATACCGGGCGCCGCCGTGGCCGTGGTCGGCGCCGACGGGAGCGTGCTCACCCGGGGCTACGGCGTCGCCGACACCGCCGCCCGGACGCCCGTCGACCCCGAACGCACCGAGTTCTACCTCGGCTCGCTGGCCAAGCTGTTCACCGCGCAGGCCGCCGCCCGACTGATCACCGACGGGAAGCTCGACCCCGCCGCCGACGTCAACCGGTACCTGCCGCCCGCCAACCGCATCCCCGACAGCTACCCCGGGCACCCCGTCACCACCGGCCACCTGCTCACCCACACCGCCGGCTTCGACAGCGACCTGGTCGGCGTCAACTCCGCCACACCCCAAGGCCTTTCGAGCCTTGAGGACAGCCTCGCCGGGCACCGCCCGGCCCGGGTCCGGCCGCCCGGAACCGTCGTCGCCTACGACAACTACGGCACCGCCCTCGCCGGCCTGGTCGTCGAACGCGTCAGCGGCCGCCCGTTCGCCGAACAGCTCCGCACGGCCGTCCTCGACCCGCTCGGCATGACCCGCACCTCCTTCGCCCAGCCGCACCCCGACGGCCTGCCACCCGCCCGCGGCTACCGGCCCGACGGCACGGACGGCTGGGTCGAGGAACACGGCCAGTACGGCCCCTGGACGCCCAGCGGCCCCGGCGGCGTCACCACCGCCGCCGACATGGCCCGCTGGATGCGCGCCCAACTCGCCCCCGACGCCGCCGCCCGCCTGATGCAGACCACCCACTACCGGCAGCACCCCGACCTGCCCGGCGTCGGCTACGCCTGGGAAGGCTGGACGCGCGACGGCTTCACCGGCTGGTTCAAGGACGGCGACCTGCCCGGCTTCCACGGCAACCTGCTGATCCTGCCCGAACAGGGCATCGGCATCTACGTCGTCTACAACGGCGACGGCGTCGACGGCAGCGCCAACTGGGACGGCAAGGAACTGATCCGCGCCGTCGTCGACGCCCTCCCCGGCGCCCGGCCGCCCGCCGCCGGCGGCAGCAGCGGCAGCCCCGCCGACGCCGATCGCGTCGCCGGGACGTACCGGGCCGCCAGGGTCAGCCGCGACAGCCTGATGCGCACCGAGGAACTCTTCGGCTCCGTCACCGTCACCGCCGAAGGCAGCGGACTGCGCACCGACGGCCTCGCACTCGACCCCCGGCACCCCGAACAGCACTGGCTGCCGCTCGGCGGCGACCGCTACCGCGAACGCGACGGACAGGCCGAAATCGCCTTCCATGACGGCGTGTTGAGCGCCTCCGACAACCCGTCCACCGCGTACCGGGCACTGACCTGGCGCGAGCGGCCGGGCCCGCGCCTGGCGGTCCTGTTCGCCGCCCTGACGGTCCTGCTCGGCGCGGCCGTCGCCGTCCCCGCCACCGCACTCGCCCGGCGCCTGCGCCGCCACCCCGCCCACCCGCGACCCGCACAGGCCGCCCGGGCCGCCGCCGCCCTCGCCGGCGTGCTCGCCGCCGGATTCCTCGCCGCGCTGCTCGCCCTGGTCTCCGACGGCAACGCCATGATGGAAGCCGTCCCGCTCGGCACCCCGCTCGCCCTCGCCCCCACCTGGTGGGGCGCGCCCTTCCCGCTCGCCGCCCTCGCCGTCACGGCCGGCGCCGCCGCCGGCTGGCTGCGGCACTGGTGGCGACTGCCCGGCCGCCTCGCGATGACCCTGACCGCCCTGGCCTGCTGCGCGTTCACGGCGTTCCTCGCCCACTACCACCTGATCGCCGGTCCGCTCGGCGCTCTGCTGGGGTAACGCGGCCGGAGTGTTCGGGCCGGGGACTTCGGCCGGGGCGTTCGGGGCTCTGGTGGGGGCGACGCGGCCCGGGGCCGGCTCAGGCCAGGGTGGAGAGGCAGAACGGGTGGCCCGCCGGGTCCAGCAGCACCCGCCAGCGACCGGGGTCCGGCTGGAAGTCGGGGACGACCGCCCCCAGCGCGACCAGCCGGGCCTGCGCGGCGTCCAGGTCGTCGACGCCGAACTCCAGGTGGGCCTGCTTCGCCCCGGACACGTCCGGCCAGCTCGGCGGACGGTGGTCGGCCACCCGGTTGAAGCCCAGGCCCGCCGTGCCGTCCCGGCCCAGCAGGACGAACCCGTCGGTGGCGTACAGGACGGGCAGGCCGGCGGCCTCGCCGTAGAAACGGGCCAGTGCGGCAGGGTCCGCGCAGTCGAACGTGACAGCGGACCAGCGGATCGAAGAGATGCTCCCGGTGCTCATGGGCAGGACGCTACGACCCGACCAGGACAGGTCCGGTCCTGGTCGTCCGGCACACTTTCCGGACGTGATCACCACCTCGGCCCGACTGCTGCGCCTGGTCTCGCTGCTGTCCACCCGCCCCTCCTGGACCTGCGGCGAACTGGCCGGCCGGCTCGCCGTCACCGACCGCACCGTGCGGCGCGACATCGCCCGGCTCCGCGACCTCGGCTACGGCGTCGAGTCCGACCCCGGACCGTGGGGCGGCTACCGGCTGCGCGCCGGCTCGCGCGTCCCGCCGCTGATCCTGGACGAGGAAGAAGCGCTCGCCGTCGCGGTCGGACTGCGCGAAGCCGCGCTCAGCGGAGTCCTCGGCGGCGACCAGGCCGCGCTGTCCGCGCTGCTGAAACTCCGCCAGGTCCTGCCGTCGCGGATCGCGGACCGGCTCGGCGAGCTCGACGCCGCCCTGGTGCACACCCCCAGAACCGGCGAACCCCCGCTCGCCCAGGGCCGGTTGCTCGACCTGGCCGCGGCCTGCCGACGCGGCGAACGCAGCCGTCTCTCGTACCGTGACCGGCAGGGCACGGCCACCGTCCGGGACGTCGACCCGTACCGCCTGGTCAGCACCGGCCGCCACTGGTACTTCGTCGCCCGGGACGTCGCCCGCGGCGAATGGCGGACCTTCCGCGCCGACCGGGTCGCCCGCATCCACTCCACCGGGCGCCCCGTCGAACTCGCCGACCCGCCCGACCCGGCCCTGCTGGTCTTCCACTCCCTCGCCCGCGCCGACTACCCGGTGTACGTGACGATCCGGCTCCCGCTGCCCCTCGACCGGGCGCTGGAACTGATCCCGCCGACCGTCGGCACCCACCGCCCCGACGGCCCCGACGCGACCGTCGCCGAGATCGGCGGACCCGACGCCGACGGCCTCGCCCGGTACCTGCTCGGCCTCGGCACGCCCCTGCGCGTGCTGGCGCCCGACGAGGTGCGCCACGCCCTGCTGCGGCGCACCCGCGAACTCCTGGACGACAACGCCGGCTGACCGTCAGCGCTGGAGAGTGCCGGCCAGCAGGTCGACGGCGGCGGCGGACGGGGAACCCGGCTCGGGGATGTACAGCAGGATGCGGTGGTCGCTGCTGTCCGAGGGGCGCAGGTTCTCCAGGCCCAGGTCGAGCTCGCCCACCAGCGGGTGGTGGAAGGACTTGGTGCCGGCCGTGCACTCGCGCACCGGGTGGCGGGCCCACAGCGAGGCGAACTCCGGGCTGTGGATGGCCAGCTGACCCACCAGCTCGGCCAGCTGGCGGTCCTCCGGGTACCGCCCGACCGTCAGCCTGAGAGCCGCCACGGCGACCTTCGTCTCGGCCTCCCAGTGCGTGAACAGCTCCCGGGTGTGCGGGTCGAGGAACAGCAGCCTGGCCAGATTGGGACGCTCGGCCGGGAGGTCCGGCGCGGACGGGTCGAGGTGCCCGGCCAGCAGGGCGTGCCCCAGCGGGTTCCACGCCAGGAAGTCGTAGCGGTGGTTCAGGACCACGGCCGGGATGCGGTCCAGCGCCGCGATCAGGTGCCGCGTCGACGCCCGGACCCGCTCCGGCCTGGGCGTCGAACTCCGGCCCGCCGAGGCCCGGTCGGGACGGGCCAGGGCGTGCAGGTGGGCGTGCTCGTCACCGTCCAGGCGCAGCGCGCGGGCCACCGCGTCCAGCACCCCGTCCGAGGCGTTGACACTCTGGCCCTGCTCCAGCCGCGTGTAGTACGCGACGCTCACCCCGGCGAGCAGCGCCAACTCCTCGCGGCGCAGCCCCGGCACCCGGCGGCGGGATTCCGTCGCGTTCAGACCTACGTCCTGCGGCTGCAGCAACGCCCGTCGGCTGCGCAGGAACTCACCGAGATCCGCCGAAGTGTCCATACGCATCAGTGTGCCCCGGGGGACCGGGCGAGTCTGCGGCCCAAGGTAACCCTGCGAGTGCCACCCTCCCGGACGGTGGCCGCCGGGCTCCCGGCGGTCGGTGCGGCCGTGCTCGGCGCGTCCTGTGCTCGGTGCGGCCGTGCCGGGGGCCCGGTGCGGCCCCGGTGCGGGCTCCGGTGCGGGCCCCGGCGAGGGCCCCGGCCGGGGGCGGGCGCGTGCGGGGCTACACTGGGCGACGGTCGTGACGCCCCGGTGCGTCCCGAGAATGCGGAGGTGAGAGCAGTGGAGTGCAGTAGTCCGGGCCGAAGTCGGCCCCGCTCCGGGCAGTTCTCACCCACTCCCGGCACCCGGAACCCCCGCCCCCGCACCGCCCGCTGAACGCGGGCCCTGCTGTCGCGCGGACCGTCCGGTGTCGCCCGTCCCCCCCGCCGTGCGGAGGCGTGACGGAACCAGACCCGTGGAGGTACCCGCCATGTCCGACTGGCGTGTGCGCGCCGTGCGCGCGAGCAAGCGACCCTTCAGCCGCAGCCCCCGGCTCGTGGCCGACCACACCGCCGCGCCCGAGCACTCCATGGACCCGCGCTCCGAGCAGAACTCCGACGACCGCGGTCCCGCCTCCGTCGAGGGCTCCGTCGTCGACGCCGCCGTGTACCGCGACGGGCGGCGGATAGAGACGCCGGCCGGCCTCGCCGAGATCTACCGCGAGCTCCCCGGCAAGCCCGGCACCATGGCCTGGATCGGCCTCTACCGGCCCGCCGAGGCCCAACTCGTCGAAGCCGCCGAGAAGTTCGACCTCCACGAACTCGCGCTGGAGGACGCCATCGTGGCCCACCAGCGCCCCAAGCTGGAACGCTACGGCGACACCCTGTTCGTGGTGCTGCGCGCCGCCCGCTACCTCGACGACGTCGAAGAGGTCGACTTCGGCGAGATCCACCTCTTCGTCGGCCCCGACTTCGTCCTGACGGTCCGCCACTCCCAGTCGCCCGACCTGTCGATGATCCGCGGCCGCCTCGAAGCCGACCCCGACCTGCTCGCGCTCGGCCCCGAGGCCGTCCTGTACGCCGTCCTCGACGCCGTCGTCGACGGCTACGCCCCCGTCATCGCGGGCCTCCAGCACGACATCGACGAGATCGAGACCGAGGTCTTCGGCGGCGACCCCCGGGTCTCCCGCCGCATCTACGAACTCTCCCGCGAGGTCATCGAACTCCAGCGCGCCACCGGCCCCCTCCTGGAGATCATGCGCGCCCTCGAAGCGGGCTTCCAGAAGTACGGCACCGACGAGGAACTCCAGCGCTACCTCCGCGACGTCGCCGACCACGCCACCTACGCCGCCGAACGCGTCGACGGCTTCCGTCAGATGCTCCAGAACATCCTCACCGTCAACGGCACCCTGGTCTCCCAGCGCCAGAACGAGGAGATGAAGCAACTCGCCGAAGCCGGCCACGCCCAGAACGACGAGATCAAGAAGATCTCCTCCTGGGCCGCCATCCTCTTCGCCCCCACCCTCATCGGCACCGTCTACGGCATGAACTTCGAAGAAATGCCCGAACTCCACTGGGCCTTCGGCTACCCCTTCGCCATCGCCCTGATGGGCGTGGTCTGCGGCGGCCTCTACCTCATCTTCAAGAAGCGCGACTGGCTGTAGGGCCTGCCCGGCCGAAAGCCCGGGCCCGGCCCGGGCCGCTCCCGGGCCGGTCAGTGGCCGAGGACGCCGCGGATCCAGCCGTCCACCGTGCCGGTCAGGTCGTGCCCGCCGGAGGCGTGGTCCAGTCGGAACGTGCGCACCGAGTCGCCGCTGCGGAACATGCCGCGCTTGTCGAACTCCAGCACCACCTCCACCTGGTGGGGCGAGGTGACGAAGGACAGCTCGACCTCGTTGCACCGGCGGGCGAACTGCGGCGCCGCCCGGTACTCGATCTCCTGGTAGAACGGCAGCGTCTGGCCGGTGCCGTGGATCCGGCCGGCCTCCAGATCGGCCCGGTGGAAGTGGAAGCCGAGCGCCACCATCGCCTCCAGCACCCGCTGCTGCACCGGCAGCGGCTCCACCGCGAGCGGGTCGCTGTCCCCCCGGTCCAACTGGCCGGCGATGTCCACGTCGGTACGGACCCCGAGCGCCATGCCCGCCAGGTGGTGGCCCCCGACCGCCGTCAGCGGCGTCTCCCACGGCACCGGCAGCGCGAACGGGACGGCGCGCTGCTCCCCGGCGGCCAGCCGCAGCGGGCCGCAGACCTGCGCCCGGGTGAACTCCCTGACGGCGTGGCTCTCCCCGTTCTCGTGCTCGATCTCGACCCGGGCGACCAGCCCGAGCGTGATGCCGTTGATCTGGGCCTCGCGCTCACCGCCGACCAGGTTCACCTGCCCGTGCACAGTGCCGCCCGGCTGGACGGCCGGGGTGGACAGCACCGTGTCGACGCCGGGTCCGCCGACGCCCAGGGCACCGAGAAGCCGCTTGAACACCATCCGGGGGCACTCCTCACAGATTCGGGTTTCGAACGGCAACTATCGTACTTTGCCTGCGCTTTGCGAGCACGAGAGGTACGTGGCCGGGGATGCCCAGACCTGCTCAATGACGCGACTGCTGCTGCCGATCGTCGACTACGAGCCGTGTTTCGACCACGAGGTGCCGCACGCCGTCGCCCGCGGGCTGTGGGCCCACGACATGAACTCGCCCTTCGCGGCCGGTGAGCACGTCTCCGTAGACGCTGCCGGACTGCTGGAGGAGCGCGCCCGCCGGGAGGCAGTCCAGCGGACGAGGCGGTCACCAGGGTTTTCAGCCGGCCGGGACGAGTAGGGCCAGGTCGCCGTCGAGGCGGCGGTAGAGGAGGCGACCGCGGCGGGTGGTGGGGTCGGTGAAGAAGAGGTAGGGGAGTTCGGCGGCGGTGAGGCGGGTGGCGGCCTGCTGTTCCGTCAGGGGCGGGGCCGGGTGCGGGCTGAGGGTGAGCGGGGTGGCGGGCCGCTGCGGTGGTGCGGCGGGCAGGGTGCGGGCCAGGCGGTAGCCGGTCGGGCCGACCCGGTGGACCACGGCGTCGGTCTCGGTGGCGGGGTCGGTGAACAGGTGCACGTCGTAGTCCATGGCGTCCAGGGTGCGGACCGCCGCGTCGGGTGAACACCACACCAGCGAAGGCGACTTGACGCGGACGATGCGCTCGCTGCCGGTCGCGGGCAGGTCGACGGCGCGGGCGGTCGCGGAGGGCCAGGGCCGGGGTCGCCAGCTCGCGGAGACGGTGCGGATGCGCTGGCACAGTTCGTCGGCGAGCCGGTCGGCGGCCTCGCCGATGCCGCGCGCGGCCAGCTGCACCCGGACCCGGCGTCCGTCCACCTCGGCGTTGACCTGGGCGAGCACCCGTCCCGGCGCGCCGGCCAGGCGGATCCGGACGGCTTCGACCAGCGCGGAGGCGTCCTGCGCGACGGTGGCGATCCGGGCCCGGGCGAGGGCGGCCGCCTCGCCCGGCAGTCCGGCCGGGTGCAGGGTGATCGACTCGGCGACGTCCATGGCTGTGCTTCCTCCAAGCGCGGGGGGTCAGTGCGGGCGGGTGCGGTTCAGGGCGACGAGCAGGATCAGCAGGCACAGCCCGACCGACCCGGCGACGGTCACCACCGCGGAGCCGGTCGGCCCCGGGCGTCCGGCGAGCAGGGTCGCGGCGGCGGTGGCGGCGGCCACCGCGAGTCCGCCCGTCACCCAGCCGACGGTGGCGGCGGACGGTCGCACGCCCCGGACGGTGGGCAGGTCGTACGGCAGGGAGCCCCAGGCGCGGTCCTGTTCGCGCCGGTCGGCGTGCCGCTCGACGGCGGCCAGCACGCGCAGCGCCGCACCCGACAGCGCGCCGGTCAGGGCCGCGCCGAGCGGAATGTGCCAGCTGAGCGGGGCGGTGAGCAGCAGCGCGGCCGCGGCCAGGCCGGCCCACCACAGCAGGCAGCCGGCGGCGGCGAGGCGGGCGGTGCGCGGACGGTCCGCGCCGGCCCGCAGGTCGAGCAGCGCGGGCAGGTACCAGGCGCTGCCGGCGGCGGTGACGGCGGCGGTGCCGAGGGCCAGGACGGGGTGGGCCATGGCGGGTTCCTCCAGAGCTGAGGGGTGCCGTCCCCGCCCCGCCCGGACCGGGAGATACGGCGGGGCGGGGACGGCGTTCGATGGCCCGTCGGGCTGTGGTCCGACGGACGGGGGAGCCGGTCAGTCCTCGGAGGAGGACGCGGCGAGGCGACGGCGCTCGCGCTCCGGCAGGTCGAACGTGGCCGGGGTGACGTCGCCGAGGTGCGGCGCGGGCTTGCCGTGGTTCTCCAGGTAGTCCAGCGCGGCGATCTCCGGGTGGTGCAGGTCGAACGCGGGGGACTCCGAGCGGATCTTCGGCAGCTTGGTGAAGTTGTGCCGCGGCGGCGGGCAGGAGGTCGCCCACTCCAGCGAGCGGCCCCAGCCCCACGGGTCGTCCTCGGTGACCTTCTCGCCGTACTTGGCGGTCTTCCACACGTTGTAGAGGAACGGCAGGATCGACAGGCCGAGCAGGAACGAGCCGATGGTGGAGACGGTGTTCAGCGCGGTGAAGCCGTCGGCGGCCAGGTAGTCGGCGTAGCGGCGCGGCATGCCCTCGGCGCCCAGCCAGTGCTGGACCAGGAAGGTGGCGTGGAAGCCGATGGTGAGCGTCCAGAAGGTGATCTTGCCGAGGCGCTCGTCCAGCATCTTGCCGGTGAACTTGGGCCACCAGAAGTGGAAGCCCGCCATCATCGCGTACACCACGGTGCCGAACAGCGTGTAGTGGAAGTGCGCGACCACGAAGTACGAGTCGGAGACGTGGAAGTCCAGCACCGGCGCGGCCAGCAGGACGCCCGTCAGACCGCCGAACAGGAAGGTGACCAGGAAGCCCGTCGCCCACAGCATCGGCGTCTCGAAGGACAGTGAGCCCTTCCATATGGTGCCGACCCAGTTGAAGAACTTCACGCCGGTCGGGACCGCGATCAGGAAGGTCATGAACGAGAAGAACGGCAGCAGGACTTGGCCGGTGACGTACATGTGGTGCGCCCACACGGTGACCGACAGGCCGGCGATGGCGATGGTCGCGGCGATCAGGCCCGAGTAGCCGAACATCGGCTTGCGGCTGAACACCGGGATGATCTCCGAGACGATGCCGAAGAACGGCAGCGCCAGGATGTACACCTCCGGGTGGCCGAAGAACCAGAACAGGTGCTGCCACAGCATCGGCCCGCCGTTCATCGGGTCGAAGACGTGCGAACCGAACTTGCGGTCCATCTCCAGGGCGAGCAGCGCGGCCGCCAGCACCGGGAAGACCATCAGCACGAGCAGCGAGGTCAGCAGCACGTTCCAGGCGAAGATCGACATCCGGAACATGGTCATGCCGGGCGCGCGCATGCAGATGATCGTGGTGATGAAGTTGACCGCGCCGAGCACGCTGCCGAAGCCGCTGAACGCCACGCCCATGATCCACATGTCGGCGCCGACGCCCGGCGAGTGCACCGCGTCCGACAGCGGCGCGTAGGCGAACCAACCGAAGTCCGCCGCGCCCTGCGGGGTGAGGAAGCCGGCCGCCGCGATCAGCGAGCCGAACATGAACATCCAGTACGACAGCATGTTCAGCCGAGGGAACGCCACGTCGGGCGCGCCGATCTGCAGCGGCATGATCCAGTTCGCGAAACCGGTGAACAGCGGCATCGCGAACAGCAGCAGCATCACCGAGCCGTGCATGGTGAACGCCTGGTTGAACTGCTCGTTCGACAGGATCTGGGTGCCCGGGCGGGCGAGCTCGGCGCGCATCACCAGCGCCATCACACCGCCGATCAGGAAGAACCCGAACGCGCTGACCAGATACATCGTGCCGATCGTCTTGTGATCGGTGGTGGTGAGCATCCGCACCAGCGCGCTGCCCGGTGTGCGCCGGGGTACGGCCTCGGCCGTGTCCCGACTCGCCTCAATGGCAGCCATCGGCCGCCCTCCTTCGTCCTTGCCGAACCTGGTGGCGCCGCCGCCCGACCGGCCGTCACCTGCCATGACAGGAGACCGGTGACGTCGTCCGGATCCGGGCGGCGGCGCAGTGCCGGACCGCTCGGTCCGCGGGTGCTTCCGGGGAGTGGAGCAACCCCGTCGAGCGGCGGCGCTCCATGCTCGTTCCTGCGCCAGGCCCCGGACTTGGGCCGATGGTCCCGCCCGGGACGGCCGGGCGTCCCCGGTCCCCGGGGCCCCGCGAGCCGAACGGCCCGGGGGCGGGAGGGACTGACGGACCGCCAGGTTGCGGCGGTTCTCGGCAGTTCTCGGCGGTTGTCGGCGGTGCGCAGTGGTGGTGCGGCGGTGGCGCGGTGATCGGGTACCTGGTCGCGAACGGTGCACAAACATGCACGTATCGGACGCAAGAGGGCGTAGTCGGACGATAGGCGGTCGGAAAGGGACGCGCCTGTGCGTCGGAGGGAAGTGGCGGTGCGTCAGGCCGCGACGGGGTGCGCGTGGCGGTGGCGCGCGTCCGTGTTGTGCAGGGTGCGCAGGCCGGCCGTCAGCCGGGCCGGGTCCTGGCGCAGCCACAGCCGGACCGCCGCGCCCAGCGCCGCGCACGGCGAGCCCGGGCGGACGCCGCTCAGGTCCGTCATCCGGTCGGCGAGCGCCGGGAGCAGTTCGGCGAGCTCCGGCGGCAGCCACACCGTCAGCGCGCAGGGGGCGAACCGCCGGAGCTCGTCGGCGAGTTGGGGCGTACCGCCGGTGAGCACGGACGGCAGGACGTCCAGCAGGGCGTCCGCCACCACCTCGGACACGTCGCCGCGGTGCCCGTGGGCCAGGCGCCGCAGCAGCGTCCGGTCGGCGGTGGTGAGTCGGACAGCCAGCATGACCTCGTCGGATTCCATCGCACGGCCTCTCCGGGCACCCACGCCCAACCCGACCGGCCCGCGGCATGCGGGCCGGAAACACACAAAACGCCGACCAGATGGCCAGGGTTGTCACTGTCCCCAAGCCGGAAACCGCGGCGGAAGGGCCGAACGGCCCCGTTCGGCGGGGCCTGACGGCGAACCGGCCGGTGGGCCGGGTGGCGAAACCGGCCTGCGGGCACGGTGGTGAAACCGGCCGGTGGGCCGGGCGGCCGGCTCCGGTGAACCGGCCGACGGGCCCGGCGGTGGGCCGGGTGGCCGGTCGCGGCGGACCGGCCGGTGGAACGAGCGGCGGGCGGCCCGGGAAGCGGGCGGCCGGCCGCGGCGGGGCGGCCCCTCAGCGGGAGCCGCGG
This sequence comes from Kitasatospora sp. NPDC059795, assembly GCF_042732175.1. Lineage (NCBI taxonomy): Bacteria > Bacillati > Actinomycetota > Actinomycetes > Kitasatosporales > Streptomycetaceae > Kitasatospora > Kitasatospora sp. NPDC059795. The sequence continues at coordinate 744,395 of NZ_JBHWID010000001.1, forward strand.
GTCGCGCCGTCGTAGCGGATCCGGTGGTCCGGCACACCCGCGTCCAGCAGCAGCGAACGTGCGCCGGCGACCATCCCGATCGGGCCGCTGAGCAGGGCCAGGCCCGGCAGGCTCTGGTGGCCGCGGAGCAGCGCGGCCAGGCCCTCCAGGTCCGGTCCGAGCACCGGCGTCAGCTCCAACCACGAGCGGTTGGCGGCGAGTTCGACCATCGCCGGCCAGTCGTACAGGTCGTCCCGGCCGCGCGCCGCGACCACCAGCCGCACCCGCCGGCCGCGCGCCCGGTGCGCCGCCGCGAACTCCTCCACCAGGGCCTTCATCGGCGCCAGGCCCGTCCCTCCGCCGATCAGCAGCAGGTCGCGGTGCACGTCCGAACCGTCGCCGTCCAGCGAGAGTTCGCCGCGCGCCGGGCCCACCCGGACCTGGTCGCCGACGCCGGTGCCGTCCACCAGCGCCGCGCTCAGCCCGCCCGGCGAGGTCCGGCGGACGTGGAACTCCAGCACCCGGTCCTCGCGCGGCGCGCACGCCACCGAGTAGGTGCGCCAGGTGTGCGGCAGCAGCGGCGACTCCAACGCCGCGTACTGGCCCGCCCGGTACGGGTACGGCTCGCCGGTGCGCACCCGCAGCACCGCCAGGTCCGGGCGGCGCCGCTCGTGGCCGACCACCTCGCCGTGCCAGAACGGCGGCTCGGTGGACGCGGCCTCCGCGCCCGCGACCATCGCCGCCACCGAGAACCGCAGCATCCGCAGCCAGGCCGCCTCGACCTGCCCGGTCCAGGCCCGCCCGCCGCGCACCCGCAGTGCGGTGGTCAGCGCCTCCTCGAACGCCTCGTAGTGCGCCGGCCACACCCCGAGCTTGCGGTGGTCCGCGCCCAACGCCCGTAGCTTGCCGTCGAGTTCGTCCGGCCGGTCGAGGTGGTCGATCAGGTGCTGGAACATGTGCCCCAGGTGCTGGCGCTGGAACTCCATCGACTCCGGGAACAGCCGCCGCAGGTACGGCCGGCGGAGGAACATCGCGTCGTACAGCACTTCGATCAGGGAGTCGAACGGCAGCAGCGGCGTGAGGTGGCGGACGATCAAGTCCCGGTCCCCGGGCTCGGGCGGCTCCACCGACGGCCGCTGTGGGCCGGACGACCGGCCGGGCGGGGCGAGGATGCTGCGACGCAAGCGCATCGCGTGGTGGCGGGCGAGCAGCCGGTCGTACTCCGGGCTGAACGCGTCCTCGCCGTGGGCGCCGACGGTGAGGACGTGGGCGGCGGTGAGGGCGGTGGGGGTGGCGGTGCGCGGAGCGCCGCTGCTGATGAACTCCATGAACGCCAGGCTAACCACACGTGTAGACGAGATGATCATGGACTGTTCGGCCGCCCGAAGCCGGGACGTTCGGCCCTTGACCTGCGACGATACGGGCGGCTGCGGGCGGTCGCGGGCGGCTCGGCCCGGGAGCATGGGCACGCGCGGGGGCGTGTCCTACGCTGGAGTGCATGTCGAACCCCGATGGGCTGCTCGTCCAGATCGCCTCGATGGTCGAATCCGAGCACAGCAACCAGATGTCCCTCACGGTGGTGGTCCCCGGCGCCGTCATCACCGGCAGGCTCGCCCCGGTGGCCCTGTGGTGGGAACGCGTGGCCGACGTCCTGGAGGCCTCCGACCACCTGAAGCCCTTCGCCGCCCTCTTCGCCCCGCCCGTCGAAGGCCCGCCGGCCCGCCCCACCCACCTGCACCTGCACCGGGCGAGGATCCTTCAGGGCAACTTCGGCCTCCCGCACACCGGCGGCATGTACCGCATCGCCATCGGCGACATCAGCGCCTGGTCGGTCGGCGACCTCAGCTACTCCGACGCCTGACCGTCCCGGCGGCGGGTCCGGCCGCGGGTCCGGCCGCGGCTGCGGCTGCGGCTCCGGCCCCGGCCCCGGCCGCGACGGGCTCGCGGGCGGGGCGGGGCGGGTCGGCCGGTTCCGGTACCGGCCGGGTGCCGCTCAGGCCCCGGTGCGGCGGGCGAGCCGGGCGACGGCGTTCAGCACGCGTCCCGCGCCGTCCTCCTTCGCCATCCGGGCGGCGGCCGCCGTCGCGTGCTCGCGGTGGGACGGGTCGTCGACGGCGAGGCGGATCGCCGCCGCGAGGCGTTCCACCGTGAGGTCCGCGAACGGGATCGGCGCCACGGCCGCGCCGACGGCCGTCAACCGGCGGGCCCAGAACGGCTGGTCGGCCGTCACCGGGACGGGAACGGACGGCGCACCCGCGCGCAGCGCCGCCGCCGCGGTGCCCGCGCCCGCGTGGTGGACGACCGCCGCCACCCGCGGGAAGAGCGCGGCGTGGTCGAGCGGGCCGACCGTCAGCACGTCGTCCGTCTCCGCCTCCGGTGCCAGCCCGGCCCAGCCGGACTGGAGGATGCCCCGCCGGCCCGCCGCGCGCAGCGCCTGCACCGCGAGACGGCCCAGGCGTTCGCCCTGGCCCGCGCCCATGCTGCCGAAGCCGATGAACACCGGCGCCGGCCCATCCGCGAGGAACTCCTCGACCTCGTCCGGGAGTTGATCGAGCGCGGCGGGCCACCAGTTGCCGACCACGTCCAGGCCCGGACGCCAGTCCGCCGGGCGGCGCACCAGCGCGGAGCTGAAGCCGTGCAGCGCCGGCCACTGCCGGTTCGCGAGCCTGCGCCGCATCGCCGGTCCGGTCAGCGGCGGGAGGCCCAGTCGGGTGCGCAACTCCGCGACGGCGTCCCGGTGGAGGCGGTCCACCACCCCCAGCGCGGCCCGTCCCGCCGCCCGGTTCCCCCACCGCCCGAGCGACCGGCCGCCACCCACCACCGGCCCGAACTCTCCCGTGGGCTCCACCGGTTGGAGGTACACCCCCATGCTGGGCGTGCCCGTCGCGTCCGCCACGTGCCACCCCAGCGGTGCCGTCGACGTGGACAGCAGCAGCACGTCCGCCCCCGGCTCCGCGACTTCCGCGATACCCCGGCCCAGCTCCCCGACGAACTCCTTCGCCCGCCGGAGCATCCCGCCCTTCCCCGAACTCCCCCCACCGCCACGGGGATCGCCCGGCAGCTCCCGGAACTCCAACCCGCACCGCTCCACCACCCCCCGGTAGCTGCGGTGCGTCGCCAACGCGACCTCGTGCCCCGCCTCCGCCAGCCGGACGCCCAACCCCGTGTACGGCGCGACATCGCCGTGCGACCCCGCCGCCGTGACCAGAATGCGCATGAAAGACTCAACCCTCCATGGTGCGACGGGCGTTGGCCTCGATCGCGGCGTGCAGGAACGCGGCGAGCCCGGGCAGCTGCTCGGGCGGCGGCACGAGCATCGCGAACGCCCGCGGATCGGTCAGGTAGTCGGCCGCGATCGCCCGGTGCGACTCCGGCGGACACGGCGTGAACCACCGCTCCACATGCGCCCGGTGCTGCTCCGCCAGGTCCATCGCCCGCTCCCCGTCGGCCGGTTGGCCGTCCTCGAATGCGACGATCAACTCCCGCCGCCAGGACGCCGATTCGGCCATCAGCTGCCGCCAGTCCTCCTTGCTGTGCCGGGCCGCCCGCTCCATCGACTCGCGCTGGCGCGCACTGTCCGCCCACTTCAGCTGCGCGTCCGTCGCGTAGCTCAGATCCCAGCGGACCTCGCCGAAGATGTCGAAGCGCTCCTCGGGCGACAGTCGGACGCCGGTCCGCTCCATCTCGATGGCCTGCTCGGCGACCTCCACCAGCTTCTGCAACTTGGTGATCTGCTCGTTGAGTTGGCGGTGCCGCTCGCGCAGGTGCGCCAGCGCGGTCGCCCCCGGGTCGGTGAGGATGCTCCGGATCTCCTCGATCGGGAATCCCAACTCCCGGTAGAACAGGATCTGTTGGAGCCGCGCCAAGTCCCGGTCGTTGTACAGCCGGTAGCCCGCCGCACTCCGCTCGCTCGGAGACAGCAGCCCCTCCCGGTCGTAGTAGTGCAAGGTCCGCACCGTCACCCCGGCGAACCCCGCGACCTGCCCCACCGAATAGCTCACGCCCTGATCGGCCACACCCGTTCTCCCTTCGAACAGGCCCCATGCTGAACCCTGACGCCAGGAGAGGGTCAACTCGGCCGGCGCCGGCGGGCACGGTACGAGGTCGGGTGCTGTGCTCAGGCCCGCCCGGGTCCCGACAGCAGCCCGGCGTTCCGGCGGACCCAGTCGCCGATGCCGGTGGCCGGGCGGCCGGTGACCTGGCGGACGCCGTCGGCATGCCGGTCGTAGCGGTTCTCGGCATGCAGGCGGGCCATGGTGGCGATGTGCTGGAAGGCGTGTTCCGGCAGACCGAGCGGTCTCAGATCGCGCTCGATCCACTCGTCCAGCGGGACGTCCGTGTACGCGACCGGCCGGCCGAGCGCGGCGGAGACCTCGGCGGCGATGGCCGGGCCGTCCTGCGTGCGGGGGCCGGTCAGTTCGTAGGCGCGGCCGACGTGCGGCTGAGGGTCGGCCAGGATCTCGGCGACGACCTCGGCGACGTCCGCCGCCGCCACGGGGGACGTCCGGGCCGTCGGGCCGAGCGGAAGTCGGACGGCGTCGGCGGTGGCGACGGCGGACAGACCGGCCCGGAACAGCGGGTTCTCCAGGAACACGGTCGGCCGGACCTCGACCACCGGCAGCCCCGACCAGCCGAGGGCCTGCTCCACCAGCCACTGCTGCCGCTGCTGGTGCGACTCGCCGGTGTCGGACACCCCGAGCTCGGAGACCGTCAGCTGCGACATGTTGACGAACACCTCCGGCCGCGCCGCCTCCCGCGCCACGGCCGCCGTGGTGAGGGCGGCCTGCAGGTACTGGTCGGACACCCCCATGCCGAAGTAGACCCGCGCGCAGCCGGCCAGCGCCCCGGCCACGTCGCCGGTACGGGTCAGGTCGCCGACGACGACCTCCGCGCCGGTGGCGCGCAACGCGCGCGCACGTTCGTCGTCACGGCGCACCAGGGCGCGGACCGGCAGCCCGCGCCGTCGCAGCGTCTCGACCACGGACCGGCCGACGGCGCCGACGCGACCGGCGGCACCGGTGACCAGGATCGGTTGCACAGTATCTGTCCTCCGTAGCACAGGAGTTGACGGTACGTCAGGTTGATGCGATGACGGTGACGCGAACGGGTTGGAGTGGGCGACCGTCCGTGCCCCCGATCCCGGTGGCGGCGTTGGGAGCGGTGGACCCGCGTGGAGACCACGCGTTCCACCCTCCGACGGTCAACGAGGAAGGACACGGAGATGGCCACGTACAACACGGAGATCCACACGGGTGGCGGCGGCTGGCAGGACGACGCGCCGCTGACCCTCAGCATCGCCAACCGGAGCGACGTCGCCCCCGGCGACGGCGCACCCGCGACGGGCACCACCGTCACGTGGAACGGCGACGCGGGCAGCGGCAGCGTTACCTTCTTCGACAACGGCAACAGCTTCCAGGGCACCGCGCAGTTCCCCAACGAGGGCCCCGTCGGCTACCGCGGCACCCTGGCGGACTGACGGCCGGCCGCGCGGCGGACTGACACCCGGCCGCGCGGCTGCGCCCCAACGCATTCGAGCCGCCCGGCGATCGGCCGGGCGGCTCCCCTCTGTGCGGACCCTGTGGATTTCAGATGACTACCGGCTTGCCGGCTCCGGCGATGGCGGTCAGGGCCAGGCGGGCCTGGTTGCAGAGGCGGTGTTCGGCGACGTTCACCGTGCCGACGTTGCCGTGGACGGCAACCGGCGGTACGAACGTGATCGACCGGCTGTACGAAGGTGGTCGACCGGCTACGCGAACGTCATGAGGGCGCCGAGGGAGACGTTCGGGCCGGCCGTGACCCACGGGTCGGGGGAGGGGCCGCGGACGGGGCCGAAGTGGACGGGGACGGGGCCGTTGGTGCCGCAGGCCGGATAGCCGTCGACGTCGGAGATGGCGACGGAGCCTCCCGGGGTGGAGAAGCCGGCGGCGCTGACGGCCTCGGTGCTCTGCCACAGGCCGGCGGTGGAGAGGTGGGCGAGAGTGACGGCGCCGTCGGTGGCGACGTAGCCGACGGCGGTGCCGGAGGCGTTCTTGGCGGCGGAGAGAACGGCGCCGTCCGGGACGGTGCCCGCCGGGGCGGTGGTGTTGGGCTGGAGGGCGCCGCTGCGGCCCGCGCCGGCGCTGATCGTCGCCTGGTTGAGGCGTCCGTCGCGGCCCGCGTAGAACACCGAGAAGGTGCTCGACGAGGTGCCGGGGGCGACGGCGATGCCCGCGTTCGGTCGGGCGCTGCCGGCCGGGGCGATGGTGTACGTGGTCATGTTGCCGCTGGCCTGCGACGTCCAACTCACCGTCACCGCACCGGAGTCGCCGACGGTGAGGATGCCGGCGCGGCCGGCGATCGCGTAGGTGGCGGACTCCGTGGCGGTCGGGTAACCGGCGGAGGGCGGGAGTTGGCGCCAGTCCACCGCGTACTGGAGGCACGGGTCGGTGAACAGCGAGGCGGTGGCGGTCGGCGCTGCCGCGAGGCCCGCCCAGCCGGCGGTGGCCAACGTCAGCTGGCTGCTCGCCCAGGCCACGGATATCCGGCCGCCGGGCTGGGCGCTGCCCGGGCCGCTGAGCGGGTACGGATCGGTGGTCGGGTGGTCGCCGCAGTACTGGAGGACCGAGCCGTCCGTCGCCGTGAAGTACACGGCGGGCCGGTGGCCGGGCAGCCGTATCGCGGCCACCCGCGCACCGGGCGGGGCGAGCGAGGCCGGGCCGATCCGGGTGGCGGTGGTCCAGCTGTTGGCGGTGGCCGAGTAGTGGTAGCTCCACAGGCCGCCGTCGGCCCCGATGTAGTACGCGTCGGCTTCGTTGCCGGCCGCGACGGCAGCGGGCGCCGGGCCGGCGAGCAGTGCCGTCGCGGCCAGGATCAGCAGGGTGAGCAGGGCCCGGAGCCGCTGGGCGAGCGGTCTGCGTGGGGTGAGCTCGGGCATGGCGCGTTCCTCTCCAACTCGGGTGCGAGGCACGAAGTTTGACAGTTTCATGGCGATGCATCCAGGGTGCGGGAGGGGCGGGCTCGTAGTGCCCGGGGCGCGCGGTGCCCGGGGCGAGCGGCGCTACAACAGGGTGAGCGTCACGTTGATGCAGACGCCCGCCACCACGACGACCAGCAGGATCCGGGGCCAGAGCGGGCGTTCCTTCTGAGGTTGCCAATCGGACATCGGCGGCTCTCCTGTTCGCTGCGCGGTCGGTGCGGCGGAGGACCGTCCGTCCGCCGTGCAGCGAAACTAACGCCGCCGGTCCGGCCCGCGCATTCGTGCGGACTACCGTCTTCGAGGTGCACTTTTCTGCACCCACCCGGCGGGTGCTGAGCTCAGCCCGGATGCAGCGCCCAGTGGGGTGCCGCGCTCAGTCGGCCCGGGCGTCGAGGGAGTTGAGGTAGGTCAGGACGGCCTGCACCCGGCGGTGGCCGCCGTCGGTCGCCGGGAGGCCGAGCTTGGCGAAGATGTTGCCGATGTGCTTGTTCACGGAGGTCTCCGCGATGAACAGCAGCCCCCCGATGACGCCGTTGCCGTGCCCCTCCGCCATCAGCGAGAGCACCTCGCGCTCGCGCGGGCTCAACGCGTCCAGCGGGTCGTTCCGGGTGCGGCGCACCATCAGCTGGGAGATCACCTCCGGGTCCATGGCGACCCCGCCGCCCGCCACCCGCTCCAGCGCCTGGAGGAACTCCTCCACCCGCCCGACCCGGTCCTTGAGCAGGTACCCGACGCCCGACGCCCCGTGGCTCAACAGCTGGGCGGCGCGGACGTGTTCGACGTACTGGGAGAGCACCAGGACCGGCAGGTCGGGCAGCTGCTCCCGGGCCGCCACCGCGCCGCGCAACCCCTCGTCCCGGTACGTCGGGGGCAGGCGGACGTCCAGCACGGCGATGTCCGGACGGTGGTCGAGCAGGGTCGGCAGCAGCCCGTCGCCGTCCTCCACGGTCGCGCAGACCTCGTGGCCCACGCTCGTCAGCAGCAGCGCCAGGCCCTCCCGCAGCAGGGCGTTGTCCTCGGCGATCACGATCCGCACGGCAGCTCCACTCGAAGTTCGGTCGGCCCGCCGGGCGGGCTCTGCAGGTCGGTGAGGCCGTCGAACGCGGCGACCCGACGCCGGATGCCGCTGATCCCACTGCCCGGCTCCGGGCCCGGGCCGGCCCCCGCGCCGCCCCTGCCGTCGTCCCGCACGCAGATCCGGATCCCGCTGCCGGCGATCCGCAGACGCACCTGGGCGGCCGCGGCCCCGCTGTGCTTGGCGACGTTCGTCAACGCCTCCGACATCACGAAGTAGGCCGCGGCCTCCACCGCGACCGGCGCCCGACTCCCCCCGGCGTCCTGCTCGACGTCCAGACTGGTGGGCACCGGGCAGGCCGCCACCAGCGAACGGGCCGCCTCCGCCAGACCGTGGTCGACCAGCACCGGCGGGTAGATCGAACGGACCGCCCCGCGCAGCGACTTGACCGCCTGATCGGTCAAGTCCCGGGCCTGGTCGATGAGTTCCGGCAGCTTCTCCGGATGGCTGTGCAGCACCTGCTTCATCACCGCCAGCCGCAGCGCCACCGACACCAGCCCGGCCTGCGCCCCGTCGTGCAAGTCCCGCTCGATGCGCCGCAGTTCGGCCGCATGCGCCTCCAGCGCCTCGGCCCGGGTGATGGTCAGCTCCGCGACCCGCTCGGCCAACGAAGTGCGGTGCTTGCGCGGACCGAGCAGCGCCCGGGTCAGCAGCGCGTGCAGCTGCGCCCACCACGGCAACAGCCAGCCGGCCAGCGCGCCGTAGGCCGCGCCCGCCAGGCACGCCGCCAGGGCAGCCCCCCACGAATCGATCTCCCAGACCATGAACTGCGGGGGCTCGGGCACCAGTTGCCACCACAGCGGAACGGTCAGCCAGCTCGTCGCCCCCGTGCACAGCCCCAGAACCAGCGCCGCGCCGACCGTGCCGAACACGGCATGCACGAGCAGCCACAGCAGGTCGCTCCAGGTCGCCCGGTCCGTGAGCATCGTCTGCGCCCGGGCCAGCACCCCGCCCTCCACCCGCCGGTACGACGACGGCACCTCGCAGCCCAACCACCGCCCCGCGCGCCGCCGGTGGGCATCCGCCACCCGCCGCAGCCGGGCCAGCGCGAGCGGCAGCAGGGCCAGCCCAGGGCCCACCAGACTCAGCGCGAACACCGCCAGGAGCGCGTACAGGCCGAACAGGGCCAGCACCGCCGTCCCGCCGACCGCCAGCAGGTACCGCAACGACCGGACCGCCCGCCGCACGAACTCCGCCTGCCCCGACCGCCGTTGCTGCCGGGCAGCGCCCCCGCTCGTCGTCAACGCCCCCCACCACCCCTTTTCCGCCCACGCTACCAGCGGCGGACGGCGGGCCGCCGCCGGGCGAAGGTGCAGTCGACTGCGCCCGAGGACTCCGGTGAACGCCGTGTTCTCCGACGCCTCCCGACACCCACCGCCGGCAGCGACCTGTCGTTGGCGGGTGCGGGAGCGGAGACACGATGACGCGCAGAGAGGCAGCGGAGCAGCCGGTCGGTGAACGAACCCCCGTCACCGGAACCACAGTTGACATCCGGTCGCGGGCGTCGTTCCTGGGGGGCGCCTGCCGGGCGGGCGCGGAACGGGCCGGTGTCCCTGGTGCGGTCAGGACCGGGGCGCGGGTGCGGTGGGTCCGAGGTCGGGCTGCGCGCGCAGTTCCACGGTGAGGGGTGCGGCAGTTCCGGCGAGGTCCAGGACCAGGACCTCGTTGTTCCCCGCGCGCCACAGGGGCGCCGGGGCGTACAGCGTGACCTGGGGGCCCTGTTCGGTCCGCAGGCGGCCGAGCAGGAACCCGTTGACCCACACCAGGGTGCGGTCACTGCCGGGGACGGCGAGGAACGCGTCGGCGGCCTCCGGCAGTTGCAGGTCGGCGCGGTGGAAGGCGGGTCCGGCGGTGGCATCGGAACCGGCGGGCAGGGCGTTCGGCAGGGGGGTCAGGTCGTCGAGCGGCAGCACCCGGATGTCCCAGCCGAACAGGTGCTGGTGGTCCAGTCGGATGCCGGCGGTCAGCCCCTTGCGGTCGGCGAGGTGGGGGCCGTAGTTGACCCGCCCGAAGGGCTCGACGAGGATCTCCAGTTCCGCGCCGCCTTCGGGGACGACCAGTTCGAGGGTCGGGCTCGCGTCGTCGCGTTCCAGCACGCCGACGGGCTTCCCGTCCAGGAAGACCTGCGCCAGGTCCCGGATGCCGTCGACGGTCAGTGTGGCGGGCCCGGCGGGGCCGGTGACGCGGTGCCGGTAGTGGACGAGCCCGCGGTGGTGGCCGAGCTTCTCCATCGGTTCCGGAGCCGGACGGTGTGCCGCGACGGACAGCAGCCCGAGCTGGTCGCGCAGGGCCGCCACGCGGGTGGCGGGAGCGCTCTGCGGTGCCACCCGGCGCGGCTGGGCGGGGAGTTCGGCCTCGGGCAGCGGCAGGTAGCGGCCGATGACCTCGCGGAAGGCGTGGAACTTCTCGGTCAGCTCGCCGGCCTCGCCGACGGGCGCGTCGTAGTCGTAGCTGGTGATGGTGGGCATGTAGCCGGGCTCGGTGAGGGTCCTGCCGGTGTGGTTGGCGCCGGCCCACCAGCCGAAGTTGGTTCCGCCGTGGCCCATGTAGATGTTGACGGAGCCGCCGGCGGCGAGGATGCCGTCGAGTGTCTCGGCCGCGTCCTCGCTGTCGCGGACGTGGTGCGGGTCGCCGAAGTGGTCGAACCAGCCGTTCCAGAACTCCATGCAGACCAGCGGCTCGCCGGGGCGGAACGCGGCGAGCTCGGCGAAGGCCTCGTCGGGCCGGGAGCCGAAGTTGGCGGTGGCCAGCACACCGGGAAGGGTGCCGCCGGCCAGCATCCGGGGCTCGGGGCCGTCGGAGGTGAAGAGCAGGCAGTCGATGCCGCGGGCGAGCAGGCCGTCCTTCAGGTGTTCCAGGTGGGCCCGGTCGTTGCCGTAGCTGCCGTACTCGTTCTCGACCTGGACGGCGACGATCGGGCCGCCGCGCGAGGCCTGGAGGTCGGCGAGGACGGGGATCAGCTGGTCGAACCACTGGTCGACGGCGGCCAGGTAGGCGGGGTCGCCGGTGCGCAGGTGCATCGACTCGTCGGCGAGCAGCCAGGCCGGCAGGCCGCCGAGGTCCCATTCGGCGCAGATGTACGGGCCGGGGCGGGCGATCACGTCGAGGCCGAGCGCGTCGGCCTCGCGGACGAAGGCGGCGACGTCGTGCCAGCCGTCGAACCGGGCCGGGCCCGGCGTGGGCTGGTGGAAGTTCCAGGCGATGTACAGCTCGACGGTGTTGCAGCCCATGGCGCGAAGCCGCAGCAGCCGGTCGTGCCACAGGTCGGGGTGGATGCGGAAGTAGTGCACGGCGGCGGAGACCACGTGGTGCGCGCGGTCGCCGCGCAGGAAGCGGGGGCCGTCAACGGTGAGGGCGGGTCGCACGGTCATGCGTTCGCTGCTTTCGGTCGTCTTCGGTGGGTGGCGGGCAGTGGGTCGCGGGTGGTGTGTGGGGCGGCGGTGGTCCACGTGTCCGAGCCGTTGAACGGGGGAGTGGTTACTTCACGGCGCCCGCGGTCAGACCGGTGCGCCAGAAGCGCTGCAGGGCGACGAAGGCGACGAGCAGCGGGACCAGCGAGACGAACGCTCCGACGATCGGGAGCATCGGGGAGACGCCGTTGGCGAACTCCGAGCGCCACTGGACCAGGCCGACGGTGACCGGCAGCTTGGACGCGTCGTTGAGCAGCAGCGCGGGCAGCAGGTAGTTGTTCCAGACGCTGACGAACTGGAACAGGAAGATCGTCACCAGTGCCGGTGTCATGACCGGCAGTGCGATGCGGAAGAAGGTCCGCTGCTCGCCCGCGCCGTCGATGCGCGCCGCCTCCAGCAGTTCGTCGGGGACGGACGAGGATGCGTAGACCCGGGAGAGGTAGACGCCGAACGGGCTGACGAAGCTGGGGATCAGTACGGCCCAGTAGGTGTCGGTGAGGTGGAGCTCGGCCAGCATCAGGAACAGCGGGAGCGCGAACAGCGGCGCGGGTATCAGCACCGACGCCAGGATGACGTTGAAGACCGACTCGCGGCCCCGGAACCGGTACTTGGCGAGGGCGTAGCCGGCCATGACGGACAGCAGGGTGCTGACCGCCGCGCCGACCAGACTGTAGAGCGCGCTGTTGACGAGCCAGGAGGAGAAGATCCCGTCCTGGAAGGTGAACACGCGGCCGATGTTGGCGCCCAGGTCGAAGTGGGAGAACCACAGCGGGTTTCCCCGGTAGAGGTAGCCCTCGCCCTTGGACGCCGAGACGAACAGCCACCAGAGCGGGATCAGGGTGTACAGGGCCATCAGGCCCAGCACGGCGTTGACGACGAGTCGCCCGGCGAGCGGGCTCCGGCTGGTGGTCATGCGTCGGCCATCCTTCGCTGGGTGAACTTCAGGACCCCGAAGGAGAGGACCAGGGTGATCAGGGCCAGCAGCACGGACTCGGCGGCGGCCAGGTTCGGGTTCGCCTGGGAGGCGGTGAGCGTGGTGTTCATGATCGGGCTGAACCTGCTGGAGGCGCCCGGGATCCGCGCGGCGGCGAGCACGGACGGCTCGGTGTAGAGCTGGGCGGTGCCGATGATGGAGAACACCGTCGTCAGCACCAGGGCGGGTCGCACCATCGGGATCTTGACGTGCCAGGCGAGCCGCCAGCCGGTGCAGTTGTCGAGGGCCGCCGCCTCGACCACCTCGGCGGGCAGCGCCTGGAGCGCCGAGTAGATGATCAGCATGTTGTAGCCGGTCCAGCCCCAGGTGATCATGTTGCCGATCGACACCGGGAGCCAGCCGGCCGACAGGAAGTCGGTGTGCACCCCGATCGCCGCGAGCGGTCCGGTGAACGGCGAGAGGTCCTTGACCAGCAGGAACGACCACATCACTGCGGCGATCGCGCCGGGCAGGGCGTAGGGCAGGAAGAAGGTCATCCGGAAGGTCTTGCGCAGCCGGGCCGAGCGCGAGTCCAGCAGCAGCGCGAGGAGGAGTGCGAGCCCCAGCATCACCGGCACCTGGACGACGCCCAGCAGCGCCACCCGGCCGAGCGAGGCGGTGAAGTCGCTGTCGCGCAGGGCCTGGGAGAAGTTGTCGAGTCCGGCGAACCGCGTGGTCTGCGCGCCGCCGAACAGGCCCTGGCGGTGGACCTGGTAGAAGCTCTGCCAGATCGCGTAGCCGATCGGCGCGAGCATGGTCGCGGTGAACAGGGCGCCGAACGGAAGCAGGAAGCCGGCGGCGCTGAGCGCGGTCCGGTGGCGGTGGCGGCGGCGGGGCCCGGCCGCCGCCGGTGCGGCGGTGGCCGGTGCGGGCGGTGGTGCGGTCCTGGCGTTCATGGTGTGGGTTCCTCGCACGGTTGCGACGGGGTGGGGGCGGCCCCGCGGCGCCGCCCCCTCGATCGGCGCCGCGGAGTCCTCGGACAGCTGACGTCCCTCGGACATCAGCCGCCGGACACGGGGAGCCCCAAGCTCTTGAGCGCCGCGACCGTCTTCTGCTGGACCGTGGTCGTCGCCTGGGCGTAGCCGCCCTTGCCGATGGCGTCCGAGTAGTCCGCCTCCACCTGGCCGAAGGTCGGACCGACCACCCAGTTGGTGGGGATGTTCGCCGCGGACCGCTTGAAGACGTCGTAGATCTTCTGGCCGCCGAAGTAGGGATCGCCCTGCGACAGCAGCGGGTCGTCCAGACCGGCCTTGGCGGCGGGGTACAGGCCGCCGACCGAGATGCCGGTGCTCACCGCGGCCGGGTCGCTCGACAGGAACGCGGCGAACTGCTCGGCCTGCTGGGGCGTCCTGCAGCCGGTCAGCACCGAGGTGGCGGAACCGCCGGAGTCCGCGCTCGTCGACTCGCCCGCGGCCCAGGTCGGCATCGGGGCCACCGCCCACTTGCCGGCCAGGTCCTTGAGGTCGCCCTTGATGCCCGGCACGGCCCAGGCGGCGTTGACGAAGGTCATCACCTGCCCGGTCTCCGAGGCCTTGTTGAACTTCGGGTCCCAGGCGTTGCCGCTGTTCATCACCTCGTTCCTGTCCTTGAGGCCCTGCCAGAACCCGGCGACCTGCTGGGTGCCCGGGTTGTCGATGGAGACCTGCCAGGCGCCGTCCTTGGTGCCGAACCAGGACTTGCCGGTCTGCCAGGACAGTCCGGCCATGTCGTAGGCGTCCTGGGGCGCGGTGCCGAAGGCGACGCCCGGGTCGGCCGCGTGCACCTTCGCGGCGTCGGCGGCGTACTCGTCCCAGGTCGCCGGAGGCGTGGCGATGCCGAACTTCTGGAACAGGTCGGTGCGGTAGAACAGCGCCATCGGGCCGGTGTCGACGGGGATGCCGTAGACCTTGCCGCCGGCCGACGAGGCCGCGACGGTCCAGTCCAGGTACTTGCCCGTGTCACCGGAGGCATACGGGGTGATGTCCATCAGCGCGTTCTTGACCAGCATCGACGGGATGTCGTTGTAGGTCACCTGCGCCAGGCACGGGGCCTTGCCCGCGGTGATCGCGTTGGTCATCTGGTCGTAGCCGCCCTTGGCGCCGGACGGGATCTGCTTGAACGTCACCTTGATGTCGGGGTGGGCGGCGTTCCACTGGTCGGTGAGCTTGTCGTAGCCGGGTGCCCAGCCCCAGAACTCCATGGAGACCGGCCCGGTCGGGGCCGACGTGGCGGCCGTGTCGGAGCTGCAGCCGGTGGCCAGTAGGGCCAGGGACAGGATCGCCGCGCCGGTGGCGGCTCTGGCGGCTCTGGGGGCTCTGGGGGCGAAGGAGTGCATGGGGGACTTCTTTCGCTGGGAGATGATCCGGGCGACGCGGCCGGGGCGGCGGCACGCAGTCGCGTTCGGAAATTACGGAGATCATTCAGCACCCGTGGACGGGGCGGGTCAATACTTCGAGGCCAGGTTTTTGCGGCCGAATTCGAGCGGAGAATTTGCGCATGGCTCGACGGCCCACGGCGCTGAACAGCTGATTCGGGCAGCTCAGTGCCTGCCGAAAGCCGGTTCGGAGTGGGCTGGGGACGGTATGGAAATTACTGAAACAATCCGGAGGGAATTCCGCCGGAGTGGGGGATGGAATCAGGCCCGGCGGGCACTCACGCTTTCCCGGATGACCAGGCAGGCGGCTCCCCGCGCCCACAGGGTCTCGCTGGCCCGGTCGATCTTGATCACGCAGTCCCGGGCCGCGGTGGAGACGGCATGGCGCTCCAGCGCGGCCGTCATGGCGGGCCCGAAGTGCTCATGGGCCACCACACCCTCGCCCGCGAGCACCACCAGCCCCGGGTTCAGCAGGTTGCACAGGCAGGCCAGGCCGCGCCCGAGTGCGTCCCCGGCCGTGGCGAACGCCGAGAGTGCGGCCGACCGGTCGGCCTCCGGGCCCGAACGCGCGAGCTCCGTGACGGTCTCGTAGTCGGCGTCGGGCCGACCGCCGGCCTCGCGGAACATCCGCAGGACCGCGTCCGAGGAGGCCAGCGCCTCCACGCAGCCCCGGTTGCCGCACGCGCAGAGCGGCCCGTCGGGGGCGATCGGCAGGTGCCCGAACTCGACGGCCAGCCCGCCGGCCCCCGAGTGGAGCACCCCGTGGAGCATCAGCGCCCCACCGACGCCGCGCCCCACCGAGACCACCGCGAACGAATCGACGTCCCGCCCCTCGCCGAACCACCTCTCGGCGATGACCAGGGCGTTGACGTCGTTGTCCACCACCACCGGCAGCCCGGTGGCGGCACTGAGCGGAGCGGCGATCGGGACATCCGTCCAGCCCAGACGCACCGCCGACCGGCACACCCCCGTCGCCGTGTCGATGTGACCGCCCACGCCGACGCCGATGCCCAGGAGCTTCGCACCGGCGGACGGCGCCCCGGCTTCGAGGCGGGCCGTCAGCTCCGCCGCCACCGCCAGGGCCCGGGCCGGGTCCGGGGAGTCGAGGGGCTGTTCCAGTCGGAGGAGGGTCCGGGCGCCGAGATCGGTGAGCACGGCCGCGACATGGGTGCGCGCGATCTGGATGCCGATCGCCAGGTGCTGCTCGGTGTTGACCCGCAACAGGCGCTGCGGCCGGCCCAGGCCCGTCGCGCTCTGCCGGCCGGTCTCGCTGAGATAGCCCTCCTCGATCAGCGGCGTCAGCAGCCGGGTCACCGTCGAGGGGGACAGCCCCAGCCGCTGCGCGATCACCGTGCGGGACATCGGCCCGGCGGTGAGCACCTGCGCGAAGACCTGAGCCCCTGTCTGATCCGGGACCAGAGCCGTCAGAGCGGCCACGTCGTACTCCATTCACCCCGCCGGACACACTGCACGGGCCAGAGTCTGGCGGAGATATTTTCGACCGTCAAGAAAAAAAGTCCACCACCGCACCCGCCGGCCGCCCCGGCCCCGGGGAGCTCGCCTCCGCCGTCCTTCCTCGGCAAGCCGACAGAGCCGTAGAGGTGGGCCCGGATCAATCGCTGCGACGAGATCGGAGCGGGACTTTTGGGGACTTGCCGGGGACCACACGTCGTTCACCGCCGCTGCTGAGGTGCCTTTCGGTGAACGAACAGCGCGGCCTGTCCACCGTCTGACGTGCAGCGCTGGTTGTCGCCGGGCGACTGGGGGTCAAGGCGGGGGTGGCGGCGGTGCGGGCGGCTACGTCCAGAGCGTGATCAACAATGTCGACGGGACCAGCGGCACCGTGGCCGTCACCATCACCATCGGTGCGGGCGGTGCGGGCGGTGCGGGCGGTGCGGGCGGCGGGGCCGGTGGCGCAGGCGGGGCCGGTGGCGACACGACCGTCACCGTCAACGGGATCACCGTCACCGCCAACGGCGGCAACGGTGGTGGCGGCGGCACCGGCGGGTACATCGGGACCGGCCCGGTCGCCACCGGCAAGAGCGGCACCGGCGGCACGCGTCCGGGTCGTACTCCACCGAGTCCTGGTCGAGCGGCTCCGCTGCTGGGGCGAGGCGCCCCGGCTGCCCGGGGACGGGCGGGGACGGGCGGACCCGGTCCTGCGGAGGGCGCTCGACGAGGTCTACCGCTCGCACATCGGCGTCTGCGCCCGCTTCGTCGGCAACGCCCCCTCGCTCCTGGGCGGCTCGAACGACTCCCTCGCGACGCTCGGCAGAATCGCCCGCGTTCGGCGCAACCTCATCGACGAGCCGGGACGATGTCCCGAGGACGGCCATCGCCACCGGCAGTAGGGGCCGTTGGGCCACCCTCGGCGTTGGACCGGCTGGGCCCGGGCTCAGTGCGGGTGCGGTGGGTTGTCCGGGTCCGCGGCGGCCAGGTGGGCGGTCAGTTCCCGTTTGAGGATCTTGCCGCTGGGGCCGAGGGGGAAGGCGTCCACGAACTCCACCCGGCGCGGGTACTTGTACGGCGCCATCCGTTCCCTGCTCCAGGCGACGATCATGGCGCCGAGGGCCGGGTCCGGCGTCGTGCCGGGGCGGAGCCGCACCACCGCGCACACCTCTTCGCCGTGGACGGGGTGGGGGAGCCCGATGACGGCTGCCTGGGCGATTGCCGGGTGGCGGGCCAGGACGTCCTCCACTTCGCGCGGGTAGACGTTGTATCCGCCGCGCAGCACCACGTCCTTCTTGCGGTCGACGACGGACAGGTAGCCCTCGTCGTCCTTGACGCCGAGGTCGCCCGAGCGGAACCAGCCGTCCACGACGGCCTCGGCGGTGGCCTCCGGCCGGTTCAGGTAGCCGGCCATCACGTTGTGCCCCCGGATGACGATCTCCCCGGTCTCGCCGGCGGGCAGCAGTTCGATCCTGTCCTCCACCTCCGCCCTGGCGATCTCGACCTCGACGCCCCAGATCGGCCGGCCCACCGTGCCCGGCTTGAGCGGCCACGCCTTCTGGTTGTAGGCCACCACCGGAGACGTCTCGGTGAGTCCGTACCCTTCGAGGACCGGGCAGCCGAACGTCTCCCGGAACGCGTCCAGGACCGCCACCGGCAGCGCGGCGCCGCCGGAGAACACGCGGTCGAGCGGGGGCCTGCGGGGGTCGGTGCGGGCCGCGTCGAGGAGCGCCGTGTACATCGTCGGGACCCCCATGAACACGGTGCAGTCCTCCTGCACCATGAGGTCCAGCGCGCCCGGTCCGTCGAACCGCGGCATCAGCACCAGGGTCGCCCCCGCCCGGAAGCAGGTGTTCATGCCGCAGATCTGGCCGAAGGTGTGGAACAGCGGCAGGCAGCCGAGCAGGACGTCGTCCGCGGTGAAGTCGAACGGCGACAGCATGGTCGTGTCGACGTTCATCACCACGTTGAGGTGCGTGAGCAGGGCGCCCTTGGGGCGGCCGGTGGTGCCGGAGGTGTAGAGGACCAGCGCGATGTCCTCGGGGTCGCGCGGCACCTGACGGTCGATCGGGGTGCTCCGCGCCGCGAGCGCGTCCAGCCGCGGCGCGCGGGCACCGTCCTCTTCGTCCGCCATGACGGTGAGCACGGGTGTGCCGGTCGTCTCCGCCGCCCTGCCGCCCTCGGCGAGGAGCGGGGCGGCGCAGATCAGTGCCGCCGCCCCGGAGTCCTTCAGGACGTACGCGATCTCGTCCGCCCGGAGCAGGGCGTGGACCGGGACCGCGACCGCGCCGAGCGCGAGCACGCCGAAGTAGGCCAGCGGGAAGTGCGGGGTGCTGGGCAGCAGCAGCGCCACCTTGTCCTCGGGGCCGATGCCCCGCGCGCGCAGCACCGCCGCGTACCTCCGCGCCCCGTCCCACAGCTCGCGGTAGGTGATCTTCCGGGTGCCGGACACGATCGCCGGGTGCTCCGGTCGCCGTAGCGCGGACTCGGCGAGGATGGCTGCCACGGAGAGGGTCATGGGGGTTTCACCCGCTCGCTTCCGCGGCCAGCCGCGCCTTGTCCGGCTTGCCGACGCCGGTGAGGGGCAGCGTGGGGCGGACGTGGATCCGCGCGGGGACGTGCTTGGGCGAGAGGGTGGCCCGGACGTGTTCCGCCAGGTCGTCGGGGCCGGCCGTGCCCGCCTCGCGCAGCACCACGGCGGCGTGCAGGTACTCGATCCGGTCCTGGTCCCGGACGCAGAAGGCGGCGGCCTGCACGACATCGGGGTGGGCCAGCAGGGCGTTCTCCACCGTCACCGGGTGGATCTTGATGCCGTTGGTCTTGACCACCTCGCCGATCCGGCCGCGCAGGTGGAGGTAGTCGTCACCGTCGACGAAGCCGAGGTCGCCGGTGTGCACCCAGCCGTCCCGTACGGTCCGGGCGGTGAGTTCGGGCTCGGCCACGTACTCCTTCATCGTGAAGGGCGACCGTACGCAGACCTCGCCGATCTCGCCGAGCGGCAGGTCGCGGTGGTCGTCCGGATCGGTGATCCGGACCCAGCCGGGCATCGGGCGGCCGACCGTGACCCGCAGCCGGGGGTCGAGGTGCTCGGCGGGCGAGAGCATGCTGACGAAGCCCGCCTCGCTGGTCGCGTACACCTGGATCAGCACGTCGCCGAAGACCTTGACCGCCTCGGCCAGTCGCTCGGGGGACGCGGGGGAGCCCACGTACGTGACCATCTGAAGACTGGAGAGGTCGGTCGAGCCCACCTCCGGACGGTCCATGAGCAGGTACAGCTGGGGAGGGGAGAGCAGCATCCGGGTGATCCCGTGCTGCGCGATGGCGTGCAGCGCGTCGCCCGGGTCGAAGCCCTCCTGCAGGACCACCGAGCCGCCGGACGCGAGTGAGTCGTCGGCCGCGGCGCCGCTGGAGTGACTGAGCGGGAGGAAGGCCAGGTAGACGGACCGCCAGCGCATCTGGAGTCCGGCGGAGATGAAGCCGTTGCGGGTCCGGAAGTCGAAGGCGATGCCCTTCGGTGCGCCGGTCGTCCCGCTCGTGTAGGTCACCACCGCGGGCCGGTCGAGCCCGATCTCGATGCCGGCCGGATCCAGCGCGTCCGGGTCGCCGGTCGTCAGGTCCAGGACGTCGGGGCCGAGATCGCCGAGGGCGACGAGAGTGAGCGGGGTGCCCAGCTGCTCGCGCAGCTCACGGGCGGTCGCGAGGTTCTCCGCGTCGACGGCCAGGTGCGTCGCACCGGTCTCCCGGAGGATCTTGAGTTTGGCGCCGGCCGCTATGCGGTCCGCCGGATCGACCGCGTTGGTGGTGTGCAAGTGGACCACCGTGGCGCCGACCAGGTTCGCGGCGTACCGCAGGACCAGGGTCGGGGCGGTGTTGGTGACGGTCAGGACGGCGACCACGGCGCTCCCGCCGCTGCCGCCGCTGCCGCCGACGTGCCGGTGCAGGGCCTGCGCGGCCGACCGGACCAGGGCGGTCAGCTCCGCCGCGGTCAGTGTCCGGTCGCGCCAGGACAGGACCACTTTCTCCGGTTCTGCGGAGATCACTTCGAGGATTTGGCCGACATACGTTCCGTCCGACGGCATAGAGAGCTCCAGTGGCGTCGTTCCGAGGAATTTCCGCACAGCGTACAACGCGAATAGCGGGTCTGTCAGGAACGAATGAGCGAGTGTAATTGTCGCAGGCCGCGCCATCGAAGTGATATCCCGTTCTGGGACAATTCCCTCTACCGGTCCGGCGCCGCATCGGCGCAGTCCTCGGAGAAAAGGGTGGCCATGAACCATTACCTGGAGCTCTTCTCGCGCCATATGAAGGAAGGCGGGTCCGCGGAGGCGAAACGGGAGTTTCTGGAGATCGGCCGGCACGCCGGGAAATTCCCGGCGGCCCGGAGCGTGCGAGGCGGGATCACCTCCGAGATCAGCGTGTGGTGCAGCAACGACTACCTGGGGATGGGCCAGCACCCGCTGGTCCTGGCGGCGACCCGCGAAGCCCTCGACGACCACGGCGCGGGCTCGGGCGGCTCCCGGAACATCGGCGGGACCAATCACTACCACGTGCTGCTGGAGAAGGAACTGGCGGATCTGCACGGCAAGGCCGACGCCCTTCTCTTCACCTCCGGATACACCGCCAATGACGGAGCCCTCACGGTCCTGGCCGGCCGGCTGGGGAACTGCGTCGTCTTCTCCGACGAGATGAACCACGCCTCGATCATCGACGGACTCCGCCACAGCGGCGCCGAGAAGCACATTTTCCGCCACAACGACACGGCGCATCTGGAAGAGCTGATATCCGCCGTCGATCCCGACCGGCCGAAGATGATCGTCATGGAGTCGGTCTACTCGATGGCGGGTGATGTCGCCCCGCTCGCCGAGATCGCCCGGATCGCCCGCGAGTACGGCGCGATGACCTTCCTCGACGAGGTCCACGCGGTCGGGATGTACGGGCCGGAGGGAGCCGGCATCGCCGCGAGCCTGGGCATCGCGGACGAGTTCACCGTGATCATGGGAACGCTCGCCAAGGGATTCGGCACCACCGGCGGATACATCGCCGGTCCCGCCGAGCTGGTCGACGCGGTGCGCGGCCTGTCCCGCTCGTTCATCTTCACCACCGCCCTGCCTCCGGCGGTCGTGGCGGGCGCGCTCGCCGCGGTCCGGCACCTGCGCAGTTCGGACGAGGAGCGCGACCGGCTCCACGAGAACGCGCGACTGGCGCACCGGCTGCTCACGGAACGCGGCATCCCCTTCGTCTCCGACGGGTCCCACATCGTTTCGATCTTCGTCGGGGACGACGCACTCGCCCGGCGGATCTCCGCCCTGCTGCTGGAACGCCACGGCATCTACGTGCAGGCGATCAACGCGCCGAGCGTGCGCACGGGCCAGGAGATCCTCCGGAGCGCGCCCGGCGCCGTCCACGAGCCCGCGGAGGTCGAGGCGTTCGTCGCGGCGCTGGACGGGATCTGGCAGGAGCTGGGGGTGGCGCGCACTCCGGTTCCGCAGCGGTCCGCAGGAACGGACGGCTGACCTGCCCCAACGGGGTGCGCGCGGTGCTCCCGCCGCCCCGCGACCCGCCCGCTCCCCGGGCCCGCGCCGTGTCGCGGCCTGCGATATCGGGACGCTATCCGGCTTGGGCAAGATCGACGTCGCACGCCCGGCAGCGGCACCCGCCGGACCTGACGAAGGCGTCCCGGCCGACGCGCGACCCGTGGGAGCGGGCACCCCGCCACGATCCGGCGACTGATGGTCCTGACCTCCGTGAAGGAGTCCGAAGTCACGATGACGCACCCCGACGGTACGGAAGCACTGCTGCTGTGGACACTGGCCGGCAGCGGCAAGGAGTCGCTGGCGGCCGGCGCGCGCGGCCTGCACGCGTACCTGGCCGGTCGTGACGACTGGAGTTCCCAGGACATCGCGTTCACCCTCGCGCACACCGCGTCCGAGGGGAGCCGGCGGGCGGCACTGGTCGCGGACGGCCGTGACGGCTTCCTCCAGCGGCTGGACGCGCTCGCCGACGGCAGGAGCATGCCCGGCCTGCTGGAGGGCGCCGCAGGGACAGACCGCCGGGTCGCCTTCGTGTTCCCCGGACAGGGCGCGCAGTGGCCCCGGATGGCGGTGGACCTGCTGGACACCTCCACGGTGTTCCGCGACCGGATGGACGCGTGCGCGCAGGCCCTGGAACCGTTCGTCGACTGGTCGCCGATCGACGTGCTCCGCGACCCGGACGCGCCGGGCGCACCCGCCGGGGACCGGGCCGACGTGGTGCAGCCCCTGCTGTTCGCCGTGACGGTGTCGCTCGCCGCGCTGTGGCGCTCCCACGGCGTGGAACCGGCCGCCGTGCTCGGGCACAGCGTCGGCGAGGTCACCGCCGCCGCGGTCAGCGGCGCGCTGTCCCTGGACGACTCCGCGCGGGTGGTGGCCCTGTGGAGCCAGGCCCAGGCGACCCTGGCCGGGCAGGGCGACATGGTCTCCGTGATGGCCCCGGCCGGCGAGATCGAGCCGCGGCTGCGCCGCTGGGACGGCCGCCTCGTCGTCGCCGCGCACAACGGGCCGCGCTCCGTGATCGTCTCCGGCGACCGCGACGCCGCGGCCGAACTCCTCGCCGACCTGGCCTCGGACGGGGTCCACGCCCGCCGAATAGCGGTGGGCCTGGCCGCCCACTCCCCGCACATCGACGCGATCGTCCCCCGGATGCGCGCCGACCTCGCACCGATCCGGCCCCGCACACCGCAGCTGCCCTACTACTCCGGACTGACCGGGGGACGGCTGGACGCCCCGGTCCTGGACGCCGACTACTGGTGCCGCAACCTCCGAAACCCGGTCAGGTTCCACCAGGCGGCCGGGGCCCTGCTGCAGGACGGACACGGGATCCTGCTGGAGGTCAGCCCGCACACCGTGCTGACCTCCGCCCTCACGGACTGCGCGGAGGAACACGGCGCGCAGGCCGCCGTCCTCGGGACGCTGCGCCGCGACCAGGGCGGTCCGGGCCGGTTCCTGACCTCGCTCGGCGAGCTGTACGTGCACGGAGTCACCCCGGAACGGGAAGCGCGGTTCTCCGGGCAGCACGCCCGGGTGCGGGAACTGCCGGCGGCTGCCCTGGCGGCGCTCGCGGAACCCGGCCCGACGGACGCGAACGGGCCGGACGGGGCGGGCGGCGGCCGGGATGCCGGCACCGCGTTCCGCGCGGAGCTGGCCGGACTGGACGTACCGGAGCGGCGTGCCGCGCTGGCACGGCTGCTGGACGAGGAGATCGCCGCACTGACCGGGCGGTCCGATCCGGTCCCGCCCGACCTGGCCTTCCTCGACCTGGGATTCGACTCCGTCACCGCCGTGGAGCTGCGCAACCGGCTGAGCGCGGCGACGGCGCTGCACATCCCGGCGACGGTCGCCTTCGACTGCCCGACCCCGACCGCCCTGATCGCGTACCTCTGCGCCGCGATCGGCGGCGACCGACCCGACACGGACACGGGCACGGGCACGGACGCGTACGGGCCGGTGCGGCGGGCCGAGGACGACGACCCCGTGGTGATCGTCGGCATGGGCTGCCGCTACCCCGGCGGGGTCGGCAGCCCCGACGAACTCTGGGAGCTGGTGTCGGCAGGCGCCGACGCCGTCTCCGCGCTGCCCGACGACCGCGGTTGGGACACCGCCGGACGGTACGACCCCGCACCGGGGACACCGGGCCGGTACTACCAGCGGGAGGCGGGCTCGCTCACCGGCGCGGCCGACTTCGACGCGGAGTTCTTCGGCATCTCGCCGCGCGAGGCCCTGGCCATGGACCCCCAGCAGCGGCTGCTGCTGGAGACGACCTGGGAAGTACTGGAGCGCGCCGGGATCGAGCCGGCCACCCTGCGGCGGACCCCGACGGGCGTCTACGTCGGGGCGATGACCATGGACTACGGGCCCTCGCTCGAACAGGGCGCCGACGAGGGCGGCCACCTGCTGACCGGCAACACCGGAAGCGTCGTGTCGGGCCGCCTGGCCTACACCCTCGGCCTGGAGGGCGCGGCGGTCACCGTCGACACGGCGTGCTCGTCCTCGCTGGTGGCCCTGCACCTCGCGGTCCGGGCGCTGCGGTCGGGCGAGTGCTCGCTGGCGCTGGCCGGCGGCGTGACCGTGATGTCCACGGTCGGCATGCTCGTGGAGTTCAGCCGCCAGGGCGGTCTGGCCCCGGACGGCCGCTGCAAGGCCTTCGCGGCAGCCGCCGACGGCTTCGGCCTGGCCGAGGGCGCGGGGATGCTGCTGCTGGAGCGCCTGTCGGACGCGCGGCGCAACGGGCACCCGGTGCTGGCCGTCATCCGCGGTTCGGCCACGAACCAGGACGGTGCGAGCAACGGCCTGACGGCTCCCAACGGCCCGTCGCAGCAGCGGGTGATCCGTGCGGCGCTCGCGGATGCGGGGCTGGCGGCGTCGGACGTGGATGTGGTGGAGGCGCACGGTACGGGGACGCGGTTGGGCGACCCGATCGAGGCGCAGGCGCTGCTGGCGACGTACGGGCAGGACCGGCCGGCGGACCGTCCGGTGTGGATCGGCTCGCTGAAGTCCAACATCGGCCATGCCCAGGCCGCGGCCGGGGTGGGCGGTGTCATCAAGTCGGTGCTGGCGCTGCGGCACGGTGTGATGCCGAAGACGCTGCACGTGGACGGCCCGACGCCCGAGGTGGACTGGTCGGCGGGAGCCGGCCGACTGCTGACGGAGGCCCGTACGTGGGACGACACGGGACGCCCGCGCCGGGCCGGCGTGTCCTCCTTCGGCATCAGCGGGACCAACGCCCACGTGATCCTGGAGTCCGCGCCGGCCGAGGCTCCGGCCGGGGCGGCGGAGGGTGCCCGGCGTCCCGGGCCGGTGGTGTGGCCGGTGTCGGCGCGCAGCGCGGAGGCCCTGCGGGCGCAGGCGGGGGCGTTGGCGGCGCGGGTGGCGGCGGAGCCCGGGCTCGACACGGCGGACGTGGGCCATTCGCTGGCGGTGGGGCGTGCGTCCTTCGAGCACCGTGCCGTGGTGGTGGGCACCGACCGGAGCGAGTTGCTCGACGGCGTGAAGGCGCTGGCGCAGGGCGCTGCGATGTCCGGCGGCGGGTTGGTGTCCGGTCGCTCGGTGCTGGTGTTCCCGGGTCAGGGTTCGCAGTGGGTGGGGATGGCTGCGGAGTTGCTGGCCGAATCGGCGGTGTTCGCAGGGCGGATGGCCGAGTGCGAGCGGGCGCTGGCGCCTTACGTGGATTGGTCGTTGGCGGAGGCGCTGGGCTCGGAGCGGTTGCTCGCGCGCGTCGATGTGGTGCAGCCGGTGCTGTGGGCGGTGATGGTGTCGCTGGCGGAGGTGTGGCGGTCGTTCGGCGTCGTTCCGGACGCGGTGGTGGGTCACTCGCAGGGCGAGATCGCCGCGGCGTGCGTGGCTGGTGGTCTGAGCCTGGAGGACGGGGCCCGTGTGGTCGCGTTGCGTTCCCGTGTGATCCGCGCGCTGGCGGGCCGTGGCGGCATGGCGTCGGTGCCTCTGCCGGTGGACGTGGTGCGGGAACGCGTGGGTCGGTTGTCGGTGGCGGCGGTGAACGGTCCGTCGTCGACGGTGGTGTCGGGCGACGCGGACGCCGTCGCCGCGCTGGTGGACGAGCTCGTGGAAGAAGGGGTGCGGGCGCGGCTGATCGACGTGGACTACGCGTCGCACTCCGTGCATGTGGAAGAGGTCCGCGAGCAGCTGCTCTCCGACCTGGACGGGATCACTCCCGGCTCCGGTTCTGTGCCGTTCTATTCGAGCGTGACCGGCGGCCTGCTGGACACGAAGTCCCTGGACGCCGAGTACTGGTACCGCAACCTCCGGGAGACCGTCGAGTTCGAGCGGGCGACCCGCTCGCTCCTCGCGGCCGGGCACCGGTTCTTCGTCGAGTCCAGCCCGCATGCGGTGTTGGGTGTGGCGGTGGGGGAGTCGGTGGAGGCCGCGGGTGTGGGTGCCGTGGTGTTGGGGACCTTGCGCCGTGGGGAGGGCGGCCCGGCGCAGGTGCTGCGTGCGGTGGGCCGCGCGTGGGAGTGCGGGTTGGGGGTGGACTTCTCGGGTGCGTTCCCGGGGGCGCGGCGGGTGGATCTGCCGACGTACGCCTTCCAGCGCAGCCGCTACTGGCTGACGGCCCCCGCCGCCGTCCCGGCCGCTCCTGCCGAAGACCGCTGGGACGACCCGGAACTCCAGGACCCCGCCCAGCTCGCCGAAACCCTCGGGGTCGGCCGCGAAGCCCTGGACGAAGTCCTGCCCGCGCTGGCGACCTGGCGCTCCGTCAGGAACCGGGAGCGGAAGGCGGATTCCTGGCGCTACCACGTGGCCTGGGCACCCCTGTCGGTCGCGCCGGCGGACGGCCTCGCCGGACTCTGGCTCGCCCTGCGCCCCGAGGCCGACGACGCGGCGGCCGTCCTGGACGCTCTCGGCGAGGCCGGAGCCGACCTCCTTCCGTGCGTCGTCGCCGATCCGGGCGCGACCCGCGAACACCTGGCCGCCCTGCTCACGGAGACCGCCGGGGAGCAGCCGATCGCCGGCGTGCTGTCCCTGCTGTCCTGGGAGCAGCGCCCCCATCCCGCACACCCCGACCTGCCCGGCGGTCCGGCGCTGACCCTCGCGCTGGCCCAGGCGCTGGAGGACGCGGGCATCGACGCCCGGCTCTGGACGCTGACGAAGGGAACGGCGGTCCTGGGCGGCGCGGAGCGGCCCGGACACGTCGGTCAGGCCGCGTCCGCCGCCCTGGGCCGGACGCTGGCACTGGAGCACCCGCACCGCCGGGGCGGTCTGATCGACCTGCCCGAGGTGCTGGACGTGCGGGCCGCTCGCCGCTTGTGCGCGGTGCTCGCGGGAGCCGCGGCCGACGAGGAACAGGTGGCGGTGCGCTCCACCGGGGTCCACGGACGCCGGCTCCGGCCCGCGTCGTCCGTGCAGCCGAAAGCGCGAAAGGCCGGCGCGGCGCGACCGCGCTGGCAGGGTACGGTCCTCGTCACCGGTGGCACCGGTGGCGTCGGCTCGCACACGGCGCGCTGGCTCGCGGGCCAGGGCGCGGAGCGGCTGCTGCTGGTCAGCCGTCGCGGTGCCGACGCACCCGGTACGGACGCGCTGCGGACGGAACTGACGGCGCTGGGCGCCGAAGTGGCCTTTGCTGCCTGCGACGTCGCGGACCCGGCCGCACTGGCGGCGCTGGTCGCCGACATCCCGGCGCGATGCCCGCTGTCCGCCGTCATCCACGCGGCCGGCGTCCTCGACGACGGTGTGCTCGACGCGCTGGACCCCGCGCGGCTCGCCGTGGTGCTGCGCGCCAAGCTGACCGCCGCACGGAACCTGCACGAGGCCACCGCAGGTCTCGACCTGTCGGCCTTCGTGGTGTTCTCGTCCGTGATGGGCGTCGTGGGCAACGCCGGGCAGGGCAACTACGCGGCCGCCAACGCGGCCGTCGACGCACTCGTCGCCGCCCGCCGGGCCGCCGGGCTGCCCGGCACGTCCGTGGCCTGGGGCGCCTGGGCCGGGCCGGGCATGCTGGCGGACGATGTCGCCGCACGGCTGCGGGACTTCGGCATGCCGGTGATGGAGCCCGAAACGGCCGTCACCGCGATCGGCCGGGCACTCGCGGAGGACGACGAGCTGGTCGTGGTCGCCAATGTCGACTGGCGGCGCTTCACCACGGGCCGGGGCCGGTGGACCGCCGCCCTGCTCGACGGGATACCGGACCCGGCTGCCGAGCGGCCCGTCGCGGACGCCACCGCACCCTCGGCGGCCCGGGAGGGCGGCGACCCCGCCGACGCCCTGCGGCAGCAGATCGCCGTACTGCCGCGCCACGAGGACCGGGTCAGGACCCTCACCGAACTGGTCCGCACCCACGCGGCGACCGTCCTGCGCCACCCCGGCGTCGACACGGTCCAGCCCGGAAAGGCGTTCAACGCGCTCGGGTTCGACTCGCTGACGGCGGTGGAACTGCGCAACCGGCTCGCCGCCGTCACCGGACTGGCCCTGCCCGCCACCGTCCTGTTCGACCACCCCACACCGTCGGCACTGGCCGACCGGCTGCTCGCCGACCTGGACCTGCCGGACGCGGCGAGCGGCACCGCCGGGCCCGCCGGCTCCGTCGAAGCCGGGGCGGGCCGGGCGGCGGCGCCCGGCGGCAACGAGCCGATCGCGATCGTCGGCATGGGCTGCCGCTTCCCCGGCGGGGTCGCCGGGCCCGAGGAGTTCTGGCACCTGCTCGCGAAGGGCACCGACGCCGTCGGCGACTGGCCGTCGAACCGGGGCTGGGACACCGAGGGGCTGTACGACCCGGACCCCGACCACGCCGGCACCACGTACACCATGCAGGGCGGCTTCCTGCACGACGCCCCCGAGTTCGACGCGGAGTTCTTCGGCATCTCGCCGCGCGAGGCCCTGGCCATGGACCCGCAGCAGCGGCTGCTCCTGGAGACCGCCTGGGAGGCGGTCGAGGGCTCCGGGCAGGACCCGACCGCGCTGAAGGACCGGCAGGTCGGCGTCTACATCGGCACCAACGGCCAGGACTACTCCGCGCTGCTCCAGGGCGCCGAGGGAGTGTCCGAGGGCCATCTGCTGACCGGGAACACGGCCAGCGTGCTGTCCGGGCGGCTGTCCTACGTCCTCGGCCTCCAGGGGCCCTCGCTCACCGTCGACACCGCGTGCTCCTCGTCGCTGGTGGCGCTGCACCTGGCCGTACAGGCACTGCGGCGCGGCGACTGCGAGCAGGCCTTCGCGGGCGGGGTGACAGTGATGAGCACCCCGCGGCTGTTCGTGGAGTTCAGCCGTCAGCGCGGGCTCGCCGCCGACGGACGGTGCAAGGCGTTCTCGGCGGACGCGGACGGCACGGGCTGGGGCGAGGGCGCCGGAGTGCTGCTGCTGGAGCGCCACAGCGACGCCCTGCGCCACGGCCACCCCGTCCTCGCGCTGATCAGCGGCACCGCCGTGAACCAGGACGGCGCCAGCAACGGGCTCACCGCCCCCAACGGCCCGTCCCAGCAGCAGGTCATCCGCGCCGCGCTGGCCGACGCCGCGCTGCGCGCCGACCAGATCGACGCGATCGAGGCCCACGGCACCGGCACGAAGCTCGGCGACCCCATCGAAGCGCAGGCGCTCCAGGCCGTCCACGGGCCGGCGCGCCCGGCGGACCGGCCGCTGTGGCTCGGCTCGGTGAAGTCGAACATCGGGCACACCCAGGCGGCGGCCGGGGTGGCCGGGGTGATGAAGATGGTGCTGGCCATCCGCCACGGCGAACTGCCGGGAACCCTGCACGCCGGGACGCCGAACCCGCACGTCGACTGGTCCGACGGCGCCGTCCGCCTGCTCACCGCGCACACCCCGTGGCCGGAGACCGGGAACCCGCGCCGGGCGGGCGTGTCGTCGTTCGGCATCAGCGGCACCAACGTGCACGCGATCATCGAGCAGGCGCCTGCCGTCGCGGTCGCGCCCGCCCCGGACCGGACCGACACCCCGGCCGTGCCCGCCCCGGACACCACGGCCCCGGACACCGCCGCCACCGCGACGACGGCCACCGCGACGCCCACCGCGCGCCGGGCCGCCCCGCCCGTGCCGCTGCTGCTCTCGGCCAGGACACCGGAGGCCCTGCGGGCACAGGCCGGCCGGCTGGTGAGCCGGCTCGATGCCGACCCGGACGCCGAACTGGCGGACGTCGCCTACTCGCTCGCCACGGGACGGGCCCCGCTCGAACACCGGGCCGCCGTCCTGGGACGGGACCGGGCATCCGTCCGGCGCTCGCTCACCGCACTCGCGCGCGGCACGGCAGCGGGCCACCTGCTCACCGGAGGCGCCGTACGCTCCGGCCGGACCGCCTTCCTCTTCCCGGGACAGGGCAGCCAGCGCGCCGGAGCCGGTGCGGAGCTCTACCGCGACGACCCGGTGTTCGCCGACGCCCTCGACGAGGTGCTGACCGGCCTGGACCCGCACCTCGACCTGCCCCTGCGCGACGTCCTGTTCGCCGAGCCCGGAACCCCCGGCGCGGCGCTGCTCGACCGCACCCGGTACACCCAGCCCGCGCTGTTCGCCCTGGAGACGGCGCTGTTCCGGCTCGTGCAGCGCTGGGGTGTGCAGCCCGACCTGCTGATGGGGCACTCCATCGGCGAACTCGCCGCCGCCCACGCGGCGGGCGTGCTGGACCTGCCCGACGCCTGCGCGCTGGTGGCGGCCCGGGGACGGCTGATGGACGACCTGCCCGAGGGCGGCGCGATGGTGGCCGTGGAGGCCACCGAGGAGGAAGTGCAGCAGGCCCTGCTGGACGACCCGGGCCGGGACGCGGTGGACATCGCCGCCGTCAACGGGCCCACCTCGGTGGTCCTGTCCGGTGACGCGGACGCGGTCCTGCGGCTGGCCGGGGCGTTCCGCTCCCGAGGACGGCGCACCCGCCGCCTGAGCGTGAGCCACGCGTTCCACTCCGCCCGGATGGACGGGATGCTCGACGCGTTCCGGGACGTGGCCGAGTCGCTGACCTACCGCGCGCCCGGCATCGAGATCGTCTCCAACCTGACCGGGCGCACCGCCACGGCCGAGGAACTCCGCTCCCCCGACCACTGGGTGCGCCACGTCCGGGGCACCGTGCGCTTCCTGGAAGGGGCCCGCCGGCTGCGGGCCGAGGGTGCGACGACGTACCTCGAACTCGGACCGGGCGGCGTGCTGTCCGGCATGCTCCACGCCTGCCTCCCCGACACCACCCCCGAAGCCACCGCCGGCGGCCCCGGGACGGTGCCGCTGCTGCGCGACGGCCGCGGCGAGGCCGACGCGGTCCGCGCCGCACTCGCCTCGCTGCACCTGCGCGGCGTGACGGTGGACTGGTCGGCGGGCTGGAGCGGCACCGACGTGCGGCGGGTCGACCTGCCCACCTACGCCTTCCAGCGCCGGCGCTTCTGGCCCGTCGCCGCACCGGACCGGGCCCCCGCCGCCCGCCGCTCCGGCGGGGAGAGCGGCCCCGGCCGCTACCGCATCGCATGGGAGCCGCTCACCGCGCCCGCGCAGCCCCGCCTCTCCGGCCGCTGGCTGCTCGTCACCCCGGACGGACCCGGGGCCGAGGACACCGCACTCGCCTGCGAACAGGCCCTCGCCGGACACGGCGCCGACGTGGTCGTGATCCAGGTCGGGGCCGCCGTCGAACGCGCCGAACTGGCCTCGCTGCTCCGGGAGTTCGGCTCCTTGGCGGGCGTCCTGTCGCTGCTGGCCCTGGCCGAGGGATCCCACCCGGGCCTGCGGGCACTCGACGCCTGCCTGACCGGGACCCTGCTGCTGCTCCAGGCCCTGGGCGACAGCGGCATCGACGCACCCCTGTGGTGCGCCACCCGCGGCGCGGTGGCGGCCGACGGCACGGAAGAGGTCCGCCCCGAGCAGGCCCAGGTGTGGGGCCTGGGCCGGGTGGCGGCACTGGAACACCCGCTGCGCTGGGGCGGCCTGGTCGACCTGCCGGACCTGCTGGACGGGCCCGCGCTGGACGGGCTGTGCGCGGTGCTGGCCGGACGGGACGGCGAGGACCAGGTGGCCGTACGCGTGCCGGCGCCGTTGGGCCGTCGGCTCGTCCTCGCGCCGGAGCCCGCGACACCCGCGCCCGCGCCGTGGACGCCGCGCGGCACGGTCCTCGTCACCGGCGGCACCGGAGGCCTCGGCGCCCAGGTGGCGCGCTGGCTCGCGGAGCGCGGCGCGGACCACCTCGTCCTGCTCGGCCGGCGGGGCCCCGCGGCCCCCGGAGCCGACGCGCTGGTCGGCGCCCTGGCGGCGCTCGGCGCCCGGAGCACCCTGCTGGCCTGCGACGTCGCCGACCGCACCGCGCTGGAGCGGGTCCTGGAGCGGCTGCGCGAGGAGGGCGACACCGTACGGGCCGTGGTGCACACCGCCGGACTCACCTCGGACACCCCGCTGGCGGACTGCACCCTGGAAGAACTGGCCTGGCTGACGGCGGCCAAGACGCGTGGCGCGGCCCACCTCGACGCCCTGTTCGAGGACCGCCCGCTGGACGCCTTCGTGCTGTTCT
Organism: Kitasatospora sp. NPDC059795; assembly: GCF_042732175.1. Taxonomy (NCBI): domain Bacteria; kingdom Bacillati; phylum Actinomycetota; class Actinomycetes; order Kitasatosporales; family Streptomycetaceae; genus Kitasatospora; species Kitasatospora sp. NPDC059795. The sequence goes on from NZ_JBHWID010000001.1 coordinate 776,561, forward strand.
CCTCGATCTCGGGCACCTGGGGCAGCGGCGGCCAGGGCGCCTACGCGGCGGCCAACGCCTACCTGGACGGCCTCGCCGCGGCGAGGCGCGGCCGGGGCCTGACGGCGACCTCGGTGGCCTGGGGCCCCTGGGCCGGCGCGGGCATGGCCGAGGGCGCGGTCGGCGACGGCCTGCGCCGCCACGGCCTGGTGCCGATGGCCCCGGCGGCGGCGCTCTCCGCGCTCGGCCTGGCGCTGGCCCAGGACGAGGGCGAGACGGTCGTCGCCGAGCTGGACTGGAGCCGCTTCGCGCCGATCTTCGGTTCGGTCAGGGACAGTGCGCTGCTGCGCGGCCTGTCGGCCGTCCCGGAGCCCCGGGCAGCCGCAGCTGCGGACACCTCCGCCGGGTCCGAACCCGGTAAGGGCGGCGACCCGGCGTGGCTGCACCGGCTGCGCCGACTGTCCGAGCCCGAGGGCCGCAAACTGCTGACGGAACTGGTGCGGAGCGAAGCGGCCGCCGTGCTGGGCCACGAGTCGGCCGCCGGCCTCTCGGCCGACCGCCCGTTCCGCGAGCTGGGCTTCGACTCGCTCACCGCCGTCGAACTCCGCAACCGGCTGGTCGCGGCCACCGCTCTGCCGCTCGCGTTCACCACCGTCTTCGACCACCCGACGGCAGCCGCCCTCGCGGCCCACCTCTTCGCCGAGCTGGGCGGCACCGAACCGTCCGCCGACGACACGACCGGCACGACCGGCACGACCGGCACGGCCGCGACGGACTCCGCAGCCGCCGCCGACCGCGCGGCCGGGCCCGCGGCGGCCGACGAACCCCTGGCGATCGTCTCGATGGCCTGCCGGTTCCCGGGCGGCGTCCGCTCGCCCGAGGACCTGTGGCACCTGGTCGCCGACGGAGTGGACGCGGTCGCCGCGCTGCCCGCCGACCGCGGCTGGCCGCTGGACACCCTCTACGACCCGGACCCCCTGCACCCGGGCACCTTCTACACCACCGGCGGCGGATTCCTGGACGGCGCGGCCGAGTTCGACGCGGAGTTCTTCGGCATCTCCCCGCGTGAGGCCCTGGCCATGGACCCGCAGCAGCGACTGCTGCTCGAAACCAGCTGGGAGGCGCTGGAGCGGGCCGGACTCGACCCCGCGTCGGTCCGCGGCAGCGAGGGCGGCGTCTACGTCGGCGTCGCCGCCCAGGGCTACGGCACCGGCCCGCAGAACCCGTCCGACGGGATCGAGGGACACCTCCTCAGCGGCACGGTCACCAGCGTCGCCTCCGGCCGCGTCGCCTACACCCTCGGACTCGGCGGCCCCGCCGTGACCGTGGAGACGGCCTGCTCGTCCTCGCTGGTGGCACTGCACCTGGCCGGCCAGGCCCTGCGTGCCGGCGACTGCTCGTTCGCCCTGGTCGGCGGCGCCGCGGTGATGGCGAGCCCGGACGTCTTCGTCGAGTTCAGCCGTCAGCAGGGCCTGTCGCCCGACGGCCGCTGCCGCTCCTTCGCCGAAGGGGCGAACGGCACGGGCTGGGGCGAAGGGGTGGGCGTCCTGCTCGTGGAACGCCTCTCCGACGCGCGCCGCCTCGGACATCCGGTGCTCGCCCTCGTCCGGGGCACCGCGGTGAACCAGGACGGTGCCAGCAACGGCCTCACCGCCCCGAGCGGCCCCGCGCAGCAGCGGGTGATCAGGACCGCGCTGGCTGCGGCAGGACTGTCCGGCGCCGACGTCGACCTGGTCGAGGGGCACGGCACCGGCACCGTGCTCGGCGACCCCATCGAGGCGCAGGCCCTGCTGGCCACCTACGGCCAGGACCGGCCCGCGGACCGCCCGCTGTGGCTGGGGTCGCTGAAGTCCAACATCGGGCACACCCAGGCCGCCGCCGGGGTCGCCGGGGTCATCAAGACGGTGCTCGCCCTGCGCAACGGCGTGCTCCCCGGCACCCTTCACGCACAGGAGGCGTCCAGCCGGGTGGACTGGTCGGCCGGCGCGGTCCGGCTGCTCGCGGACGCCCGCCCCTGGGACGCCCCGGACGGGGACAGGCCGCGCCGGGCCGGCGTCTCCGCGTTCGGCATGAGCGGCACCAACGCCCACGCCGTCCTGGAGGAAGCACCCGCCGCCGACGCCCGCCCGCTGCCCGACGGCACGGACGGCGAACCGGCCGAGGACACCGGGACCACCGTTCCGTGGCTGCTCTCCGCCATGACGCCCGCGGCCCTGCGCCGACAGGCACGCCGGCTGGGCGAGCACCTGCGGGCCGACCCCGACGGGGGCGCCGTCGCACCGGCCCGCGCGCTCGCCACCACCCGCCCCGCCCTGCCGTTCCGGGCAGCAGCCGTCGGCCGCGACCGCGAGGCGCTCCTCGACCGGCTGGACGCCCTCGCGGCGGGCGAACCCGCGCCCGACGCCGTGCAGGACCGGGCGCGCGGCGGCCGCACGGCCTTCGTCTTCCCCGGCCAGGGCTCGCAGTGGGCCGGCATGGCGGTGGCGGCGCTCGACGCCTCCGCGCCGTTCGCCGCCGCCATCGCCGCCTGCGAACGGGCGCTCGCCCCGCACACCGACTGGTCCCTGACCGAGGTGCTGCGCGGCGCGCCCGGCGCACCGACGCTCGACCGCGTGGACGTCGTCCAGCCGGTGCTGTTCGCCGTGATGGTCGCGCTGGCCGCGCACTGGCGCGACACCGGGGTCACCCCGGACGCGGTCGTCGGACACAGCCAGGGCGAGATCGCCGCCGCCCACGTCGCCGGGGCGCTGTCGCTCGACGACGCGGCCCTCGTGGTGGCGCGGCGCAGCCGGGCGCTGCTGAGGCTGGCGGGACGCGGCGGCATGGTCTCGGTCGCCGCCTCCGCCGAGCGGACCACCGGCCTGCTGCCCGCCGGCGGAAGCGCCTGCGTGGCCGCGGTGAACGGCCCCGACGCCGTGGTCGTCGCCGGGGAGCCCGAGGAGCTGGCCGCCCTGCTCGCGGCCTGCGAACGGGAAGGCGTACGGGCCAGGGCGATCCCGGTGGACTACGCGGCCCACTCGGCGCAGGTCGCCGAGATCGAGGACGAACTGCGCGAAGCCCTCACCGCGATACGCCCCCGCGCCTCGGCCGTCCCGCTGTACTCGACGGTGACCGGCGAACCCGTCGCCGGAGAATCGCTCGACGCCGCCTACTGGTACCGCAACCTGCGCGAGCAGGTCGACTTCGTCGGGGCGACCCGCGCCCTGCTCGACGCGGGCCACACCCTGGTCGTCGAGGTCAGCCCGCATCCGGTGCTGCTCGCCGGGATCGAGGCGGTGGCGGCGGAGGCCGGGCGGGAGGTGTCGGCGGTCGGCACGCTGCGGCGCGGCGACGGCGGCCGGGACCGGCTGCTGGCCTCGCTGACCGAGGCGTGGGCGGCCGGCGGCGGCCCGGTGGACTGGTCGCCCTGGACGGGCACCCCCGGGCCGGGCGGCCCGGCACCCGTCCTGCTGCCGACGTACCCCTTCCAGCGCGACCGGTACTGGCTGCCAACCCCGGGCCGGACCGCCACTGCCGCAGTCACCACTGCGGTGCCCGTCGAGGACACGCCGCAGGCCGCGGGCGACGAGGACGGCACCCCCGTCACGCGACTGGCAGCCCGGCTGGCCCCGCTGGACCGGCGGGCACGCCGCCAAGCGGTGCTCGACCTGGTCGTCCGGCACGCCGCCGCAGTCCTCGGCCACTCCGGAACCGGCCCGGTGCGTCCGGACCGCGCCTTCTCCGAGATCGGCTTCGACTCGATGCTCGCGGTGCGGTTCAGGAACGCACTGTGCGAGGCCACCGGGCTGGCCGTCCCGCCGACGGTCGTCTTCGACCACCCGACGCCCGAGGCGCTCGCCGGCTACCTGGACGCGGAGCTGTCCGCCGCGCCCGAACCGCCCTCGCCGCTGCTGGCCGAACTGGACCGGCTGGCCGCGCTCCTCGCGGCCGTCCCGCCCGGAGCGGCCGACACCGACCGGGTCGGCGAACGACTGAACGAACTGCTGCACGGCTGGGGCCGGCGCGCCGGCGCACCGGGCGGCGAGGCACCACCGCCCGGACCGGCGGACGACACCGCCACCGCGATGGAAACGGCGACAGCGGACGAGCTGTTCGCCCTGCTCGACAACGACTTCGGAAACGCCTGAAAGAGAGCTGGCACTGATGTCCGACGACAAGAAGCTGCTCGACTACCTCAGGCGCGCCACCGCGGACCTCGGTGACGCCCGGAGGCAGCTGCGCGAGGCCGAGCAGGCCCGCCACGAACCGATCGCCATCGTCTCCATGGCCTGCCGCTATCCCGGCGGCGCCAACACGCCCGAACTGCTGTGGGACCTGGTCTCCCGGGGCGCGGACGCGATCTCCGCCTGGCCGGTCAACCGCGGCTGGGACCTGGAGGGCCTGTACGACCCGGACCCCGAGCGGTCCGGCACCTCCTACACCCGCAACGGCGGCTTCCTGCACGACGCCGCCGAGTTCGACGCGGAGTTCTTCGGCATCTCGCCGCGCGAGGCCCTGGCCATGGACCCGCAGCAGCGGCTGGCCCTGGAGACCGCCTGGGAGGCGGTCGAGCGGGCCGCGATCGACCCCCGCACGCTGCGACGCACCGGCACGGGTGTCTTCCTCGGGGCGATCGGCAACGGCTACGGCGCGGGTTCGCGCCACCTCCCCGAGGTCCAGGGCCTGCTGGACACCGGGACCGCGAGCAGCGTGGTCTCCGGCCGGATCGCCTACACCCTGGGCCTCGAAGGGCCCGCGGTGACCGTGGACACGGCCTGCTCCTCCTCCCTGGTCGCCCTGCACCTGGCGATCCGGGCCCTGCGGGCCGGCGACTGCACGCTGGCCCTGGCCGGCGGGGTGTCGGTGATGGCGACGCCCGACCCGTTCGTGGCGTTCAGCCGCCAGCGCGCACTGTCGGCCGACGGCCGCTGCAAGGCGTTCGGGGCCGACGCGGACGGCACCGGCTGGTCCGAGGGCGCCGGCGTCCTGCTGCTGGAGCGCCTGTCGGACGCGCGGCGCAACGGGCACCCGGTGCTGGCCGTCGTCCGTGGCTCGGCCACGAACCAGGACGGTGCGAGCAACGGCCTGACGGCGCCGAGCGGCCCGTCGCAGCAGCGGGTGATCCGGGCCGCGCTCGCGGACGCGGGCCTGACGGCGTCCGAGGTGGACGCGGTGGAGGCGCACGGCACCGGCACCACCCTCGGCGACCCCATCGAGGCGCAGGCCCTGCTGGCCACGTACGGCCAGGGGCGGCCCGCCGAACAGCCGCTGTGGCTGGGCTCGTTGAAGTCGAACATCGGCCACACCTCGGCGGCGGCCGGAGTGGGCGGCGTCATCAAGATGGTGCTGGCGATCGAGCACGGCGAACTGCCCAGGACCCTGCACGCGGACCGGCCGACGCCCATGGTGGACTGGTCGTCGGGAGCCGTGGAAGTCCTCTCCGAGGCCCGGGCGTGGGACGACACCGGCCGTCCGCGCCGGGCGGGCGTGTCCGCCTTCGGCGTCAGCGGCACCAACGCCCACCTGATCCTCGAACAGGCACCGGCGGAGGAAGCCGAACCGGTGGCCGGCGGCGACGCGTACCCGCTGCCCTGGGTGCTGTCGGGGCGCACCGACGAGGCGCTGCGCGACCAGGCGACCCGGCTGCTGGCACACCTGAGCGCCGACCCCGCACCCCTGCGGGCCGCCGACACCGGCCGCGCCCTCGCCCTCACGCGGACCGCCTTCGAACGGCGCGCCGTGGTGGTGGGCACCGACCCGGACCGGCTGCTCGACGGCGTGAAGGCGCTGGCAGAGGGCCGCACGGTGCCCGGGCTGGTGCAGGGCGACGGCGTGTCGTCCGGCCGTTCGGTGCTGGTGTTCCCGGGCCAGGGTTCGCAGTGGGTGGGGATGGCCGCGGAGCTGTTGGCCGGGTCGGAGGTGTTCGCGGGCCGTTTCGCGGAGTGCGAGCGGGCTCTGGTGCCTTACACCGACTGGTCGTTGGCGGAGGCGCTGGGCTCGGAAGCCCTGCTGGCGCGCGTCGATGTGGTGCAGCCGGTGCTGTGGGCCGTGATGGTGTCGCTGGCGGAGCTGTGGCGGTCGTTCGGCGTGGTTCCGGACGCGGTGGTCGGCCACTCCCAGGGCGAGATCGCCGCCGCCGTGGTGGCGGGCGGTCTGAGTCTGGAGGACGGCGCCCGTGTGGTGGCGTTGCGTTCCCGGGCGATCCGCGCGTTGGCGGGCCGTGGCGGTATGGCGTCGGTGCCCCTGCCGGTGGACGTGGTGCGGGAACGCCTGGGCCGTCTGTCGGTGGCGGCGGTGAACGGCCCGTCGTCGACGGTGGTGTCGGGTGACGCGGACGCGGTCGCGGAGTTCGTTGACGCGTTGGTCGAGGAGGGGGTGCGGGCGCGCCTGATCGAGGTCGACTACGCGTCGCACTCCGCACACGTGGAGGAGATCCGCGAGCAGTTGCTCGCCGACCTGTCCGGCATCACCCCCGTCTCAGGTGCGGTGCCGTTCCTTTCGACGGTGACGGGCGGCTGGCTGGACACGAAGTCCCTGGACGCCGAGTACTGGTACCGCAACCTCCGCGAGACCGTCGAGTTCGAGCAGGCCACGGCGGCGTTGCTGGGGGAGGGTTTCCGGTTCTTCGTCGAGTCCAGCCCGCACCCCGTGCTCACCTTCGGTGTCCAGCAGACCGCCGACGCGGCCGACGCCGCCGGCTCCGCGCAGGGCCCCGCCGTGGTCGTGGGCACGCTGCGGCGCGGCGAGGGCGGCCTCGACCGCTTCCTGACGTCCCTGGGAGAGGCCCACGCGGGCGGCCTGTCGCCCGACTGGGACCGGGTGTTCGCCGGACACCGTCCGGACGGCATCTCCCTGCCCACCTACCCCTTCCAGCGTCGCCCGTACTGGCTGGAGGACACCGTCCCCGCGGCGGGCGGTCCTGCCGGAACGTCCTCGGACGGCGACGACTTCTGGGAGGCCCTGGGCGGGGGCGACCTGGACCGGTTCAGCACGACCCTGGGGGTGACGCCCGAGGACCCGCTGAACGTGGTGCTCCCCGCGCTCGCCACCTGGCGCACCGAGCGCACCGAGCGTTCGGTGGTCGACTCCTGGCGCTACCGGGTGACCTGGCGGGCCCTGCCCGAGGGCCCCCCGGTCGCACTGGACGGCAACTGGCTCGTGCTGTCGTCGGACGGCCGGCCCGAGGACGGGGCGCGCCGAGCGGAGGCGACCGTCCACGTCATGGAGCAGGCCGGGGCTTCGGTGATCCACGTACGGATCACCGAGGCGGCGGCCGACCGCGCCGTGCTGGCCGACCGGGTCCGCGCGTCCCTCGGCGCGCTGCCCGGCCCGGTGACGGGAGTGCTGTCGCTGCTGGGCCTCGACGAGCGCCCGCACTCGGCGCACCCCTCCGTCCCGCTGGGCGCCGCACTCAACCTGGCCCTGGTGCAGGCCCTCGGCGACGCCGGGATCGACGCGCCCCTGTGGTGGGCGACCCGGGGCGCGGTGTCGGTCGCGGGCACGGACACCGGGAGCGCGGTCAGCGCCGCACAGAACCTGCTCTGGGGTCTGGGCCGGGTCGCCGCGCTGGAGTTCCCGCAGCGCTGGGGCGGTCTGATCGACCTCCCGGAGACCCTGGACCCGGACACCGCCCCGCTGCTGTGCCGGGTGCTGGCCGGCGGCGCCGGGGACGAGGACCAGGTCGCCGTACGGGCCACCGGCTGCCACGGCCGGCGACTGGTCCGGTCCGCCCTGGGCGACACCGCGCCGCGGCGCAGCTGGCGGCCCGGGGGCACCGTGCTGATCACCGGCGGCACCGGCGGGATCGGCGCGCAGATCGCGCGCTGGCTGGCCCGGCGGGGAGCCGGGCACCTGGTGCTGGTCAGCCGGCACGGCGCGGACGCGCCGGGTGCGTCGGAGCTCTCCGAGGAACTGGCCGCCCTCGGCGCCCGGGTCACCCTGGCGTCGTGCGACGTCGCCGACCTGGAGGCCCTGCGCGAGCTGAAGGACGGCCTCGAACAGGACGGCCACCGGATCAGCACCGTCTTCCACGCCGCAGGGGCCGGGCTGCTGGTGCCGCTGCCCGACACCGACGCGGACGAGTTCGCCGACACCCTCCACGCCAAGGTCGGCGGGGCCCGGAACCTGGACCTGCTGTTCGACCGGGACACGCTCGACGCGTTCGTGCTGTTCTCCTCCATCTCCGGGGTGTGGGGCAGCGCCGTCCACGGCGCCTACGCCGCCGCCAACGCCTACCTCGACGGCCTCGCCGAGGACCGCAGGAGCCGCGGCCTCGCCGCGACCTCCGTGGTGTGGGGCATCTGGAGCCCCGAGGGCGGGGCCGGCGGGATGGCGGCCGAACTGGCGGAGGAGACCCTGCGCGGCCACGGCGTGCTCTTCATGCCGCCCGCAGTCGCGATCACCGGGCTCCAGCAGGTCCTGGACCACGACGAGACGGTGGTCGTGGTCGCCGACATCGACTGGGACCGCTTCGCGACGGTCTTCACCTCGGCCCGCCCCAGCCCGCTGATCGGGGAACTCCCCGAGGTGCGCGCCGCGCTGGCCGCCGAGCCGGAGACCGGCGGGACCGGTTCCCAGGGAACGCCCTCGGCGCTGCGCGACCGGCTGGAGCCGCTCCCGGCGGCCGAGCGGACCCGGGTGCTGGTCGACCTGGTCCGCACCCACGCGGCCGCCGTCCTCGGCCACGACTCGCCGGACGCGGTCGCCCCCGGCCGGGCCTTCCGCGACCTGGGCTTCGACTCCCTGACCGCCGTGGACATGCGCAACCGGCTCAACACCGCCACCGGCCTGCGGCTCCCGGTCACCGTCGTCTTCGACTACTCGTCGGCGACCGCGCTCGCCCGGCGCGTGGAGACCGGACTGCTGGGCACCGCCGAGGAGCCAACCACCGTCCGGCAGCCCCCGACGGCGGCACCCGCCGCAGAGGACGACGACCCGATCGTGATCGTCTCCATGAGCTGCCGCTACCCCGGCGGCGTACGCACCCCCGAGGACCTGTGGCGGCTGGTCGCCGACGGGCGCGACGCCGTCTCCGGGCTGCCGTCCGACCGGGGCTGGGACCTCGACGCGCTGTACGACGCGGACCCCGACCGGCCCGGCCGGAGCTACGCCGCCGCGGGCGGATTCGTCGGGGACGCGGACCGGTTCGACCCCGGGTTCTTCGGGATCTCGCCGCGCGAGGCCCTGGCCATGGACCCGCAGCAGCGACTGCTGCTCGAAACCTCCTGGGAGGCGATCGAGCGGGCCGGCATCGACCCGGCGTCCCTGCACGGCACCAAGACCGGCGTCTTCGCGGGCGCCTCCTACCAGGGCTACGGCGGCACCCTGCGCGACGTTCCCGAGGAGCTGGAGGGCCTGTTCATCGCGGGCATCTCCACCAGCGTCCTGTCCGGGCGGGTCGCCTACCAACTCGGCCTCCAGGGGCCCGCCGTGACCATTGACACGGCCTGCTCCTCGTCGCTGGTGGCGGTCCACCTCGCCGCGCAGTCGCTGCGCTCGGGCGAATGCGCGCTGGCCCTGGCGGGCGGCGCCACGGTGATGGGCACCCCGCTGTCGTTCACCGGCTTCAGCCGGCAGCGCGGGCTCGCCGAGGACGGGCGCTGCAAGTCCTTCGCCGCCTCGGCGGACGGCTTCGGCATGGCCGAGGGCGTGGGCCTGCTGCTCCTGGAACGCCTCTCGGACGCCCGCCGCAACGGCCACCCGGTGCTCGCGGTGCTGCGCGGCTCGGCGATCAACCAGGACGGCGCGAGCAACGGACTGACCGCGCCCAGCGGCCTGGCCCAGCAGCGGGTGATCCGCGACGCGCTGGCGAACGCCCGGCTGTCGGCCGCCGACGTGGACGCCGTCGAGGCGCACGGCACCGGCACCCGGCTGGGCGACCCGATCGAGGCCGACGCGCTGCTGGCCACCTACGGCCAGGACCGGCCGGCCGACCGGCCGGTGTGGCTCGGGTCGCTGAAGTCGAACATCGGGCACACCCAGGCCGCCGCCGGGGTCGGCGGCATCATCAAGATGGTGCTGGCCATGGGTCACGGCGAGCTGCCGCAGACCCTGCACATCGACCGGCCGTCCCCGAACGTCGACTGGACGGCGGGCGCCGTCGCCCTGCTGACCGAGGCCACCCCCTGGCCGGAGACGGGACGGCCGCGCCGGGCCGGCGTGTCCTCGTTCGGCCTGAGCGGCACCAACGCGCACGTCGTCATCGAGCAGCCGCCCGCCGAGCCCGAGTCCGTACCCGCACCCGCGCCCGTACCCGGGTCGTCCGTCGTCCCGTGGGTGCTGTCCGGGCGGACCGCCGAGGCCGTGAAGGCCCAGGCGGAGCGGCTGCACGCACACCTGACGGAGCACCCGGAGCTGTCCTCCGTCGACGTCGGCCACTCCCTCGCCACCACCAGGACCGCCTTCGAGCACCGCGCAGCCGTCGTCGGCGACGACCGCGCCGCCCTGCTGGGCGGCCTGGCCGCGCTGGCCGCGGGAGACCGCGCACCCGGCCTGGTCGAAGGCGCCGTCGCCCGATCGGCCCGGACCGTCTTCGTCTTCCCCGGCCAGGGATCGCAGTGGGCCGGCATGGCCCGGGAACTGCTCGACCACGCCCCGGCCTTCGCCGACCGGATCGCGGCCTGCGCCCGCGCCCTCGCCCCGCACCTCGACTGGTCGCTGCTCGCGGTCCTGCGCGACGAGCCCGACGCGCCCCCGCTGGACCGGGTGGACGTGGTGCAGCCGGTGCTGTGGGCGGTGATGGTGTCGCTCGCCGAGCTGTGGCGGGCGCACGGGATCGTCCCCGACGCCGTGGTCGGCCACTCCCAGGGGGAGATCGCCGCCGCCTGCGTGGCCGGCGCGCTCTCGCTGGACGACGCGGCCCGGATCGTCGCGCTGCGCAGCCGGGCCCTGCTGGCCCTGACCGGACGCGGCGGCATGCTGTTCGTGCCGCAGCCGGTCGACGCCGTCCGCGAAGCACTGTCCGCCCACGACGGGGCGCTCGACGTCGCCGCGGTCAACGGGCCGACGTCGGTGACGGTCTCCGGCGACCCGGCGGCACTGGAACGACTGCGCGAGCAGTACTCCGAGGCGGGCGTCCTGACCTGGCCGGTCCCCGGCGTGGACTTCGCCGGACACTCGCCCCAGGTGGAGGAGCTCCGGGAGGAACTGCTCGCCCTCCTCGGCGGCACCGCGCCGCGGACGTCCGACATCCCGTTCTACTCGACGGTCAGCGGCGGCCCCGTGGACACCCTGGGCCTGGACGCCGCGTACTGGTACGAGAACCTGCGCCGGCCGGTGGAGTTCGGACGGGCGGTCGACGCGCTCATCGCCGACGGACACCACACGTTCGTCGAGTGCAGCACCCACCCCGCGCTGACCGTCTGGCTCCAGCAGGCCGTCGAAGCGGCCGGAGCCGGCGACGGAGCCGTCGTCGGCACCCTGCGCCGCACCGAGGGCGGCCCCGGCCGCTTCCTCGCCGCGCTCACCGAACTCCACGTCCGCGGCCTGCCGGTGGACTGGGGAACGGTGTTCGCCGGAACCGGCGCCCGCACGCAGCCCCTGCCCACCTACGCCTTCCAGCAGCAGCGCTACTGGCTGGACACCACCGCCGGCCGGCCCGCCGACGCCCTGACCGGCGCCGACGCCACGACCGGCGCCGGACCGGCCGACTCCGGCTTCTGGGAGGCGGTCGACCACGGGGACCTGGACGCCCTCGCCACCCTCCTGCGGGTCGAGGACGGGGAACTGCGGGCCTCCCTCGCCTCGCTGGCGCCCACCCTCGCCGAGTGGGCGCGCGGCCGGGCCGACGACCGGACCGCCGACAGCTGGCGCTACCGGGTCGCCTGGAAGCCCCTGTCGGCCTCCGAGCGGCCCCGGCTCACCGGCAGCTGGCTCGTCGTCGCCCCGGCCGGCGCCGCCGAGGACCCGGCCGTCGCGTTCGCCGTGGACTCCCTGCGCGGACACGGCGCCACCCCCGTCCTGGTCGAGGCCGGCCCCGACGCGACCGACCGGACCCGGTTCGCCGCCCTGCTCCGCGACGCCCACGACCACCCGGACGGGCCGCCCGCCGGCATCCTGTCGCTGCTCGCCCTGGCCGAAGAACCGCACGGCGACGGCTCGGCGCTTCCCCGCGGCCTCACCCTGACGGTCGCGCTCCTCCAGGCCCTGGGCGACCTCGGCACCGACGCCCCGCTCTGGTGCGCCACCCGGGGCGCGGTGTCGGTCGGCCGCTCCGACCGGATCGACAGCACCCTCCAGGCCCTGGTCTGGGGCCTCGGCGGGGTCGCCGGCGTCGAGTACCCGCAGCGCTGGGCCGGCCTGGTCGACCTGCCGCGACAGCTCGACGACCGGGCCGCGACCCGGCTCGCCGAAGCACTGACCGACCCCGACGGCGAGGACCAGGTGGCGGTGCGCGCCACCGGCCGCTACGGCCGCAGGGTCGTCCACGCCGCACTCGGCGACACCGCCCCCGTCCGCGACTGGACGCCCGAGGGCACGGTCCTGATCACCGGCGGCACCGGCGGCCTCGGCGCGCAGATCGCCCGATGGCTCGCCCGCACCGGCACCGCGCACCTGCTGCTCACCAGCCGGCGCGGCGCACAGGCCCCCGGGGCCGACGCCCTGCTCGCCGAACTGCGCGACCTCGGCGCCGACGCCACCGCGGTGGCCTGCGACGTCGCGGACCGCGACGCACTGGCGGACCTGCTCGCCGGCATTCCGGCCGAACGCCCGCTGCGCGCCGTCCTGCACACCGCGGGCGTCCTCGACGACGGGGTGATCGACTCGATCACCCCCGAACGCGCGGCCGGCGTCCTGCGCCCCAAGCTCGACGGCGCACGCAACCTCGACGAACTCACCCGCGGACTCGACCTGACCGCCTTCGTGCTGTTCTCCTCGCTCGCCGGCACCCTCGGCGGCACCGGCCAGGGCAGCTACGCCGCCGCCAACGCCTACCTCGACGCCCTGGCCCGGCAACGCCGCGACCTCGGACTGGCCGGCACCTCGGTCGCCTGGGGCCTGTGGGGCGGCGACAGCCTCGCCGCCGGAGCGGTCGCCGAACGGCTGATCCGCGACGGCCTGCCCGCCATGGATCCCGCCACGGCCACGACCGCGCTGCGCCAGGCCCTCGGCCACGACGACACGGCGGTCCTCGTCGCCGACTTCGCCTGGGACCGCTTCACCCGGGCGTACACCGCGCTCCGGCCCAGCGCCGCCCTCGGCGACCTGCCCGAGGTACGGGACGCGCTCGCCGCCGCGGCCGAGTCCCGGAGCACCGCCGACGCCGCCGAGTCGCAGGCCCTGCGGCTGGCCGCGCTGCCCCCGGCGGAACGGGACCGGGCCCTGCTGGACGTGGTCCGCACCGAGGTCGCCGCCGTGCTCGGCCACCCCGGGCCCGAGGCGGTGGGACCCGACCAGGCGTTCAAGGACATCGGCTTCGACTCGCTGACCGCCGTCGAACTGCGCAACCGGCTCGCCGCGGCCACCGGCCTGCGCCTGCCGGTGACCCTGGCCTTCGACTACCCCACGGCCACGGTCCTGGCCGGACACCTGCGCACCGAACTGCCGGGCGCGCCTGCTGTCGAGACGTCCGACGCCCCCGGGCAGCCGGCCGTGGCCGCCGCGGTGCCCGAGGACGAGGCGATCGCCGTGGTCGCCATGAGCTGCCGCTACCCCGGCGGCGTCAGCACCCCCGAGGAGCTGTGGGAGCTCGTCGCGGGCGGACAGGACGCCATCACCGGCTTCCCCACCGGACGCGGCTGGGACCTGGACGGCCTCTACGACCCGGACCCGGACCGGGTCGGCAGCACCTACGCGCGGGAGGGCGGCTTCCTCCACGACGCCGACCGCTTCGACCCGGCGTTCTTCGGGATCTCCCCGCGCGAGGCGCTGACCATCGACCCCCAGCAGCGGCTGCTGCTCGAACTCTCCTGGGAGGCGTTCGAACGGGCCGGCATCGACCCGCTGTCGCTCAAGGGCAGCGCGAGCGGCGTCTTCGTCGGATGCAGCCACCACGACTACGGGTCGCGCGTCACCGAACCCTCCGAAGAGTTCGAGGGCTACCTCGGCATCGGCAGCGCGGGCAGCGTGGCGTCCGGGCGGATCTCCTACAGCCTCGGCCTCGAAGGGCCCGCGGTGACCGTCGACACGGCCTGCTCCTCGTCGCTGGTCGCGGTCCACCTCGCGGCCCGGTCGCTGCGGGCCGGCGAATGCTCGCTGGCGCTCGCCGGCGGCGTGACCGTGATGTCGACACCGGGCGCGTTCGTCGAGTTCAGCCGGCAACGGGTGCTCGCCGAGGACGGCCGCTGCAAACCGTTCGCCGCCGCCGCCGACGGCACCTCCTGGGCCGAGGGCGCCGGACTGCTCGTCCTGGAACGCCTCTCGGACGCCCGGCGCAACGGCCACCCGGTGCTCGCCCTGGTCCGCGGCTCCGCCGTCAACCAGGACGGCGCCAGCAACGGCCTGACCGCCCCCAACGGACCGTCCCAGCAGCGCGTCATCCGGGCGGCCCTCGCCGACGCCGGACTGACCGCCGCCGAGGTCGACGCGGTGGAGGCGCACGGCACCGGCACCCGGCTGGGCGACCCGATCGAGGCCCAGGCACTGCTGGCCACCTACGGCCGGGAACGCGACGCGCAGCAGCCGCTGCTGCTCGGCTCGCTGAAGTCGAACATCGGGCACAGCCAGGCCGCCGCCGGAGTCGCCGGCATCATCAAGATGGTGCAGGCCATGCGGCACGGGACACTGCCGCGCACCCTGCACGTCGACACGCCGACCCCGCACGTCGACTGGTCGGCCGGCGCGGTCCGGCTGCTCACCGACGACACCCCGTGGCCGAAGACCGGCCGCCCCCGGCGGGCCGCGGTGTCCTCGTTCGGAGTCAGCGGCACCAACGCCCACACCATCCTCGAACAGCCCACCGAGCCGGCCCTGCCCGTTCCGGCGGCCACCGCCGACGCGCCCGCCCTGCCCTGGCTGCTCTCAGCCCGTGGCGCGGACGCGCTGCGGGAGCAGGCCGCCCGGCTGCTCCGGCACGTGGAGCAGACCCCGACCCTCGCCGTCGCGGACCTGGGCCGCTCCCTGGCGCTGAACCGCAGCGCCTTCGAGTACCGGGCCGCCCTCACCGGCACGGACCGGCAGACCCTGCTCCAGGGGCTCACCGCCCTCGCCGCCGGCGAGCCGTCGGCGGACCTGGTGAGCGGCGTCACCGGCCCGGCCGCGAAGACCGCCTTCCTGTTCGCCGGCCAGGGCAGCCAGCGCACCGGCATGGGCGCCGGACTGTACGCGCGGTTCCCGGTCTTCGCCGACGCCTTCGACGCGGTCTGCGCGGAACTCGACCCGCTGCTCGACCACCCGCTGCGGGAGGTGATCGACGCGGCCCCCGGCGACCCCGGCCACGGCCTGCTGGACCGCACCGAGTACACCCAGCCCGCCCTGTTCGCCCTCGGCGTCGCCCTGTTCCGCCTCGCCGAGCACTGGGGCGTACGTCCCGACCGGCTGCTCGGCCACTCCGTGGGAGAGCTGGCCGCCGCCCACGTCGCCGGGGTGTTCACCCTGCCCGACGCCGCGGCGCTGGTGGTCGCGCGGGGACGGCTCATGCAGGCCCTCCCGGCGGGCGGCGCGATGGTCGCCCTCGCCGCCGGGGAGGAGGAGGTGCTGCCGCTGCTCGCCGGCCGCGAGAGCCACGTCGGCCTCGCCGCGGTCAACGGCCCGGCCTCGACCGTGATCTCCGGCGACGCGGCAGTGGTGGACGAGATCGCCGCCCAGCTCGCCGCACGAGGCCGCAAGACCCGACGACTGCGGGTCTCCCACGCCTTCCACTCGCCCCTCATGGAGCCGATGCTCGCCGAGTTCCGCGAGGTCGCGGCCCGGATCGTCCCGGGGGAGGCCGCCATCCCCGTCATCTCCGACCTGACGGGCGAGCCGGCCACCGCCGAGCAGCTCGGCTCACCGGACTACTGGGTGGAGCACGTGCGCGGCACCGTCCGCTTCCAGGACGGCATACGCCACCTGGAGCGCGACGGCGTCACCGCGTTCCTCGAACTCGGACCCGACGGCGCGCTCACCGCCATGGGACAGGACTGCCTGACCGGCGCCACCGGAAGCCCCGTGCTGGTGCCCCTGCTGCGCAAGGACCGGCCCGAAGCCCCCGCGGCGACAGCCGCCCTGGCCCGGCTGCACGTCACGGGCGTCCCCGTGGACTGGGACGCCGTGCACTCCGGCGGCCCGTCCCGCTCCGCCGCCGACCTGCCGACCTACGCCTTCCAGCGCGACAGCTACTGGCTGAAGGCCGGCCCGGCCACGGCCGGCCTGCCCGCCGCCGGACTGCTGACCGTCGACCACCCGCTGCTCGGCGCCGGAACGGAACTCGCGGACTCCGACGGCTTCCTGTTCACCAGCAGGTTCTCGGTCCGCAGCCACCCCTGGCTGGCCGACCACGGCGTCTACGAAGGCGTGCTGTTCCCCGCCACCGCGTTCCTGGAACTCGCGGTCCGCGCGGGCGACCAGGTCGGCTGCGACCAGGTCGAGGAACTGACCCTGGAAGCGCCGCTGGTGCTCCCGGCGGGCGGAGCCGTCACACTCCAGCTCACCGTCGGAAGCCCGGACGCCACCGGCACCCGCCCGCTGAGCGTCCACGCCCGGGCCGCCGACGACGGCCCCGACGCCCCCTGGACCCGGCACGCGAGCGGCCTGCTCGGCACCGCCGCAGCGCCCGACCCGGTCGCCCCGGTGGACCCCGAGGCCTGGCCGCCGGCCGGAGCCGTCCCGCTCGACACGGAAGGCCTGTACGACCGCTTCGCGGGCGGCGGATTCGCCTACGGCCCCGCGTTCCAGGGCCTGCGCGCGGCCTGGCGGCTCGGCGACGAGGTGTACGCCGTCGCGAGCCTGCCGGAGGAGCAGCAGCCGGACGCCGCCGCGTTCGGCCTGCACCCGGCGCTGCTCGACGCCGCCCTGCACGCGCTGGTGTTCGACGTACTCGAGGGACCCGCGCAGGGCTGGCTGCCGTTCTCCTGGAACGGGGTGCGCCTGCACGCCTCCGGCGCCACCGAACTCCGGCTGCGGCTGATCCCCACGGGCCGCGACGCCGTCGCCGTCACGGCGACCGACGCCGCCGGGCGGCCGGTGGTCTCGGCCCGCTCCCTCGTCCTGCGGCCCGTCTCGGCCGACCGCTTCAAGGCCACCCGCGCCGGACACCACGAGGAACTGTTCCGCCCCGAGTGGCAGGCCCTGCCGGAGCGCGCCGCGACGGGCACCGTCCCCGGCCCGGAGTCCTGGACCGTGCTCGGCGGCGCGCCGCTCCCCGGCCGTGCGGTCACCGACGTCGCCGCGCTGTCCGCACTGCTCGACGCGGGCGCCCCGGTGCCCCCGCTGGTGCTGGCGGCCTGCTCGCCCGCCCCGGCCGGCGCCCTCCGCGACGCGGTCCACGACGGACTCCGCACGGTCCTCGCGCTGCTGCGCGACTGGCTGGCCGAGGAGCGCCTGACCGGCTCCAAGCTGGTCCTGGTCACCGCGGGCGCGGTCCCGGTGACCGGCGAGGACGTCCCGGACCCGGCGCCGGCCGCGCTCTGGGGCCTGGTCCGCTCGGCGCAGACCGAGAACCCCGACCGCTTCGTCCTGCTGGACCTCGACACCCAGGAGAACCCGCCCGCGCTGCTCGCCGACGCCCTCGCCTCCGGGGAACCCCAGCTCGCGATCCGGGCGGGCGCCGTCCACGTCGCCCGGCTGGCCCGGGTGCCGCTGGCCGCCGCCGCGCGCACACCCGGCTGGGGCGGCGACGGAACCGTCCTGATCACCGGCGGCACCGGCGCCATCGGCGCCCACGTCGCCCGCCACCTGGCCGCCGAACACGGCGTCCGGCACCTGCTGCTCACCAGCCGCAGCGGCCCCGCCGCCGACGGCGCGGCGGAACTCCTCGCCGAGCTCGCCGCACTGGGCGCGCACGCCGAGATCGCCGCCTGCGACGCCGCCGACCGCGACGCCCTCGCCGCCCTGCTGGCCGCCCTGCCCCCCGCGCACCCGCTGACCGGCGTGGTGCACGCCGCAGGCGTCCTGGCCGACGGCGTCGTCGCCACCATGACGCCCGAGCAACTGGACCTCGTCCTGCGCCCCAAGGTGGACGCGGCGATCAACCTGCACGAACTCACCGCCGGCCTGGACCTGTTCGAGTTCGTCCTGTTCTCGTCCATCGCCGGCATCTTCGGCGGCATGGGCCAGGGCAACTACGCCGCCGCCAACGCCTTCCTGGACGCCCTGGCCCACCGGCGCCGCGCCGACGGGCTGCCCGGCCGCTCCCTCGCCTGGGGCCTGTGGGCCAACAGCACCGGGATGACCGGCGGGCTCACCGAGGCCGACCTGCGACGGATCGCCCGGGGCGGGATCGTCGCCTTCGACCCGGACCGGGGACTGGCGCTCTTCGACACGGCCGGCGCCCTCGACGAGCCGGTCGTCCTCCCGCTGCGGCTCGACACCGCGGCCGTCCGCGCCCAGGCCGGCGCCGGCGGCGTCCCCGCCCTGCTGCGCGGCCTGGTGCGCCCCGCCGCCCGGCGCGGCACCGCGGGCCCCGCCGCCGGCGCCGGCCCCGACGGGCCCGACGCCCTGAAGCAGCGCCTGGCCTCCCTCAACGACACCCAGCGCGGCCGGGTCCTCCTCGACCTGGTCCGCTCGCACGCCGCCCTGGTGCTCGGCCACAGCGGCCCGGCCGCGGTCGATCCCGGACGCGGCCTGCTGGAGGTCGGCTTCGACTCGCTGACCGCGGTGGAACTGCGCAACCGGCTGCGCGCCGCCACCGGCCACCCGCTGCCGGCCACCCTGCTCTTCGACCACCCCACCCCGGCCGCGATCGCCGGACACCTCGCCGCCGAACTCGTCCCCGAGGCCGGGCCCGGCCCGGTCCCCGGCCTCGCCGAACTGGACCGCCTGGCGGGCGCCCTCGACGGCATCCCCGACGACCCGGCGGACCGCGAACGGCTCGCCGACCGGCTCCGGGAGCTGCTGCGCAGCCTCGACCCGGCGGCCACCGCGGCCGACGGCACGGCAGCCGACTCCATCGAGGACCGGATGGACGGCGCCAGCGACGACGAACTCTTCGACCTCATCGACAACGAACTCGGCCTGTCATGACACCGACCCGACACCCGAACCAGGACGGCGACTCCCGATGGTGAACGACGACAAGCTGAGGGACTACCTCAAGCGCGTGACGGCGGACCTGCACCACACCCGCCGGCGCCTGACCGAGGCCGAGGAAGCGGGCCGCGAACCGATCGCGGTCGTCGCGATGAGCTGCCGCTACCCCGGCGGCGTACGGACCCCCGAGGACCTGTGGCGCCTGGTCGCCGACGGCACCGACGCCATCACCGGCTTCCCCGGCGACCGCGGCTGGGACCTGGACCACCTGGACGACCCGGACCAGCTGCGCGAGGGCACCAGCCACACCGCCCTGGGCGGCTTCCTCGACGACGTCGGGCACTTCGACCCCGGATTCTTCGGGATCTCCCCGCGCGAAGCGCTCGCGATGGACCCGCAGCAGCGGCTCCTCCTGGAGACCACCTGGGAGGCGTTCGAACGGGCCGGCATCGACCCCGCGACCCTGCGGGGCAGCCGGACCGGCGTCTTCGCCGGCGTGATGTACCAGGACTACGCGGTACGGCTGCGCCAGGTCCCCGACGACGTGGCCGGCTACATCGGCAACGGCAGCTCCGACAGCGTCGCCTCGGGCCGCGTCGCCTACACCTTCGGCCTGGAGGGCCCGGCGGTCAGCATCGACACCGCCTGCTCCTCCTCGCTGGTCGCCATCCACCTCGCCGCCCAGGCCCTGCGGGCCGGCGACTGCACCCTGGCCCTGGCCGGGGGCGCGATGGTCATGTCGACACCCGTCCCGTTCGTGGAGATGAGCCGCCAGGGCGGCCTGGCCCGGGACGGCCGCTGCAAGTCCTTCTCCGCCGCCGCCGACGGCACCGGCTGGGGCGAGGGCGTCGGCATGCTCCTGCTGGAGCGACTCTCCGACGCCCGCCGCAACGGCCACCCCGTCCTCGCCCTGATCCGCGGCACCGCCGTCAACCAGGACGGCGCCAGCAGCAGGCTCACCGCCCCCAACGGCCCCGCCCAGCAGCGCGTCATCCGGCACGCCCTGGCCAACGCCGGACTCACCCCCGCCGACGTGGACGTGGTCGAGGCGCACGGCACCGGCACCCCGCTGGGCGACCCGATCGAGGCGCAGGCCCTGCTGGCCACCTACGGGCAGAACCGCGCGGACGGGCAGCCGCTGCTGCTCGGCTCGCTGAAGTCCAACATCGGGCACACCCAGGCGGCGGCCGGCGTCGGCGGCGTCATCAAGACCGTCCTCGCCATGCGGCACGGCACCGTCCCGCCCACCCTGCACGCGCAGGACCCGTCCCCGCAGATCGACTGGACCGCGGGCGCGGTGCGCCTGGTCACCGCGAACACCCCCTGGCCCGAGACCGGACGGCCGCGCCGGGCCGCGGTGTCCTCCTTCGGCGTCAGCGGCACCAACGGACACGTCGTCCTCGAACAGGCCGACGAGCCCGTCCCGGAACCCGCCGACCAACCCGCTGCCCCCGCCGCCCCCGCGGTCCTGCCCTGGGTGCTCTCCGGACGCACCGCCGACGCGCTGCGCGCCCAGGCCGCACGGCTCCGCGACCACCTCGACGCCCACCCCGGACCCGGCCCGGCGGAGGTCGGCCACGCCCTCGCGACGACCCGCGCCGGGCACGAGCACCGGGCGGTCCTGATCGGCGCCCACCCCGACGAGTTCCGGGCCGGCCTCGACGCCCTGGCGGCCGGCCGCACCGTCCCCGGACTGGTCCTCGGCACCGCCGGAACCGGCGGCGAAGTCGCCCTGGTGTTCCCCGGACAGGGCTCCCAATGGGCCGGCATGGCCGTCGAACTCCTCGACGCCGCCCCCGCGTTCGCCGCCCGCATCGCGGACTGCGAACGCGCCCTGACCCCCTTCGTCGACTGGTCCCTGGAAGCCGTCCTGCGCGGCGCCCCCGGCACCCCGCCGGCCGACCGCGTCGACGTGGTGCAGCCGGCGCTGTGGGCCGTCATGGTCTCGCTGGCCGAACTGTGGCGCTCCCACGGCATCACCCCCGGCGCGGTCATCGGCCACTCGCAGGGCGAGATCGCCGCCGCCGTGGTGGCGGGAGCGCTGAGCCTGGAGGACGGGGCGAAGGTCGTCGCCCTGCGCAGCCGGGCGATCCGCGCGCTGTCCGGCCGCGGCGGCATGGCCTCGGTGGCCCTGCCCGCCGAACAGGTCGCCGAACACCTCGCCCCCTGGGACGGCCGGCTCTCCGTCGCCGCCGTCAACGGACCCGCCTCCACCGTGGTCTCCGGCGACACCGACGCGCTCGACGCGTTCCTCGACCGGACGGCGGCCCTGGACATCCGCAGCCGGCGCATCCCCGTCGACTACGCCTCGCACAGCGTCCACGTCGAGGACATCCGCACCGAACTGCTCGCCCGGCTCGACGGACTGACCCCCCGCCCGTCCGCCGTCCCCTTCTACTCCACCCTCAGCGGCGGCCTGCTGGAGGACACCACCGCCCTGGACGCCGACTACTGGTACCGCAACCTCCGCGGGACCGTCCGCTTCGAACAGGCGACCCGCGCCCTGCTCGCCGACGGCTACCAGGTCCTCCTGGAGAGCAGCCCGCACCCCGTCCTCACCGTCGGAGTGCTGGAGACCGCCGAGGACGCCGGCGCCGACGCCACCGCCGTCGGCACCCTGCGCCGCGACGACGGCGGCCCGCGCCGGTTCACCGAGTCCCTGGCCGAACTCCACCTGCGCGGAGTCTCCCCGGACTGGGACACCGTCTTCGCCGACCGCCGCCCCGGACGGGTGGAACTGCCCACCTACGCCTTCCAGCGCGACCCGTACTGGCTGGAGGACGGCGCCGCGCCCGACGCCGACGTCACCTCCGCCGGACTGGCCCCCGCCGACCATCCGCTGCTGGGCGCCGTCGTCGTCCTCGCCGACAGCGACGGCCTGCTCCTCACCGGCCGACTGTCGGCCCGCACCCACCCGTGGCTCGCCGACCACGCCGTCGGCGGCCGGGCACTGCTCCCGGGCACCGCCTTCCTGGAACTCGCCCTCCAGGCCGGAGCCCGCGTCGGCTGCCCCCGGGTCGAGGAGTTCACCCTCCAGGCCCCCCTGGTGCTGCCCGAACACGGCGGCACCGTGCTGCGCCTCACCGTGGGCGCCCCCGACTCCCTGGGCCACCGCCCGCTCAGCCTGCACTCCCGGCCGGACACACCCGCCGACGGCGACCTCGACGGCGCCCTCGACGAGGAGTGGACCCGGCACGCCGAAGGCGTCCTGGCCCAGGCCGGCGCGGAAGGCACCGAGGCCGACGGGCCGATGCCCTGGCCGCCGCCCGGCGCCGAACCCCTCGACCTCGACGGCCTGTACGACCGCTTCGCGGCGGGCGGATTCGCCTACGGTCCCGCCTTCCAGGGCCTGCGCGCGGCCTGGCGGCGCGGCGACGAGCTGTTCGCGGAGGCCGTCGTGCCCGCCGGGCCGGTTGGGGCCGCACCCGACGCCGCCCGCTTCGGCCTGCACCCGGCCCTGCTGGACGCGGCCCTGCACGCCACCGGCGTGCCCGGCACCCCCGGCGCGGACGCCCACCCCGAGGGACGGCTGCCGTTCTCCTGGAACGGCGTGACCCTGCACGCCGCCGGCGCCGACGCGATCCGCGTCCGGCTCGCCCCGGCCGGACCCGACACGGTGACGCTCGCCGTCGCCGACGCGACCGGCGCCCCCGTGGCGACCGTGGACGCGCTGGTCCTGCGGCCCGCGGGCACTATCGGCGCCGCCCCTGTCCTCAGCGGCCGCCACCACCAGGACCTCTACGCGACGGAGTGGGTCACCGCACCCCCGCGCGGCAGCGGCGCACCCGTCCACCGCACCGCGGACCTGGCCACGCTGCTGGCCGCCGTCGACGCCGGAGCACCGGTGCCCGAGACGGTCCTGCTGCTCTGCGCGGAGACCGCGGAGCCCGCCGACGCAGCGGTCCGCGCGGCCGTCCACCAGGCGCTGGCCGACATCCGGACCTGGCTCGCCGACGACCGCTTCGCCGACTCGCGCCTGGTGTTCGCCACCTGGGGCGCGGTCGGCACCGGGGACGGGGAGGACGTCCGCAACCCCGCGCACAGCGCGCTCTGGGGCCTGGTCCGCTCGGCCCAGTCCGAACACCCCGGGCGCTTCGCCCTGCTCGACCTCGACGCCGACGACGAGCACGGCACCTCCGCGGGCGTCGCCGCGGCCCTCGCCTCGATCGCCTCGGGAGAACCGCAGTCCGCCGTCCGCGGCGACGACGTCCGCACACCCCGCCTGGTCCGAGTCCTCAGGAACGACGAGGTGGAGCCCCGCTCGGCCTTCGACCCGGACGGCACCGTCCTCATCACCGGCGGCACCGGCCTGCTCGGCTCCCATGTCGCCCGCCGCCTGGTCACCGGGCACGGCGTCCGGCACCTGCTGCTGCTCTCCCGCAGCGGCCCGGCCGCCGCCGGAGCCGAAGAACTGCGGGCCGAACTCGCCGCACTGGGAGCCGAGACGGCCGTCGTCGCCTGCGACGCCGCCGACCGGACCGCCCTGGCCGCCGTCCTCGCGGACCTGCCGGCCGCGCACCCGCTGACCGCCGTGGTCCACACCGCAGGCACCCTCGACGACGGCGTCGTCACCGCACTCACCCCCGAACGGGTGGACGCCGTGCTGCGCCCCAAGGTCGACGCCGCCCTCCACCTGCACGAACTGACCCGCGACCTCGACCTCACGCACTTCGTGCTCTTCTCCTCGGCCGCGGGCACCTTCGGCGGCCCCGGACAGGCCAACTACGCCGCCGCCAACGCCTTCCTCGACGCCCTGGCCACCCGGCGCCGGGCGGCCGGGCTGGCCGGCCAGTCCCTGGCCTGGACCCTGTGGGAGCAGCCCAGCGCCCTCACCGGACACCTCGACGAGGACGACGTACGACGCCTCGCCCGGTCCGGGATGCCGCCGCTCTCCACCGAGCGGGGACTCGCGCTCTTCGACACCGCCCTCACCGTGGACCGGGCCGCCCTGGTCCCGATGCGCCTCGACGCCGCAGCTCTGCGCTCCGCGGCGGCGGACGGCACCCTGCCGCCGCTGCTGCGCGGCCTGGTGCGCACACCGCCCCGCCGGGCGGCCACGGCCGCGGAGGCGACGGCCGACGACAACGCCCTGCGCGTGCGCCTCGCGGCCCTCGACGGCACCGGACGGACCCGGCTGCTCGTCGAACTCGTCCGCACCCACGCGGCAGCAGTCCTCGGCCACGCCACCCCGGACACCCTCGACCCCGGACGGGCCTTCCGCGAACTGGGATTCGACTCGCTGGCCTCGGTGGAACTGCGCAACCGCCTGAACGCCGCCACCGGCCTGCGGCTCCCCGCCAGCCTGGTGTTCGACCACCCGACCCCGGCGGCGCTCGCGGACTTCCTGCGCGCCGGACTCACGGACACGGCCACGGCCACGCCCGCCCTGTCCGCCGTACCCGCAGGGCCGGCCGACCGGAACGGGGACGCGGACGACGACCTGATCGCGATCGTCTCCGCGGCCTGCCGCCTCCCCGGCGGCGTCCGCTCACCCGAGGACCTGTGGCGGATGCTGTCCGAGGGCCGCGACGGCGTCTCCGGGTTCCCCACCGACCGCGGCTGGGACGTCGAAGCCCTCTACGACCCCGACCCCGACCGCGTCGGCACCTCCATCACCCGCGACGGCGGCTTCCTGTACGACGCCGCCGACTTCGACGCGGAGTTCTTCGGCATCTCGCCGCGCGAGGCCCTGGCCATGGACCCGCAGCAGCGGCTGCTCCTGGAGACCACCTGGGAACTCTTCGAGCGCGCGGCCATCGACCCGGCCGCCCTGCGCGGCGCCCCCGTCGGCACCTACGTCGGCCTGATGCAGCAGGACTACGCCGCCCGGCTGCTGCCCTACATCCCCGAGGACGTCGAAGGATTCCTCGGCACCGGCAACTCGGGAAGCATCGTCTCCGGACGCCTGGCCTACTTCTTCGGCCTGGAAGGCCCCGCGGTCACCGTGGACACGGCGTGCTCGTCCTCGCTGGTGGCCCTGCACCTCGCGGTGCGGGCGCTGCGGTCGGGCGAATGCTCGCTGGCGCTGGCCGGCGGCGTCAACGTGATGTGCAGCCCCGAACTGTTCGTCGAGTTCAGCCGACAGGGCGGACTCGCCCCGGACGGCCGCTGCAAGTCCTTCGCCGCGGCGGCCGACGGGACCGCCTTCGGCGAGGGCGTCGGCATGCTGCTGGTGGAGCGCCTGTCGGACGCGCGGCGCAACGGGCATCCGGTGCTGGCCGTCGTCCGTGGCTCGGCGGTGAACCAGGACGGTGCGAGCAACGGCCTGACGGCGCCGAACGGTCCGTCGCAGCAGCGGGTGATCCGTGCGGCGCTCGCGGACGCGGGGCTGCCGTCGTCCGCGGTGGACGTGGTGGAGGCGCACGGTACGGGGACGCGGTTGGGCGACCCGATCGAGGCACAGGCGCTGCTGGCCACGTACGGGCAGGACCGGCCGGCGGACCGTCCGGTGTGGATCGGCTCGCTGAAGTCCAACATCGGACACGCCTCGGCCGCCGCCGGTGTGGCGGGGGTCATCAAGTCGGTGCTGGCGCTGCGGCACGGTGTGATGCCGAAGACGCTGCACGTGGACGGCCCGACGCCCGAGGTGGACTGGTCGGCGGGAGCCGGCCGACTGCTGACCGAGGCCCGTACGTGGGACGAGACAGGCCGCCCGCGCCGGGCCGGCGTGTCCTCCTTCGGCGTCAGCGGCACCAACGCCCACGTCATCCTCGAACAGGCCCCGGACGAGTCGACAGCTTCCGTCGACGGGCCCGGGACACCGGAGACCGTGCCCCTGCTCCTCTCCGCACGCACCCCGGAGGCGCTGCGCGCCCAGGCCGCCGCGCTGGCGGCCCGGATCGGCGACGGCTCGGGAGTCCGCGCCACGGACGTCGCCTTCTCCCTGGCCACGGGCCGCAGCGCGCTGGCACACCGCGCGGTGCTGGTGGGCACGGAGGACAACCTCGCCGAGCACCTGACCGCGCTGTCGCAGGGTGCTGCGGTGCCTGGCGGCGGGTTGGTGTCCGGTCGTTCGGTGCTGGTGTTCCCGGGCCAGGGCTCGCAGTGGGTGGGGATGGCTGCGGAGTTGCTGGCCGAATCGGCGGTGTTCGCGGAACGGATGGCCGAGTGCGAGCGGGCGCTGGCGCCGTATGTGGATTGGTCGTTGGCGGAGGCGCTGGGCTCGGAGGCCCTGTTGGCGCGCGTCGATGTGGTGCAGCCGGTGCTGTGGGCCGTGATGGTGTCGCTGGCGGAGCTGTGGCGGTCGTTCGGCGTGGTTCCGGACGCCGTGGTCGGTCACTCGCAGGGCGAGATCGCGGCCGCTGTGGTGGCGGGCGGTCTGAGCATCGACGACGGCGCCCGTGTGGTGGCGTTGCGTTCCCGGGCGATCCGCGTGTTGGCGGGCCGGGGTGGGATGGCGTCGGTGCCGTTGCCGGTGGACGCGGTGCGGGAGCGCATCGTGGGTCGGTTGTCGGTGGCGGCGGTGAACGGTCCGTCGTCGACGGTGGTGTCGGGTGACGCGGACGCCGTGGCGGAGTTCGTTGACGCGTTGGTGGGGGAGGGGGTGCGGGCGCGTCTGATCGAGGTCGACTACGCGTCGCACTCCGTGCACGTGGAGGAGATCCGCGAGGAGTTGCTGTCCGATCTGGACGGGATCGCTCCAAGGCCGGGTTCTGTGCCGTTCTTCTCGACGGTGACGGGCGGCTGGTTGGAGACGGAGGTCCTGGACGCCGAGTACTGGTACCGGAATCTCCGGGAGACCGTCGAGTTCGGGCAGGCCACGGCGGCGTTGCTGGGGGAGGGTTTCCGGTTCTTCGTCGAGTCCAGCCCGCATGCGGTGTTGTCGGTTGCGGTGGGGGAGTCGGTGGAGGCCGCGGGCGTGGACGCCGTGGTGCTGGGGACGCTGCGCCGCGGCGAGGGCGGCCCGGCGCAGGTGCTGCGTGCGGTGGGCCGCGCGTGGGAGTGCGGGCTGACAGTGGACTTCTCGGGTGCGTTCCCGGGGGCGCGGCGGGTGGACCTGCCGACGTACGCCTTCCAACGAGCCCGCTACTGGCTCGACGTCCCGACCACGAGCTGGGACGTCGCCTCGGCGGGTCTCGCCACGACCGGGCACCCGCTGCTCGGTGCGGTGACGCAGGTCGCGGACTCCGACGAGCTGCTGATCAGCGGCCGGATCTCGCTGCGTACCCACCCCTGGCTCGCCGACCACGCGGTGTCGGGCGTCGTCCTGCTCCCCGGCACGGCCTTCCTCGAACTCGCGCTGCGCGCCGGGGCCGAGGCGGACTGCCCGGTGGTCGAGGAACTCACCCTCGGATCGGCCCTCGTGCTCCCGGCGGAGGGAGCCGTTCACCTGCAGCTCCGGGTCGCCGCGCCCGACGGCGACGGTCGGCGGGGACTCAGCGTGTTCGCCCGTACGACGCGGGACGCCGACGCGCCCTGGACGGAGCACGCCACCGGCACCCTGGTGCCCGGGCCCGCCGGGGAGCAGGTCGGAGCCGCGGCCGGTCTGCTGAGCTGGCCGCCGTCCGGTGCTGAACCCGTGGACACCGGCGACCTCTACGAGCGCTTCGCGGAGGCCGGCTACCACTACGGCCCGGCCTTCCGCGGCATCCGTGCCGCGTGGCTCCGCGACGGCGAGGTGTTCGCCGAGGTGGTGCTGCCGGAGTCGCAGCACGCCGACGCCGCCGGGTGCGTGCTGCACCCCGCGCTGCTGGACGCGGCCCTCCAGACCGCCGCACTGCTGCCCGACCAGGACGGCGGGGCCCGGCTGCCCTTCAGCTGGAACGGTGTGACCGGCGGGATCACCGGGGCCACCACGCTGCGGGTGCGGCTCGCCGCCGGCGCGCCGGACTCCGTGACCCTGCACGCCCACGACCTGTCGGGACGGCAGGTGCTCGGCGTGGAGGGCCTGCTGCTGCGGCCCCCGGCCGCGGGCGGGCCGGGGGTCGGGACTGCTCACGCCGACCTGCTGTACCGCCTCGACTGGACTCCGGCCACCGACCCGGCCGACAGTGCCGTGCCCACCTGGGCCGCCCTCGGCAATGCCGTCCCGGGCGCGGCGACGTTGCCGGACCTCGACGCCCTGGGAGCCGCCCTCGAAGCGGGCGCCGCCCTCCCCGCGGTGGTCGTGGCGGCCGTCGCCACCGCCGACCTGCCCGACCCTGCCGACCGGGTCCGCGTCACCGCGCACCGGGGCCTGGCCCTCGTCCAGCAGTGGCTGGCCGACGAGCGGTTCGCCGAGGCCAGGCTGGCCCTGCTCACCAGGGACGCGGTCCGTACCGGACCGCTCGACCGTCCCGTCGATCCCGCCCAGGCCGCCCTGTGGGGCCTGGTGCGCAGCGCGCGGGCCGAGCACCCCGGGCGCTTCGTCCTGATCGACGCGGCCGGGATCGACGTGGCCGGGACGGGCGAGCCGGCGGACGCCCTGCCCGCGGCGCTCGCCGCCGGGGAACCCGAGCTGGCGTTGCGGACCGGCCTGCCGCTGGTGCCGCGGCTGGTCCGCGGCGGACGGCCGGACGGCACGCTGTCCCTGCCGGACGGCGACGGCTGGCGGCTCACCACCGACGGCCGGGGCTCCGTGGAGGACATCGCGGCGGAACCCGCTCCTGCGGCCCTCGCCCCGCTGGGCAAGGGCGAGGTGCGGATCGCGGTGCGCGCCGCCGGGCTGAACTTCCACGACGTCATCGCCGCGCTCGGACTGGACCCCGACCCCGAACAGCAGGGCTTGGGCAGCGAGGGCGCCGGAACCGTCGTCGAGGTCGGCCCGGGTGTCGACGACCTGGTGCCCGGGGACCGGGTGATGGGGATCTTCGGGGGCGCGTTCGGCCCGACCGCCGTCGCCGACCGCCGCACCGTCGCCCGGATACCGGCGGGCTGGTCCTTCGCCCGCGCCGCATCCGTGCCGGTGGTGTTCCTCACCGCCTACTACGGCCTGTTCGATCTCGGCGAACTACAGCCTGGGGAATCGGTCCTGGTCCACGCCGCGGCCGGCGGTGTCGGCATGGCGGCGGTCCAGCTCGCCCGGCACGCCGGTGCGCGGGTGTTCGCGACCGCCTCCCCCGCCAAGTGGGACGTCCTGAAGGCCGGCGGACTGGACGACGGGCACATCGCCTCGACCCGGACCACCGACTTCGCCGAGACGTTCCTGACGGCCACCGGCGGGCGGGGCGTCGACGTCGTCCTGGACAGCCTGGCGCGGGAGTTCGTCGACGCCGGTCTGCGGCTGCTGCCGAACGGCGGCCGGTTCGTGGAGATGGGCAAGACCGACGTCCGCGACCCCGAGGCGGTCGCCGCGCAGCACCCCGGGGTGCGCTACCGGGCGTTCGACCTGATGGAGGCCGGTCCGGAGCGGATCGGCGAGATGCTCGCCGACGTCCTGGACCTGTTCGAGCAGGGGGTGCTGCGTCCGCTGCCCGTCACCGGCTGGGACGTCCGGCAGGCCCCGGCCGCGCTGCGCTCGCTCAGCCAGGCCCGGGGCGTCGGCAAGAACGTCCTGCTGCTGCCCGCTGCGCCGGACCCCGAAGGGACCGTCCTGGTCACGGGGGCCACCGGCACCCTGGGACGGCTCCTCGCCCGGCACCTGGTCGTCGCGCACGGCTCCCGGCACCTGCTGCTGGCGGGCCGCCGGGGCGGATCCGCCGACGGAATGCCGGAGCTGGTGCGGGAACTGACCGGACTCGGGGCGTCGGTGACCGTCGCCGCCTGCGACGTCGCCGACCGCGCCGCGCTCACCGCCCTGCTCGGGTCGGTGCCTGCCGCGCACCCGCTGACCGCCGTCGTCCACGCGGCCGGCGTCCTGGACGACGCCACGATCGCCGGGCTGACGCCGGACCGGCTCGATCGCGTCCTGCGGCCCAAGGCGGACGCGGCGCTGGCCCTGCACGAACTCACCCGGGACCTCGACCTCGCGGCGCTGGTCCTGTTCTCCTCGGGCGCCGCCCAGTTCGGCGCGGCCGGGCAGGCGAACTACGCCGCCGCCAACGCGGTCCTCGACGCCCTCGCCGCCGAACGCCGGGCCGAGGGGCTGCCCGGCCTGTCCATCGGCTGGGGCCTGTGGGAGGAGCGCAGCGGGATGACCGCCGCGGTCACCGCGGGGCGGGGCGCCGGGGCGGGCGCGCTGACCTCGGCGGAGGGCCTCGCCCTGTTCGACGCGGCGCTGGACTCCCCGTACGCCTACCGGCTCGCGGCCAGGATCGCCCCGTCCGTGCTGCGGGCGGACGACCGGCTGCCCGCCGTGCTCCGCGGCCTGGCCCGTCCCGCCCGTACCGCCGCCGCCTCCGCCGCGGCACCGGCCCGCTCGATGGCGCAGCAGCTCGCCGAGCTGCCCGAGGCCGAACTGCACCGGACCCTGCTCGACCTGGTGCGCGGCAACGCGGCGGCGGTGCTCGGCCACAGTTCGCCGAACCTGATCCGCCCGGCCCGCCCGTTCAAGGAGGTCGGCTTCGATTCCCTCACCGGGGTCGAACTGCGCAACCGGCTGGTGTCCGCGACCGGGCTGCGGCTGCCGGCCGCGCTGGTCTTCGACCACCCCACCCCGGAGGCACTGGCACGCCACCTCGCCGAGCGGGTCACCGCCGCCCGCCCGAGCGGCGACGCGGCGGTCCGGGCCGGGCTCGACACCCTGGAGACCCTGCTCGACGCCCTGCCGCCGGACGGCGTCAGCGACGAACTCGCCGCCCGGATACGGGAGGTGCTGTCCCGCCCGCTGCCCGGCGGGACACCGGCCACCACCGCCCGCCCCACGGGCGACGCGGACGACCTGGCCCCCGACCTGATCGAGGCGGCCAGCGACGACGAGATGTTCGAGTACATCGACCGGCAGCTGGGATCCGCATGACCAGGGCACCGTTCCGCGCACCCTGCGCACCCTGCGCAGCCCGCGCAGTCCGAGACGAGACCCGAGCAGCCCGAGACGAAAGCAGCGGTGTCCAGTGAGCGACCAGAGGATGCGTGACTACCTCAACCGGGTGACCATCGACCTTCGGGACACCCGGCAGCGGCTCCGGGAGGCCGAGGCCCGCACCAGCGAGCCGATCGCGATCGTGGCGATGAGCTGCCGCTTCCCCGGTGGTGTCCGCACCCCGGAGGACCTGTGGGACCTGCTCGCCGAAGGCCGCGACACCGTCGCGCCCGTCCCCGGCGACCGGGGCTGGGAGACCGCCTGGCCGTCCGGCGGCACCGTCCCCGGGCGGGGGGCGTTCCTGGATGGCGCGGCGGACTTCGACCCGGAGTTCTTCGGCATCTCGCCGCGTGAGGCGGTCGCGATGGACCCGCAGCAGCGGCTGCTGCTGATGGCGTCCTGGGAGGCCGTCGAGCAGGCCGGCATCGACCCGCTCACCCTGCGGGGCAGCCGGACCGGGGTGTTCGCCGCGGCCATCGACCAGGGGTACGCGACGCTGGGCTCCGGCGCCGCCGAAGCCGTCCAGGGGTTCCTGATGACGGGGAACTCGATGAGCGTGATGTCCGGGCGGGTGTCCTACGCGCTCGGACTCGAAGGCCCCGCCGTCACCGTGGACACCGCCTG
Organism: Kitasatospora sp. NPDC059795; assembly: GCF_042732175.1. NCBI lineage: Bacteria > Bacillati > Actinomycetota > Actinomycetes > Kitasatosporales > Streptomycetaceae > Kitasatospora > Kitasatospora sp. NPDC059795. The sequence continues at coordinate 808,125 of NZ_JBHWID010000001.1, forward strand.
CTCGGCCTCGCTGGTGGCGCTGCACCTCGCGGCGCGCGCCCTGCGGGCCGGTGAGTGCTCGCTCGCCCTCGCCGGCGGGGTCAGCGTGATGGCGCTGCCGGCGGTGTTCGTCGAGTTCAGCCGACAGGGCGCGATGTCCGCCGACGGCCGCTGCAAGCCGTTCGCGGCGGCCGCGGACGGCACCGGCTGGGGCGAGGGCGTGGGGATGCTGCTGCTGGAGCGGCTGTCGGACGCGCGCCGCAACGGCCACCCGGTGGTGGCCGTGCTGCGCGGTTCGGCGATCAACCAGGACGGCGCCAGCAACGGCCTGACCGCCCCCAACGGCCCCTCCCAGCAGCGGGTGATCCGGGCGGCGCTCGCGGACGCGGGGCTGACGACGTCCGACGTGGACGTGGTGGAGGCGCACGGCACCGGCACCACCCTCGGCGACCCGATCGAGGCCGACGCGCTGCTGGCCACGTACGGCCAGGACCGGCCCGCCGACCGCCCGCTGTGGCTGGGGTCGCTGAAGTCGAACATCGGGCACACCCAGGCCGCCGCCGGGGTCGCCGGGGTCATCAAGACGGTGCTCGCGCTGCGGCACGGGGTCCTGCCGCGCACCCTGCACGTGGACGCGCCCACCCCGCACGCCGACTGGTCCTCGGGTGCCGTCGAACTCCTCACCGAGGCCCGCGACTGGCCCGCCGTCGACCGGCCGCGCCGGGCCGGGGTGTCCTCGTTCGGCATGAGCGGCACCAACGCGCACGTCGTCCTCGAACAGGCACCGGAGCCGGAGCCGGAAGCGGCGGACGGGCCGGAAGCGGCGGACGGGCCGGAAGCGGTGCCCGGGGCCGTGCTGCCCTGGGTGCTGTCCGGCCGCACCGCGTCCGCGCTCGGGGACCAGGCGGCCCGGCTGCGCGCCCGGCTCGCCACGGACGCGTCCGCACGGCCGGCCGACATCGGGTTCTCGCTGGCGACCACCCGGTCCGCCTTCGAACACCGGGCCGTGGTGATCGGCGCCGGGCAGGACGCCCTGCTGGACGGTCTCGCCGCCCTGGCCGGACCGGGTACGGCGGTGCCCACTGATGTCGTCGTGGGCACCGGCCGGGTCGTCGAGGGCCGGACGGCACTGGTGTTCCCCGGCCAGGGCTCCCAGTGGGCCGGCATGGCACAGGACCTGCTCGCCACCAGCCCCGCCTTCCGGGACCGCCTCGCCGCCTGCGACGCCGCCCTCTCCGCGCATGTCGACTGGCGGCTCCCCGCCGTCCTGGAAGGCGCGCCCGGGGCACCCTCCCTGGAACGGGTGGACGTGGTGCAGCCGGTGCTGTGGGCGGTGATGGTGTCACTGGCCGCGCACTGGGAGTCCTGGGGCGTCCGGCCCGACGCCGTGGTCGGGCACAGCCAGGGCGAGATCGCCGCCGCCGTGGTGGCGGGAGCGCTGAGCCTGGAGGACGGGGCGAAGGTCGTCGCCCTGCGCAGCCGCGCCATCCGGGCGCTGGCCGGACTCGGCGGCATGGTCGCGGTGTCCCTGCCCGAGGACCGGGTCCGCGCCGAGATCGCCCCCTGGGCCGAGAAACTGTCGGTGGCCGCCGTCAACGGGCCCGCCACCGTGGTGGTCTCGGGGGAGACCCGGGCCCTGGCCGAACTGCTCGCCCACTGCGAGGCACAGGGCGTACGGGCCCGGTCCGTCCCCGTGGACTACGCCTCGCACTCGGCCCAGGTCGAAGGGATCAGGTCCGAGGTGCTGGCCGCGCTGGCCGGCGTACGCCCGCTCCAGGCCCGGATTCCGCTGTTCTCCACCGTCACCGGCGACCGGCTCGACACCACGGTCATGGACGCCGACTACTGGTACCGCAACCTCCGCGGGACGGTCCGCTTCGACGCGGCCGTCCGCTCCCTGATCGAGCAGGGCCACGAGGTCTTCGTCGAGGTGTCGCCGCACCCGGTGCTGACCATGGCCCTCCAGGACACCGCCGAGGCCGCCGACGCCGAGGAGCCGCCCGTGGTCGTCGGCACCCTGCGCCGCGACGACGGCGGACCGCGCCGGGCCCTGCGCTCGGCCGCCGAACTGTGGGTGGCGGGCGCGGCCGTCGACTGGTCCGCGGTGTACGCCGGCACCGGCGCCCGCCCGACCGCCCTGCCCGGGTACCCCTTCCAACTGCGGCGCTACTGGCTGGAGCCGGAGACGGCGCCCGGCACCGGACCGGCCGCCGCCGACCCGCACGACACGGCCTTCTGGCACATGGTCGACCACGGCGCCCCGGCCGAGATCGCCGCCCACCTCGCCGTCGACGAGGACGCCCTCGCCCCCTTGTTGCCCGCCCTGCGCGGCTGGCGCAAGCAGCGGCGCGACGAGAGCGTCATCGACTCCTGGCGCTACCGCATCGGCTGGCAGCCCCTGCCCGACCCGCCGGCCGCCACCGCCGCCGCCGGCACCTGGCTCGTCGTCCTGCCCGCCGGACACGACGACGACGCACGGGTACGCGGCCCGCTGCTCGCCCTCACCGAAGCGGGCGCCACCGTCGTCACGGCCGAAGTCGCCGCCGACGCCGTCCGCCGCACGGACCTCGCGGACACGCTCGCCACCGCCCTCGGCGACCACGTCCCGACGGGCGTGCTGTCACTGCTGGCCGCCGACGACCGGCCCCACCCCGACCACCCGGCCCTGCCCACCGGGACGGCACTCACCGTCGCCCTGGTGCAGGCCCTGGGCGACCTCGCCCTCACCGCACCCCTGTGGTGCGCCACCGCCGGGGCCGTGTCCACGGGCCCGGACGACCCGGTCACCCACCCCCGCCAGGCACTGGTCTGGGGCACCGGACTGGTGGCCGCGCTGGAACTGTCCGCCCGCTGGGGCGGACTCGTCGACCTGCCGCCGGACCTCGACGCCCGCTCCAGGACCCGCCTCGCCGCCGTCCTGACGGCCCCCGGCACCGGCACGGACGGCGTCGGCCGCGAGGACCAGCTCGCGCTGCGCCCCACCGGCCTGCTGGCCCGCCGCCTCCGGCGCGCCCCCCGGAACGACAGCCTGAACGACAGCCGTAACGACAGCCGTACGAAGCACTGGAAGCCCCGCGGCACCGTCCTGCTGACCGGCGGCACCGGAGCCGTCGGCCCGCACCTCGTCCGCTGGCTGGCCCGCAGCGGCGCCACCCACCTCGTCCTGCCCGGCCGCCGCGGCCCCCAGGCACCCGGCGCGGCCGAACTCGCCGCGGAACTGGCCGCCCTCGGCGTACGACTGACCCTGCCCGTCTGCGACCTGGCGGACCGTCAGGCCGTGGCGGCGCTGCTCACCGGCCTGGAGACGGCGGGCGACCCGGTCACCGCGGTCGTCCACGCGGCCGCGTTCGTCGCGCTCGCCCCCCTGGACGGCACACCGATGTCCGCGTTCGAACAGATCGTCGCCGCCAAGGCCGCCGGCGCCGAACACCTCGACGCCCTGCTCGACCGCGAACTCGACGCCTTCGTCCTGTTCTCCTCGATCGCCGGAGTCTGGGGCAGCGGCGACCACGGCGCCTACGCCGCGGCCAACGCCTACCTCGACGCCCTGGCCCAGCACCGCCGGGCCCGCGGCCTCACCGCCACCACCGTCGACTGGGGCATCTGGCAGGCCGAGAACCCCTTCCAGGACCGCACCGCCGGACAGGACGCCGACCTGTTCAACCTGGAGCAGCACGGCCTGCCCCGGATCGCCCCCGACCTCGCGGTCCACGCCCTGCAACAGGCACTGGACGACGACGAGACCGTCCTCGCCGTCGCCGACGTCGACTGGGAGCAGTTCGCCGCCGTCTTCACCTCCACCCGCCCCAGCCCGCTGCTCACCGGCATTCCCGAAGCCCGCCGCGCCCTGGAGGCCGCGACCGGCGACACGGAGGCACCCGCCGCCGCACTGCTGCGCCAACGGCTCGCCGCCCTCGCCGAATCCGAACAGCACCGCCTGCTCCTCGACCTGGTCCGCACCCACGCGGCAGCCGTCCTCGGCCATCCCTCGGTGGACGCGATCCGGCCCGGCATGGCCTTCCAGGACATGGGCTTCGCCTCCCTCACCGCCGTCGAACTCCGCAACCGGCTCAACACCGCCACCGGACTGCGGCTGCCGTCCACGCTGATCTTCGACCACCCGTCGTCCACCGCGCTCGCCCGGGAGATCCGCGCCGAACTGCTCGGCCGGCAGGCCACCGACCCGAACCCCGCCGCCCCGGACGCCGCCGCGCACCCGCCCGCGCCCACGTCCGCGTCCGCGTCCGCGTCCGACGACGAGCCGATCGCGATCGTCTCCATGGCCTGCCGCTTCCCCGGAGGCATCGGCACCCCCGACGACCTGTGGCGCCTGCTCGCCGACGGCGGCGACGCCGTCTCGGACTTCCCCACCGACCGCGGCTGGGACATCGAAGCCCTCTACGACCCCGACCCCGACCGCCCCGGCACCTCGACCACCCGGCGGGGCGGCTTCCTGCACGACGCCGCCGACTTCGACGCGGAGTTCTTCGGCATCTCGCCGCGCGAAGCCCTGGCCATGGACCCGCAGCAGCGGCTGCTCCTGGAGACCACTTGGGAGGCGATCGAACGCGCCGCCATCGACCCGGCCGCCCTGCGCGGCAGCCGCACCGGCGTGTTCACCGGCGTCAACTACGCCGACTACGCGGCCGTCGTCGCCAAGTCGGAGGAAGGAGACGGCCACCTGCTCACCGGCAGCGCACCCAGCGTCGTCTCCGGCCGGGTCGCCTACACCCTGGGCCTCGAAGGCCCCGCCGTGACCATCGACACGGCCTGCTCCTCCTCACTCGTCGCCATGCACTACGCCGGCCGCGCCCTGCGCGGCGGCGACTGCTCCCTCGCCCTGGTCGGCGGCGTCGCCCTGATGGCGACCCCCGGCGCCCTGATCAGCTTCTCCCGGCAACGCGGACTCGCCGAGGACGGCCGCTGCAAGGCCTTCTCGGACGACGCGGACGGCATGGGCATGGGCGAAGGCGTCGGCGTCCTGCTGCTGGAACGGCTGTCGGACGCCCGCCGGAACGGACACCCGGTCCTGGCGGTGGTACGCGGCTCCGCCGTCAACCAGGACGGCGCCAGCAACGGACTCTCCGCCCCCAACGGCCCCTCCCAGCAGCGGGTGATCCGGGCCGCGCTGGCGGACGCGGGCCTGACGGCGTCCGAGGTGGACGTGGTGGAGGCGCACGGCACCGGCACCACCCTCGGCGACCCCATCGAGGCCCAGGCCCTGCTGGCCACGTACGGCCAGGACCGGCCCGCCGAACGGCCCCTGCTGGTCGGCTCCCTCAAGTCCAACCTCGGCCACGCCCAGGCGGCATCGGGCGTGGCGGGGGTGATCAAGACGGTGCTGTCCATGCAGCACGGGCAGGTGCCCCGCACCCTGCACGTCAACAGGCCCTCCGGCCACGTCGACTGGACACGCGGAGCGCTGGCCCTCGCGACCGAGCAGCAGCCCTGGCCGTCCCACGGCCGCCCCTTCCGGGCCGGAGTGTCCTCCTTCGGCCTGAGCGGCACCAACGTCCACACCATCCTCGAACACACCCCCCCGGAGGACGACGGCCCGCCGGCCGAACGCACCCCCCTGCCGGCGGTGCCCTGGCTGCTGTCGGCGAAGAGCCCGCAGGCACTGCGCCTCCAGGCCGACCGGCTGCGCAGCCACCTGGACGGCAACCCCGGGTCCGACCCGCGCGACATCGGATCCGCCCTGCACGCCCGCACCGCCTTCGAGTACCGGAAGGCACTGGTCGGGGACCGGGACCAACTCCACACCCTGCTGGGCCGGATGGCCGACGACGACTCGGGAGCGTGGGACGGCGGTCGCCCGGTCGACGGTCGTTCGGTGCTGGTGTTCCCGGGTCAGGGTTCGCAGTGGGTGGGGATGGCTGCGGAGTTGCTGGCGGGGTCGGAGGTGTTCGCGGGGCGGATGGCGGAGTGTGAGCGGGCGCTGGCGCCGTACGTGGGTTGGTCGTTGGCGGAGGCGCTGGGCTCGGAGGCGCTGTTGGCGCGGGTTGATGTGGTGCAGCCGGTGCTGTGGGCCGTGATGGTGTCGCTGGCGGAGGTGTGGCGGTCGTTCGGGGTCGTTCCGGACGCGGTGGTCGGTCACTCGCAGGGCGAGATCGCCGCCGCCGTGGTGGCGGGCGGTCTGAGTCTGGAGGACGGCGCCCGTGTGGTGGCGTTGCGTTCCCGGGCGATCCGCGTGTTGGCGGGCCGTGGCGGTATGGCGTCGGTGCCCCTGCCGGTGGACGTGGTGCGGGAACGCCTGGGCCGTCTGTCGGTGGCGGCGGTGAACGGCCCGTCGTCGACGGTGGTGTCGGGTGACGCGGACGCGGTCGCCGCGCTGGTGGACGAACTCGTGGAAGAAGGAGTGCGGGCGCGTCTGATCGACGTCGACTACGCGTCGCACTCCGCGCACGTCGAGGGGATTCGTGAGCAGCTGCTCTCCGATCTGGGCGGCATCGCGCCTCTCGCGGGTTCTGTGCCGTTCTTCTCGACGGTGACGGGCGGTTGGCTGGACACGGATGTCCTGGACGCCGAGTACTGGTACCGCAACCTGCGGGAGACCGTCGAGTTCGAGCAGGCCACGGCGGCGTTGCTGGCGGAGGGTTTCCGGTTCTTCGTCGAGTCCAGTCCGCATGCGGTGCTGGGTGTGGCGGTGGGGGAGTCGGTGGAGGCCGCGGGTGTGGACGCGGCGGTGCTGGGGACCTTGCGCCGCGGCGAGGGCGGTCCGGCGCAGGTGCTGCGTGCGGTGGGCCGCGCGTGGGAGTGCGGGTTGGGGGTGGACTTCTCGGGTGCGTTCCCGGGGGCGCGGCGGGTGGATCTGCCGACGTACGCCTTCCAGCGCAGCCGCCACTGGCCCGAGCCGGCGCCCACCACGGCGGCCGATGTGGGCGCGGCCGGGCTCGACCCGGCCGACCACCCCGTCCTCGGAGCGGCCATCGAGCTGGCCGACACGGGCGAACTGCTGCTCACGGGCCGGATCTCGCTGCGTACTCACCCCTGGCTCGCCGACCATGCGGTGGCCGGTACGGTCCTGCTGCCCGGTGCGGCCTTCGCGGAACTCGCGGTACGCGCCGCGGACGAGGCCGGCTGCCGCACGGTGGAGGAACTGACGCTCCAGGCACCGCTGTTGATACCCGTCGACACCGCCGTCCGCCTGCAGGTTCGGGTCGGTGCCACGGATGCGCACGGCAGCCGCTCCCTGGACCTGTTCTCCTGCCGCGAGGACGCGGCGACCCCGCACTGGACCGCGCACGCGACCGGCACGCTCATCGCCGACGCCACGACCCGCGAGCAGTCGTCCGTGCCCGTACCGGACGACGCCGGCTCCTGGCCCCCGCCCGGTGCCGTCCCGATCCCCGTCGACGACCTGTACGAGCGGTTCGATGCCTCCGGTTACGGCTACGGACCCGCCTTCCGCGGGCTCACCGCTGCCTGGCGGCGGGGTGACGAGATCTTCACCGAGGTACGTCTGCCCGAGGACCAGCACCGGTCCGCCTCCGCCTTCGGCGTGCACCCCGCCCTCCTGGACGCCGCCCTCCAGGGGCTGTTCCTGCGCACTCGGCCGGAAGCCGGACCGGGCCCGGACCGGCCGTCCGCCGGACTGCCGTTCTCCTGGAGCGGAGTCGGGCTGCACGCCTCCGGAGCCACCGCGCTCCGGGTGCGGCTCGGTTTCCGGCCGGACGGCTCGGTGTCGATCGACGCGACCGACCCGAACGGCCTCCCGGTCGCGTCGGTCGAGGCGCTCGCCGTCCGCCCGATCGACCTCGATGCCCTCCGCCCGAGCGGCGGCCCGGAATCCCTCTACCGGGTGGAGTGGTCGGCGGCGCCCGCGACCGCACCCGCCGACCCCCTCGGACACTGGGCTGTCCTCGGCGGCGGGGAGCTCTTCCCGGACAGCCATCCGGACCTGGCCGCGCTCGGTGCCGCGCTGGACGGGGGAGCGCCGTCGCCCGCCGCCGTGCTGGCCTGGTGCGGCCACACCCCGGACATCCTGCTGTCCCCGCCCGACGCCGCATCCGTGCACACCGCACTGGACGACGCCCTGCGGCTCGTCCAGGACTGGCTGGCCGACCCGCGGTGGGACGACGGCACCCGGCTGGTGCTCGTCACCCGCGGCGCGGTCGCCACGGCAGCCGGCGAGGAGGTCGCCGACCTCACCGGCGCCGCAGTCCGCGGCCTGGTCCGCTCCGCCCAGTCCGAGCACCCGGACCGTTTCTTGCTGATCGACACCGACGACCCGGCCGCCGTGGCCGGCCTGCTGCCCCGGGCACTGGCCGGAACGGAACCCCAACTGGCGATACGCGGCGGACAACTCCTCGCCGCCCGCCTCACCAGGGCCACCGTCGCCACGGATCTGGACACACCGTCCGATATCGCCGCAGGAGGGGGAACCGTCCTCGTCACCGGGGCCGGCGGCGCGCTCGGCGGCCTGGTGGCACAGCACCTCGTGACCGCGCACGGCGTACGGAACCTGCTGCTCGTCGGCAGGCGCGGCACGGACGCCCCGGGCCTGGCCGACCTCGCCGCCGACCTGCGCGGCCTCGGTGCCCGGGTGGACGTGGAGGCCTGTGACGTCGCCGACCGGGACGCGCTCGCCGCCCTGCTCGCCGGCATCCCCGTCGACCGTCCGCTGAGCGCGGTCGTCCACGCGGCCGGTGTCCTGGACGACGGGACGATCGAGTCGCTGACCCCCGGGCGGATGCGCCACGTCCTGCGGCCCAAGGTCGACGCGGCCCTCAACCTGCACGCCCTCACCCGTGACCTGCCGCTGTCGGCCTTCGTCCTGTTCTCCTCCGCGTCCGCCACGGTCGGCAACGCCGGACAGGGCAACTACGCGGCCGCCAACGCCTTCCTCGACGCGCTCGCCCAGCACCGCCGCGCTCTGAAGCTGCCCGCCCAGTCGCTCGCCTGGGGCCTGTGGGCGCGCCGCAGCACCATGACCGGCACGCTCACCGCCGCCGACCTGCGGCGGATGTCCCGGGGAGGCACCGCGGCCATCGGCAGCGAAGAAGGCCTGGCCCTGTTCGACGCGGCGCTCACCCTGGACGAACCGCTGCTCGTCCCGGTCAAGATCGACCTCGGCCGGCTCCGGACGGCGGCCCGGACCGGACCCGTCCCGGCCCTGCTCTCCGCCCTGGTCCCCGGCGCCGCACGCCGCCCCGCCTCCGGGGCGGACGCCGCCGAAGCGGACACGCTGCGCCGCCGGCTGACCGGCCTCACCCCGGAGGAACGCGTCGCCGCCCTGCTCGACCTGGTACGGAGCCGGGTCGCCGACATCCTCGGCCACGGCGGGCCCGAGGCCGTCGACCCGGACCAGGCGTTCAAGGACCTCGGCTTCGACTCGCTCACCTCCGTCGAACTCCGCAACCGGCTCGGCGCCGCCACCGGCCGCCGGCTGCCCGCCACCCTGGTCTTCGACCACCCCACCCCGGCCGCCGTCGCCGCCTACCTCACCGGGCGCCTGGTACCCGACGGGCCGGGCGACCCCGCCGCCGGGAAGGCCGCCGGGGCGCACCGCGCCGACCGGCCGGAGACACCGGACACGCCGGCTCCCGCCGCCGACATCAACGCCATGGCCGTCGACGACCTCGTCCGGATGGCCCTGGGCGGCGAACGTGACTGACCGACAGCCGCAGAAGGAGAAGCCCAACCCCATGCCCACCGACACGGACCAGGTGGTCGCCGCCCTGCGCGCCTCGCTGGTGGACAACCAGCGCCTGCGGCAGGAGAACCGACGGCTCCGCGACGACTCCGCCGAGCCCATCGCCATCGTGGCGATGAGCTGCCGCTACCCCGGCGGCGTACGCACCCCGGAAGACCTGTGGGAGCTGCTGGTCAAGGAACGCGACGCGGTCTCGCCGTTCCCCACCGACCGCGGCTGGGACGTCGAGGGCGGCTTCGACGCCGACCCCGACGCCCCCGGCACCTTCTACGTCCGGGAAGGCGGCTTCCTCCACGACGCGACCGGCTTCGACCCCGGCTTCTTCGGCATCTCGCCGCGCGAGGCCCTCGCCATGGACCCGCAGCAGCGGCTGCTGCTGGAAGCGTCCTGGGAAGCGGTGGAACGCGCGGGCATCGACCCGGCGACCCTGCGCGGCAGCCGCACCGGCGTCTACACCGGAGTGATCTACAGCGAGTACGGCTCCCGGCTCGGCCGGGTGCCCGACGAGCTGGAGGGCTTCCTCGGCACCGGCACCATCCCCAGCGTTGCTTCGGGCCGGATCGCCTACACCCTGGGCCTGGAAGGCCCGGCGGTCACCCTGGACACCGCCTGCTCGTCCTCCCTGGTCGCCGTCCACCTCGCCTGCCAGGGGCTGCGCTCCGGCGACACCACCCTCGCCCTGGCCGGCGGCGTGACCGTGATGTCCACCCCCGGCCTGTACGTCGGATTCAGCCGCCAGCGCGGCCTGGCACCCGACGGACGCAGCAAGTCCTTCTCGTCCGCGGCGGACGGAGCCGGGTTCGGGGAGGGCCTGGGCCTGCTCCTGCTGGAACGGCTCTCGGACGCCCGGCGCGCGGGGCACCCCGTGCTGGCCGTCATCCGCGGCTCGGCCGTCAACCAGGACGGCGCCAGCAACGGACTGACCGCCCCCAACGGGCCCGCGCAGCAGCGCGTCATCAACGGGGCGCTCGCCCGGGCCGGACTCGACCCGTCCGAGGTCGACATGGTGGAGGCGCACGGCACCGGCACCGTCCTCGGCGACCCCATCGAGGCCCAGGCGCTGATGGCCACGTACGGGCAGGACCGGCCCGCCGGGCGGCCGTTGCGGCTGGGCTCGCTGAAGTCCAACCTGTCCCACACCCAGGCCGCCGCGGGCGTCGGCGGGGTGATCAAGTCGGTGCTGGCGATGCGGCACGGCGTGATGCCGCGCACCCTGCACGTCGACCGCCCCTCGCCCCACATCGACTGGACCGAGGGAGCCGTCTCCCTGCTCACCGAGGCCGCCCCCTGGCCGGAGACGGGACGTCCGCGCCGGGCCGGGGTGTCCTCCTTCGGCGCCAGCGGGACCAACGCCCACGTCATCCTCGAACACACCCCCCTGGAGGACGACGGCCCGCCGGCCGAGCGCACCCCCCTGCCGGCGGTGCCCTGGATCCTGTCGGCGCGCACTCCGGACGCGCTGCGCGCCCAGGCGACGGCGCTGTACGAGCGGGTGGTGGCGGAGCCGGACTTGAGCGTGGTGGACGTCGGCCATTCGCTGGCGGCGGGGCGTTCGCGGTTCGCGGAGCGCGCGGTGGTGGTGGGAGCGGACCGGGGCGAACTGCTGGCCGGTGTCGCCGCCCTGTCGCGAGGCGTGCGCGCGGCGGGCGTGACGGTCGGCAGCGGGCTGCCCCCGGGTCGTTCGGTGCTGGTGTTCCCGGGTCAGGGTTCGCAGTGGGTGGGGATGGCTGCGGAGTTGTTGGCCGAATCGGCGGTGTTCGCGGGGCGGATGGCGGAGTGCGGGCGGGCTCTGGCGCCTTATGTGGATTGGTCGTTGGCGGAGGCGCTGGGGTCGGAGGCCCTGTTGGCGCGCGTTGACGTGGTGCAGCCGGTGTTGTGGTCGGTGATGGTGTCGCTGGCGGAGGTGTGGCGTGCGTTCGGTGTGGCTCCGGACGCGGTGGTCGGCCACTCCCAGGGCGAGATCGCGGCGGCCGTGGTGGCCGGTGGTCTGAGTCTGGAGGACGGGGCGCGGGTGGTGGCGCTGCGTTCCCGTGCGGTGGGGGCGTTGACGGGCCGTGGCGGGATGGCGTCGGTGCCGCTGCCGGTGGAGGTGGTGCGGGAACGGATCGCGGGCCGGCTCTCGGTGGCGGCGGTGAACGGCCCGTCGTCGGTGGCGGTGTCGGGCGACGCGGACGCGGTCACGGCACTGGTGGAGGAACTTCTGGAGGAAGGGGTGTGGGCGACTCGCATCGAGACCGACTTCGCCTCCCACTCCCCGCACGTGGAGGAGATCCGCGAGCGCCTGCTCGCCGACCTGGCCGGCATCACCCCCCTCCCGGGTGCGGTGCCGTACTACTCCAGCGTGACCGGCGGCCTGCTGGACACGAAGTCCCTGGACGCCGAGTACTGGTACCGCAACATCCGGCAGACCGTCGAGTTCGAGCGGGCGACCCGCTCGCTCCTCGCGGCCGGGCACCGCGTCTTCATCGAGTCCGGCCCCCAGCCCGCCCTGATGTACGCGATCGAGGACACGGCCGCCGACGCGGGCGCCCCGGAGACGCTGGTGCTCGACACCCTGCGGCGCGGCGCCGGCGGGCTCCGCCGACTCCAACTCGCCCTCGCCCAGGCACACGTCCGGGGCCTGCGCGTCGACTGGGAACGACAGTTCGCGGGAACCGGCGCCCAGCGGGTGGACCTGCCCACCTACGCCTTCCAACGAGCCCGCTACTGGCTCGACGCCCAGCCGGCCGACCACGACCGGGCGGCCACCGGCCAGTCCGCCGCCGACCACCCGCTGCTCGGCGCCGCGATCGAACTGCCCGACGACGCGGGCACCCTCTTCACCGGCCGGCTCTCCTCGGCCACCCACCCCTGGCTCGTCGACCACGCCGTGGCCGGAGCCGTGATCCTGCCCGGCGCGGCCCTCGTGGAGCTGGCCGCGCACGTGGGCCGCCGCCTCGGCTGCGCCCTCGTGGAGGAACTGACCCTCGCCGCCCCGCTGGTGCTGCCCGACGACCAGGCCGTGCACCTGCACGTACGGGTGGGCGCCGAAGACGGCACGGGACGGCGTCCGGTGGAGTTCCACTCCCGGCCCGAGGCTGCCCCCGGCGCCGCCGACCGGCCCTGGACCCGGCACGCGACCGGCACCGTCGGCCCCCTGGACCCCTCGGCCGACCCGGACGACACGGCCGGCAGCTGGCCCCCGCCCGACGCGGTCCCCCTCGACGTGGACGAACTGTACGGGCTGCTCGAAGCCCGGGGCGTCGCCTACGGCCCGGCGTTCCGGGGCCTGCGCGCCGCCTGGCGCACCGCCGACGCGATCCACGCCGAAGTGGCCCTGCCCGACGGCCTCTCCGCCGGCGGAGCGGGCGGCTTCGGCGTGCACCCGGCCCTCCTGGACGCGGCCCTCCAGACGACCGGGCTGCGCGAAGGCGCCGCGACCGCGGAGCCCGCCGACGGCGTCCCCCTGCCGTTCTCCTGGCAGCGCGTCGCGATCGACACCTCCGACGCGTCGGTCCTGCGCGTCCGGCTGCGCCCCGACGGCCCGGACGCCGTCACCGCGCGGATCACCGATCCCTCGGGGCGCACGGTGGCGACGGTCGGCTCGCTCACCCTGCGCACGGCGTCCACCGCCGCACTGCGGGCGTCCTCCGGCTCCGTCTTCCACGTCGGCTGGACGCCGGTCACGGCCGGGACCGGCCCGCGCCCGATCACCCGCTGGGGCCTCCTCGGCGCGCGCGACGAGCGGCTGCTGCCGGCCGGCTTCCCCACCGAACCCCCGTCCGCGGCACCCGACGCGCTGCTGCTGACCTGCCCGACGGACGCCTCCGCCCAGGACGCGGACCCTGCGGCGGTGCACGCGGTCGCGTCCGGGGTCCTGGACCGCGTCCAGGCCCACCTGGCCGACGACGACACGGCCCGGACACCCCTGGTGGTGCTCACCCGGGGTGCGACCGGCCCGCTCGGCGCGCAGCCGCAGTCGCAGTCGCAGCCGGAGCCGGCGGACCTCGGCGCGGCGGCCGTCTGGGGCCTGCTCAGGGCCGCTCAGCTCGAACACCCCGACCGGTTCGTGCTGTTGGACGTCGAAGGGCCGGACCCGGACGGTCTCGGCGACGCGCTCGCCGACCTCCTCGCCACGGGCGAACCCCAGGCGGCCCTGCGCGGCGGCGTCCTCTACGTGCCCCGACTGGTACGGCCGCCGGCCGCCACCGCCCTCGCGACCGGCACCGCGACCGAGACCCGGTCGGCCGGCCCGTTCGGGCCGGCCGAGGGGACGGTCCTGCTGAGCGGCGGCGGCGCTCTCGCGGCCGTCCTGGCGCGCCATCTGGTCGCCGCGCACGGGGTGCGCCACCTCCTCGTGCTGAGCCGCCGCGGCGCCGACGCCCCCGGCATGCCGGAGCTGACGGCGGAGCTGGCCGAGGCCGGAGCCGAACTGACCGCCTCCAGCTGTGATGTGTCCGACCGTCAGGCCCTGGCCGCCGCCCTGGCGGCCGTCCCCGAACGCCATCCGCTGTGCGCCGTGGTCCACACCGCCGGAGTGCTCGACGACGGTCTGCTGGACGGGCTGACGGGGGAGCGGATGACCGCCGTCCTGCGGCCCAAGGTCGACGCCGCCCACCACCTCGACCGGCTGACGCGCGGAGCGGACCTCGCCGCGTTCGTCGTCTTCTCCTCCGCCGCGGGCGTGCTGGGCAGCCCCGGCCAGGCGTCCTACTCGGCCGCCAACGCCGCGCTCGACGCCCTCGCCGCGGAACGCCGACGGCTCGGGCTCCCCGGCCTGTCCCTGGCCTGGGGGCCCTGGGAGCGGGTGAGCGGGATGACGGCGGAGCTCGGCGGCCCCGAACGGCAGCGCATCGACCGGCGCGGCGCCCGCGCCCTGTCCGACCAGGAGGCCATGGCCCTGCTGGACACCGTGTGCGCCCCGGACACCGCCCTGCCGGGAGACGGGAGTCCCGTCGTCCTGGCCCATCTCGACCTCACCGTGCGCGGCGACGGCCCGGTGCACCCGATGCTGCGCTCCCTGGTCCGGCGCAGCGCGACCGCGACGACCGGGGCGAAGAGGACGCCGAACGCCGCCGCAGCGCTGCGGCAACGGCTCGACGCCGCCGCCGACGCACCGGCACGCGAGCTGGTCCTGCGCGAACTCGTCCTCGCCGAGGCCGCCGAAGTCCTCGGCCACACCGACTCCGGGGCGCTGTCCGCGACGGTGCCCTTCCTCTCCGTCGGATTCGACTCGTTGACCGCGGTCGAGCTCCGCAACCGGCTGGCCGCCGTCACCGGACTGCGGCTGCGGCCCTCCGCCGTCTTCGACAGCGGCACCCCCGCCGCGCTCGCGGCGCGCCTCGCCGCCGAGGCCCGGGCGGAGGACACCCCCCGGCCCGAAACGGCACCCGCGCCCGGAACAGCCGATTCCGACGCCGACCCGGTGAGCGTGCTGTTCCGCCAGGCCTGCGCACTCGGCCGGATCGACGAGGGCATCGCCCTGCTCAAGACCGCCTCCGCCCTGCGCCCGGCCTTCCACAGCGGCAGCGACCTCGCGGCCGCCGGCACCGGCCCGCGGCTGCTGCGCCTGAACGAGCGCGCCGACGCCCCCGTACTCGTCTGCTTCGGCTCCGTCGTCGCGCTCGGCGGCGCCCACCAGTACGCCCGCTTCGCCGCCCGCTTCCGGGACCGCTACGCCGTCGCCGCCCTCGACGCCCCCGGCTTCGTCCCCGAGGAGGAACTGCCCGCCGACATGGCGGCCCTGCTGGACTTCCAGGCGACGACACTGCTCCGGGAACTGCCCGGACGGACGCTCGTGCTGGCCGGCTCCTCCTCGGGCGGCACGCTCGCCCACGGCGTGGCCGCCGCGTTGGAGCAGCGCGGCGAGGGCCCGGCGGCCGTGGTGCTGCTGGACACCTACCTCTCCGACAACCAGGGCATCACCCAGTTCAACGACGTCCTGCTGGGCGGCATGTTCGCCCGCGAGGACCGGGCGGCCCCGATGGACGGGGCCCGGCTGACCGCGATGGGCGGCTACTTCCGGCTGCTCGACGACTGGAAGCCCCCGGCGGTCCGCGCCCCGCTGCTGCTGGTCCGCGCCTCCACCCCGCTCGGCCGCCCGTCCGCCGAAGCCGGTGACTGGCGCTCGACCTGGGCCGGCGCCGACGCCGTCGTCGACGTCCCCGGAGACCACTTCTCGATCATGGAACAGCATGTCGCGACCACCGGCGACGCCGTCGCCGCCTGGCTCGACGCCACCCTCCGCACCCCCGGTGCCCGGTGAAAACGAAGGAGAACCCGTTGACCCCGTTCGACGATTCCGCCCCGCGACAGGCCCTCACTGTGCTGGGAGCCGGGGTGATGGGCGTCGGAATCACCGTCCTCGCCCTCGGACACGGCCTGCCGGTCCACCTGGTCGACGTCGACCGGGAACGGCTCGACCGGGCCGCGGACCTGATCGACGGCGAACTCCGGCTGGCCGAACTGATGGGCGCCCTGCCCGACGGGACGCCCCGCGGCGCCCTGGCCACCGGCACCTCGCTCAAGGTTGCCGCCGGAGCCACCGCCGTCGTCGAGGCGGTCACCGAGAACGCCGCGATCAAGGCCGCCGTCCTGTCCGAGGTCTCCGGACTGGTCCGGCCCGGAACCCTGCTGATCACCAACACCTCCTCCATCCCCGTCGACGAACTGGCCGGGGCCCTGGAACGGCCGGAGGAACTGGTCGGCACCCACTTCATGAACCCGCCCTACCTGATCGGAACCGCCGAAGTGGTCCGCGGCGCGCGGACCGGGGACGCCACGATGGCCGCCGTGGCGGCCCTGCTCACCGCACTGCGGCGGAAGGCGGTGGTCGTCCGGGACGCACCCGGCTTCGTGACCAGCCGCATCCTGCACCCGATGATCAACGACGCGGCCCGGGTCGTGGAGCAGGGCACGGCGAGCGCCGAGGACGTCGACGCCCTGATGCAGGGCTGCCTGGGACACCCCACCGGCCCGCTGCGCACCGCGGACCTGATCGGCATCGACAACCTCGTCGACTCCCTCACCGTGCTCCACGAACGCACCGGCGACGACGGCTGCCGCCCCGCCGAACTGCTGCTCCGGCTCGTCCGCGAGGGCCGGCTGGGCCGCAAGTCCGGGCGCGGCTTCTACGACTACGCCTGACCACCCCGACCGACCACCCGACCGATCACCCCGACCGATCACCCCGACGAGGAGACAGCCATGACCGCAGCGAACACACCCGACACCCACGCCCTGGAGAAGGAACTGCTGGAATTCCTGGAAGGACGCACCGGGACCGCCTGGGACGCCGACACCGACCTGTTCGACGCCGGCGGCCTGTCCTCCCTCTTCGCCATGCAGGTGGTGGTGCACCTGGAGAAGACCTACGCCATCGCCGTCCGCGGCGCGGACCTGCGGCTGGACAACTTCCGCACCGTCCGGCGGATGGCCGAGCTGGTGGGCCGGCTCCGGGTGCCCGCCGCCGGGGGCCAGCATGGGTGACGACCTGAGCAGCGCGATGACCTCCGTCACCCTGCGGGTCGGCGACCTGGCGGGGGAGTGGGACCGGACCGGCCTCATCCCGCGGGACCTGCTCCGCGAACTGGGCGCCGAGGGCCGGCTGTGCGCCGAAGTCCCGGAGCAGTACGGCGGCTGGGGGCTCGGCAGCATGCACAGCGGCGCGTACACCGCCCACGTGGGAAGCCTGTGCAGCTCGCTGCGCAGCGTGATGACCTCCCAGGGCATGGCGGCCTGGACCATCCAGCGCCTGGGCACCGCCGAGCAGGCGGCCGCCCACCTCCCCCGGCTGACCGGCGGCGAACTGGCGGCGGTCGGCTTCAGCGAGCCCGGTGCCGGCAGCGACCTCTCGGCGATGACGACGACCGTCCGCCGCGACGGCGACACGGTCGTCGTCGACGGCCACAAGAAGTGGGTGACCGCCGCCCACTACGCCGACCTGCTGGTGATCGTCGGCCGCCACGAGGACGGTGCGGTGGCCGTGGTGGTGCCCGCCGACACGCCCGGCGTCCGGATCGAGCGGATCGCCGACCCGCTCGGCTGCCGCGCCGCCGGGCACGCCGACGTCCACCTCGACGGGGTGCGGCTGCCGGCCGACAGCGTCCTGGGCGGTCACGCACTGCCGCCCGCCCTGCTGGTGACGACCGCGCTGGCCTACGGGCGGATGTCCGTCGCCTGGGGGTGCGTGGGCATCCTGCGGGCCTGCCTGGCGGCGGCCACCGCGCACGCCGCCGGGCGGCAGCAGTTCGGCAGGCCGCTCGCGGAGCACCAGCTCGTCGCCGGACACCTCGCCGACCTCTACACGGCCGAGCAGGTGGCCACCCGGGTCTGCGAGCACGCCAGCCGCTGCTGGGACGAAGGGTCGCCGGACCAGGTGGTGGCGACCGTGCTGGCCAAGCACGTCAGCGCGACCCAGGCCGCCCGGGGCGCGGCGACGGCCGTCCAGGTGCTGGCCTCGGCCGGCTCCCGGGACGGGCACGCGGTGGCCCGGGCGTACCGGGACACCAAGCTGATGGAGATCATCGAGGGCAGCAACGAGATGTGCCGGCTGATGCTGGCGCAGCACGCCCTCTCCGCCCCGGGGGCGTCATGAGCGCGCCCGCGGCCGACGAGACGAGGAAGGACGACATGGCTGGCACCGTCAAGTGCCTGGTCTGGGACCTGGACGACACCCTCTGGCAGGGCACCCTGCTGGAGGACGGCGAGGTGCACCTGCCGGAGGAGATCCGCAAGGTGGTGATCGAGCTCGACTCCCGCGGCATCCTCCAGTCCGTGGCCAGCCGCAACGACCACGAGCACGCCTGGGCCCGGTTGGAGGCGTTCGGCCTGGCCGAGTACTTCGTCCTCCCGGAGATCGGGTGGGGCGCCAAGTCCGAGTCGGTGCGCCGGATCGCCGACCGGCTGAACTTCGCGCTCACCGCCATGGCCTTCGTCGACGACCGGCCCGCCGAACGCGCCGAAGTGGCCTTCCACCTGCCCGAGGTGCGGTGCTACCCGGCCGAGCAGGTCCTCGACCTCCCCGAACTCGCCGAGTTCACCCCCGCGACCAGCACCGTCGACTCCCGGCGGCGCCGCCAGATGTACCAGGCGGGCTTCCTCCGGGAGGCCGAGCGGGCGGCCGCCCCCGGCCCCGACGAGGAGTTCCTGCGCTCCCTGGACCTGCGGATGCGCATCGGCCGGGCCACCGGCGAGGAACTGTCCCGGGTCGAGGAACTCACCCTGCGCACCAGCCAGATGAACGCGACCGGGGTCCACTACCCGGACGAGGTGCTGCGCGGCCTGATCACCGACCCCCGGCACGAGGTCCTGGTGGTCACCCTCACCGACCGGTTCGGCCCGCACGGCGCGGTCGGCGTCCTGCTGCTGGAGCGGCACCCGGGCCTGTGGCACCTCAAGCTGCTCGCCACCTCCTGCCGGGTCGTCGCCTACGGCGCCGGCGCGACCCTGCTGAACTGGCTGGCCGACGCCGCCGCCCGGTCCGGGGTCCACCTGGTCGCGGACTTCCGGGCGACCGAACGCAACCGGATGATGGAGATCGCCTACCGGTTCGCGGGTTTCGAGGGCCTGGACGAAGCCCCGTGCCCGTGCGCCGCCGTCCTCGCACCGGCCCCGGAGGACACCGGACTCCAGCGCCTGCACCTGGTTCCCGGCCCGCGCGTGGTGTCCACCGTCATGAGCGTGGACGCACCCGACCTGAACGTGCCGGAAGGAGGCCCGGGAACGTCGTGACCGCTGCGGGGCCCGGCGCTCCCGGGCCCCGGCGGCCGCCGTCAGCGCTTGCGGACGAGCGTGATCCCGTCGGCCATCACCAGGAGCGACAGCTCCACCCGGGGGTCCTCGTGCAGCACCCGGTTCAGCGCCCGGACCCCGGCGGTCTCCGGGTCCACGGCGTTCGGATCGGCGACCCGGCCGAAGAACAGCGTGTTGTCGACCACGATCAGACCGCCGGCGCGCAGCAGCGCCATCGAACTCTCGTAGTAGCGGACGTAGTTGGTCTTGTCCGCGTCGATGAACACCAGGTCGAAGCTCTCCGGTCCGCGCTCCGCCAGCAGCGCGTCCAGGGTCGCGGCGGCGTCGCCGATCCGCAGGTCGACCCGGGAGTCGACCCCGTCCCGCTTCCAGAAGTCGGCGCCGATGGCCGGCCACCGCTCCTCGATGTCGCAGGACACCAGCACCCCGTCGGCCGGGAGGGCGCGGGCCATGCACAGGGTGCTGTAGCCGGTGAAGGTGCCGATCTCCAGCACCGTACGCGCTCCCGTCAACCCGACCAGCAGAGCCAGCAGTTGGCCCTCCTCGGCCATCACCTGCATGGCGGTCCCGCCCGGCAGGCCCGCGGTGGTCTCCCGCAGCTCCCTGAGCAGATCGTCGTCACGGAGGGAGACCTCCCGGACGTAGGCGAGCAGGTCGCGGGTGGCTGCTGTCTGGTCGGCCATGGCGAAAAGGTCCTCTCGGAGGGAGATCGGGGCAGTCGGGGCAGGAGGAGAACGGATCGAAAAGGATCGAGTTGCCGGGACGGTCACCCGGCGCGCATGTACGCGTGATCGTGCTGCCGCACGGCGACCGCCTGCGCCCGCTCGTGGGCGTAGGCCCGCAGCAGTGCGTCCAGCCGGTAGCGGCCTTCCGTCGGCGCGCCCAGCAGGTTCGCCTCGACCAGCGCGTCCAGGGCCTCTTCGGCCTGGTCCTCGGAGCAGCCGACCATCACGGCGACCCTGCTGCTGGAGACCGAGCACGCCCCGGCGGCCCCCAGTGCGGTGAACACCTCGGCCGGGTCGACCCCGGCCGGCGCCGTCCGCCGGAGCCCGGCGTGGTCGGCGTCGAGGCAGGGCCGGACCCCGACGTCGCCCGCGCACAGTTCGTCCAGCAGCCGCGGGGCCTCGGTGAGCCGCTGGGCGAAGCGCCCGATGCTCCAGTGCGGGCGCTCCAGCAGCCGGGTCCCGGCGATCCGGATCGCCAGCGGCAGGCCCGCGCAGACCGTCAGCACCGAACGGGCCGCCCGCGGTTCGGCGCCGAGCCTGGCCGGGCCGACGATGCTGCCCAGCAGCTCCAGCGACCCGGCCTCGTCCAGCGGGCCGATCCGGAGGGTGCGCGCCCCCTCCAGATCGGCCAGTCGACGTCGGCTGGTCACCAGGAGCCTGCTGCCCCCGCTGCCCGGTATCAGCGGCCGCACCTGTGCGGTGCTGGAGGCGTTGTCGAGCACCACCAGCAGACGGCGGTCCGCGGTGAGCGAGCGGTAGAGGCTCTCCCGTTCCGACTCCTCCTCGGGTATCTCGTCCCGGGGCACACCGAGGTCCGCGAGGAACCGCGGCAGCACCGCCCGGGCGGTCAGCGGCCGCGCGGCTCCGCCGAGATCCGCGTAGAGCTGGCCGTGCACCGAGGAACCGCGTACGGCGTGCGCCGCGTGCAGGGCCAGCGCGCTCTTGCCGACACCGCCCCGGCCGGTCACCACCGTCGTCGCGACCATGCCCGCGGGCATCGTGCCGATCGTGAGGAAGTGCTGCAGCCGCGCCAGCGCACCGGAGCGGGCCGACAGCGGCAGCGGCACCGAGGGAAGCTGCGCCGGACTCGGCCAGCAGGACCTTTCCCAGGCCGCGGCCGGCACCGCCGCGACGGCCGACGCCGGGGCCGTCGCGGGCTGCTCCAGCGGGTCGGGCGTACGGGGCCGGTCGTGGGCCGAGAGGATGCGCCGGTGGACCTCGTGCAGCTCGGCGCCCGGTTCGGCGCCGAGCTGCTCGACGAGCAGCACCCGGGTGCGCCGGTAGAGGTCCAGGGCCTCCGACTGCCGTCCCGAGCGGAACAGCGCCAGCATCAGCTTGCCCACCAGGGCCTCCCGCAAGGGGTGCTTCCGCACCAGCCGCACCAGCTCCGGCACGACCTCGGCGTGCCGCAGCAGCGCCAGCTCCGTGTCGAACCGCAGCTCCATGGTCTGCAGGCGAAGCTCCTGGAGGTAGCGGCCCTCCACATCGCGCAGCGTCTGCGACGGGATGTCCGCCAGCGGCTCCTCGCGCCACAGGGCGAGCGCCTCGGCCAGCTTGGCGGCGGAGCCCTCCAGGTCTCCGCGCTCGGCCAGCTCCGCCGCGTGCCGGCGGTGGGCCGTGAACTGCCCGAGATCGCTCTCGTGCTCGTCGAGTTCGAGGAGGTAGCCGGGCGCCCGGGTGAGGATCCGGGCGGAGGCCTTGCCCAACGACCGCCGCAGGCGCATCACATAGGTGCGGACGGTCGCGGCGGCACTCGGCGGCGGGGCGCCGTCCCAGACGTACTCGGCGATCCGGTCGACCGAGATGACCCGGTTGGCGTTGAGGAGGAGCGCTGCCAGGACCACGCGCTGCCTCGGCGCCGACACGTGCACCTCACGCGCGTTCAACCGGACGGACAGCGGGCCCAGCAACAGGAAGTTCAACGGGAGACCTCTTCATCACACGACCGGTGGGCAAGATTGCCTACAGCGTCTTGGGTGGCCGTGTACGGGTCAACGCGGTCCTGTCGGGTCTAGATGTATTCCTAGAGTGCAGGTCTTGCGCTCATGCCGCGTTTACGCTGCGCAGTACCATCGCGGCCGTCAGGGCCGGGCCAGTTCTCACCATTCGCCGAAGAGATTGGCCGGAATTGAACCCGGACATGAGCGGACGGATGCGATCCGGTGCGTACTTGCTGACATTCCGGGCGGTATGGCAGTCTGTCATATGCGGTGTCCATGACGCGTTCGCCGATCGCCGTCGACCGGGGCTCCCCGTATTAGCGCGCATCAGACGGCTTGCCGGTGCGGATGACGTCCCACGTGATCACCGCACCCCGCCCGTCGGCACCGCGCGGATTTCGAAGGGATTGAAAGTCCGATATGAACTCCCTCTCTTTGGACAGCGACCTCTGGTGCCGTCGCTTCCATCCCTCGCCCACGGCCACGCGCCGGCTGGTCTGCTTTCCGCACGCCGGCGGCTCGGCGAGTTTCTACTTCCCGGTGTCCGCCGCACTGTGCGGCCCGGTCGACCTCCTGGCCGTGCAGTACCCCGGCAGGCAGGACCGCCGGAAGGAAGCCGGGGTCCAGGACCTGCACCGGATGGCCGACGACGTGGCCGAGGCGCTGCGCCGCTGGGACGACCTCCCGCTGACGCTCTTCGGGCACAGCATGGGCGCGCTCGTCGCTTTCGAGGTGGCCCGGCGGATCGAGCGCGCGGGCGGCCGGATCGACCACCTCTTCGTCTCCGGCCGCAGAGGGCCGTCCGCGGACCGGCCCGAGCACGCCCCCCTCGACGACGAGGGCATCGTGGCCGAGGCCAAGGCGATGGGCGGCACCGACGCCCGGTTCCTGGAGGACGAGGAACTGCTGGGGATGGTGCTGCCCGCGCTGCGCGGCGACTACCGGGCCCTGGGGGCCTACCGGGCCGACCGCGACGCCGCGGTCGGCTGCCCGGTCACCGCCGTGGTGGGGGACCAGGACCCCTGGACGCCGGTCCCCGAGGCCGGGCACTGGCGCGACCGCACGACGGGTGCCTTCGACCTCAAGGTCTTCCCCGGCGGGCACTTCTACCTCAGCAGCCGGGCGGACGAGGTGACCGGCATGCTCCGCGACCACCTCGCCGGCACGCTGCGGACCTGAGAACACGGACGACAAGGAGGGGGGACCGAGAAGTGACACCGTCAGCGACCACTGAGCAGATCAAGCCCGTACGGCGGCCGCCGCGGCCAGGGTCCGCCGCCCGTCCGGCCGGTGGGGGCCCGGCCGGCGGCGCGGGCGTCCTGCGGCTGACCGCCGTGGACGTCCGCATCCTGGAAGGCGTCGCGGTCGGCACCTCGACCGCCCGGCTGGCGGCGTCGCTCTATCTGAGCCCGCAGGGCATCGAGTACCGCATAGGGCTGATGATGCGCCGTTTTCAGGCCGCGAACCGGCCCGCTCTGGTCTCCCGGGCGCATTCCCTCGGTGTGCTGAGCGTCGGGACGTGGCCACCTCGCGTTCTCCCGGAATTCCTCGACTCCTAGAGTTCCGGAAGAGAACGGGGCGAAAAATTCTATTCCCGGGGTGGTGAATGCACTCCGCCGGTATGCTTGCAGACATTTTCCCAGACCCGGATATCGTCTGGATATCGCGCCGCGCGACGGGTTCCCGAGCGTCTGGTCGAACGCCGGATTCTGCGGCATTGTGCTGTCGGGCCCACATCTGCTGCACCACGTCCGGGCCGCACCACTGTCCCCTCCTTTCACACTGATCACACTGATTCACAGGAGTAGTCATGAGTCTGGGGTACCTGTTCGGCGGCGGCGTCGGGACCGAGCCGCACGGCCTGGAGCTCTACCGGACCTACGAGGTCGTGCAGAGCTGGTACGAACAGGTCTCCGCGTGGACCGGGCTGACGGTCGGACAGATCCTGGAGGAGGACCTCCCGACCGCCCAGGAGGAGCGCCAGAGCGTCGGCACGGTCCGCGAAGCCGCCCTCGCGATCGGCGTGCACGACGTCCTCGCCTCGTTCAACCTGCGCCCCGCGGCCATCGGCGGCCTCAGCCTCGGCGCGATGACCGCCAGCTGCCTCGCCGGATCGCTGGGACGCCGGGAACTGTTCGAGATGCTGGCCTCCTCCCGCGACACCCCGGAGCCGTCCGCCGACGACCCGCAGCAGGGGATAGCCATCGCCTTCTCCTCGCTCGCCGACGGCTCCCACCCCGGCGACGGCGCCCCCTCCTACCCCGGCGAGAACGTCCCCGGCGTCCACCTGGCGGGCGACTTCGGCCCCACGGCCGACGGCACCAAGCGCATCATGATGCTCGCCGGCCACGCCGAAGCACTCGGCGCGCTCGCCGCCGAGGTCCCGCCGGGAACGGTCGTCCCGCTCCCCGGACGCACCATCGCCGTCCACACCCCGCTGCGCCGGCCCTACCGGGACTTCATGGCCCCGCGCATCGACGCGATCCCCTTCGCCGACCCCGAGATCCCCCTGCTGTCCTGCCTGGAGCCCAAGGTCCTGCGCACCGCGGCCGACGTCAGGGACCTCTTCCAGCGCAACTCCACGGACCCGATCAGCCTGGTCGACGTCTACACCGGGATGAAGGAGCAGGGCGTCCAACTCGGGCTGGTGATGGGCCCCTCGATCCCCGAGGGCATCCTCGCGTTCCCCTTCCCGGTGGTGCACATCGAACGGCCCGAGCACATCGAGCAGGCCCTGACCACCGCGTACGACCTCGGCATCGACCTCTCCGGCACCCCGGCCCTGTCGTGACCGCCGCGACCGCCGCCACCCGCGCCGACCCGGACGCCCAGATCGCGCGATGGCTGGACACCGACCTCGACGAGTGGACCCGGGGGGTGGTCCGGCGGCACTTCGACCCGGTGACCGGAAGCCCCTACTGGCTCGGGCAGGCCGCCCGGCTGGACTTCGACCCCCGCGACATCACCCGTTACGACCAGCTCGGAGCCTTCGGCCCGTTCCCGCTCGACCGGCTGCGCGTGGAGGACCCCGCGGACCTCGTCCCGCTGTCGGTGTCCAGGCCGCTCGCCGGACGGGTCTGGGACAGCGGCGGCACCACCGGCACCCCCTGTCGGGCTTTCTACACCCCCGACATGCTGCTGCACCGGGCGCTCTGGCGCCGCTGGTCCTTCGTCAGGGAAGGCTTCGTGCCGGGCCGCACCTGGCTGCAGGCCACCCCCACCGGACCGCACCTGATCGGGAACGGCGTCCACGAGGTCTCCGAACTCCACGCCGGTCAGGTGTACGCCGTGGACATGGACCCCCGGTGGGTGAAGCGCCTCATCCGGGCCGGACGCATGGCCGAGGTCGACGACTACACCACCCACCTGCTGGAGCAGATCACCGACGTCCTCAAGCAGGGCCGGGTCCACTACGTCAACACCACCCCGGCCCTGTTCCAGGCCCTCCGCCGACACCGGCCCGAACTGGTCGCCGCCCTCGACGGCGTACGCCTGAGCGGCACCCAGATCAGCGCCGACATGTACCGGACCTTCACCACCGCCCTGCAGGGCGGGATCTGCGGACTGACCTACGGCAACACCTTCGGCAACGCGGCCCTCCTGGACATCGAGCGGGACGGCGAACTGATCAGCTACGTCCCGAACTACCCGCAGGTCACCATGGCGGTGGTCGACAAGGGCGACCCCTCGACCCTGGTCGCCCCCGGCACGGTCGGCCAGGTCCGGCTCACCGTCCTCCACGAGGACCTCTTCCTCCCCAACATCCTGGAACGCGACCAGGCCCTCCGTCACCCGACCGACCACTGGCCCACCGACGGCGTCGCCAACGTCCGCCCCCTCCAGATCGCCAACTCGTCCCCGGAGGGCCTCTACTGAACCGCCACTCCCGGGCGGACGACCGGCGCGATGGTCGGGCGGCGGCCGATCCGGTCGGCAACCGCGATCAGGCGACGAAGTTCTTGTCGATGAGCATCTGCAGGACGTCGACGTGGACGTCGGCGAAGTCCATCGGGACGATGCCGTAGCGGGCGGCTCGGCCGGTGCGGGCGGCCAGGTACGGGCGGACGGACTGGTCCATCAGCGTCTGTTCGGCGGTCCTGGGCCACAGGCCGCCGGCGTAGCTGAGGAAGTTGACGTACATCTGCGGGGAGTCGGGGTCGGCGGTCGCGGCGTCGAACTGCTGGGTGATCGCCCGGCCCTTGACCCGCAGCGGGAACAACTGGTCGGTCTGCCAGAGGTCCTGGGTGCGGACGTACTGGTTCGTGCCGCTGGACCACTGGATCAGGCCCCAGTCGTTGGCGAAGTCGGCGAGCAGCACGATCCGCCCGCGGGCGGCGCCGAGGGTGGGCCAGCCGTAGAGGTGGAAGAGGCCGCGGTACCCGAGGTCGTCGAGGTAGTGGTTGACCCGGCGGCGGAACTCGGCGGCGTCCAGGGCCTGGCCGCCCGCGTTCTCGTTCTTGAGTCGCATGACGAGCGTCTCGCCCTGATGGGACGCCAGGAAGGCGCGGCACTGGTCCAGGACGTCCTGGAGGCGGACGTACTGGTAGGCGTCGGAGTGGTAGATGCCGAGTTCGTCGGCCGTTCCCTGCAGGCCGTTGCACCGGATGTCGAGGAACCGGACACCCTGGGCGAGTTGCTCGGGGACGCCCCAGTTCTGGGTGTGGGACCACTCGGTGCCGTGGGCGGGGTCGGTGCAGCAGGAGTCGTGGGTGCCGGGAACGGTCAGGCCGAGAAGGGACCGCTCCGGCGCGAGGTACGACATCCAGTCGGCGGTGGGTTTCCCGCCGGGCGTGCCGGCCGAGCCGGCCGCCGCGCGGGCGGTGGGCGTCGGGAGGACGCCGCCGAACGCGGTGGCGACGGCGGCGAGGGCGCCGCGGGTCAGCAGCGTGCGGCGTGCGATGGCCATGGGAGTCCCCCGGTTCGTCGACCCTGCCCGAATGTTGTCCCGTTCATGCCCAGTCCGTTCCGGGGGTATGCGGCGGCCAAGGCCCGCGGCATTCCCCGGCTGCGGCCGACCTTCCGGCCGAGCGCTGCGAACGCCCCGCTCGGCGCTCCCTCTTCGACATGTCGACGGCGGCCGGTTGACCGGTGGTCGGCCGGTGTGCGGCGCGTACGTGGAAGGTGGGCGCGGTGAGTCCGTGCTCCTTGCGGCCGGAGGCCAATTGCGCCGTCAACGTCGGGACGACGTCGAGGAGTGGGCGGACCGGCGGGTCCTCCGAGCCGTTCGGCTCCAGCTCCGGCAGAGGGCGTCGGTCGTCGGTGACGGAATACTGACGCTCCGTCATGGGACGATGTCGGCGTAGCGGCAGCGGGCCGCTCAGTGAGGAGACGCCGTGTCCGAGACCGAGCCCAACGCCAAGGGCCCCGCCAAGGTGCAGATGTCACCCGAGCAGATGGCGAACCTCGGGATGTCTGCGCCCCCCGGGGCGGCTGCGCCCGAGCCGACGTTGATCCCGGCGGACCAGGTCGAGCCCGAGGACATCGCGACCCTGTCGATCGAGTACCGGGACGGCCGGCCCGTGGTCGTCGTGAGCGGCGGGAAGTACGTTCCGTCCGAGCTGCCCGTTGTGAACAGTGCCGGGGTGGCGTGCGCGGCCCGATTCGCCTGGTCGAACGGCGTGGCGCAGCTCCACGCGCCCGACCCGGCGCAGTCGCCCCGATCGCCGCACGCCGACCCCGACGTGCTGCTCGTCCTGTTCGAGGCCGTCCCCGACCAGATCTCCATGCGGGAGCCCGGGGAGGGAATCCACTTCGGGCTCGGCTGAGTTCGCAGGCGCCGCGGTGGGTCCGTGGCGGCCCGTCGCCGGAGGGCGTGTGGAGCGCCCGCCGGCTCGTCGGGCACCAGGTCCACGTCCTGTTCAACGTCTGCCGTGTCGGTGATCGAACTGCCGGGGGCCTGTGGCCCCGTGCTCCGATCGAAACCCATGGCCGCCGGCGCGGATCCGTGCGAGGCGGTGGCGGCGCGTGAGTGGTCGGCGGGTCGGTGGATCGGGCTGTGCCCGCCTCTGGACCCGCACGGTCCGGGTTCCTAACATGAGCACTGCTCGCATTATGTGACTCGTGCTGTGTGGAAGGACCCTCATGACGGACCGTTACGACCTTCCCGCCGGCTTCCGGTGGGGCGTTTCCACCGCCGCGTACCAGATCGAGGGCGCGGTGGAGGAGGACGGCCGGGGTCCGTCGATCTGGGACGCCTTCTGTGAGCGGCCGGGGGCGGTGAAGAACGGGGACAGTGGGCGGGTGGCCTGCGACCACTACCGTCGCTGGCCCGAGGACGTCGCGCTCATGAAGGGTCTCGGGCTGGACGGGTACCGGTTCTCGGTGGCGTGGTCGCGGGTGCAGCCGGAGGGGCGGGGGAAGGCGAACGCGGCCGGGCTGGACTTCTACGAGCGGTTGGTGGACGGGCTGTTGGAGGCCGGGATCGCGCCGCTGCCGACGTTGTTCCACTGGGACCTGCCGCAGGCGTTGGAGGACGAGGGCGGCTGGATGCAACGGGAAACCGCTTTCCGGTTCGCCGAGTACGCGGCGCTGGTGGCGGACCGGCTCGGGGACCGGGTGCCGGCCTGGATCACGTTGAACGAGCCGTTCGTGCACATGGTGTTCGGGTACGCGCTGGGGATCCACGCGCCGGGCCACGGGCTGATGCTGGACGCACTGCCCGTCGCCCACCACCAGCTCCTCGGCCACGGGCTGGCCGCCGCCGACCTGCGCTCGCGCGGCCTCGACGTCCTGATCGCCAACAACCTGACGCCCGTTCGGGCCGCGAGCGAGGCCGCGGAGGACCGGGCCGCCGCCGACGCCTACGACGCGCTGCACAACCGGCTGTTCATGGACCCGCTGCTGCTGGGCCGCTACCCGGACCTGTCCGCGTACGGGGTGGGGGAGGACCTGCACGGCGCGGTGCGGGACGGCGACCTGGAGCTGATCGCGGGGCCGGGGCTCGACGGGCTCGGGGTGAACTACTACAACCCCACCCGGATCGCCGCCCCCACCGACCCGGGGCTGCCGTTCACGCAGGCCCCGATCGAAGGCGTGCCGCACACCCACTTCGGGTGGCCCGTCGTCCCGGACGGGCTGCACGAGCTGCTCGTGGGTCTGCGCGAGCGCTACGGCGACGCGCTGCCGCCGATCACGATCACCGAGAACGGCTGCTCCACCGACGACGCGGCCGACACCGACCCCCTCGACGACAGCGACCGCATCGCGTACCTGGCCGGCCACCTCGACGCCCTGGCCCGCGCCGCCGCCGACGGCATCGACGTCCGCGGCTACTACACCTGGTCGCTGCTCGACAACTTCGAGTGGGCGGAGGGCTTCAGTCAGCGCTTCGGCCTGGTGCACGTCGACTTCGACACCCAGGTGCGCACCCCGAGGGCGTCGTACGCCTGGTACCGGGACCTGATCGTCGACCACCGGGCGGGCCGCGGCCGGGAGTAGGGGCCGCCGCCGACGGCATCGACCGGCGGACCTGGTGTCCGCCGCCCGCGTACTGTGGTGTCGGCCAGGAGCGGGGGCTTGCTGAAGGGGAGGGGAGTCGTTGCGCAGGGTGCCGGCGGAGATGTTCCGGTTCACGACGGGGGACCGGGCCGAGCTCTACGGGGCGATTCTGCAGGCGTTCGGTGCGGCCAACGAGCGGCTGGAGACGGCTCTCGGGCTGGACGAGGTCCGTGTCCGGCTGCGCGCGGCGGGGTGGCTCGATGCCGTCGACGACGAGGACCTGCAGGACGCCCTGCGCCGGCTGCGCGCCTGGGAGTTGCTCGACGTCGTCCAGAACCACGCGGAGAACTACCGTACGGCCGAGGAGTACGAGCGCCGGAACCTGCAGTACTCCCTGACCCGGCGCGGCGAGGCCGCACTCGCCGGAGTGGAGCACGCCCTCTCCGTGCTCGCGTCGACGGGCGCGCTGCAGACCGCCGTGCTGGAAGCCGTCGCCGACCGGCTCGACGAGCTGTACGTGCTGCTCGGTGAGCCGGAATCGTCGGATCGCAGGGTCTTCACCACCCTGCAGGCACTGGAAGGCCACCTGGAAGCGCTCCTGGCCAACACCAAGGCGTTCAACGGCGAGTTGCAGCGCCTGCTGCGCGCCGAGGGCGCGGACCTGGCGACGTTCCGCGAGGTCAAGGCAGCGACAGTGGCGTACCTTCAGGAGTTCCTGCGCAACCTCGACCAACGCGGGCAGGCGGTGGCCTCGGCGGTGCAGCGGGTCGAGCAGCGCGGGGTGGGCCGGTTGCACGAACGGGCGTTGCGGGGCGCCGAATTGCCGCCGGGCGCGGACAGCGATCCCGCGCAGGCCTGGCTGGAGCGCCGCCGCGCGCGCTGGGAGGGACTGCGGGCGTGGTTCCTGCCGGCCGACGGTTCACGACCGCGCGTGGAGCAACTGCACGACGTCGCGCGGCGGGCCATCGTGACGCTCCTTCAGGTGCTGGACCGGATCACCGAGTCGCGTCGGCGATCCTCCAGCGCGGCTCAGGACTTCCGGGTGCTGGCCCGCTGGTTCGCGGCCGCGCCCACCGAGGACGACCTGCACCGGCTGTGGTCGACAGCCTTCGGGCTCGGCCCGGCCCGGCACGCCCATCTCGCCCACCCCGACCCCGAGTTGGTGCCTTCGGCGCACCGCTGGGCGGAGGCCCCGCCGGTCCAGGTGTCCGCGCTGCTGCGCACCAGCGGACGTACCGAACGGTTCACCCGCACCGGCAGGGTCCGTGACATCGGCGCCGTCAAGGCGGCCCGGGCCGAACTCGCCCGGAAGGAGCGCGCCGAACTCGACGCCGCCCGGGATGTTCTGAGCACCGACGGCCCCGTGCGGCTGTCCGCCTTCGGCAGGCTGGACGACGCCGTCTTCGAGCGGCTGCTCGACCTGCTCGGCAGGGCGCTGGCAGTCCGCCCGGACAGCAGCGGGACACGCCGGACCGTCACCTCCGACGGGCGCGTCGAGATCGTCCTGAGCCCCGGCGACGGCGGAACGGCCGTGCTGCGGACCTCGCGCGGACAGTTGGAGGGCCCCGACTACCTGGTGGAGATCCGCAGCCCGGGAGACAGGCGGACGCGCGTTCCGGAGGAAGACGCATGAGCACCCTCGCCAACCAGCTGGTCCTGGCCGAGCGGGAGGACGTCGCCCGAGGAATCAGACTGCTCCTCGGCCGGCCGTTGATCACCGAGCGCGGTGACCCGTCCGCCTTCGCGCTGATCCGACGCCGGCAGGACCCGTTGACGAAGTGGTTCGACTACCACTGCGGTTGGCAGCTCGTGGTGGAGCCCCGCCTGGGATACGCGCGGCTGCTGAAGATCCGGACCGTCCCCGACGCGTCCCGCCCCGCCCGCCGACTGCGGTCGGGCAGAGCGCCGTTCGACCGCCGCCGGTACACGCTGCTCTGTGTCGCCGCGGCCGAGCTGCTGGCGGTCTCCGTCACGACCGTCGGGCTGCTCGCCGACCGCGTCGTCCAGGCCTGCGCCACCGACGAGGCGCTGCCGCCGTTCGACACCGCGAGCAAGCCCGAACGCATGGCGTTCGTGGACGTCCTCAAACTGCTGGAGTCCTCCGGCGCGCTGCTCACGATGGACGGCGCCACGGACAGCTTCGCCGAGTCGGCGGACGCGAAGGTGCTCTACCGGGTGGACGCCTCCGTCCTGATGCGCCTGCTCGTCGCCCCCGTCGGACCGTCCCGACTGGCCGCGCCGACCGAGGAGATACCGCTGCGGTTCGCGGAACTCCTGCGGGAGACGGTGCGCGAGAACCGCTACGGCGGCGCCGACGCGTCCGACGCCCAGCGCAACCTCCGGCTGCGGCACTCGGTGCTGCGCCGGCTCTTCGACGACCCGGTGCTCCACCACGACGAGCTCGCCGCGGACGAACTCGCCTACCTCACCTCTCCGACCGGCCGACAGGTCGTCCGGCGCGCCGCCGAGCAGGGCGGCTTCGTTCTCGAAGAACGCGCCGACGGCCTGCTGCTCGTCGACCCGGACGCGATCGCCACCGACAGCCGGTTCCCCGACGACTCCGCATCGGCCCGGGTCGCCGCACTGCTCCTGCTGGAGCCGCTGACGGCCGCTCCGGGCGGGCTGACACCGGAACAGCTCACCGCCGAGGCGCACGGCCTGCTGCGCCGCTTCCCGCAGTGGGCGAAGAGCTACCACTCCGAGGACGGCGCCCAACGTCTGGCCATTGACGCGGTCGGCATCCTGACCGACTTCGGCCTGGCCCGTTCCGGCGGCGACCGCACGGTCGCCAGGCCCGCCGCGTTCCGGTACCGGGCCGTCACCGCCACCGGCCCACTCTCGTGACCAGGGAGAACCACCTCTTGACCATCCCGGAACTCCCGTCCGCAGCGGCCGGCGGGGTGCGCTGGCAGCCGTCCAGGGCCGGCATCCTCAACGTCTGGCGCTACTACGACGAGATCTTCACCTTCCACCAGGGCCGCCTGCTGCTGAGGGGCCAGAACGGCACCGGCAAGTCCAAGGCGCTGGAAGTGCTGATGCCGTTCCTGTTCGACGCCAGCCTGCGCCCCAACCGGCTGTCCACCTTCGGCGGTTCCGAGCGCACCATGCACTGGAACCTGATGGGTGAGGGCGCGTCGGGCAAGACCCGAGTCGGCTACGTCTGGCTGGAGTTCCGCCACCCCGGCGAAGGCGGCCCCGCCTGGTTCACCTGCGGCGCCAGGCTCCAGGCCGGCGTGCACACCAGCGGTGTCACCGTCGACTTCTTCACCACCACCGCACGGATCGACCGGCCCGGCGGCCTCGCCCTCGTCAACGACGCCGGACAGCCGCTCACCCGGGCCGCGCTGGCCGAGGCCCTGAACGGCCGGGGCGACCTGCACGCGTCGGCGGACGACTACCGCGGCGCCGTCCGCAGCATGCTCTTCCCCGGCCTCGGCGAGCAGCGCTACGACGCCCTGATCACTGCCATGCTCCAGCTCCGCACCCCGAAGCTCTCCGAGCGCCTGGACCCGTCGCTGCTGTCCTCCCTGCTCTCCCGGGCACTGCCACCCCTCGGCCAGGGCGAGATCACCGAACTCGCCGAAGGCTTCGAACGACTCGACCGGCAGCGCGAACACCTGAAGACCCTGGACGAAGAAGTCACCGCCGCCACCGCCGTCGCGACCCAGCAGCGCGGCTACGCCCAGCGCGTCCTGCGCGCCGGCGCGGCCGCGCTCATCTCCGCCACCACAGACATGGACAACTACGCCCGCGACGCCCGCGCCAGCGAGGAGGCGCACGCCGAGGCCGTGCGCGAGCGCGAGCGGACCAACCGGGCGAAGGCCGAACTCGAACACACGGCGCAGGAGATCGACGGCGCCATCGAGGGCCTGCTCGACTCGGAGGTCTACCGGCAGGGCCAGGAGCTCGACCAGCTCCGCCGCCGCACCGAGAAGGCCACCCAGGCCGCCGCGCGGGCGCGGGACGCCGCCGCCCGCAAGATCCGCACCGCAACCGAGGACGCCGGACAGGCCGACCAGGCACGGCTGCGCGCGGATCGGCGCGCCGCGCAGACCAGGGCCGCCGCGGCGGACACCCGCAGCGCGGCCCGACGGGCGGCCATGGAGTCCCTCTGCACCGAGGTGCAGACCATGCTCGACACCGCCCCGGGCCCGTCGGACGACGTCACCGACCACGGGCGCGGCGCACGCCGACTGCTGCGCGGCGCCGTCACCTCACGGCACGGCCAGATCGCCGAGGTCCGCGCGGCCGCCGAACAGCACGAGCGATCCGCGGCCGGACGCACCGCGGCGGAGGAACAACTCGACGCGGCCCGCGCGCGGCTGGCCGACGCGGCCGAGCGGCGCGACGGCCACGCCCGCGACTACGAGACCGCCGTCGACGCCCAGGCCGACCGGCTGCGCCGGTGGGCCACGGAGGCCTGCACCGAACTGCGCCTCGACGACATCGAGGAACTCGTCTCCCGGGCCGCCGTCGAGACCGACGTGCTGGCCCTGGTCGACGCCGCCGCCCGCGCCGCCGAGAGCACCCTCACCGCGGACGAGACCACCACCCGGGCCGCCCGGGACAGCGCCCATGGCCGGCGCGAACGGATCGGACGGGAACTGGACCGCACCGCCGCCGCGACCGAGCTGCCGCCCGCACCGCCGCACACCCGGACGGCCGACCGTGCGGCCATGGCCGGAGCGCCCCTGTGGAGCCTGCTGGCCTTCCAGCCGGACGTGCCGACCGGCGACCAGGCCGGCATCGAGGCCGCCCTGGAGGCAGCCGGCCTGCTGGACGCCTGGCTGACCCCCGGCGGCGACCTGGCGGTCCCGGGACACGACACCCTGGCCGACCCGGCGTCGGCCGCCCCCGCACCCGGACCCTCGCTGCTCGCCGTCCTGCGCCCCGAACCCGATGCCCGGGTGCCGGCCGAGCAGGTCCGGCGGCTGCTCGCCGGCATCGCCTACGGCCGCACCCTCCCCGCCGGGCACCCGGCCGCCGTCGCGGCCGACGGCAGCTGGCGCCTCGCGCCGGCCACCGGCACCTGGGCCAAGGAGGAGTCCAGCCACATCGGCGCCGCGGCCCGGGAACGGACCAGGAGACGCCGGGTCGCCGAACTCACCGCCGAACTGGACGCGACCAACGACAGCGTCGGGGCGCTCGACGCCGCGCTGCGCGCCCTCGCGGACCGTCGGTCACGGCTCGGCGCCGACCTCCGGTCCAGGCCCGCGCACCGGGACGTCAGCCAGGCCAAGCGCGCCTGGGAGCGCTCGGAATCCGAGGTGGGCGCCCGGGACGACGCCGTCCGGGAGGCAGTCGCGCGGCTCACGCACTGCGAGGACGCGGCCACGGCCGCACGGCGCGCACTCGCCGTCGTCGCCGCCGAGCACGCCCTGCCCGCCGAACGCGCCGCCCTGGACGCCACCGCCGACGCCGTCGACGCGCTGCGTGACCAGGCCGACGTCTGGCTGGACTCCCACCTGGACTGGGCGGCCCTCCGACAGGCCTGGGACACCGCCCGCACGCACGCCGAGACGTCGCAGGCCGACGCCGAGGAGAGCGCCGCCGACGCCGAACAGGCCGAGGCCGCCGCCCGGGGCCTGCGCTCCACACTCGAAGCGGTCGAGAGCACCATCGGCGAGGACTACCGCCAGGTGGCCGCCCGGCTCAGCGGTCTGCGGCAGTCGTCCGGTCGGACCCGACGCGAGATCGAGGACGGCACCAAGGCGCTCATCACGCTCGAAGGCCGGATCGGCTCGCTGTCCGCGACCATGGCCCAGGACGCGAGCCGCCGGGACGGCGCCGTCGCCGCCCGCAACCGGGCCGCGCAGCGCTTCCGGCGCCTGTGCGACCTCGGATTCCCCGAGGACTCCGGCAGCACCCTCACCCTCGGCCACGACGACGGCACCCGCGCCACCCTGGAGGCGGCCCGCGACACCGCCGCCAGGTGGCCGAACCTGCCCCACAGCACCAGGAACCTCGGCGACTCGCTCAACCGCCTCTCGGAAGCCGTCCACCGGGCGCGCCAGAGCCTCAGCACCCGCGCCGACCTCGAACTCGAAGCCGACGAGGACATCCACGTCTTCGTCGCCTCGATCGACGGCGCCCGGACCGGCGCGGCCGGCCTGCTCGCCACCCTCACCGCCGAGCGCGACCGCAGCCGGAACGACATCACCGCCGCCGAACGGAACCTCTTCGACCAGACCCTCACCGGCGACACCCGCCGCCACCTGGCCTCCCGGATCCGCCAGGCCGGGGACCTCGTGGAACGGATGAACGGCCACCTCGAACGGGTCCGCACCGCGTCCAAGGTGGCCGTCCGCCTGGTCTGGCAGATCCACCCCGACCTGCCCGCAGGCACCAGGACGGCCCGCGAACTCCTGCTCAAGGACCCGGCCAGGATCACCGAGGCCGACCGCGAGGCCCTGCACGCCTTCTTCCGCGGCCGCATCGAGGAGGCCAAGACCCGTAACACCGCCGCCACGTGGGAGGAACAGCTGGCCGAAGTCCTCGACTACACGGCCTGGCACCAGTTCGTCGTCAAGCTGGACCGCGCCAACGGCTCCGGCTGGCAACTGCTCACCAAGAAACTCCACGGCGCGCTCTCCGGCGGCGAGAAGGCCATCGCCCTGCACCTCCCGCTGTTCGCCGCCGTGGCCGCCCACTACGAGGCGGTGCCGGCATCGCCCAGGCTGATCCTCCTCGACGAGGTCTTCGTCGGTGTCGACACCGTCAACCGCGGCCAGGTCTTCGGGCTCCTCGCCGCGCTCGACCTCGACCTGGTGCTCACCTCCGACCACGAGTGGTGCACCTACCGCGATCTCCCGGGCATCGCCGTCCACCAGCTGATCACCGGCGCGGACGGCGACGACGCCGTCACCAGCGCCCGCTTCGTCTGGACCGGCGCCGAGCTGCTGTCGGACGACTCGGGCTCAGGGGAACCGATATGACGGGCCGTCATGCACTGGACGTCCCGGCGCTCCGGCCGCTCTGGTGCGCCGTGCACGACCGGCTGTCCACCGGCAGGCCGGTCAGCCGCGTCCGCGTCGGGCCGCTGGGCGACGCGGGCCGGGAAGCCCTCGCCGACCTCCTCGGCCTCGACCGCCTGCCCGGCGTCGAACCCACCGTCCCACTCGCCCGGCTCGAAGTCGCCGTGGCGGACGCCTGCGGCCAGTCCGTGCGGGAGGTGGCGGCCGCCGTCCTCGGCCCGATCCGCGACCGGGCCGCCGAGCGGGAACAGGAGTCGACCCGACGTGCGGCGCTGTGGGAGTGGCTGGCCCGCCACGAGGTGGTCACCGCCGAGCCCGCGCTCGCCGACTGGGTCACCCACCTGCGGGCCAACGGCCTGGTCGACGGCTCGCTCGACCGCACCCGCAGCCTGCTGACCGCCGCGCTCGGCGTCCTCGCCGCGCTCCCGTTCGACGGAGAGCCGCTCCCCGTCCTCGCCGCACGCCTCATCGACGGTGACTCCCACGCCCTCGACGACGGAACGCGACTCTCCTCCACGGTCCTGCGCGCGCTGGCCGTGCTGCACGGCGTCGAGATGCCGGACGGCGCCCAGGAACGGCGATCGCTCTGGAACAGGGCCGGTGTGGCCGACGACGACCTGTCGAGCACCGTGCTCGCCGTCGGACTCCGCCCCGACGGCGACGGCCCGGTCGCCCGGATCTCCCGCATCAGCGCCGAAGCCGGGCACCCCGTCAGCCTGACCCTCGCCCAACTTCGCTCACCCGGGGACTTCACCGGGCCCACCGGCCCGGTGCACATCACCGAGAACCCCAGCCTGCTCGCGCTCGCCCTGCGCCGCTTCGGCCGCCACTGCCCGCCACTCGTCTGCACCTCCGGCTGGCCCAACACCGCAGTGATCCACCTCCTGCGTCGACTCTCGACCTCCGGCGCCACCCTGCACCACCACGGCGACTTCGACGGCGAGGGCATCCGCATCGCCGCCCACGTCCTGGCCAGAACGGGTGCCGTGCCCTGGCGCATGTCGGCCGAGGACTACCGCTCCGCCGCTGCGCAGATCCCCGCCGGCCCCGACCCCGGGCGCCTCACCCCCGCGCCCTGGTCTCCCGCGCTCACCGCTGCGATGGCCGAGCTGGGCACCGCTGTGGTCGAGGAAGTGGTGGCGGACGTGCTGCTCGACGACTTGGGGGCGCATGCCACGACTGGGTGTCCGAGGGACTGAGGGTGCCTTGATCTGATTGATCGTCATGTCAACTGTCACGGACGGTAGTTGACGAATCGTCGTCACGGCCGGTCATGGGGCGGCAAGTTCGGGTTTCCGCTGCGTTCGCCGGGGCTTCGTTGATAGCGTTGGTGCAGCGTACGGGCCTGCTCAAGTGACGTGGAGCGCGCAATGTGGCGCGGACCAACAAGGCGTCAGATCTTCTGTGGCGGGCACCCATAGTGGTGGGGCGGGGGTCGCCGGAAGGATCCGCGGCTATGACTACGCGCGTAAACGTTCTCCGGCGGTGGCTGGTGGCCCCGTTGCGGTGGGCGGCTCTGGTGTCGGTGTTGGTGTCGGTCGGGGTGTTCTTCGTCGGGGTGCAGGCGGCCGAGGCCGCGCCCGCCTGTGGGGTGCTGTCCGGTGGGGCGGCTCCGCAGGCGGCTTCGGCGGTCCGTTCGGCCTGCGGGCTGATCGGGACTCCGTACTCGTGGGGCGGCGGGCACGGCTCGCAGCCCGGTCCGACGTACGGGATCTGCGACTCGTCCAACGGCGCCCCGAACGACTGCAACGTCCGCGGCCTGGACTGTTCCGGGATGGTGCGGTACGCCTACTCGCTCGCGGTGGGCGCCGACGTGATCAACGGCACCACGCGGACGCAGTGGCCGACCTCGCGGGCGGTGGCCCGGTACTACCGGGGGGACGGGACGGCGCCGCTGCTTCCGGGCGACCTGGTGTACTTCGGCGGCACCGCTTCGACGATCCATCACGTGGCGATGTACCTGGGGCAGGGCTGGATCGTCGAGGCCCCGTACTCCGGTGGCTACGTGCAGGTGGCGGCGCTCTCCTCGCACGGCGACTACTACGGCGCGATCCGGCTGTACGGCTCCGGCAACACCGCTCCCACGCCGACCCCGCCGCCGGCGGGCGGCGGCCAGTACTGGGTGGACACCTTCGCCAACGCGCCGGTGTACGCCTCGCCGACCTCCACCAGCAGCACGGGGACGCTCTACCAGGGCACCAACTACGTGTACTGCAAGGCATGGGGCCGCGAGGTGTCGAGCGGCGGAAGCTACAACCACTGGTGGTTCAAGACCGACCCGGACGTCGGCCCGTCGGGTCAGTGGGTGTCGGCGTTCTACCTGTCGCGCTGGGGCAACGACGTGGCCAAGGACAACAACGGCGCGACCGTCCCGGACTGCTCCGGCAGCAGCACCCCGGCGCCCACCGGCAAGTACTGGGTGGACACTTACGCCAATGTGCCGGTGTACGCGTCCGCGACCTCCGGCAGTGCCACCGCCACGGGGACGCTGTACCAGGGCACCAACTACGTGTACTGCAAGGTGTGGGGCCGTGAGGTGTCGAGCGGCGGAAGCTACAACCACTGGTGGTTGAAGACGGACCCGGATGTCGGCCCGTCGGGTCAGTGGGTGTCGGCGTTCTACCTGTCGCGCTGGGGCAACGACGTGGCCAAGGACAACAACGGCACGACCATCCCGAACTGCTAGGACCGGATGTGCGTCGGCCCCCGTCCTTCGGTCATGGACGGGGGCCGAGGCGCGCGCAAAGGGGGAGTTCTACGGGCAGTTCTCGTCGATCTTGTACTGGAGGGCCCGCGGGTAGTCGTGCCGGCCCAGGCGGATGCGGGCCAGGACGGGGGCGTGGTTGAGGTCGTTGGTGGGGTCGGCGAGGTCGGTGAGGAGGGCGTCGAGTTCGGCGTGGGTGCTGACGTCGAAGCCGTGCATGCGGTCCTTCTCGGAGCCGAAGACCTCGGCGAGCTTCTCGTAGCGCCACGGGTGCAGGACGTTGTAGAAGTCGGCGCCGTCGGAGGCCGGACCCTTGAAGTAGCAGGGGGCGACCAGCATTTGCTCGATGCCGTAGAAGCCCTCGTTGTCGAGGACGAAGATCACCGAGCGCAGGTGCTGGCGGACCTGGGTGGAGAGTTCCTGGCAGATCTCCTGGAACGAGCCGTCGCCGACGAAGACCATGGGCCGCTTGAGCGGCTGCTGCCGGCCGAGGGCGACGCCGGTGGCGGCGCCGACGGAGTAGCCGATGGACAGCCAGCTGTT
Organism: Kitasatospora sp. NPDC059795; assembly: GCF_042732175.1. Taxonomy (NCBI): domain Bacteria; kingdom Bacillati; phylum Actinomycetota; class Actinomycetes; order Kitasatosporales; family Streptomycetaceae; genus Kitasatospora; species Kitasatospora sp. NPDC059795. Next base: position 847,814 of record NZ_JBHWID010000001.1, read on the forward strand.
CTGGGCGAGGAAACCGGAGCGCTCGGTGATGCGCAGGTTCATCGAGCCGAGCAGGGCGAACGCCGCGTCGGAGACCACGGTGAACGGGGAGGGGGCGTCGGGGTCGCCGCCGGTCGCCCGGCGTTCGAGGAACTCGTTGATGTGCTGGAAGAAGCTGTCGTAGGTGAGTTCCGTCGGGTAGTCGCCGCCGGTCAGCGAGTCGAGGAACGCGGCGGTGGTGGCGGGGACGTCCAGGCCGGCCGCGCGGGCGAGCGCGAAATGGTCGTCGGCGAACGTGCGGCCCGCGAGGGCGGCGCTCAACGCGGGGACGAAGCGGCCGAGTTGGACGTCGGGGAAGTACATGGCGCCGACGCTGACGCCGCCCCGGGCCGCGACGATCCAGTCGTCGCCGATGGACTGTTCGCCGTTGAGGTTCTTGGAGGTGGACCAGGTGCCGAGGCCGATCCGGCAGCCCGCGTGCTGGAACGTCCGGTAGATCTCCGGCAGGCTCGCCTTGCCGTTGTAGACGCCGGCGAACTTCGGGTGCCGCTCGGAGACCACCGACTTCGCGCCGACGGTGGTGCAGAACTGGATCTCGGTGGACTCGACGAACTGCAGCAGCTCGGCTTCCAGCCGCTGGCGGACGAGTTCCTCGCCGGCCCAGACGATCGGCGTCCCGAAGGAGTGGATCAGCTCGACCGCCGCCGCGACGGCCTTGTCCAGGATCTGCTGGTTGCGGGTGGTGAACGGCCGTGTGTGCGCCCGGAGTTCGCCCTGCGGCGGTTCGCACGGCGCGTGCCAGAGGTCCTCCATGACCTCCAGGTAGACCGGCTTGCGCTCGGTCAGGCACGCGGTGATCGCACTGTCGATCTGGGACGGCGCGAGCCCCGGGTTGGAGAGGACCTGCGCGTCGACGGTGACCTGCCGGTACACGTCGAGGTTGCTCTCCCGGCGCGGGCTCATGTGCGAGGTGAGCAGGCCCACCGCCTGGAAGTTGAGCCACTGCTCGTACGTCGGGCCGGCGTTGATCGCGATCAGCGGGATGTCCTCGACGTACGCGCCGCCGACGGTGTTGAGCAGGCTGAACGCACCCACGCTGTACGTCACCGCGACGGCCGCCGCGCCCTGGTCGGGCCGGTCCGGGGGGCAGTCCGCGGAGCGCACCCGGGCGTAGGCGTCCGCCGCGTAGCCGCTGCCGATCTCGGTCGGGGTGCCGACCCAGCGCACCGCGGTGGTGTCCTGCATGATCGACAGGAACGGGCCGAGAAAGTCGCCCGGCACGCCGAACAGGTGCCGGATGCCCAGTTGTTCGAGCCTGGTGGCCAGGTAGCGGCCGACCGTCCACTCGCCTTCGCTGCTCATGTGATCAATTCCTCTCCGGAACAGTTGAGTTGACGGCCTGTCAGGCATCGACGGGCTTGTTGGGCAGGTCCCGGCCCTCGGCCAGCAGGCGCAGGGTGCTGATCGACGGGGTGAAGGCGTAGAGCGCGCCGGTGGTGCGGACGAAGCGCTTCATGTCGACGGTGCCGTGGGTGCCGTCCTCCAGGCCGATCGAGGCGGGCCCGGCGAGGCCGACGACCTTGTCGAGGCCGTTGGGCGTGGTCTTCCCGGCCTTCGGGTCGCCAGGGGTGAAGTCGGGGTTGCCGGCCCAGTGCTGTTGGAGCAGCTCGAACTGCTGCTCCAGCGAGGTGCCGTAGCAGACGAACATCAGCCCGCGGTCCTTGCGGTCGTCCGCGCCGCCCTTGAACACGGGGCCGTACGGGATGCCGCGGCGCATCAGGCGGTGGCTGCGGGGCTTGTGGTCGTTGACGCCGGCGAAGGCGCGGGGGTGGGTGCGGCGGATGTGCGCGACCCACGGGGTGTGCCGGCCGGCGGGGTCGTTGAGGTAGTCGAAGTCGTTGCGGTCGGAGCCGAGGCCGGTGACGGTGTCGCGGGCCGGGGCGAGCGGGGTGCCGTCCTTGAGCCGGCCGACCAGGCAGGAGCCGAGGCGGGTGGCGTCCATCGTCCCGGTGAACTCCTTGACGCCGTCGCTCACCGCGCGGTTCCAGCCCGCGACGTCCTGGCGCAGGCGGCGCACCACCTGGAGCGAGCCGTTCCTCATCCAGGCGGGCGCCGTGCGGTCGCCCGCTTCGCTCCTGTGGCCGAAGACGAACTCGCCGGGTTCGATCATCGCGGTGCCGGCGCGGTTGTCGCGGATGCCCTTGCGGTCGGGGGCCTCGCGGTGGAAGTCCTTGACGCCGGGCTGCGAGATGCCGTCCTTGTAGCCGAAGTGCTCGTGTCCGCGGAGCGCGCCGGTCAGGGTGCGGCCGCGGTCGACGTGGACGCGGCCGATCCGGTGGGCGTGTTCGACGGCGTCGAGGTTCTTCAGCTTCTCGGTCAGCAGTTCCTCGGTGTCCGCGGCGACGATCAGGACGGCGTGCACGACCTGCTCGCCGGTGCCCGCGCCGAACAGCCAGGTCTTCGGGTCGCTGTCGCCGGTGTCGCCGAGGTCGGCGGCCCGGGCGGCCGCGCCCGCGGTGAACGCGGGGAAGGCGGCGAGGTCCTTCCTGACCTGGTCGGGCTTGCCGGCGACGGTGATCAGGCCGTCGAAGGTGAGGGACACGCCGCAGCGGACGGTGGTCATCAGCGGGTCGCGGCCGAAGGCGCGGCGGGCCAGCGAGAACTGCTCGTTGAAGTCCTCGGTCTCGGCGGTCGTCGCGACGGTGTTGAGGATCGCGGAGAGCCAGCCGCGGCCCGTGGCGGCGTCCGGGAAGTGCAGGTAGCGGAAGTCGGTGAAGTCCTTGTTGAACGCCGCCAGGATGTTGCCCTGGATGTCGGTGTCGGTGCGGAGCTTCGGTCGGGGGAGCTGTTCGACGGACGGGACGGCGGTGGGACGGGCGGAGGTGGTGGTCACGCGCGGGCTCCTCGGTCGCAGGCACGGCTGATCACATGGCGCGGTCGGCTCGACACTCCACGTTGCCGGGCGGTCGCGCGCGCCGCCAACCGGACATCGGCCTTCCGAACGCCACCGGGAGCCGCAGGGGCCTTCGGGCGGGCCGATGGTGCGTCACCGAACCGAATCGAGCGGATCAGGGGCCGGGGCCGGGAACGGGCCGGGAACGGGTGAGGCCGCCGGCGGTGTGCCGGCGGCCTCGGGTCGGGAACGGGCGGGGGTCGGGTGTGGGGGTTACGGGCCGGGGTTACGGGTGGAAGATCATCTCCGGGTTGGCGGCGGTCGGCCCGTCGAGGAGCGGCTGCGGCCTGCCCTTGAGCTGGAGGTCGAAGAACGCCGCCACGTACTGACGGGTCAGCTGGAGGCCGCGGGCGCCGGTGACGGTGGTGCCGGGAGGCTGCGGGAGGCCCACCGCCTCGGAGAAGAGCGGGTTGTCGGTGAAGGTGCCGTGGTTGGAGCCGGCCATCGTCAGCCAGCGCTTCCAGCCGTCGAGACGCTCCCAGGCTTCCGTCCAGCTGGGGTCCTCGGGGCCGTCCAGCCGGTGGCCGATCATCATGAACGCCTTGCCGTGCAGGCCGGTGACGGGGACGGGGTAGTTCATGCTGCCGTCGAGGTTCACGCCGGCGCGGATCCGGGGGTCGGCGGCCAGGGCGGGCACGGCTGCCGCGCCGCCCGCCGAGTGGCCGCCGGTGCCGATCCGGTCGCGGTCGATCAGGTGCGCGTACTGCCAGGCCGGGTGCGGGCGGGCGGTGAGCTCGTCGACGAGGAAGGAGATGTCCTTGGCCCGGCTCTCGTCCAGCCGGGCCGAGTCGTCCGGGGTCAGCTTGCCGCACATGAAGCAGGTGGTGGTGTGGCCGTCGGGGAAGGTCTCGCCGGAGTTCTCATAGGTGTGGTCGACCAGGGCGACGACGTATCCGCGGCTGGTCAAGTCCTCTGCCAGACCGGTCAGTTCGGTGCGCGGCATGGTGAAGCCGGGGGAGAGCACCACCAGCGGGAAGCGGCCGTGCTTCGGGAGCGCGTCGGTCCGGGACCAGGTCCGGGTGTCGGTGATCGTCTCGGTGGGGACGGTGTTGCCGGGCAGCTTCAGGTCGAGCAACAGCCGGGCCGCCTCGGGCGTCATGTACGGGGCCGGCCCGCCGGTGCCCCGCTCGGCGGGGTAGTACATCGACACCATCAGCTGGCGCGGGCCCGCGGACGGCACCCACGGGTCGGTGCGGTTCCGGTCCACCAGGTGCAGGATCTGCCGTCCGACCGCGTACGGCCCGGTGGGGCGCGGGAGTTCGACGTGCACCCCCTCCGTGACAGTGGCGGTGGCGGTGGTCGGGGCGGGCGCGGCCAGTGCGGGTGCGGCGGCGACGACGGACAGCGGGAGGGCGAGCAGCAGGGCTGCCGCGGCGGCGGTGCGACGGAGTGCGGTCATGGCGATCACCGTAGGTTGCCAGTAAGGGAGTTGACGTCACGTCAGAGATGTAAGGGATTCCACCGAGGGCGGGCCGGGGCGGAGGGGCAGCCCCCTAGGGGAGGGCGGGCCGGGGCGGAGGGACGGCCCCCTAGGGGAGGGTGCGTCGGCGGGAGGAGGCTTGATCGGGGACGCACCACTCTGGCGTCACGGTTGACAGTGCGCAATCATGGTGGTCACCTGTTGACGCGCATAGATCGGACGAGCGGCCCTGCCGCGCGCCGTGGCATGCGGTGACGGTCGGTCATGCCCGTGTCCCCGAGCGGAAGGACGATGCCGTATGCCGGATCGAATGGGTGCCGCGCCTCCGGGGTGGGCGCGGGCCGTCGACGGAAATTCCGGCGGCCTTTACCGGAGTTGATACTCCCGTTGTCTTCGCATTGCTCGTTCGCGTTGCCGTCCGGGTGTGCGCGGTGATCGGTGGAGCGGTGGGGGACGGGTGAGGCGTGCGTTCATCATCCGTACACGTATCGCCCGGTCGGGCAGCCCCGTGACCTAGGCCCATGCTCAGGGTCGGGCGTCCGGGGAAAGGTTGCCGGACGGTCATGAAAGTGTTTGCGGAAATTCGCTGAAAGGCCGCTCCTGGCCATTGACGTGACTCAATGTCAGCTCGTACGGTCTGGCCTTGTCGTACTGGGCGGTAGTGGCCGAGTGAATGGGCCTGCCGAAAGCTGCGCCGAGTCGCCGTGGAAACCGTGTGGGTCGTGCTCCATCGATGGTCGCCGAGTGTCTTCGGCATGCCTACGGACGGTCACAGAGAGAGTCGGAAGGAGGGCGGGGTGGACGTGGCAGCGGAAGCCGGAGCCGGCAGCGGCGCCAGATTCACCGTGCTCGGCCTGTTGGCGATCGCCGACCGCCGGGAGACCGCGGTCCTCCAACCCTCCAAGCCCGCCTCGCTGTTGGCGGCGCTGTTGACCAGACCGAACGCGGTCGTGCCGGTGGAGTCGCTGCAACGGGCGATCTGGGGCGAGGAGATACCGGCGACCGCCAAGGCCGCCCTGCACTCCTGCGTGCTGCGGCTGAGACGGCTGTTCGCCAAGTACGGCATCTCCGGCTCCACCATCGAGGCGCTCCCCGGCGGCTACCGGATGGCCGTCGACGCCCGCACCCTGGACCTGCTGGAGTTCCGCGAGCTGCTCGCCCGGGCCGGACGGACCGCCGACCCGTCCGCCGAACTCGCCCTGCTGCGCGCCGCGTTGGCCCTGTGGCAGTCGCCCGTGCTGGGCAACGTGCACTCCGACGTGCTGCACCGCGAGGAGGTGCCGCGGCTCTCCGAGGAGTGGCTGCGCACCGTCGAACGGGTCTACGACATCGAGCTCGCGCTCGGACGATGTCGCGACGTGCTGTCCGAACTGTGGCCGCTCGCCAGATCGCACCCCTCCCACGAACGATTCTGGGAACAGCTGATCGAGGCCCTGCACCGCACCGGCCGGCGCGCCGACGCGCTTGCCGAGTACCGGTGGGTCCGCGACCACCTGCGCGAGGAACTCGGCGTCGAACCCGGACCGTCCCTGCAACGCCTCGAACTCGCCGTCCTGCGCGGCGAATCACTGACCCCCGACACCCCGCCGGCCGGCCGGGAACCCGGCGCCGTCCGACTCCGCGCAGCGGCCGAGCCCGCCCGCGAACCGGACGGGACGACCGTCCCCGCCCCCGGCGAAGCCGTCCTGGCCGGACTGGTGCAGGCCGGGCTGCTCGCCGAAGGCCCCTGCGGGCACTACCACGTGCACGAGCTGCTGCGGGCCTTCACCCTTGCCGCGGCGGGCAGTTGGGCCCGCGCCCCGGGGGAGCAGGACCCGGCGCCGCCCGCATCCTGCGCCTGACCGCTTCCCGTCCGTGCGGCCCCGAGCCGCTCCGCTTGCGTACCACTGAGGTGTGAGGGACATGCCCCCGTTCGAGGAGATCGCCGACAGCCGTCCACGGATCCGGCGCGACGTGCTGTACACCCAGACGCCCGAGGGGGTGCTCTTCCACAACGCCCACGGCGGCTTCGGCGTCACCGCCAAGGACGCCTACCGCTTCGCCTCGCTGATCGTGCCGCACCTCAACGGGCAGCACACCGTCGCCGAGATCAGCCAGGGCTTCGGCGAGCACCACCGCACCATGTTCGCCGAACTGGTCCGCACCCTCTACACCCGCGGCTTCGCCCGCGATGCCGGCCCCGCCCCCGAGGGCCCCTCGCCGCTCACCCCCGAGGCCGCCGCCCGCTTCGGCCCGCAGATCGAGTACATCGACCACTACACCGGCGACGCCGAGAAGCGCTTCCACCGCTTCCGCGACACCCGGGTCGCCGTCCTCGGCGACGACGAACTCGCCCGCTGGGCCGTGCTCAGCCTGATCCGCAACGGCTGCGCCGCCGTCGGCGTGCTCCCCGCACTGACCGAACTCGCCGGCTGGGCCGAGATCGAGTCCGAGGCCGCCGCCCTCGCCAAGGCCGGCTGCCCCGTCCACCTGGCCACCCTCGCAGCCCCCGCAGCCCCCGGCGACAGGCCCGGCAGCGGGCTCGGCTGGGCCGAACTCGACGGCCACGACCTGGTGTTGGTCACCGGACCGGCCGGCCACCGGCAGACCGCCGACCTGCTGGAGGCCGGCATCCCCGACGGCCGGATGCTGCTCCCCGCCTGGACGATCGGCGGCAACGCCGTCATCGGCCCGCTGATGTCCGCCGACCGCACCGGCTGCTGGACCTGCGCCGCACTGCGCCTCGGCGCCGGCGCGCAGGCCGGCGACGCCGCCGAACTGTGGGCCGCCCTCTCCCCGCTCGCCCCGCTGACCACCGGCAGCCGGCAGCCGCACGGCCCGCTCGCCGCGATGCTCGGCAACCTGCTCGGCTACGAGGTCTTCCGGATCACCACCGGCGCCCTGCCCGCCGAGACCGACGGACGGCTGCTCGTCCAGGACCTCGACTCGCTCGACGTCGTCGGCGAACCCCTGCACCCGCACCCGCGCTGCCCGCGCTGCGCCGCCCCGCACGACGCCGACCTCGCCGGCCTCGACCTGGCCGGCCTCGACCTCGCCGGAGCCGGACGCGAGGAGGACTTCTCCGCCGAGGAGGGCGCCTCCGAAGCCGCGCTCGCCGAGATCGACGACCGCGCCGTGCTGGTCGGCCCGCACGCCGGGGTGTTCGCCCGGTACGCCGACGACGACTGGCGGCAGACTCCGCTGAAGGCCGGCACCGTCACCCTGAACCTCGCCCCCGGCGTCACCCGCACCGTCTCCGCCGGCGACATCCACCACGTCGCCGGAGCCCGCCTGCGCGCCCTCTACCGCGCCGCCGAGGTCTACGTCGAGCACGCCGTGCCCGCCACCCCGGCCGCCGAAGGCGCCGAACTCGCCCGAGTACGACCGGAGTTGCTGAGCACCGCCAGCGGCCTGCCGGCCGGCACCGTCCGCGACTGGAGCGAGGCCACCTCGCTGCTCACCGGCGCGCGGGCACTCGTCCCCGTCGCCGCGCTGCACACCTTCGGCCCGCACAACCGCGACCGCGCCTTCGAGGCCACCTCGGCCGGCACCGGCGCGGGCGGCACCCTCGCCGAGGCCACCGCCCGCGGCCTGCGCACCGCCCTCGGCCACGACGCGCTGCGCCGCGCCCTGCGCGGGCGCCTCGCGCCGCTGGCCCTCCCGGCGGAGATCCTCCAGCAGGACGCGCAGCTCGCCTTCCTGGCCCGCTCGGCGCACAACCACGGCCTGGAACCGGAGTTGCTGCTGCTCGGCGGCCCCGACGAGCCGCTGCCGGTGGTGCTGGCCCGCGCCGCCGACGCCGCCACCGGCGCCTCCCGCTGGACGCTCGGCAGCGGCCTCGGCCTGCGCGACGCCGTGCTGGAGGCTCTCCGCGACCTGCTCGCCGCCGTCCAGCTCGACCGCGACCCGGCCGCCGCCGCCCACGGGGGGACAGACACCGGCGACCCGCTGTACGGCGAACTCGACCCGGCCGTGCTGACGCCCGCCGGGACGGCCGGGGCGCAGCTCGGCGAGACCCTGGAGTGGACGCAGGTGCTGGAGCGGCTGCGCGCCGCCGGCCGCGACGTCCTGCTGGTCCCGTGCGGCCCGGCCGACCTGCGGGCCGGTCGGATCGAGGTGGTCAAGGTGCTGCTCACGGACGGGACTTCGGATGCCTGAGGACGTCCTCGACCGTCCGTCCGGCGCGGAGGCGGCGGAGGCGGCGGTGGCGGCGGTGGCGGCGGCTGCGACGGTGGCGTTCGCCGGGCCGTGGGGTGAGTTCTTCGCCGACCTGGCGGGCGGCTTGGCGGACCACCGGGTCGAACTGGCGCTGCTCGGCGCGCGGGACGAGCTGACGGTCGGCGCGCCGGAGCGGCGCGGCGGATGGCCGGTGCCGGTGCACCTGTACGGCCACCACGCCACCGTCGGACCGGACAGCCCGGAGCGTCCGGACAGCCGGGAGCGTGCGGACGGTTCGTCCGCGGCCGGCGGCCAGGCCTCGCCGTGCCCGCGCTGCCTCGCGCGGCGCTGGCAGGCGGTGCGCTCCGGGCAGCTGCGCGACGCGCTGGAGCTCGGGTCCGGCACCCGGGCGGCGGGCCGCCCGCCGTTCGCGGTGCCGTTCCTGACCGACGCGCTGGCCGCGCTGCTCGCGGCGCGCGCCGAGCGCGGCCCGCGGGAGCTCGACGGCCTGCCCGTGGTGCACCTGCTGGACTTGGAGACGCTGCGGGTCAGCGGTTTCCCGCTGCTCACGGACGCCGAGTGCCCGCGCTGCGAGCACCGCGTCGAGGACAGCGCGGAGGCCGCCCGGATCGACCTGGCGAGCCGCCCCAAGCGGGCCCGCGACGACTTCCGGCTACGGCCGGTGGAGGACTACGGGCTGTCGCTGCCCGCGTTCGTCAACCCCGTCGCGGGGATGCTCGGGCCGTCGGTGGTGCCGGACCTGGTGTCCGCCTCCACCTCCTCCACGGTGGGCTGCTTCACCATGCGCTCCGGCGACTACCTGCGCGAGTGCTTCTGGGGCGGCCACACCGCCGGCTACCGGGCCAGCACCGAGGTCGGCCTGCTGGAAGGGCTGGAGCGGTTCGCCGGGATGCGGGCGCGCGGCAGGCGGACCAACGTCGTCGCCGCCCTGGACGACCTCGGCGAGCAGGCGCTCGACCCGCGCACCTGCGGCCTGTACACCGACGAGTTCCACCGGACCACCGGCGTCCGGCCGTTCTCGCCCAGCACCCCGATCCCGTGGGTGTGGGGCTGGTCGCTGCGCGACGAACGGCCGCTGCTGGTGCCGGAGATCCTGCCGTACTACCACGCGCCCGGCGGGCTCACCAACCGCTTCGTGCAGGAGAGTTCGAACGGCTGCGCGTCCGGCGGCAGCCTGGAGGAGGCGATCTATTTCGGGCTGATGGAGGCCGTCGAACGCGACGCCTTCCTGCTCGCCTGGTACGGGCAACTCGACCTGCCCGAGCTCGACGGCCGCAGCAGCAGCCGCCCGCAGACCAGGGCGATGGTCGACCGGCTGGAGATGTACGGCTACCGCGCCCGGTTCTTCGACACCCGGATCACCTTCCCGGTTTCGGTGGTGACCGCCGTCGCCGAACGCGTCGACGGCGGTCCCGGACGGCTCTGCTTCGGCGCGGGCGCGAGCCTCGACCCGGAGGCGGCGCTCTGGGCCGGTCTGTGCGAGATCGCCACCGACGCCGTCAACCTGCGCAGCCGCACCGCCCGCGAGGAGCGGCGACTGCGCGCCATGGCGGAGGACTTCGACCAGGTGCGGGTCCTGCACGACCACCCGTTGGTCTACGGCCTGCCCGAGATGGCGAAGTACGCCGACTTCCTGCTGAAGCGCCAAGAGGTGCCGCGGCCGGTGTCGACGCTGCGGGACGGCTCGATCGCCCCGTCCGACGACCTCCGCGAGGACCTGCGGCACTGCGTCGACGCGGTCGCCGCGGCCGGGTTCGACGTGGTGGTCGTCGACCAGACCATGCCCGAACAGCGGGCCTCCGGCCTGCACACCGCCTCGGTGCTGGTGCCCGGACTGCTGCCGATCGACTTCGGCTGGCAGCGCCAACGGGCCCTCACCATGCCCCGGTTGCGGACCGCGCCCCGTGAGGCCGGACTGCGCCCGCACGACCTGCGGACGGACCAGCTCAACCCCGCACCGCACCCCTTCCCCTGAGCCCCGCCACGCCCGGCGCCGCGCCCTCGCACGGCGCCGGGCGGCACGAGAGAGGAACGAACATGGGCTACGCCCGCGCGTACGCGTCCGCGGTGCTGTGGCGCGGCCGGGTCCCGATGGAGCCCGCCGACTTCGTGCCCGACTGGGCCGACCGCCCGCGCAAGGACAAGTACTTCCCCGACGCGCCGCACTTCCCGCTGCCCGACTGCCCGCCCGGACCGGCCGCCTCGGCCGCCCACGGCCTGTTCGGGCCGCGCGGCGAGGACGGCTTCACGCTGCCGCTGCTCGGCGGCATGCTCCGCGACTCCTACGGCCTGACGGGCCGCCGGCTCGGCGTGCAGGCCAACTCCGACCTCGGCACGCTGCCCCGCTACCCGCACGCCAACTTCTCCCGGGGCACCGCGTCCGGCGGCGGCCTCTACCCGATCGGCATCCACTGGGTCAGCGGCCCGAGCGGACCGCTCACCCCCGGCGTGCACCACTACTCCACGCCGCACCACTCGATGCGGCGGCTGCTGACCGGCGACGTCACGCCCGACGTGCGGGCGGCGCTCGGCGGCCTCGCCGAGGACTGCGACCAATTCCTGGTCCTCACCGTCAAGTTCTGGCAGAACGCCTTCAAGTACAACAGCTTCGCGTACCACGTGGTCACCATGGACACCGGCGCGCTGCTGGAGACCTGGCGGATCTGGGCCGGCGCGCAGGGCCTGCACCTGGGCGCGGCGCTCTGGTTCGACGAGGAGCGGCTCGGCCGGCTGCTCGGCCTGAGCACCGAGGAGGAAGGCGTGTTCGCCGTCGTCCCGCTGCGCTGGGCCGGCGGGCCGGCCGGCGCGCTGCCCGCGACGCCCACCGGTGCACTGACCACGACGCCCGCCGGCGCGCTGCCCGCGACGCCCACCGGCGCGGTCGTGCGGGCCAAGGAGCAGGAGCGGTCGCGGATCGTCCTCGGGTTCGAGACCGTCCGGCGGATCCACGAGGCCACCCTGGAGGGCGCGGCCGAGCGGCCCGCCGCCGGGGTGCTGGACGCGGCGCTGGAGGAGGCCTGGGCCCGGCTGCGCGCGGCGGCCGAACCGGCCGGGCCCGTCGGCGAGTCGGTCCGGCTGCCCGAGCCGCAGCAGCCGTCGATGGGCGTGCGCGAGGCGCTGCGTTCGCGGCGCAGCAGCTTCGGCCGGTTCACCGGCAGGCCCGCGATGAGCGCCGGGCAGCTGTCCACCGCGCTCGCCGCCGCCGCGTCCGCCGGACGGCTGGAGGGCTGCGAGGAGGGGCCCGCGACGGCCTCGCTGACGCGGCTGCACGTGTTCGTCAACCACGTCGAGGGCGTGCCCGCCGGCGCGTACGCGTACGACGCCGAGGAGCGCACGCTGCGGCCCGTGAAGGCCGGCCCGCAGGGCTGGTTCCTGCAGCGCAACTACTTCCTCGACAACTACAACCTGGAGCAGGCCGGGGCGCTGATCCTGGTCAGCGCGCCCACCCCGGCCGTGCTGGACGCCGTCGGCGACCGGGGCCTGCGCCTGGTGAACGCCGCCGTCGGCGCCGGCTCGCAGGCGCTGTACACGGTCGCCCCGGCGGCCGGACTGGCCTGCGGGGTGGCGCTCGGCTTCGACTCCGTCTCCTACACCGAGCACCTGGGCCTCGTCGACGGCGAGGAACTGCCGCTGCTGATCATGATGGTCGGTCAGGAGCACCGCAGCCCGGCCGACTTCGACCACGCGATCGCCTGAACGGCGGAGGAACGTTGACCACCACTGTGACCGCGGGGAGCACCGGACGCCACGGCCGGCCCACCGGCCGGGCCCTGGGCCTCGGGCCCCGCTTCATGCTGCGCGCCGGCGGCCTGCCGGTCGAGGCCGTGCACGGCCTGCGCTCGGACGAAGTCTTCGGCTGGGCCGATGAGTTGGCGGCCGAGGAGGAGCGCCTGTCCGCCCTCGGGGCCCGGCTCGGCGACCCGCTCTCGGCGCTCGTCAAGCTCGCGCCGGACGCCGAGGGCCGACGGCGGGTGCTGGACCTGCGGCGCAGGGTGTTCAACAACCGGATGCCCGCCGATCCCGCCGAGGCGCTCGCCATGGTGCGCCAACTCGACGGGGAAACCGCCGAGTTGCTCGCCCAGTGGCTGCCCGCCCGGCAGCGCCTGACGCAGCTGCGGGAGGCCGGCGGGCCCGCGTTCGAGCGTGAACTCGTCCGCACCCGGGCCGAGTTGCGCCGCCTGGCCGGGCTGGACGAGCTGCGGCTCGGCCTGCTGCTGGCCTCGCCGTCGCTGGAGGCCCGGCTCGACGGCATCGGCGCGCCGAGCGTCGCGCCGGACAAGCGGACCCGCAAGATGGAACGCTCGCTGCTGTCGTACCTGTACCGGACGGCGTGCAAGACCAGCCCGTTCAGCACCTTCACGCCCGTCGCCGTCGGCGCCTTCGACGACTCCCACGACGGGTTCGAGGTGGCGCTCGGCGAGGCGCGCGGCAGCCACCCCAGGCTGAACGTGGTGGTGCTGGCCCGGCTCGCCGAACTGGTCGCCGCCGACCCGCAGCGTCGCGCCGACCTGCCGGTGGCCCCCGCCTCCGGCATGGAACTGACCGAGGACCGGGTCCGCTACGTGCGGCGCTCGGTGACGGCCGGCGACTCCGGCGCGGCGGTGAGCTTCGACGCGGCCCGCGACCGGCTGTTCTTCCTGCGGCTGAGCGGCGTGCTGGAACGGCTGCTGGAGGTGTTCCGGCAGCGCCCGGAGATCCGCTTCGGCGAACTCGCGGCCGAACTCGCCGCACAGCTCGGCGCGGACGGCGACCCGGCCGACGCGGGCGACGCGCGGCGGTACCTGGACGCGCTGCTGGAGGTCGGCATCCTCCAACTCCCGCTGCTCGCCACGGATGTGCACACCGGCGACCCGGTGCGCGCGTTCCGGCAGGCGCTGCGCTCGTTGGAACGGCCCTGGGCGGACGCCGTCGCCGACCGGCTCGCCGGGCCGATCGCCGCCCTGGAGCGCTGGCCGGCCGGCGACGTCCCCACCCGACGGGCGCTGCTCGCCGAGGTGCGCGCCGAACTCGCCGAGATCCAGCGGGAGTTGGGCGACGAGAAGGCGGCCGTCCCGCAGACCCTGCTGTACGAGGACGTGGACGCGGGCGGGACGGCGGCCGACGCCCGGCGGTGGGCCGCACTGGCGGCCGAGCCGCTGGCCGAACTCACCCGTATCCTCCCGGTGTTCGACCTGGGCCTGGCCCAACGGCTCACCCTGAAGGGCTTCTTCCTCGCCCGGCACGGCCGCGGCGGCCGCAGCGACGACCTGCTGCAACTGGTGCACGACTTCCACGAGGACATCTTCAACCAGTACCTGCAGTTCACCGCCGCCAAGTCCGGCGACGCCGAACACGGCGGCTACCCCGCCGAGGAGAACTGGCTCGGCCAGCCGCAGATCACCGCCCTCGACCGGGCGCGCGCCGAACTGGCCCGCCGAATGCGCTCATCACTCGAACAACTGCCGGACGACGCCGAGGAGTTGACGCTCGACGGCGCGGACCTCGACGCCGTGGCGGAGCAACTCGGCACGCCCGCGGGCGGGTTCGCGCCGCACAGCCACTTCGTGCAGCTGTCCGCCCGGGACGACGAGCCGCTGGTGGTGCTCAACCACTCGTACGGCGGCCTGTGCTTCCCGTTCACCCGCTTCATGCACTGCTTCGAGGACGCCGCCGCCGCCGATGGCGCGGACCTGCCCGCGGACCTGCCCGCCGCCCTGCCCGCCGCCCTGCGCGGGACGCTGCGCGAGGTCGCGCCCGCGGGCGCGGTGCTCGCCGAGGTCACCGCGGGCGCCGCCACCACCAACCTGAACCTCCACGGGCGGCTCACCGACTACGAGTTGGTGTGCCCGGGCGAGACCAGCACCGCCCCCGAGGACGCGCAGATCCACCTGGACGACCTGTACGTCGAGCACGACGCGGACGCCGACCGGCTGGTGCTGCGCTCGCGCCGCCTCGGCGTCGAGGTCGTCCCGGTCTACCTCGGCTACCTGGTGCCGATGGTGCTGCCGGAGATCCCGCGCAGCCTGCTGCTGTTCTCGCCGACCTCCCGGGTGACACCCGAGCTGTGGCGGGGCGTGCCCGCCGGCCCGGCCCCCGACGGGGTCGCCCGCCGCCCCCGGGTCCGGTACGGCAGCCTGGTGCTGCACCGCCGCAACTGGACCGCCGACGCCGCGGCGCTGCCGCAACTCCCGCCGGGAGCAACCGAGTCGGAGCGATACCTGGAATGGCAGCGCTGGCGTCGCCGGCACCGGCTGCCCGTCCGGGTGTTCGCCCGGGCGTACCCCGAGGGGCCCGGCGTCCCCCTCGGGGGCGCCAAACCCCAGTACGTGGACTTCGCCAGCCCGCTGTCCCTGACCGCGCTGGACGCCCTGCTCGCCGGCGGCGCCGGACGGCTGGTGCTGGAGGAGATGCTGCCCGGCGAGGACGCGCTGCACGTGCGCTCCGCGCGCGGCCGCCACGTCGCCGAACTGGCCCTGGAAGTCCTGCCGTTGGACCCGTCCCGGCCGTCGGCGCAGCACCGTGACGCGAACCAGCCCCGGCGAGGAGAGCCGAACCATGACTGACCTGCCGACCACCCCGGGCGCCCCCGGCGACTGGCTCGCGCTGCACGTCTTCTACGCGGCCAGCCCGCGCCCGCTGCTGCTGCAGTGCGTGCGCCCACTGGTCGCCGAACTCACCGAAGAGGGCCTGCTCGCCGGGCACTTCTTCATCAACTACTGGGTGGAGGGCCCGCACCTGCGCCTGCGCCTGCGGCCCGCCACCCCCGAGGCGGCCGAGCAGGTCCGCGACCGCGCCGAGAGCGCCGTCACCGAGTTCCTGCGCCGCCGCCCCGCGCTCTACCAGGTCGAGGACAGCTTCTTCGCGGAGCTCTACAACACCATGTTCGAGCTGGAGTTCACCCCCGAGGAACGCGCCGAACTCGTCGACGCCGACGGGAGGATGAGGCTGCGGGAGAACAACACCTTCAGCCGCGAACGCTACGAGCCCGAGTACGGCAAGTACGGCGGCCCGGCCGGCATCGACCTCGCCGAGTGGCACTTCCAGCACTCCAGCGACCTGGTGATCGAAGCCACCCGCACCATGAACCTGCACCTGCGCACCGTGGTGCTGGGCCTGGCCGCGCAGCTGATGATGACCATGACGGCGTGCTTCCTCCCCGACGAGGACGCCCTGCTGACCTTCCTCGACCGCTACCACGCCTTCTGGAACCGCTCGTTCGAAGGCACCAACTACACCGCGCAGCAGGGCTACGACCGCGCCTACACCAGCATGGGCGACGCCCTGCCGGCCAGGTTCCGGGCGATCCGCGCCGCCGTCGTCGACGGCGCGCCCGAGCGGCTGCCCGCCGTGCTCCGCGGCTGGGCCGAGCACTGCCTCGACCTGCGCGAGCGCGCCGCCGCGGCGGCGCGCCGCGGCGAACTGGTCTTCCGCTCCTGGGACGGCGAACGCGACCTGACCGTCACCGACCCCGCCGAGGCGCTGCCGATGCTGCTGTTCCCGTACGCCCACATGACCAACAACCGGCTGTCGGTGACCGTCCGCGACGAGGCGTTCCTGTCGTACATCCTGGCCCGCGCCCTGCGCGAACCCGCGGTGGTCTCGTGAGCCGCCACCAGCTCCTGGAGCAGCGGCCGAGGATCCGCCCCGAACTGCGGACCGCCCGGCCGCTGCGGCGCGGCGCCGCCGTCGTCCACCTGGTGCAGGACCCGGTCGGCGGACGGCAGTTGGAGCTCGGGCCGAAGGAACACTTCATCATCGCCCGGCTCGACGGCACCCGGACCCTCGCCGAGGTCGGCGACGCGTACGCGCAGCACTTCCGGGCCCGCCTGGGCGAACCGCAGTGGCAGCAGATGATGGGCCTGCTGTACACCCGCGGGCTGCTCGCCGACGCCCCCGTCCCGGTGCCGCCCAAGCCCGCCGCGCCGCCCCGCTCCGGCGTCCTGAGCGGCCGGGCCAAGCTGGTCTCCGACGCGCCCGCGCTGCTGGAGACCCTGCACCGGGCCACCGCCTTCGCCCGCCGCCGCGCCGTCCTGGCGCCGCTGCTGGCGCTGGTCGCGGCGCTGCTGGTCGCCGTCGCCGTCCAGCTGCCCACGCTGATCGACGAGACCCGGCAGCTCGCCGAGAACCCCGTCGCGCTGTTCGCCGTCGGCACCCTGCTGTGGACCAGCCTCGCCCTGCACGAACTCGCCCACGGCCTGGTCGGCCACGCCTACGGCGGACGCGTCGGCGAGATCGGCCTGCGCTGGCGACTGCCCATGACGTACCTGTACTGCGAGGTCGAGGACGTCCGGTTCTTCGCCCGTCGCCGCGAACAGATCGCCACCGCCGGGGCCGGCGCGATCGCCAACCTGGTGTTCCTGCTGCCGTTCTACCCCGCCTGGGCGCTGCTGCCCGCCCACGCCCAGGCCCGGCCGTTCCTCGGCGGACTGCTGCTGCTCGGCACCGCCGTCGCCCTCGGCAACCTGCTGCCGCTGCCCCCGCTGGACGGCTACAAGGCCCTCGGCTACGCCCTGGACACCCTCCAACTCGCCACCGAGAGCCGCACGTTCGCCACCGTCGCGGCCCGCGCCGCGATCCGCCGCGACGGCGCCGAACTGCGCCGCTACCCCGCGCGGCTGCGACTCGCGTACGGCGGCTACGCGCTCGGCTGCGCCGTCCTGGCCGCCGCCCTGCTCGCCGCCGCGAGCGCCCTGCTGGCGGCCTGGTACGGCCCGCTCGCCGGGTGGCTGCCCGCGTTCGCGGTGGCGGCCGCACTGGCGCTGTGGGCGGCCGGCCGCGCCCTGCGGGCACTGCGGGAGGCAAGGACCGGATGAGCGGCCCAACAGGGCTGCGCAACAGGGTGGGTGACGTGATGTCGGCATGTCGGCAAGGAGAGAGCACTGATGAGCACAGGTGACAAGCGCCCGGACGCGGCCGTGGCGCTGGACGGCGTCCGCAAGCGCTACGGGACCGTCCAGGCACTCGACGGAGTGTCGCTGACCGTGGAACGCGGCGAGTTCTTCGGCATCCTCGGCCCCAACGGCGCCGGCAAGACCACCCTGGTGGAGATCGTCGAGGGCCTGCGCACCCCCGACTCCGGCACCGTCAGCGTGCTCGGCGAAAGCCCCTGGCCGCGCAACACCCCACTGCTGCGCCGCCTCGGCATCCAGACCCAGAGCTCCGCGTTCTTCACCCGGCTCACCGCCCGGGAACACCTGGAGACCGTCGCCGCGCTCTACCGCCTGGACCGCCCCGCCGCGATCCGCGCCCTCGACCTCGTCGACCTCGGCGAACAGGCCGACCGCCGCGTCGACCAGCTCTCCGGCGGCCAGCGCCAACGCCTCGCCCTCGCCACCGCGCTCATCCACGACCCCGAGCTGATCTTCCTCGACGAGCCGACCGCCGCCCTCGACCCGGCCGCCCGGCGCTCCCTGTGGGAGGTGCTGCGCGCCCTCAAGGGCGACGGCCGCACCATCGTCTACACCACCCACCACCTCGACGAGGCCGAGGCGCTGTGCGACCGGGTCGCGATCGTCGCCCGCGGCGCCGTACTCGCCGTCGACAGCCCCCGGCACCTGATCAAGTCCCTTGCCGCGCCCACCCGGCTGCGCGTCCCCGCCTACCGGCTCGGCGTCGACGACGTCCAGGGCCTCGCCGGCGTCGACACCGTCGGCATCGAAGGCGGCGACCTGGTCATCTCCACCCGCACGCCGAACCAGCTGCTGCTCGCCCTCGGCGAACTCGTCGACCTGGAGGAGATCACCACCCGCACCGCGACCCTGGAAGACGCCTACCTGGAACTGACCGCAACGGAGCGCCGATCATGAACGCCTACACCGCAGTGACCAGGGCCAGCTACCTCGCCTACCTGCGCGACCGCACCTCGGTGATCTTCACCTTCGCGTTCCCGCTGGTCTTCCTGATCGTCTTCGGGATGATCTTCCAGGGGCAGTCGGTGGACGGCGGCCTGTCCTACATCAACTACATCGCGCCCGGCGTGCTCTCCTGGGGCATCGGCAACGCCGCCCTGTTCGGCGTCGCCTTCACCCTGATGCACTGGCGCCGCGACGACCTGCTGCGGCTGATCTGGCGCACCCCCACCCCGCTGCCCACCGTGCTCGGCGCCCGCTACGCCGTCGCCCTCGGCACCGGACTCGTCCAGGCCGTGCTGTTCACCGCCGTCGCCCTCGGCGCGTTCGGCCTGCACCTGTCCGGGTCCTGGCCGCTCGCCCTGCCCGTGCTGGTCTTCGGCATCACCGCCTTCGCCGCGCTCGGCCTGGTCGTCGGCACCCTCGCCAACACCCCCGAGGCGGTCGCCGCGATCGCCAACTGCGTGATGGTCCCGATGGCGTTCCTGTCCGGCGCGTTCTACCCGATCGACCTGATGCCCGGCTGGCTCCAGGGCCTCTCCCGCGCCCTGCCGCTGCGCTACTTCGACGAAGGCGTCACCGACGCCGTCGGCGGCCGCGGCGGCGTCGCCCTGCCGTTCCTCGACTGCGCCGCCCTCACCGGCTTCACCCTGGTCTTCGCGCTGATCGCCGCCAAGACCTTCCGCTGGAGCAACCGCAACTGACGGACCGTCAACCCGCCTTTCAGGGACGCCCGTTCGCGCGGCGGCCCCGACCCCACGTCCGCTCCCACCCCGGCCCCGCCCGGCCGGGGTCTCCCGGAGGCACCCGATGACCACCCCCGCCGAGGCCTCGTTCGAAGCCGCCAGGGACCGGATGGAACGCCGACTCGCCGAACGCGCCGCCGCCGACGGGCACCCCGCGCCCGCCGTCGCCGTGCTCGGCGGCACCGACCTGCTCCGCCCCGAGGCCGCCGACGCCGCCCGCCGACGCGCCCGCGCCACCGTCCACCTCACCGCCCAGACCGTCCTGGTCGGGCCCTGGGGCGGCGACGACGAGGCGCAGGCCTGCGGCACCTGCCTCGCCATGCGCTGGCAGCGGCTGCGCAGCCGCACCGAACGCGACGCCCTGGAGACCGGCCGCACCAGCACCCTGGCCGGCCCCGGCCTGCCCGCCCTGCCCGACCACGCCGTCGACGCCGTCTGGGCCCTGCACCGCCTCACCGCCGACGCCACCGCCACCGCCACGGGACTGCCGCAGGTCTCCCGACTCGACCTGGAGACCCTGCGCGTCCAGACCGTCCCGCTGCTCGCCGAACCGCTCTGCCCGACCTGCGCCACCGACCGCGCCTCGGACCCCGAACAGCCCGTGCTGCCGCTGCTCTCCCGCACCAAGCCCGCCCCCGACCGCCGCCGACTGCACCCCGTCGACGGCTACGAACTGCCCGAAGCCGCACTCGCCAACCCCGTCTGCGGCGTCCTCGGCGCCGGCACCTGGTCCGACGTCGTCTCGCCCACCACCGCGCCCGTCGCCGGCTCCGTCTTCATGCGCGGCTACGCCGGACTCACCGACGTCACCTGGAGCGGCCAGGCCAACTCCTTCCGGGCCAGCCGCTCGCTCGCCTTCCTGGAAGGCCTGGAGCGCTACGCCGGCACCCACCGACGCGGCAACGCCCCCATGCTGACCGACAGTTACCACAACCTCGGGGCCGCCGCGCTCGACCCGCGCGAGGTCGGCCTGTACAGCGAACAGACCTACCGCGACGACCCGATGCTCGGCCCGTTCGACCCCGACCGGCCGATCCCCTGGGTCCAGGGCTGGTCCCTGCGCGACCAGAAACCCGTCCTCGTCCCCGCCCGGCTCTGCTACTACAGCGCCGGCATCGCCGCCGACAACTTCGTCTTCGAATGCTCCAACGGCTGCGCCATCGGCAGCTGCCTGGAAGAGGCCATCCTCCACGGCCTGCTCGAACTGATCGAACGCGACGCCTTCCTGCTCGGCTGGTACGGCAACGCCCCGCTGCCCGAGATCGACCTCACCGCCGCCACCGGCCCCGCGCTGCGCGCCATGCTCGACCGGGCCGCGCTGCTCGGCTACGACGTGCACGCCTTCGACAACCGGATCGACCTCGCCGTCCCCGTCGTCACCGCGCTCGCCGTCCGCCGCGACGGCGGCCCCGGCACCCTCGCCTTCGCCGCCTCCGCCGGCTTCGACCCCGAGGACACCGTCGAATCCGCCGTCTCCGAGATCCTCACCTACATCCCGCACCTGCCCGGCCAGGTCCGCGAACGCCCCGCCGAACTCGCCGCGATGGCCGAGAACTTCGACCTGGTGCGCCGCCTGCCCGACCACGCCGCCCTGTTCGGCCTGCCGCAGATGGCCGAGCACGCCCGCAGCTACCTGGAACCCGCCGGGCCCGCCCGGCCCGCCGCCGAACTGTACGCCGACTGGGCCGAGACCTGCCCGCGCGGCACCGACCTCCTCGACGACCTGCTGTTCTGCCGCGACCGGTTCACCGACGCCGGCCACGACGTCATCGTCGTCGACCAGACCTCGCCCGAACAGCGCCGCCTCGGCCTGCACACCGTCTGCACCCTGGTGCCCGGACTGCTCCCCATCGACTTCGGCTGGACCCGCCAGCGCGCCCTCCGACTGCCGCGCCTGCGCACCGCGTTGAGGCGCGGCGGGCTGCGCGACAGCGACCTCGCCGAGGACGAACTGCGGCTCGTCCCGCACCCGTTCCCGTAACCGGCGCCGGCCCCGTCCGCACCGCGCGGGCGGGGTCCGTCGCTTCTCGTCGCTCCTCGTTGCTTCCGGTCGCTTCCCGTCGCCCGGAAACGGCCGATGGCCCCCCGTCCCGTGAGGGCGGAGGGCCACCGGACTGCTGCGCCGCAGGCTCAGGCGGTGCAGGAGGTGGTGCTGGTGGTGCTGGAGCAGGTGCTGGTGCTGGAGCAGGAGGTCGAGGAGCCCAGCATGACCTCGGAGGTGTCCGAGTAGTCGCTGATCTCGAAGGTCTCCGACTCGAGGTTCAGGATCTCCTGGGCCAGCGACGCGAGCGAAGTGTCAGCCATGGCACTTCTCCTTTCGGTGCAGGGGGGCGGCCCGGCAGAGAACGGCCGGACCGGGACGGAAGGAGCCGGCTGCGGTTCTCGCGAACCACCGCCGTGCACACATCAGTTCTATCGACAGCCGCTGGCGGCACCGGGCGAACCCTACTGACAAGTCACTGACACGCCCGCCGAAGCAGCCCGCCGAAGCAGCCCGCCGAAGCAGCCCACCGACGAAGCCCGCCGAAGCAGCCCACCGACGCACCAGGAGTCCGCCCCGATGGCCACCGCCCCCTCCGCCGACGACCTCGCCCGCGCCGCCGAGCTCTACCTCGACCTGCACCGGCACCCCGAACTCTCCGGCGCCGAGGAACGCACCGCCGCCCGCTTCGGCGACCACCTGGCCGACGCCGGGTACCGGGTGACGCGCGGCATCGGCGGCCACGGCGTCGCCGGCGTGCTGCGCAACGGCCCCGGGCCGGTGGTGCTGCTGCGCGCCGAACTCGACGCGCTGCCGGTCGCCGAACGCACCGGCCTGCCGTACGCCTCCACCGCCACCGGCCGCACCCCCGACGGCCGCGAGGTGCCGGTGATGCACGCCTGCGGCCACGACGTCCACCTCGCCTGCGCCGTCGGGGCCGCCGACGCCCTCGCCGCGACGCGCGCGCACTGGCGCGGCACCGTGCTGATGGTCGGCCAGCCCGCCGAGGAGACCCTGTCGGGCGCCCGGGCGATGCTGGAGGACGGCCTGTACCGGCGCTTCGAGCCGCCGTCGGCGGTGCTCGCCCAGCACACCGCACCGCTGCCCGCCGGCATGGTCGCCCACGGCCGGGGCCCGATCACGGCCGGCAGCCGCACCCTGCGGGTGGTCATCCACGGCCGCGGCGGGCACGCCGGAGCACCCCAACTGGCGCTGGACCCGGTGGTGGCCGCGGCGGCCGTGGTGCTGCGGCTCCAGTCGATCGTGGCCCAGGAGACGTCGCCCGCCGAGCAGTTGGTGGTCACCGTCGGCTCCCTGGAAGCCGGCGGCCAGGGCAACGTCGTCCCCGACCGGGCCGCTCTGACGGTGACCGTGCGGGGTTTCGGCGAGGAGTCGCTGGAGCGGGCCTGTGCCGCGGTGCGGCGGATCGTCCGAGGCGAGGCCGCGGCGTCGGGCTGCCCGCGCGAGCCCGAGTTCGAGGAACTCTCCCGCTCCGGCGTCAACACCCCCGACCCGGGACTCGCCGCACAACTGCGCACCGCGCACCAGGAGTTGTTCGGCGCGGCCCGGGTCGCCGAGTGGCCGCCCGCGCTCGCCACCGAGGACTTCCCGCTGTTCGGACCGGCCGGCGAGAGCCTGCACGGCGTTCCTGGCATCCGCACCGCGTACTGGATGCTCGGCATGGTCGGCCCCGAGCAGTGGGCGGCCGCCCCGGGCACCGGTGCCGCACAGAAACTCGCCGCCCTGCCCGCCAACCACTCGCCCGAGTTCCGCCCTCAGGTCGGCGCCACCCTGCGCACCGGCATCGCCGCCCTGCACACGGCCGCCCTCACCGCCCTCGCCCGGCCGTAGCTGGGGCCCTGTTCGACGACGGCGCCGCGACCGGCGGGCTCACCCGACGGCGCCCGCAGTCAGGGGCGGCCGAGCCGCGAGCGCAGGCGGCGGAGGACGGAACCCTCACGCTCGGCGAAGCCCCGGACTGGGGCGGCTCCGTGAGCATCGCTTTCGACCTCGACTGAGCCCGCCCGCTCGGCACTGATCGTGATTGAACGTCCACGGCGGGTGTGCGGCAGGCCGTAAGGTCGTGCCGCGATCGAGGTTCCCTTCCCGCACGAGGCGCAGGGCCGGACGCTCCGTCAGCTGATGGGCGAGCCGGTGGCGGCTTCCTGCTCTTCGGCCGGTTCGCCTTCACCGTCCGCCACCGCTGGTTCCGCAACTGGGTCAACTCCCGGGCCGGGCAGCGACTTGGACCGAGTGAGAGGGGTTCTGCCAACGGCGACCTGCGGATTCGCGAGGGGCTCCGGGGTGTTCGCAGAACTCTCGCAACTGGTCATTCATGCGAATCGCCGAGCGTCACGCTTGTCACCGAGCAGTTGAACGTCATGCGACCTGATTCCGCCGGGGCCGTGGGGTGAGCGCGGACGGGCCCGGCGTTCGCGGGTTGCGGTCGCTCACCCCGCTCCGGCGCATGCCTCCGCCTCTGCCAGGTACCGCGCCACCGGGCCCAGGGTCAGCATTCCGCTGGCGGCGCCGGCGTGATCTGCACAGGCATCACGCAGGGCAGCCGCAGCGCGCGCGGCGATTCCGCGCTCGCCGAGGCGTACGGCGGCGCGGGCGGTCAGGCACCACATGGCCTCCTGCATGTGGTCACGCGGTGGTTCGGGCACCGCAGCGAGGGCGGTACGGGCCTGCTCGCCCCGGTCCTGGGCGAGCAGCACGAGGGGGCGGGCCCAGGGCCGGTACGGGCCCCAGTCGAGGTGCGGGTCGGTGGGCGCGGGACGGTCGTGCAGCAGACGCAGTCCCAGGAGGGCGAGCGGGAACAGGCCGCGGTGCAGCCCCGGCATCCCGGCCGTCCGGAGGGCGTCCTCGGCAGCGCGGTAGTGCGCTGCTGCCGTGGCGGCGGTCGGTCCGCCGGGTTCGGCGCTGCGGGCGGCCGTGGCCCGGGCCCTGAACCACCCGGTGAGGACGGGGACGAGGGGCGCCTCGGTGGTGGCGGCGAGCCGGTCGGCTGCATCGGCGTGCGAGGTCGCGGCGTCGAGGTCGCCGAGGGCCGAGGCGGATTGCAGGCGGACGAGTCGGCCGAGCACGGCGAAGTTCGGCAGCTCGTGCCGGGTGGCCAGGTCGAGGATCTCGGCGCCGGTCCTGTCCCGTGCGGCCGCGAGCCCGGGACGGCTGAAGGACTGTAGGAACACCCCGTTGAGGGCGAAGGTCAGCAGGGCGGGATCGGCCAAGTCCCGTGCCAGTTCCTCGGCCTGACGCGCCGCCTGCTGCGCGTGCTTCAGCTCGGTCCCGGACAGATCGGCGCTGCGGCTCTCGACGGCGACCGTGGCCAGGAGGCGGGCGCGCAGGTCGGCGGGGCCGTCCGGGCCCAGCCCGGTGAGCGTGCGCTCGGCAGCCGCGACGACGGCGCGGGACTGCTCGGGGTCGTCGGCCCGGCTCCAGATGGCGGGCACGTCGTAGGCGCCGATGATCCGGGCGGTCAGGGAGAGGTCTCCCGTGCGTTCCGCCGCCTGGATGGCGGCGAGGCGGTCGCGCCGCGAGCGGACGAGGGCGTCGCCACCCGCCAGTGCGAGGGTGCGGGCCAGGTCCACGGTGGTGCGCGGGCCGAGCCGGACACCAGGGCCGGTCCACGCGGTACGTGCTGCTTCGGGGGGCGCGGACCCGTTGAGGATGTCCGTCTCCAGACGCTGAAGGTCGCCACCGGGGTCGAGTCCGAGTTGGTCGACGAGCATCGCGCGGGCACGGCGGAGCGTGGCCAGCGCGTCGGCCCGGCGGCCCGCGCGGTACAGCGCGCGGGCAAGCAGCTCCCAGGCCGGCTCGCGCCACGGGTGTTCGGCGACATGGGCACCCAGTTCGGCGACGAGATCGGCCCCTTCCCCGGAGTCGAGAAGGATCCGGGCGCGCAGTTCCACCCCCTCCAACCTCAATTCCTCCAGCCGGTTCCGCTCGCGCTGCGCCCATGCGGAGCCGGTCACATCGGCGTAGGCGGGTCCTCGCCAGGCCGCGAGTGCCGCGCCGAGGTCGGTCACCGCGGCGGGGTTGCGGCGGGCTCGGGCCAGGGTGTCCTGGAACCGGTGGACGTCCACGTCCTCGCGCGGCAGGCGCAGCGCGTAGCCGGGACCTTCGGTGACGATGACGCGCGGCGGATTGCGGGGCGGCCGGTCGGGTTCGAGGGCGCGTCGCAGCGCGGCGACGAAGGTGCGCAAAGCGCCAACGGCGCGGGCCGGCGGATCGGTCCACAGGTCATCGACGAGGGTGTCGGTGGTGACCATCCGTCCCTCGGCGGCGACGAGCCGGGCGAGTACCTCACGATGGCGGGGTCCGCCCAGGTCAACCGGGCTGCCGTCGTCGCGGAGGGCCCGCACCACACCGAGCACGTCGATTCGCATGCCCCCATCCTCCGTGCAGGGGCCGACTGCTCCCAACCGTACTGATCGGCTGCTGATCGCCGTCGCGCAGGCTGATCCGGTCAAGTCCCCGACCCGAAAGGGTGGTCCCTCATGGCGCTCACCATTCCCGGCTTCGATCACGTCCGCCTGCCCGGTGCGGACGGTGTCGAGCTGGCTGCCGCTGTCGGCGGCAGCGGTAGCCCGGTCGTGCTGTTGCACGGTTTTCCCCAGACCCACCTGATGTGGCGACACGTCGCCGAGCGGCTCGCCGACGAGCACACGGTGATCTGTCCTGACCTGCGGGGCTACGGCGCCAGCGACAAGCCGACCGCCACCGACCCCGATGTGTACGCCAAGCGCACCATGGCCGCCGACGTCGTGACCCTGGCGGCGGCGCTCGGCCACGAGCGCTTTGCCCTCGTCGGCCACGACCGAGGCGCCCTGGTCGCCTTCCGGGCGGGGTTGGACCACCCCGAGACCATCACGCACCTGGGCATCCTCGACGTCGTGCCGACGCTCGACATGTGGAACGTCCTGCATGGCGCCTCGGCGGCGATCGGCTACCACCTCTTCCTGATGGCGCAGCCGCCGGGCCTGCCGGAGACGATGATCGCAGCCAGCGCGGACGCGTTCTTCGGCTCGTTCCTCGACGCCTGGGCCAACGACCCGACCACCATGCCCGAGGATGTACGTGCCGAATACCTGCGCGCGAGCGCCGCGGCAGTGACGTCGATCGTCGCGGACTACCGGGCCTCGGCGGACATCGACGTCATGCACGACCAAGCGGACCTGGACGCCGGGTCGCAGCTGGCCATGCCCGTGACGGTCGTCCAGCAGGACTGGGGCGCGCAGCTCGGCTACGACGCTGCCGGGGTGTGGAAGGCGTGGGCGCCGGACCTGGACCACCGGCTGACCCGCGCCGGGCACTTCATGGCTGAAGAGGCACCCGACGAGATCGCAGCCGTGATCCGGGGCCTGCTGGCCCGCTGAGCCTCCTGCTCTCGACTCGTCGGCCGGGCCACGGCCGGTCGGCGAGCGCCAGGTTCTCGGCGATCAGCCTTCTTTTCTTGCGCTGGGTCCCCAGGCGGTGCCGCCCGGCCTACCCGGGGTACAACGAACGGCCCGACGTCTTGGGTGCGCCGGCGGTCGGTTCTCGTCCTCGTCGTCCTCGTCGTCCTCGGCCGCGAAGGCCTCCGGCTGAACGCGAGGTCGCGCCGGCGCCAACCCGGTGGACCTGTGCGGGTACAGCGTCAGGAGGCGTCCACGACGGTGTCGGAGAGGCGGTAGGCGGTGGAGGTGTCGACGCCGAGGGCAGCGAGCAGGTCGAGGGCGGTGGTGAGGGACGGGGCTCCGGCCAGGCGAGCGGCGGCAAGGTCGGCGGGGAGGCGGCCGGCGGCGCTCAGGGCTGCCCACTGGGTGGCGGAGAGGGCAAGGTAGCGCAGGCCGGGGAGATCGGCCAGCACCACCAAGTCCGTGGTGGGGCAACGGGACAGGTCGAGGGAGCGCAGCGCGGGGAGAGTGCGCAGCGGGGCGAGGTCGATCGGGGTCTCCGAACCGACGGCGAGTGCGGCGAGGTGCGGGTGGCCGGCGAGCGGGATGAGGTCGGCCCCAAGGGCGAGGTCGATGGCCAGGTCCTCGATGGGGAGTGCTGCCAGGGGGGACAGGTCGGTGGTGGCGCAGCGGTTGAGGTGCAGGCGCCGCAGGTTCGGGGTGGCGGAGAGCGGGACGAGGTCGACGGGTGACGGGGCGTCGTTGAGGTGGATCGCCTGGACGCCCGGCGCGAGTCGCTCGTCCAGGGCCGAGACCACCAGCTGGCGCGGGTCGTCCGCGGACTGCTGCGGGGCGTGCGGATCTCGCAGGTCCAGGGCCTGGCCGAGCCAGGCGGTGACGGAGGAAGCGACGTAGCGGGGGCCGTCGTTGAAGTCGCGGCCGACTTCGATCACCTGGCCGGGGCGGCCGTCTGCGGCCGGTGCGAGGTCCACGGCGAAGTAGTTGCCGTCGAAGCAGGTGGCGAACGGGAGCCAGCCCGGATGCCCGGAGCAGCGGCGCACGGTGTTCGGTGGGTCGGCGTCGAAGATCACCTGGTTCCAGCCGAGTTCCCAGCCGAACCAGGTCGGGACGCCGATGTAGTCGTCGCGCTGGGCCACGGCTGCGTCGAGCGGCAGCCAGCCGTACCCGGCCAGTGCCTCGCTCGCGTCGTCTCCGTCGGCTTCCAGGTAGAGCGCCCGCAGGTCCGCAGGCAGCGGCCGGCCGAGGTGGCGCTCGGCGGCGGCGAGCTGCTCCTCGGTGACGGGCGCGGGCATCTCCGGGGCCGCGCCGGAGCGTTCGGCGTGCTTCCGGAGGACGGCCCGCAGCCGCTCGACCGCCTCCGCAGGGTCCCCGGCCTGGCTCGGCCCGGACGGTTCTGCGCCGTCGGCCGCGCCTGGTTCGGACGGTTCGAAGTCGGAGTCGAGAGTCAGTGTCCAGCCGTCCTCGGGGCCGCCCCCGGGCAGCAGCTCATTCCGGAACACCACCAGTTCGAAGGCACCCGACGGGCGGCAGGTCAACTCCAGGGCGATGCCCGCCCAGCCATGGCTGTCCCGGAACCGGGACGCCAGCGAGGCGAGGTCCTGGTGTGGGAACGGCGTCCGGAAGAAGGAGCCCGGACGGCTCGGCACCACGTACCCGCCGGCGGACAGGCTGACGCTCCCTCGGCTCGCGTGCCCGCGCAGCACGCACTTCGTCCAGCCCTCCGGCGCCTGTGCGACGACCTCCGTCGTGATCTGCCGCGCCGCCTGTTCCACTGTCAGGTCCATTTCCGCCCCTTTTTGTCCACTGTTCGGGTGATCATGTCAGCAGGCTGCGACAGAGCGACCGGCTGGGCTTCACGGGTGCGGCGTTCGGGGCGTTCCTGCCGCTCGGCCGGGGCGGCGGCTCGCAGCTGCTGTGGTGGACGACGGCGATGAGCGCGCTGCTGGCCGTCGGCTGCTTTGTCGCGGCGATCGTCCCGCGCCGTCGCCAGGGGAGGCAGGGGAGGCAGAGGCGGCTGTGGCGGCTGGGACGGCGCGGGCAGCGCGGGCGGCGGTCGGGGGCGGTCGGCGCGCCCGGCTACTTCGAGCACATTCCCGCGGAGGACGGCGCCGAGCGGCTGAGCAGCGCGTTCGAGGCCTCCGGCCGTGATCCGGGGCGGGCGTTGCCGGCCTCGCCGATCGGGACCAGTACGATCATCCGCTCGACGTGCCGATGGATCGAGGCGGCCACGACGCTGCTGCTGTTCGCGCCGGTGCAGGTCGGCGCGGTGCTGCGGCCGGTCTGACACGCCGCAGCCCCGGCCGGGGGAGGGCCGGGGCTGCGGGGCGGGGCGGGTCGGGGAGACGGGGGCGGTCAGGCGGCGGCGGGGGCCGGGAGGTCGAGGCCGCGGGTGGTGACCAGGTGGGCGGTGCCGTCCACCAGGCGGTAGGAGAGGCCGACGACGGCGGTGCGTCCGGCGGCGACCGCGTCGGAGACGATGCGCGAGCGGTCGAGCAGCAGGGCCACGGTGTGCCTTATGTGCTCGTCGATGAAGTGCGAGTTGTCGGTGTGCCCGGCGGCGTTCGCGGCGAGCACGCTCGGGGTGACCCGCTCGATCACGTCGCGGACGAAGCCCTCGCCGGTGGCGCCGGCGGCGACCGCCTCGCGGGTGGCGGCGACGGCGCCGCAGGAGTCGTGGCCGAGGACGATGACCAGCGGGGTGCCCAGCAGGCTCACGCCGTACTCGATGCTGCCGAGCACCTCCGGGCCGAGCACGTGGCCGGCGGTGCGGACCACGAAGAGGTCGCCGAGGCCCTGGTCGAAGATGATCTCGGCGGCGAGTCGGGAGTCGGAGCAGCCGAACAGCACCGCGAACGGGGTCTGCGCCGGTGCGGTCTGGGCTCGGCGGGCGGCGTCCTGGTTGGGGTGGTCCGGGCTGCCGGCGACGAACCTGCCGTTGCCCGCCAGCAGCATCTCGAAGGCTTCCGTGGGAGTGAGGTGCGCGGCGTCTGTCATGCCTCGCAGACTACGTCCCCCGGCTATCGGGAGGCTCGTCCGGGCCACCTCCTGGACTCTTCCGAGCCGTTCGTGAACCGGGAGAAATCGGTCGGGAACGGCCGGAATCGTTCGGATATCGGTGTGCTGGCCGCGATAATTATGCAGGCGATGCGCCATTGGTGCGGATGCAGACGACTGCGACGACTGCTCCGGCCGTTTCCGCGCCGGCATTGACGCCCGGCGCGGCCGCTCAGTAGCAGCGGTACTCGCGGGAGCCCTCGTTGGTGTTGCCGAAATTGTTGCGGAACACCACGTTGTAGTGGCCGTAGCGGTAGCCGTTGCCGCCGGTGTACGTGTACGACAGGGTCTGCACGAAGCCGCCGTTGCCGTAGAAGTTGGTGTACGAGTCGGGGCAGCCCAGGCCGGTCAGGTCGGCGATCGGCGCGGCGGAGGCGGTTCCCGCCAGGCCGAGCGTCAGGGCGCCGCCGAGGGCGAGGACGGATACGACCTTGGCGGTGCGGCGGACGGCCATGTGGGGCTCCTCGGGATGTGGGCCGATGTGGTGGCGGAGAGGATCTTTCCCAGTTTGAGTTGAGCGCGTCAATGGTATGGACCAATCGGGACGGAGGTTGGCCGGAATCCGGCTTGGCGCGCGGTAGCGTTCCGGCGCACGGGAACGGCGACGGAGGGAGCACGCGGTGGACGGCGTGGACGGCGCGGACGGCTGGGAGTGGGACGAGACGCTGTTCGCGGGCACCGCCCGGTACTACACGCGCGGCCGGCTCCCGTACGCCCCCGGCCTGCCGGACGCGCTCGCCCGGGCACTGCAACTCGACGGCACCGGACGGCTGCTGGACCTCGGCTGCGGCCCCGGAACGCTCACCCTCGGCCTCGCCGAACTCTTCGCCGAGGCGGTCGGCGTCGACCCGGACCCCGAGATGCTCGCCGAGGCAGCCCGTGCGGCCCGTGCGGCCCGTGCTACCCGCGCTGCTGGCGCCGACCGTGCCGCCGGACCGGCCGGCAGGGTGCGATGGGTGCGCGCCCGCGCCGAACAACTGCCGCCCGGGCTCGGCACGTTCACCGTCGCCACGTTCGGCAACTCCTTCCACTGGATGGACCGCGAGCAGGTCGCCGCCACCGTCCGCGGCCTGCTGCGCCCCGGCGGCGCGGCCGTCCACCTCTCCGACTGGAAGGCCGAGCCGCCGGCCACCGCCGCCCTGCCGTATCCGCCACTGCCGCACGCCGCGATCGACGCCCTGGTCCGCGCCCACCTGGGCCCCGTTCGTCGGGCCGGCCGCGGACTGCTGCCGCACGGCACCCCGGGCGGGGAGTCCGGGATCTTCGCCCGCGCCGGCTTCGCCGGCCCCGAACGCCTGATCGTCCCCGGCGGCGCGATCCTGCACCGCACCGAGGACGACGCCGTCGCCGCCGTTCTCTCGCTCTCCTCCTCCGCCCCGCACCTGTTCGGCCCCCGACTCCCCGCCTTCGAGACCGACCTGCGCCACCTCCTCCGCGAGGCGTCCCCGTCGGGCCGCTTCGCCGTACGCCTGCCGAGCACCGAGGCGGTGATCTGGCGGCGCGACTGACACACCGTCAACCTCCGTGTACCGTAGGTCGGTTGATGACAGAATCCTGGGACTCCATCGCCGACGGGTACGCGGCCCGGCTGCGGGACGGCTCCGCGCTGCACGAGTTCAACCGCGACGCCCTGCTCGCCCACCTCCCCGAACGCCTCGACGGGCAACGGGTGCTCGACCTCGGCTGCGGCGAAGGCATCATCGCCCGCGCGGTGGCCGCCCGGGGCGCGTCCGTGGTGGGCATCGACCCGTCGCCCGCCATGATCGCCCACGCGCGGGCGCAGGGGAGCGGCGTGGACTACGCGGTGGACGACGGCTGCGTGCTGAGCACCGTCTCCGACTGCTCCGTCGACCGGGTCACCGCCGGGTTGTCGCTGAACAACGTGCCGGACCTCGACGCCGCACTCGCCGCCGTGCGACGGGTCCTGGTGCCGCACGGCTCGCTCGTCCTGACGATCCCGCACCCGTGCTTCGAAGCCCCGCACGCCGCCTGGACGGCGGACGCCGACGGAACCGTCCGCCGCGTCGTCGGCCAGTACCTCGACGAGGGCTTCTGGCGCTCCGCCGACCCCGGGAGCGTCCGCCGGGTCGGCAACCAGCACCGCACCCTCGCCACCGTCCTGACCGCCCTGCTGCGGCACGGCTTCGTCCTGGAGGCCGTCGCCGAACCGCCCCCCACCGCCCGGCTCGCAGCCGCCCGGCCGGAACGGGCCGCACTGCCCCCGTTCCTGGCCGTCCGGGCCCGGCGCGGCGCGGCGCGTAGCCGGGGGCGGTCAGGCGGTGTCGCGGTAGAGGGCGGCCGTCGCGGCGGTGACGGCGGCGGCGAGGACGAGGGCCCAGGGGAGGTGGTGGTGCAGGACGAGGACGGCGCCCGGGACGGTGCCGGCGGTCATGGTGAGGGCGGCGAGGATGCGGCGGCGCTGACGGGGCGATCGGCGGCGCGCCAGACGGGTGTCGGCGGCGAGGCCGGTGAGGGTCATGGTCAGGACGGTGGTGGTGAGGTCGGGGACGCCCAGGCTGCGGACGGTGGCGTTGCGCAGACCCATGGCGACGGCGAGCAGCGCGATCACGCCGTACTGGAGGGCGCCGCCGGTGCCGAACGCGAAGGCCACGGCGGCGGCCGCGAGGTGCAGCACGGTCTCGGCGGCCAGCGCGGGCCGCAGCCGGCCGGTGGTGTGGCGTCCGCCGAGGGCCGCGCCGAGCAGGAACGCGGCGAGCGAGGTGAGCGAGCCGAGGACGGAGAACCCGGGCGCGCCCGCCAGTGCGAAGCCGATGACCACCACGTTGCCGGTCATGTTGGCGGCGAACACGTGGGCGAGCCCGAGGTAGCTGACCGCGTCGATCAGCCCGCTCACCGCCGTCAGCCCGAACAGTGCGAGCGCCAGCGGATCGCCGTCCTCCGTCGTCGCCCCGACCGGCCGCGCCGGTGGCTCGGCGGCGGCGGTCGAGGGCACGGTGCCTCCCGGGCTGTGAGGTGACGGACAGTCAGTAGCGTGCCAGAGCGGGGCTGCGCAGCGGCGGAACCCGCCGACACGTTCCGCCGGACGCCTCCCGAGGCCCGCGTGACCGGGCATCCTGGTGGCACAACGAGGCTTCGGCGTTCGGAGATTGACGATGCATCGGCAGAACCCGCCCGGACCGCACCTGAACCGCCGAGGCCTGCTGACCGCCGCTGCCGCGGTCGGCCTGGCCGCAGGAGCGGCCGGCCCGGGGAGCGCCGCCGCGGCGGGCCCGGGGAGCGCCGCTGTGGCCGGCCCGGGGAGCGCCGCTGTGGCCGGCCCGCCGCCGGGAGGCCGGGACCCGGAGACCTTCGGGCCCGCGCAGGTGCGGCCGGGCGACCCGCGGTACGAGAGCCTGTTGCGCGGCGACAACCACCGGTTCGTCGGGCATCCCGACGAAGTGCGGGTGGTCGGCAGCACCGCGCAGGTCGTGCAGGCCGTGCAAGACGCCGTCCGCGCCGGGAAGCGGATCGGGGTGCGGAGCGGAGGCCACTGCTTCGAGAACTTCACCACGGACCCGGAGATCCGGCTGCTGCTGGACCTCTCGCAGCTGGACGCCGTCGGCTACGACCCGTCGCGACGGGCCTTCGAGGTGCAGCCGGGCGCCACCCTGGGCCGGGTGTACCGGACGCTGTTCAAGGGCTGGGGCGTGACGATCCCGGCCGGCGGCTGCCCGGAGGTCGGCGCGGGCGGGCACCTGGTCGGCGGCGGCTACGGCCCGCTCTCACGGCGGTACGGCTCGGTGGTGGACCACCTGTACGGCGTCGAGGTGGTGGTCGTCGACCGGGACGGCACCGCCCGGGCGGTCGTCGCCACCCGCGAACCCGACGACCCGAACCGGGACCTGTGGTGGGCGCACACCGGGGGCGGCGGCGGCAACTTCGGCGTGGTCACCCGCTACTGGCTGCGCTCGCCCGACGCCGACGCCGACGCCGATGCCGATGCCGGTGCCGGTGCCGCCGCCCGGGCGGCTGTCGCGCCCGACCCCCGCCGCCTGCTGCCGCCCGCCCCGGCCGAGATCCTCGAAGCGCTGATCGAATGGACCTGGGACCCGGAGAGGACCACCGAGCAGGCCGTCACCACCCTGATCCGCAACTTCTGCACCTGGCACGAGCAGCACAGCGACCCCGGCCCGCCCTACGACGCCCTCTACGCGATCCTCCAACTCGCCCACCAGGACGCCGGAACCTTCTCCATGGTCGTGCAGATCGACGCCGGCGTCCCCCACGCGGCCGACCTGGTCGACGAGTTCGTCGCCCACGTCAACGCCGGCACCGGCCTCACCCCCGACGGCGGCAGCGCCACCGCCCCCTGGCTGTACGTCATGACCTGGCCGGGCAACGGCGAGTCCGGCACCATCATCACCCGCCGCTACAAGGGCAAGGCCGGCTACCTGAAGCGCTCCTTCACCGACACCCAACTCGCCACCATCCACCGCCACTTGACCAACGCCACCGGCAGCGCCGAGTGCGGCATGCTGATCGTCGGCTACGGCGGCCGGGTCCGCGCCGTCCGCCCCGACGCCACCGCCGTCGCCCAGCGCGACGTCGTGATGAAGGCCGTCTACCACAGCATCTGGGCCGACGAGAGCGACGACGCCGCCCGCCTGTCCTGGGTCCGCGAGCTGTACCGCGACGTCTACCGCGACACCGGCGGCGTCCCCGTCCCCGGCGAGGTCAGCGACGGCTCCTACATCAATTACCCCGACACCGACCTCGCGGACCCGGCCTGGAACACCTCCGGCACCCCCTGGCACACCCTCTACTACAAGGACAACTACCCCCGCCTCCAACGCGTCAAGTCCCACTGGGACCCGCGCAACGTGTTCCGCCACGCCCTCGCGATCGAACTGCCGCACTGACCTGTCGGGCAGGCCCAGGTCGAACATCCGGTAGGGGGATCATATCGGGATGAAGGGGGCAAATGAAGGGGTGTGTGGTGTGCTGTGAAGGAATGGGCAAGCAACAGTGCCTGCCTGAAGCGCCGACGGAGCCCGGTGTGCGGTGTGCCGGGTCCTCAGGTATCGGCAGATTCGCGAGGGTGTACTCGGATCAATGCTGACTTTTGCTGACCTGAGCTGACGTTGCGTCAGTGGTGCGGGCCGGGTTCTGGCTACGTGCAGGTAGCCGTGGTGCTGGTGCCGACATCCACAGCTGGACCTTGAGACGCAGGCAGGTTCGACTTGAGGGCGGGAACGCCGGCGGTCCGCTGTCGAGCACGATGACGGCGTTACCGGGGGAGATGTAAGAGGACGTTAAGTCCGTTTCTGGATGATTTGGTGTCGCCCGTTCGTGGGTGTGGAGGCATTCGAGCCGACTTGCATGTCGTGTGCATGATGGGATCGCGGCATAGAACGGATGCCGTACTCAACAGACTTGTCCGACGGACAATGGGCCTTGATCGAGCCGCTGGTCACCGCCTGGAAGCAGGAGCGGGTGTCGCGGTCGGCGACCGGGGACCCGGGCTCCTGCGACCTGCGCGAGGTCGTGAACGCCCTGCTGTACCAGAATCGGACGGGCTGTCAGTGGCGACTTCTGCCACATGACTTACCGACCTGGTCGGCGGTGTTCTACTACTTCACCCTGTGGCGTCAGGACGGTCTTGACCAGCGGATCCAGGAGATCCTGCGCTGCCAGGTGCGGGAGCGGGCCCGCCGATTGGAGGACCCGTCCCTGGTGATCATCGACACCCAGTCCGTCCGCGTGGCGGCCGGGGTGCCGAAGGAGACGACGGGGCTGGACGCGAGCAAGAAGACGCCCGGGAGGAAGCGGGGACTGGCCGTCGACGTGCTGGGCCTGATCATCGGCGTGGTGGTCCTGGTCGCCGGCGCGCACGACAACGAGGCCGGCATCGCCCTGCTGGACCAGGCGGCCGAGCGGTGCGGGATGCGTCTGGAGAAGGCCTTGGTCGACCAGGGCTTCAAGGACGCCGTGATCATCCACGGGGCGGTGAAGGACATTACCGTCGAGGTGGTCCGGCGCAACCTCGACGACGTGGGCAAGGGGTTCGTTCCGCAACCGAAGCGGTGGGTGGTCGAGCAGGTCAACGGCGCTCTCATGCTCCACCGGCGCCTCGCCCGTGACTACGACCACCGGCCCGACAACGCCGCCTCCCGCGTCTACTGGGCTTCCATCGCCGGCATGCTCCGCCGTCTCACCACCCCCAGCCCCGCCTGGCGCGACGACGTCGAGCCGGCTGCGTGAACGTCACCGAACTCCTGCGGCTGTTGCAGGTTGAACACGATGAGACCGCCGCACGCGCCGAGGGCCTGCGCGAACAGATCGAGCAACTCATCGGCGCCCTGGCCGAGGTCGAGGCCCGCCTCGCCGAGATCGTCACCACCGGCAAGGTCATCGACGGCCTTACCCTTCCCGACCACGAACCGGTTCCTGCGGAGACCGCCACCGTCTACCAGCGCATCGTTACCGCCTTCAACGAACACCCCAGGCGGGTCTTCCGGGTTCGCGACCTGCACGAACTCCTCGGCCTGCCCACCGACGAGCCCTCGATCAACGTCACCCGCTCCCGCCTGGGACGACTCGTTCGTCAGGGACTCCTCGACCAACCCGGACGCGGTCGCTTCCAGAAACGGACTTAACGTCCTCTCAGCACTGGGCGTACTGCCCAAGCCGTTGTGGTGTCCGATCAGGGCTCGGAGTTGGAGGAAGTCGAAGTGGGGGCAAGGCGGTGCGAGCGTTGCGGCTGTGCGCTCAGCAGGTACAACGCCGGCGACAGGGTGTGCGGTCCGTGCGCGCGAACAGCTTTCAAGGCGCCGGTAGACGTAGTGCCGGCGTGGGTGTGGCGCGATGCGGCGGTGCGCGGCAGCCTGGCCGAACTGGACTTCGGGGGGCTGAGCAGACGCCTGCGCGACCTCCTCCAGATTCATCAGGACGAGCTTGCCGACATCACCGGGTTGACGCAGGGCTACCTGTCCCGGCTGGAGTCGGGGCGGGTGCGGCTGACGCACATCGACCGGATCGTCGGCTACCTCGACGCGATCGGAACCCCGCCCGACCTGGCCCGCCTTCCCCTTCGCGCTGCGGAAGTCCCAGCCAGCCGGGACGGGCGCGACAGTGAGGCCTGCCCTCGGTCAGGGGCTTCTGTGCCAGTCGCCGTCGGTGGACCGCCCGCCGATGCTGTGCGGGGCGAGGCCCGGATCGACAGCGGCCTGCTACGGTCGCCGGCATGACGCTCGCTGACACGGCCAGCCGGCCGGTGGACCTTCGGAAGGAACCGGTCGGCCACGTTCTCGAACTGGTCGAGAAGCGCCTCGGTACGACCCTGGATCGAAGCCGTCTGGTCCTCAAGCGCCGGACGGCCGGAGCGCCCACCGACCGCTCGACCTGGGTCCGGATCGAGCGCCGCCCCTGGAACAGGGCGCGCGAGCAGGGCTGGGCCGGTACCGAGACCGCCGCCGCGTTGACCGGTGTGGCCATGCCCCGGTGGACCGGATCGGTCGCCTGGCCCGAGCCGGGCGACGGGGCGATCTGGCGGGCGGACGAGACCTCCCTCCTCCCGGCCGCGCTGGTCGGCACAGCGATTCTGGCCACCGAGCCGGACCTGCCCGGCAGTTGGTGGGCCGCCCTGGGCACGTCCCTCGACGCGCTCGCCGGGCAGTGCACCGCGAGGGTGGCGACGCCAGACACCGTGGCGATCACCCAGCAGCACGTCGACGAGGTGATCCGGTCCGCGTTCCCGCTGGCCGTGAACACGGAGGTGGGGTCCTGGCGCCCCGCGCACGCGGATCTGAACTGGGCGAACGTCACCGGCCCGTCGTTCTGCCTGTTCGACTGGGAGGACTGGGGCCTGGCACCGCGGGGCTTGGACTCGGCGTCGCTGCTGGCCTCGTCGCTCGCCGTCCCGGCACTCGCCGACCGCGTGCGGCGCGAACGCCGGGCGGACCTGGAGAGCCGGGACGGCAAGGTGATGCGGCTGTTCGTCCTGGCGAAGGTCGCCGGTCCTCATGCTCACCCGGACGACCCTCGGGTCGATCCCGCCCGGGCCGAGGCCGAGCTGCTGGTTCACGAACTTCAACGGGCGTGAGCAGCCCGCGTGGCCAGCAAGTCCCGTTACCGCCCAACGAGTTCGGTGTCGATGGCCAGGCCAGCGGCATCGGCCAGCTCGCGCAGGTGGTCGGGTTGGTCGGTGCCTACCGCGACAGCCCTGACCGCCGGAAGCTCGAAGGAGACCCGGAGCGCCGCCTGCACCTTCGTCACCCCTGTCGTCTCACCGGCCAGGAAGAGACGAGGGTCGCTCGTGCGCCAAGGCGGATCGGCGAGACTGCCCCCGAACGGGCTCATTCCCCACCGCCGCTCGGCACCGATGCCCCATTCCGCAGCGAGGAACTCGGCTGCGGCCAGTACCTCGTGACGGACGAGCAGCCCCGACCGGGCCATCAGGACCTCGGGAGTGGAGGGCAGCGGCGCCCCGAGCGTGGCCAGGGCGCGCGGATCCCACGTCGAAATCCCCCAAGTCGCGCAGGTGCCGGCCTTCGCCGCCTCGGCGAGGACGTCGCATGCGGCAGTCGACTGCTGCGGGCCCTGCTCGCCGACGCCGAGCGACGCCTCCGGGTTGTGCAGCAGAACCACGTCCGGCTCCCGGCCGAGATCGCGAACGGCCTGGCCGAGCGCGGCCCGCAGGTCGCCTGGATCGAGGCTGTGGTGGGTGCCGCCGGGGCCGGGGAAGTAGCCGACCTTGGTGGAGAGCGTGAATCTGGACAGTAGGTCGTCGCCAAGGCCGGCGAGCGTCGCGTGCGAGGTGAAACCCCGGTAGTTGAACGCGGTGTCGATCGCGGTGACACCGAGGTTCAACGCGGCGGTCAGGACGCGGCGTTCGTGACGAGACCGGTGTAGCCCGAGGACAACTCGTCGGTCAGCGGCGCGCACAGGCCCTCCTTCACCAACAGGGCGGCCACCGCGTGCGCTTCGGTGCCGACCGCGGCCTCGGCGTCGGTCAGCGCCACCGGGCGCCCGCTGAGCAGCAGCCGCAGGGCGGGCTCGGCCTTGGCCGCGAAGACGAGACGCTGTCCGGCGCCGAGCACCTCCACGGTGCTGCCGGCCGAGTGGATCTCCGGACGGAAGTTCGTCGTGCACACCGCCGTGGTCAGCGGTCCGAACAGGTCCAGGTGAGGGATCTGCCGTGCGGGCCCGGCCGCGCGCTCGTAGGCAGTGAGGAACTCGGCGGGTGTCCGAAGGTCCACCAACTCCCTTGCGGCGGAGCGCAGTCCGGTGTCGTCGGCACCCGGGGTGCGGACGAGGTCGAGCCGGAACACCTCCTGCTCGCGGCACCAGTCGGCGAGCCAGGCCATCCAGTTGGCGCCGGTGCGCTTGGTGATGCCGAACGTGACATGCAGGGAATGGCCGCCGGCCCCTTGTCCGGCACGTCCCGCCCGGTGCCAGTGTCCGCGCGGGATGTGCATCACGTCGCCGGCGCCCATCACGCCGGACCACAGCACCTCCTCGCTCGGCGTGGCGTTGGGATCGGCGTCCTGGTACATGGGTGCCACCCGGGACGGGCCGCGGACCTCCCAGCCCTTCTCGCCCGCCAGCTGGACCACCACGACGTCGTGGTCGTCCCAGTGCAACGGGAAGCCCTCCGCCTCGCCGGCGGTCCAGTAGACGTTCACCTGGACCCGCTCCCCGCTCCACCACTGCAACGCCCGGCACGCCACCTCCAAGGTGGGGTCCGCGACGTTCGCCTGATCGAGGATCACCGTCGCGCCCTCCCGGAGCAGCCGTCCCGGCGTGTTCATGTTGACCATCGGGATGCTCTGGCCCCGAGGGCTGACGTTGTCGGTGAAGTAGACCGCCGGGTGAACCTCGACCTGCTCCTGGAACACCCGGAAATGCGGCCGATACAGGCTGCGCCGCATCACCAGGTCGAGGAGCCGCTACGGGGTGAGCAGCCGTTCCGCGAGTCCCTCCTTCGCTGTGTGGCCTCGTGCGAACCGGTGGCCGATCGGCTCCGGTCCCGTCCATCCGAGCGCCGTCTCGATGGCGCCGATCAGTTTGTGTTCCACGTGTACCTCCCCTGAATTCCGGTTGCCGGACCGGGCGGGGGGGGGGCGGGTCCGCGGGACGGGGCGGCCGGCCCGAGCGGAGGAATACGGCAGCTGATTGTACAGCGCCCGGCCCGACGCGGGGGGGAGGCCCCCCCGCCGC
>NZ_JBHWID010000002.1:0-212603 GCF_042732175.1 Kitasatospora sp. NPDC059795
GGGCATTATCGGCAGGACCGGCTGGGAGCGGTCCAGAGCCTGGATCTGGGACTTCTCGTCCACCGAGAGCACGACCGCGCCCTCGGGCGGGTTGAAGTACAGGCCCACCACGTCGTAGACCTTCTCCACGAACAGCGGGTCCGTCGACAGCTTGAAGGTGCTGGTCAGATGGGGCTTGAGTTGGAACTTCCGCCAGATCCGGCCGACGGTGGACCTGGACAGGCCGCTGCGATCGGCCATCGACCGGCGGGACCAGTGCGTGGCGTTCCTCGGGATCTCCTCCAACGTCGCCACGACGACGGCCTCGACCTCCTCCACCGAGATCGTCGGCGGCCGGCCCGGCCGGGGCTCGTCGACCAGACCGTCCAGCCGATCCGCCAGGAACCGCCGCCGCCATTTGCGGACTGTGTCCGCGACGATCCCCAACTCCCTTGCGACGCCGACAATCGAGGGAACATCCGGCCCTGAACACGCGAGCACGATTCTTGCTCGGAGCGCGACTGCCTGCGCGGACGTGGCCCGACGGGTCCACCGCTCCAAGGTCGCCCGCTCCTCATCGGTCAGCAGTAGGGGCTCCAACTTCGGTCCCCGACGAGGAGCGGGCACGCGCGCAGAAGACGTCATGCAACAAATAACGACGAACTACCGACGCAGGACACTAGCAGTCGTGCGGGACGCGTTGTTCCAGCACCTGGCCCGGCCACGGGCCGGCCGGCCGGTCGACGGTGAACGTGGCGGTCCGGGTGAACCCGAGCCGCTCGTACTGCTCGACCAGCCGGCCGCCGCCGCCCGCCCAGCAGTCCACCCGCAGCAGGTCGATGCCCCGGCGACGGGCCTCGCGCAGGGCGTCCGCGATCAACGCCGAACCGATGCCCGACCCGCTGTGCACGCGGTCGGTGACCAGCCAGCGGACGTACAACTCCCGTTCGGCGACCGGCGGGGCGTACGACGGGGCGTCCTCGGAGAGGACGCACATGCCCAGCGCGTCGCCCCCGCCGGCCGCCCGCTCGGCGACCCGCACCAGCTGCTCGCGGCACGCCTCCTCGGCCCGCGCCACGGACTCCGGGCGCTGCGACCACGGCACCGAACCCCACTGGCCGGAGCGGCCCTGCGCGGTCAGCCAGGCGACCGCGCCGTCGATGAGGTGCAGCAGGGCAGGGGCGGAGTCGGGACCTCCGGTGCGAATGCGCATGACATCAGTTTCTATCCGGTGGCGGCCGTCGGACGGTAGGGCAGGATGACCGGATGAGGCTCTTCGTCGCCGTGAACCCGCCCGCCCGCGCCATCCAGGAACTCGCCGCCGCGAGCTCCTCCCTGCGCGAACTGCCCGGCGCGGAGCGGCTGCGCTGGAGCGAGACGGCCGGGTGGCACCTCACGCTGGCCTTCCTGGGGGACGTCCCGGCGGACGAAGTGCCGTCGCTCTCCGCGAAGTTGGCGACCGTCGCCGACGAGCACCCCCCGCTTCGGCTGCGGCTGGCCGGCGGGGGGACGTTCGGGGACCGGGTGCTGTGGTGCGGCGTCCAGGGCGAGACGGCCGCGCTGCGGCGGCTCGCCGGTGCGGTCCGCGACGCCCTGGACGTGA
This sequence comes from Kitasatospora sp. NPDC059795, assembly GCF_042732175.1. Lineage (NCBI taxonomy): Bacteria > Bacillati > Actinomycetota > Actinomycetes > Kitasatosporales > Streptomycetaceae > Kitasatospora > Kitasatospora sp. NPDC059795. The sequence continues at coordinate 1,583 of NZ_JBHWID010000002.1, forward strand.
CGGACGACCACCCGTTCCACCCGCACCTGACGCTGGCCCGCAGCCGCGCGGGGGCGCGAGGGATGCGGGGGATGGCCGACGTGCTGAAAGGCTTCCGGGGGGTGGAGTGGGAGGCCGGGTGGATCTACTTGATGCGGAGTGAGACGGGGTTCGGTCCGGCGAGGTACACGGTCGTGGAGAGGGTGCGGAACCAGGGGCGCGGGGAACTGCGCGACAAGCGCTAACCGGTCCGCAAGGTCGCGAGCACGTGCAAGCCATTGTCCTGCGTCGCGATCTTGCGGTGGGGTGCCTTCCGCTGCGCGCAGTTCCCCGCGCCCCTGGCCGTGCTCTCCCCGGTGGTGCACTTTCAGCCGAGGTCGGGGGCCTCGCGGAGGTGGATGTGCTGGGGGGCGGCCAGGCCGAGTTCCAGGAGGGTGACGGTGTTGGTGCCCTCGTGGAGGAGGGGCTGGGGGCAGTAGAGGGTGACCTGGGGGCCGCGGCGGTCGTAGCGGCCGAGGAGGAAGCCGTTGATCCACAGGTAGCCGTGGTCGCCGTCGGGGACGGCGAGGAAGGTGTCGCCGGTGGCGTCGAGGTGGAAGGCGCCGCGGGCGAGGAGTTCGGGGGCGGTCTCGCCGGGGGCGTACGTCGCGGCGGGCAGCGGGTCGAGGGCGAGTGGCTGGGCGTGCCAGCCGTGCAGGTACTGGCGTTCGTGGCGGAGGCCGGTGATGCCCTTGGTCTCGCCGACCAGCGGGCCGTAGTTGACCCGGCCGAGGGATTCGACGAGCAGGGTGACCCGGTCGCCGCCGGTCGCGGTGACGTCGGGCGCGGTGACGCCGCGTTCGAGTGAGGCGACGTGCTTGCCGTTGACGTGGAGGGCCGCGCGGTCGCGCAGGTTCTCGACGGTGAGCGGCTGGGCGGAGCTGATCGCGGGCACCGTCGTGGTGTAGCGCACCAGGCCCTGTTCCAGCCCGAGTTCCTCGAACAGCGGCGGCACGGGCGAGGCGACGGCGTCCCCGAACGGCAGCTCCGCGACCTCGGTGAGCTCGACCTCGGCAGCGGCCAACACGGGCGCGGCGGGCGGCAGTTCGGCGACCCGGTCGTCCAAGTAGTGGACCAGCGAAGGGTTTTCGGCCGCGAAGTCGGCGATGACCTGCCGGAAGGCGTCGAACTTGGCGCTGGGCAGGCCGCGTTCGTCGAGGGCGGCGTCGTAGTCGTAGGAGGTGGTGGTCGGCTGGTACGGGGAGTGCGTCCAGTCGGTGGAGTTGAACGGCGCGTCCTCGTGGTTGGCGCCGGCGGTGGTGCCGAAGTTGGTGCCGCCGTGGGCCATGTAGAGGTTGACGGAGCCGCCGGCGGCGAGGATGCGGCGCAGCGAGTCGGCGGCGTCGGCGGTGTCGCGGGTGTGGTGCGGCTTGGCCCAGTGGTCGAACCAGCCGTTCCAGAACTCCATGCAGAACGGCGGGTCGTCGGGGCGGTGGCGGCGCAGCGCCTCGAAGGAGGCCTCGGGGTTGGAGCCGAAGTTGACGGTGGCCAGGATGCCGGGGAGGGTGCCGCCGCCGAGCATGTGGTCCTCGGGACCGTCGGAGGTGAACAGCGGGACGGTGATGCCGCGTTCGCGCAGGCCGTCGGCGAGGTGCTGGAGGTAGACCTTGTCGCTGCCCTGCGAGCCGTACTCGTTCTCGACCTGGACCATCAGCACGGTGCCGCCGGGCCGCCCCCACTGGCGGTCGACGACCTGCGGCAGCAGCACGTCGAAGAAGGCGTCGACGGCGGCCAGGTACGCGGGGTCGCTGGTGCGGGCGCGGCGGCCGACCTCGGCAGTGAGCCAGGCGGGCAGGCCGCCGTTGTCCCACTCGGCGCAGATGTAGGGGCCGGGCCGGACGATCGTCCACAGGCCCTGGCGGTGCGCCTCGTCGAGGAACGCGCCGAGTTCGTCCAGGCGCTCGAAGCGGCCGGGGGCGGGCTCGTGCAGGTTCCACGGCACGTACGTTTCGACGGTGTTCAGCCCCATCGCGCGCAGCGCGGCGAGGCGGGCGGGCCACTGCTCGGGGCGGGTGCGGAAGTAGTGCATCGCTCCGGAGAGGATGCGCAGCGGGCGGCCGTCGAGGCGGAAACCGGTCGAGTCGTAGGTGAGCATGCGTCCTAGCCTGCAAGAAGGCACCGGCCCGGACCATGGACAAAGCCCGGCGGCGTGTTGGACTTGTCCGGGGATTTGTCCCGTGGACGGAGGACGATGGAGCGCTGGTGGCACTACCTGACGCCCGGGCCTGCCCAGTTGGGCACCGGTCTGGCGTGCCTGGGCGTGGGCCTGCAGCGCGGGCGGCTGCCGGTGGTCGGGCCGCGGGTGCTGGACCACTGGGTGGCGGTGGTGGTCGGCTCGGGCCGCGGCTGGTACGCGCTGCCGGGCGGCCGGCGGCTGCCGGTGGCGGCGCCGGCGGTGCTGTGGCTGCGGCCGGGGGTGCCGCACCACTACGGGCCGGACGGGGACGGCTGGGCGGAGTCCTTCGTCGACTTCACCGGCGCGGGCACGGCCGGGTACGCGGAGCTGGGGCTGCTGCCGGAGGCCGAGGTGGTGCCGCTGGACTCCGCGGAGGCCGCGCAGCGGGTGATCGCCCGGATCGCCGCGATCTGCCGCCGGGGCGGGCCGACGGCGGGGACGGAGGCGTCGGTGGCGGTCCACGAGCTGCTGGTGGAGCTGCACCGGCAGCGGGCCGACCTGGGACCGGAGGGCGCGCCGGTGATGGAGGTGCTGCGCCGGGACGCCTGCCTGCCGCTGTCGGTGTCCGAGCATGCCCAGCGGGTCGGGATGGGCGTGGAGGAGCTGCGCCGCGCGGTCCGCGCACAGGGTGCGACCAGTCCGAAGGAGTACCTGCTGACCGTCCGCCTGAACGAGGCGAAACACCTGCTGGCGGCCAGCGAACTGCCGGTCTCGGCGGTGGCCCGCCGGGTCGGCTACCAGGACCCGGCGTACTTCACCCGGCTGTTCACCCGCCGGGTCGGCGTCGCCCCGACGGTCTTCCGGCAGCGCGAGTACCGCGGCGGCGCACCAGGGCCTGCCCTGCCCGTCGGGGAGGGGCCGGAGCAGGGGTAGGCCGGGCGACCGACTAGTCTCGAAGGGTGGACCCGAAGACCCGTATGCGGATCGTGACCGGCGCGTTCGTCCTGCTGCTCGCCGTAGTGATCATCAGCGCCCTCGTGCAGAAGTAGCCCCGGCCGGTTTCGGCGACGGGGCCGGTTCGCGGGCGGCCGATCCGTAGGGTGGGGCGCGACGCGGGCCCGACCGTGGGGCCCGCCGCGACGCAGGGGGCGGATTTCCATGGAGTACACCCGGCTCGGCCGCAGTGGGCTGAGGGTGTCCCGGCTGGTGCTCGGCACGATGAACTTCGGCACCGAGACCTCCGAGCAGGACAGCCACGCGATCATGGAGCGGGCGCACGAGCACGGCATCAACTTCTTCGACACCGCGAACGTCTACGGCACCCGGCCGGGGGAGACCTCGACCGAGGAGATCGTCGGCCGCTGGTTCGCCGGCTCGCCGGAGCGCCGCGAGCGGACGGTGCTGGCCACCAAGGTCTACATCCCGACCGGCAGCCGCCCGAACGAGGGCGGGCTGAGCGCGCTGCACATCCGGCGGGCCTGCGAGGACTCGCTGCGCCGGCTCGGCACCGACCACATCGACCTGTACCAGATGCACCACATCGACCGGCACACGCCGTGGGACGAGATCTGGGAGGCGTTCGGCGTCCTGCGACAGCAGGGCAAGGTGCTGTACTTCGGCTCGTCGAACTTCGCCGGCTGGCACCTCGCGCAGGCCCAGGAGGCGGCCCGCGAGCGGCACTTCCTCGGGCTGGTCGCCGAGCAGTCCCGGTACAACCTGATGACCCGCTGGGCGGAGCTGGAGGTGCTGCCCGCGGCCCGGCACTACGGCATCGGCGTGATCCCGTGGGGCCCGCTGAACAGCGGACTGCTCAGTGGCGTGCTGCGCAAGCGGCGGGAGGGCACGGCGGCGCGCGGGGGCAGCGGGCACTCGGCGGCGGCGCTGGCCGAGCACGGCGCGGCCATCGAGGCGTACGAGAAGCTGTGCGCCGCGGCCGGGGCCGACCCGGCGCACGTGGGCCTGGCCTGGCTGCTCGCCCAGGAGGGCGTCACCGGCCCGATCATCGGACCGCGCACGGTGGCCCAACTGGACGGCTCCCTGCCCGCCCTCGACCTGCAACTGGACGCGGCCCTGCTGGCCGAGCTGGACCGGCTGTTCCCGCCGCCCGGCCCGAACGGCGGCGGCCCCGCGCCGGAGGCCTACGCCTGGTAGCGGGGTCGGTTCAGGCCTGGTCGGGAACGACGAAGGCCCCGGTCCGCGGACCGGGGCCTTCGAGGGGCGACGGGGGTGTCAGTCGTTCAGGTGCTCGACCACGTAGTCGATCGCGCCGGTGAGCTTCTCGACGTCCGCCGGGTCGATCGCCGGGAACATCGCGATGCGCAGCTGGTTGCGGCCCAGCTTGCGGTACGGCTCGGTGTCCACGATGCCGTTGGCACGCAGTGCCTTGGCGACCGCGGCCGCGTCGACCGACTCGTCGAAGTCGATGGTGCCGACGACCTGCGAGCGCTCCTCCGCCTTGGCGACGAAGGGCTGCGCGTACGGGGACTTCTCGGCCCAGGTGTACAGGATCGAGGAGGACTCGGCGGTACGGGCCACCGCCCAGTCCAGACCGCCCTGGCCGTTCATCCACTCCAGCTGGTCGGCCAGCAGGAAGAGGGTGGCGAGCGACGGGGTGTTGTACGTCTGGTCCTTCGAGGAGTTGTCGATCGCGGTCGGCAGGTCGAAGAACGGCGGGATGTACCGGCCGGAGCCGGCGATCTCCGCGGCGCGCTCCAGCGCGGCCGGGGAGAAGGTGGCCAGCCACAGGCCGCCCTCGGAGGCGAAGGACTTCTGCGGGGCGAAGTAGTAGACGTCCGTCTCGCGGATGTCGACGGGCAGGCCGCCGGCGCCGGAGGTGGCGTCGACCAGCACCAGCGAGCCGGCGTCCGCGCCCTCGGGGCGGCGGATCGGCATGGCGACACCGGTGGAGGTCTCGTTGTGGGTGAGCGCGTAGACGTCCACCCCCGCCTCGGCGACCGGCAGCGGGTGGGTGCCCGGCTCGGTCTTGATGACGGTCGGCTCGGCCAGCCACGGGGCGGCCTTGACCGAGGAGGCGAACTTGGAGGAGAACTCGCCGAAGTTCAGGTGCTGCGACTTCTCGCGCACCAGCCCGAAGGCGGCGATGTCCCAGAACGCGGTGGAGCCGCCGTTGCCGAGCACGACCTGGTAGCCCTCGGGCAGCGAGAACAGCTCGGCGACGCCCTGGCGGACGCGCTTCACGATGTTCTTGACCGGGGCCTGACGGTGGGAGGTGCCCAGCAGGGAGGTTCCGGTGGCGGCGAGGGCACTCAGGGCCTCGGGGCGCACCTTGGAGGGGCCGCAGCCGAAGCGGCCGTCGTTGGGCAGATTGTCGGCGGGGATCTGAATCTGAGCCACACCCGCACCTTATCGCCCCGAATTGCCCGGCTGTAAGGCCGTCCGGCCGCTGAGACGTGATCTTCCCGGCACCGGACAGCGCTCACCGGAGCGCGCGCAACCCCTGGTCAGGGGTGGTGCGCGCGCCCGGCGGCGGCGTCAAGGATGCTGACGGTCCGTCAGTTGTTCATCCGAACGGGTGTCAGCGGGCGATCTGGTCCCAGCCCTCGATCTCCTGCGGCGTGCGGGAGCCGGGGCCGATGTAGCGGGCGGCCGGGCGGACCAGCCGGCCGGTGCGCTTCTGCTCCAGGATGTGCGCCGACCAGCCGGCGGTGCGGGCGCAGGTGAACATCGAGGTGAACATGTGCGCCGGGACCTCGGCGAAGTCCAGCATGATGGCGGCCCAGAACTCGACGTTGGTGGCCAGCACGCGGTCGGGGCGGCGGTTGTGCAACTCCTCCAGCGCGGCCTTCTCCAGCGCCTCGGCGATCTCGAAGCGCGGCGCGCCGAGCTCCTTGGCGGTGCGGCGCAGCACCCGGGCGCGCGGGTCCTCGGCGCGGTAGACGCGGTGGCCGAAGCCCATCAGGCGCTCGCCCTTGTCGAGGGCCTTCTTCACGTAGCCGACCGCGTCGCCGGTGCGCTCGATCTCCTCGATCATGCCGAGCACCCGGGACGGCGCACCGCCGTGCAGCGGGCCGGACATCGCGCCGACCGCGCCGGACAGCGCCGCGGCGACGTCCGCGCCGGTGGAGGCGATCACCCGGGCGGTGAAGGTGGAGGCGTTCATGCCGTGCTCGGCGGCGGACGTCCAGTAGGCGTCGACGGCCTTGACGTGCTTCGGGTCCGGCTCGCCGCGCCAGCGGATCATGAACCGCTCGACGATGGTCTCGGCCTTGTCGATCTCGCGCTGCGGGACCATCGGCAGGCCCTGGCCGCGGGCCGACTGGGCGACGTACGACAGCGCCATCACGGCGGCCCGGGCGAGGTCGTCGCGGGCCTGCTCGGCGGAGATGTCCAGCAGCGGCTTGAGGCCCCAGACCGGGGCGAGCATGGCGAGCGCCGACTGCACGTCGACCCGGATGTCGCCGGAGTGGACCGGGATCGGGAACGGCTCGGCGGCGGGCAGACCCGGGGCGAACCGGCCGTCCACCAGCAGGCCCCAGACGTGGCCGAAGGAGACCTGGCCGACCAGGTCCTCGATGTCCACCCCGCGGTAGCGCAGCGCGCCGCCCTCGCGGTCGGGTTCGGCGATCTCGCTCTCGAAGGCGACGACACCCTCAAGGCCGGGTACGAAGTCCGACATGTAGAACGGCTCCTTCAGTGATCCGACACGACGTACGGCCGTGGTGGGGCGGCACGCCGGTGACCGATGGTGGTTGGCACTCGGTGTCAGAGTGGCAGGCACGGAGTGCATTGCGCCATACACCACGACGGTGATGTTTCCCCCATGGGCCGCTCGAACCCCTGGCGTCTCCGGCATCGTCGGCGGATTTTCCGGGGCGCTCCGGTGGAAACCGGACGAATCCCCGGGCAGTGGGTCGGGTTGCGGTGGCGCGCCACCTTATCCCCAGGTGTTTGCGCGGACGTAGCGGCGCTCGGCGCTTGTCGTACGGGATGATGTTGGGGTGCCTAACGCGGAACGCCACAGCCACCCGAGCGCCCTGTCCACGCCGACCGAGGAACGGCCCGGTCCGGACCTGACCGTGATGCGCAAGCATTACCAGCACGAGGGCCTCTCCGAGGACCAGGTGGCCGAGGACCCGTTCCGGCAGTTCGCCCACTGGTTCCACGAGGCCGTGGAGGCCGGCGTGGTCGAGCCCAACGCGATGGTGCTGTCCACCGCCGACGCCGAGGGCCTGCCGTCCTCGCGCACCGTGCTGCTCAAGGGCTACGACCCGCGCGGTTTCGTGTTCTTCACCAACTACGGCTCCCGCAAGGGCACCGACCTGGCCGCCAACCCGAACGCCTCGCTGCTCTTCCCGTGGATCGGCCTCGCCCGCCAGGTGGTGATCGGCGGCCGGGTGGAGAAGGTCGGCCGGGACGAGACCGCCGCGTACTTCCGTACCCGCCCGCACGGCTCCCAGCTCGGGGCCTGGGCCAGCGAGCAGTCCAGCCCGGTGGCCGGCCGCGAGGTGCTGGAGCAGCGCTACGCCGACCTCGCCGCCCGCTACCCCGAGGGGGAGGGCGTCCCCGTCCCGCCGTTCTGGGGCGGCTACCGGGTGGTCCCGCGCACCGTCGAGTTCTGGCAGGGCCGGGAGAACCGGCTGCACGACCGGCTCCGCTTCGTCGCCGAGGGCGACGGGTGGCGGGTCGAGCGGCTCTGCCCCTGAACCGCCGGTCCGCCAGTTCGAGACTCGGGCTCTAGCACGGACAGGCGAGCGAAGGTACCGCCGACCAGGTGATTGTCGAATTCCTGGCATTCCGTCAACTCCCTTGCGGCCCACGGGAGAAGGCCCGGATAGAGGTTTTCGATCAGAGGCCCGGTGGATCGCGGCGGCGCTATGCTGGCCCAGGTGTCATGCCGCAGTGAACGACACTGCGGCTTCGGCTTGCGTTACGACGGCTGCGGCGCTTCCCCCGTTCCGCACGCCTCAGTGAAGAAGGCAACGCCATGACCACTGCACTCGCCGCCGGCCCGGCCGAAGACCTGACCGGGGCCCAGGTCGCTCTTGAGCACGCCACGCTGGCCGACCTCGCCGCACTGGATGTCGAAGATCTCACCGCACAGATCGAGCGGGTACTGCCGGCCGCGGCAGCCCGTCAGGTGGCGGTGGCCGCCTTCCAGTCATCGATCTGACCGGGTAGGAGTTGCCGAACCGATCCGCCCGTCATGTCCGTTCCCGTTCCTTTCAGCCAATTCGTGCTGAAGGTCCACAGCCGCTGTGACCTGGCCTGCGACCACTGCTACGTGTACGAGCACGCGGACACGAGCTGGCGCGGGCGGCCCCGGGCTGCCGCGGACGAGGTGCTGGAACGGGCCGCCGGGCGGATCGGCGAGCACGCCGCGACCCACCGGCTCCCCGCCGTGCACGTGGTGCTGCACGGCGGGGAACCGCTCCTGGCCGGCCCCGCCCGACTGCGCCGGACCGCCGAACTGCTGCGCGCCGCACTGCCGCAGGGCTGCGTGCTGGACCTGCGGATCCACACCAACGGCGTGCTGCTGAGCCGCCGTTACTGCGACCTCTTCGTCGAGCAGGACATCAAGGTCGGCATCTCGCTGGACGGCGACCGCGCAGCCAACGATCGGCACCGTACCTTCGCCGACGGCCGCTCCAGCCACGCCAAGGTGCTGGCCGCGCTGGCCCTGCTGCGCGAGCCGGAGTACCGGCACCTGTACGCCGGGCTGCTGTGCACCATCGACGTCGCCAACGACCCGGTCGCCGTGTACGAGGCGCTGGTCGCCGAGCAGCCGCCGAGGATCGACTTCCTTCTGCCGCACGCCACTTGGGACCACCCGCCGGCCCGGCCGGAGGGCGCCGGCCCGACGCCGTACGCCGACTGGCTGCTGACGATCCACCGGCACTGGACGGCGCAGGGCCGCCCGGTGCCGGTGCGGATCTTCGACTCCGTGCACCGCACGCTGCGGGGCCGCTCCAGCCTCACCGAGTCGCTCGGGCTGGACCCGGCGGACCTGGTGGTGATCGAGACCGACGGGACGCTGGAACAGGCCGACAGCCTGAAGACCGCCTACGACGGCGCGCCCGCCACCGGCTTCGACGTCTTCGCGCACAGCCTGGACGACGTCGCCCGGCACCCGGGGATGGTGGAGCGGCAGTCCGGCCTGGCCGGGCTCTCCGAGCAGTGCCGCGGCTGCCCGGTGGTCAGGTCCTGCGGCGGCGGCCTGTACGCCCACCGATACCGAACCGGCGGGGGCTTCGACCACCCGTCCGTGTACTGCGGGGACCTCTTGAAGCTCATCACCACCATCCGCGACCGGGTCTCGGCCCCCGTCGCCGTGCCCGCCCAGGCCCGGCAGCCGCTGACCGACGAGCACCTCGCCGAACTGGCCCGCGGGCTGGGCGGCGCGGGCGCGGTCGGCGCCCTCGCCGGGGCCCAACTCGCGCTCTCCCGACGGCTGGTGACCGCCGTCGGGGCGAGCGGGAACAGCCCTGCCTGGCAGCTGCTGGTCGAGACCGACACCCGCGCGCCCGCCGCGCTGGACGCGGTGCTGGCCCACCCGTACACGCGCGCCTGGGCGGTGCGCAGCCTGGGCGGCGACGGGGGAGACCTCGGCACGCTGGACGAGCTGGCCGCCGCCGCGGCGGCCCGGGCCCGGACGGAGTTCGAACTGATGCTGCCGGTCCGCTCCGGACGGCTGCACCTGCCGACCCTCGGGCGGCTGCGGCTGGACGGCCGCACCCGGGCGGTGCTGCGCGGCGACGCCGACGGGCTGTACTGCGGGGAGCACACCGTCCGCTGGGACCGGCCCGGCGACCACCTGTGGCAGCCCGTCCGGCGGGTCGCGCTGACCGGGTGGACGGTCGCCCTGGAGGACGTCGACCCGCAGCGCGACAGCCACCAGTGGCCGGTCGCCGAACGCCTCGCCGACGCCGAATTCCTGGACTGGGCAGGCGCGTTGCGGGAGGCGTGGGAGCTGCTCGGGCGCGACCTGCCGGAGTACGCCGAGGGCATCGCGGCGGGTCTGGGCACCGTCACCCCGCTCGCCCCCGGGCCGGCCGGGCGCGACATCAGCGCCGCCGCCCGGCAGGCGTTCGGCGCCGTCGGCATCGCCCGGCCGACCACCTCGCCCGTGCTGGCGCTGCTGCTCGCGCACGAGTTCCAGCACGTCAAGCTCGGCGCGGTGCTCGACCTGTACGACCTGTACGACAAGGACGACCAGCAGCTGTACTACGCGCCGTGGCGGCCCGACCCGCGTCCGCTGGAGGGGCTGCTGCAGGGCACCTACGCGCACCTCGCGGTCGCCGCGTACTGGGCCGGGCGGGTCCGGGCCTTCGACGGGATCCGCGGGGACGCCGCCACCACGGCCCGCCTCCAGCTGGCCACCTGGCGGGCGCACACCGCGGACGCGATCGGGACACTGGCCGACTCCGGCTCGCTCACCGCGCTCGGGCTGCGTTTCGTCGAGGGCATGCGGGAGACGCTGGCGTCCTCGCTGGCGGTGCCGGTCGGCGCGGCCACCGAGCGGGCCGCGAAGGAGGCGGTCGCGGCCGGCCTGGCGGCCTGGCGGGACGCGGCGGGCCGGCCGTGACAGCGGTCGGTGCGCGGGCCACCGCCCCGCGCACCGGTGCTTCGGCCCGGCGGCCCGGCGAGGCCCGCACCGTTCGCCAACTGGTCGACGACCTGCGGGCGCTGGGCGTGCGCGAGGGCGAGACGCTGCTCGTGCAGTCCTCGCTGAGGGCGCTCGGACCGGTCGCGGACGGCGCGCACGGGGTGGTGAAGGCGCTCACGGCGGCGCTCGGGGCGGACGGCACGCTGGTCGTGTACACCGCTACACCCGAGAACTCGCTGACCTCCCCGTCCTACCGGGCCGCCACCGCCGGGCTCACCCCCGCCGAGCTGGCGCTCTTCCACGACCGGATGCCCGCCTGGGACGCCGCGACCACCCCGGCCTCGCCCACCATGGGCCGGCTCGCCGAGGAGGTCCGGCTGCTGCCCGGCGCGCTGCGCAGCCCGCACCCGCAGACCTCGTTCACCGCGTACGGCCCGGCCGCCCGGGAGCTGACCGCCGTCCACCCGCTGGCCAGCCACCTCGGCGAGGGCTCGCCCGCGCACCGGCTCTACCTGGCCGGTGCGCGCTGCCTGGCGATCGGCGTCCCGGTGTGGTGCTGCACCCCGCTCCACCTGCTGGAGTACTGGCAGCCGGAGCTGCCGCCGCAGCAGTACAGCTGCGTGGTGCGGGCCCCCGACGGCGGCCGGAAGTGGGAGCGGTTCACCGGCCTCCGGTTGGAGGACGCGCATTTCCCGGCGATGGGACGGGAGCTGGAGCGCGGCCTGCCCGACCTGCGGCGCGGCCCGGTCGGGGACGCCGACTGCTTCCTGCTGCCGATCCGCGGAGCCGTCGATGTCGCCGCCAACTGGTTTCCGAACAGGCCGATATGAACATGTGTCAGATCAAGGCCCTATTCCATTCGGGCCGTCGACCTTCCTACACTTGAGACCCTTTCGGGGAATCAGTGACAGGCGGGCTCGGGGGAGGCGCGTGTGAACAGCCCAGCGGTCCGGGGAAAGGAAGCGCCGCGGCCGTACTTCTTCCTCAGCTACGCGCACACCCCGAGAGTCAACTCGCGGGGCGCGGCCGACCCCAACCTGTGGGTGGCGAAGCTGCACCAGGACCTCTGCGAGGCGATCCTGCAGATCACCGATGCACCCGCCGGGCACCCGATCGGCTTCATGGACCGCTCGATGCACCAGGGCCAGAAGTGGGCCGAGCGGCTGTCGCGGGAGCTGGCCAGCTGCCGGGTGTTCGTGCCGCTGTACTCGCCGAGGTACTTCAAGTCCGAGGCGTGCGGCCGGGAATGGCACCTGTTCAGCCGCCGCTCGGTCTACCAGCGACGGCCCACCACCGAGCGGATGACCGGCATAGTCCCCGCGCTGTGGGTGCCGATGGACCACTACCCGCTGCCCCGGGTGGCCGGCGAACTGCAGTTCAACCACGACAGTTTCGGCCCGGACTACGCCGCCGAGGGCCTGTACGCGCTGATGAAGATCGCCACGTACAGCTCGCAGTACCACACCGCGGTGTGGCGCCTCGCCCAGCGGATCGTGGACGTCGCCGAACAGACCGTCATACCGGCGGGCCAGGTATTGGAGTTCGAGTCGCAGCCCTCAGCCTTCGATCCGCCCGACTCCGCCGACCACGTGCGGATCTCGGTGTTCTCGTACCGGCAGCCCGAACTCCCGCCGAACCGCAGCGCCGCCTGGTACGGCGAGCAGCGCACCGACTGGCAGCCGTTCAGACCGGACTCCGGCCGGCCGCTCGCCCAGGACGCCGCCGACGTCGCCCGGAACATGGGATTCCAGCCCACCGTACGGGAGTTCGAGGAGGAGTCCGAGCACCTGCTGACCAGCGAACGCCCCTCCGCGCCCTGCGTCCTGCTGGTCGACCGATGGGCGTTCCTGGACGGACGACGGGCCGAGGCGGTGCGACGGCTCGACCGCCGCAACCTCGGCTCGGTGGCCATCCTCGAACCGTGGAACCGCGACGACCAGCAGAGCCGCGACCACGAACGGATGCTCAACGAGATCGGCGACAGCGTGCTGACCGTCAGCCGCGGCGCCCGCCAACGACCCAGCCTGCGCGACGAAGGCCCGGGCGGCGCGCCCGGCAGCCTGGAGGAGTTCCGCGGCGAGATGGAACGCGCCGTGATGCGCGCCTGCACCGCCCACGAGCAGCAGCACCGGGACCGGCCGCCCGAAGGACCCACCGACCGCAGACCGACCATCGGCCCCTGAACGACACCAGCAGAACGTCGGACGGTCGGGACTCCGTCCGACGGCACGGCGTGCGGGACACAACGGGCACCAAGGGCCCGGGGGAGGGAACGTCATGACCGAGAGGCCGGCGAAGGGCCCGCAGATCCAGGCGCGCCGCCGCGACACGACCGTCGAGAACAGGCACGGACGGATCGTCACTTTCTACTCCTACAAGGGCGGCACCGGCCGCACCATGGCGCTGGCCAACACCGCCTGGATCCTGGCCGCCAACGGCTACCGGGTGCTGGTCGTCGACTGGGACCTCGAAGCGCCCGGCCTCGCCCAGTTCTTCCGGCCGTTCCTCAACCCCGAGGTGGTGGCCGCCACCACCGGCATCATGGACCTCTTCGCCGACTACCTCGAAGAGGCCCGCCGCCCCATCGACCGCGACCCCGAGTGGATCGAGGACTTCGCGCGGATCCACCCGCACGCGCTCTCCCTCGCCTGGCCGCACTTCCCCGGCAGCGGCCGGATCGACCTCGTCCCCGCCGGACAGCAGAACCGCGACTACTCCGTCGCCCGGCTCGACTGGGACCTGCTCTACGAACGCTACGAGGGCCGCCGCTTCATCCAGTCGCTGCGCGCCGACATGAAGCGCCGGTACGACTACGTGCTGATCGACAGCCGCACCGGCCTCACCGACACCGCCGACATCTGCACCGTCGAGATGCCGGACGACCTGGTGGTCTGCTTCACCCTCAGCGACCAGTCCATCGACGGCGCCTCCCGGATCGCCCGGGTCATCGAGGACCGCTACGGCGACCGCGACATCCGGATCATGCCCGTCCCGATGCGCATCGACGAGGGCGAGAAGGAGAAAGCCGACGCCGGCCGCGCACTCGCCCGGATCAAGTTCGCCGGACTGCCCGCCGGCTTCGCCGAGAGCGACCTCGCCCGCTACTGGGCCGGCGTGGAGATCCCCTACCGGCCGTTCTACGCCTACGAGGAGATCCTCGCCCCGTTCGGCGACCAGCCCGGCCTGCCCGGCTCCATGCTCGCCGCCAACGAACGCCTCACCCGGGAGATCACCCAGGGCCGGGTCGCCGGACTCCCGCCGATGCCCGAGGACCTGCGGCTGCGCCACCTCGACGGCTTCGCCCGGCGCCGCCCCACCGCCCCCGCCGACCTCTACCTCAGCTACGTCCCCGAGGACCGGGCCTGGGCGGACTGGGTCTCCGCGCTGCTCACCGACGCCGGATACCGGGTCGTGCCGCGCGACGTCGGCGCGGGCGCCAACCCGCGCGAGGCCACCGGCCGCGGGATCGACTCCGCGTACCGCACCGTCGCCCTGCTGTCCGCCGCCTACCTGCAGTCCCCGCAGGCCCAGGCGCTGTGGGACCGCACCGTGCTCGCCGACCCGGCCGGCGCCCGCCGCCAGCTCATCCCCGTCCGGGTCTCCGACGTGCGCCTCAACGCGCCCTACAACAGCCGCAACCCGGTCGACCTGATCGGCCGCGACGAACAGGCCGCCGCCACCACCCTGCTGCGCGCCCTCGGCCGCAACGAGACCGAACTGCCCGAACGCACCCCCGGCGCGCCCCGGTTCCCCGGCACCAAGCCCACCTACTGGGAAGTCCCGCAGCGCAACCACTCGTTCACCGGCCGGGTCAAGGTCCTCGACGACCTGCGCGCCCAACTCGCCGGCGGCACCACCGCCGTGCTGCCGCCGCCGCAGACCCTGTACGGCCTCGGCGGCGTCGGCAAGACCCAGGTCGCGCTGGAGTACGCGCACCGGTACATGTCGCACTACGACCTGGTCTGGTGGATCGACGCCGAGCAGAGCGAGAACGTCGTCGTCGACCTCGCCGAACTCGCCAGCCGGCTCGGCCTGCGGGTCGGCGACAACGTCAACGAGGCCGCCCAGGCCGCCCGCGACGCGCTCCGCCAGGGCAACCCCACGCCCAACTGGCTGCTGATCTTCGACAACGCCGACGAGCCGTCCGAGATCCGCCGGTTCTTCCCCGACGGCCCCGGCCACATCCTGGTCACCTCCCGCAACCAGGGCTGGTCCGGGCAGGCCGGCGTGCTCAACGTCGACGTGTTCGACCGCACCGAGTCCGTCGACCACCTCACCCGCCGGGTCCGCGGCCTCGCCCGCGCCGACGCCGACCGGGTCGCCGAGGCCGTCGGCGACCTCCCGCTGGCCGTCGAGGTCGCCGCCGCCTGGCTGGAGACCACCCGCACCCCCGTCGACACCTACGTCAGCCAGCTCAAGGCCGAGGCCACCCGGGTGCTCGCCGCCGGCGAGACCCCCGTCGACTACCCCACCCCCGTCGGCCTCACCTGGAACGTCTCCATCACCCGGCTGCGCGAACAGTCCCCCGCCGCCGTCCGGCTGCTGGAACTCTGCGCGTTCTTCGCCCCCGAGCCGATCTCGCTCAAGCAGTTCTTCTTCTCCGAGCAGATGCGCCTCGCGCTCTACCCCTACGACGAGGAACTCACCGACACCTTCCTGCTCGGCAAGGTGCTGCGCGCCGTCAGCCGCTACGCCCTCGCCAAGACCGACGCCGGCTCCGACTCCTTCCAGGTCCACCGGCTGGTCCAGGCCGTCGTCCGCAGCGGCATGACCGACGCCGACCGCAACATCGCCGCGCACCAGGTGCACCGCATCCTGGTCAACGCCCGGCCGCCCCGCGGCGACACCGACGACCCCGCCAACTGGCCCACCCTGGAGAAGATCTGGCCGCACCTCGCGCCCTCCCGCGCGCAGGACTGCGACGAACGCGAAGTCCGCGAACTCCTCATCGACCGCGTCCGCTACCTGTGGAAGCGCGTCGACCTCTCCCAGGCCCTGCAACTCGGCCGCCAGCTCGACGAGGCCTGGACCGGCCGCTCCGAGAACGAGGCCGACCCCGTCGAGAAGCGCACCTGGCAGCGGCAGATCCTCAGCCTGCGCCTCCAGATCGCCAACGTGCTGCGCTCCCAGGGCGCGTACAACGACGCCCTCGAACTCGACCAGGCCACCCTCGCCGGACAGCGCGAACTGCTCGGCGAACACCACCCGTACACCCTGATGACCGCCAACTCGATGGCCGCCGACCTGCGCTACCTCAGCCGGTTCCAGGAAGCCCTCGCCCTCGACCTCGACACCTACAGCCAGTTCGTCGAACTCTTCGGCGAGGACGACCCGCGCACCCTCACCGTCGCCAACAACCTGGCCATCGACCACCGCCTGGTGGGCAACAGCCGCGAAGCCCTCGAACTCGACCAGGACACCTTCGAACGCAACTCCGCCGTCCGCGGCTCGCACCACCCCTACACCCTCGGCACCAAGTCCAGCGTCGCCCGCGACCTGCGCGAACTCGGCGACTACAAGGGCTCCGTGGACCTGTTGCGGGAGGTCACCGAGGCCTTCGCCGACCTCACCCAGTCCGACCTGCCGGAAGAACTCCGCAACGCCAAGTCGCTCGCCGTCTCGCTCCGCCGCGCCGGCAAGTACGCGGAGGCCCGCGAACTCACCGAACGCACCTACGAACGCTACGTCGACCTGTTCGGCCCCGACTTCGCCGACGCCCTCGCCTGCCGGCTCAACCTCGCCGCCGACCTCAGCGCCGCCGGCGACAAGGAGACCGCCAGGGACATCGCCACCGACGCCTACGAGGGCCACCGGCGGCTCTTCGGCGACGAGCACCCGTTCACCTACGCCTGCGAGAACAACCTCTCCATCTACCTGCGGGGCTCCTCCGACGTCGCCGGGGCGATCAGCCACGGGCGCAGCGCGACCGAGGGGCTCGGGCGCGTCCTCGGGCACGAACACCCGTTCACGCTCAACGCGAGCATCAACCTGGCGAACGCGCTGGCGGAGAACCGGGAGCTCGCCGAAGCCGAGGCGATGGCTCGCGCCGCGTACGGCGGGCTGGTCACCCGCTACGGCGCCAACCACCCCGACGCGCTGATCTGCCAGGCCAACCTCGCCATCACCCTCCGGGTGGCCGGCCGGCGCAGCGAGGCGGAGAACCTGCGCATGCAGGCCATTGCCGCGCTCGTCGAACTCTTCGGCGAGGACCACCCGTCGGTCCTCGCGGCCCGCAACTGGCAGCGCAGCAACCGCGACCTGGAGCCCCAGCCGCTGTAAGGGAGCATACGCAGGGGATCGCCAACAGGGGCGCGGGGAACTGCGCGAGGCGGAAGGCAACCACCCGCAAGGTCGCGAGGCAGGACAATGACCTGCACGTGATCGCGACCTTGCGGGTGTGACTTGCGCTTGTCGCGCAGTTCCCCGCGCCCCTGGTGGTGCTCTACGCGTTGGCGGCCCAGCGGATCGCGTCCGTCATCTCCTTCAGGGAGCCGAAGTGCGCCGCGCCGGGTTCCAGGTAGAGCTGGGCGCCGGCGATGTGGTCGGCGAGCCAGGCGGAGTGGCCGACGGGGGAGAACTTGTCGTCCGCGCCGTGCCAGATGCGGACCGGGACGCCGATGGTGTCGACGGCGAAGCCCCAGTCGGCGATGAAGGCGAGAACGTCGTCGATCCAGCCGTCGGCGCCGTAGCGGAAGGCCTGGCGGTAGGTGGACTGGAGCATCCGGCGGATGCCGACGTCGGCGACGACGGTGCGGTCGGGAGCGGTGAGTTCGGGGACGAGGTTGCGGATCAGTTGGGCGGGGTCGCGGCGGATCACCTGGGAGCGGACCTGGAACGGGCCGGCGATCCGGGGTTGGCCCAACTCGGCCTGGCGGTAGGCGCGTTCGTTGGAGGGGGTCATGCCGTCGAACCAGTCGAGGCCCTCCGCGTCGCGGGGGGCCAGGGAGACCTGGGTGGCCGCCCGGACCACCCGGTCCGGGAGGAGCGCGGCGCAGGCGAGCGCGTGCGGGCCGCCGCCGGAGCGGCCGACCACGGCGAAGCGGTCGAGGCCGAGGGCGTCGGCGATGGCGGTGACGTCGTCGGCGGCGTGGCGGACCCGGCGGCCGGGCAGCCGGGTGGAGTCGCCGTAGCCGGGGCGGTCGAACGAGATCAGCCGGACCCGCATCCGGGCCAGGACGGCGCTGCGCGGGGCGGGGCCGACCCGGCTGCCCGGGGTGCCGTGGAGCAGGAACACCGGCCTGCCGGAGGGGTCTCCGGATGTCTCCACCGCGAGGATGCCCCCGTCCGGTGTGTCGATCCTTCGGGTGGCCACGCAGTGCCTCCAGGTCAGCTGGGGATGTCCAGGCTGCGCACCTCGCGGCGCGCCTGCCAGGTGGTGTGTTCCCGGGAAATGGCGTCCTCGGCGTCCCGGGCGAGCCGGGCCCAGTTCTCCTCGGCGTCCGGGGCGGACAGGTCGACGGCCGCCAACTGGGCTTCCACTTTGGAGAGTTCGGCGGCGGCGAGGGTGTAGGCGGCGGCCTGTGGGCGGTACTGGCGGAGCTGGGCCCAGGCCGAGATGGAGGCGGCGACGGCGGAGATCGCGCCGAGCGCGTCGAAGGTGAACGAGCCGAGGGCGCGCAGCACGGCGAGCAGCAGGCCGGCGGCGGGCAGCACGATGGCGAGCCGGCCGACCCGGCGGGTGGCGTTGCGGCACTGGATGGCCTTGGCCTGGTACCACTCGCGCTGGCTGTGCACCCGTTCGCGCAGGTAGGTCTCGCGGCGGACGGGCAGCGGCTGGTCGCGCAGCCGTTCCATGGTCTCGGTGATCTGCGGGTGGCGGGCCGGGGCCCGCCAGGTGCGCAGTTCCTCGGCGACTCCCGGGGTGACCCGGTCGGTGTCGAACTCGCCGAGGATGCCGGCGAGTTGGATGTCGTACAGGCGTTCGGCATCGGGGAGTTTGCGGGGCGGCGGCTGGTAGGAGTCGGCGCGCACCGCGTACTTCCACACCAGGGTCTTGACGGACTCGGCGACCGCCCGGCCGTCGTACCAGAGCCGCTGCGGGTTCTGCCAGGCGACGGTGACGGCGATGAACAGCGCGCCGAGGTAGGCGGCGGCGGCGAGCCAGGCGTACAGCGCGCCGTCGGCGGAGCCGGCGAAGGCCGCGCCGACCAGCAGCAGCAGCTCCCATCGGGAGAGCGCCACCGCCCGGGCCTGACCCTGCAGGGACGCGCCGTCGGCGGCCCAGAACAGCTGCGGCAGCAGGTCCTGCTCCCGTACGAAGCCGATCGGTCGCCCCGCTCCAGTCGCCATGTCCGCCCCCGCAGCGCCGTCTCACCGGTCTCGGGAGTCCTTCCCAGTGCCGGTGGAACTTACGCGACCGGCGCGGGAGTTGGCCGAATGGGCGGGGTTGCGCCGGGGGGCGTGGGGCGGTCGGCGGGCGGTTACCAGGCGTAGAAGATGCGCTCCGCGTTGTCGGCGATCACCTTGTTGTTCCACTCGGTGCCGCCGTCCACGTTCCCGGAGCGGAACAGCGGCGGGGTGATGCCGCGGTCGGCGAGCTTGGCGGTCGCGGAGGCCGTCACCGACTGCATCAGCGCGCTGGTGACGATGGTGGAGACCGAGCCGAACGGGGCGCCCGCGCCGGGGTGGTCGAGTTCGCCGTCGCCGGGGGCGATCTTGCTGTCCAGCACCAGGTCGCAGTTGTCCTTGAGATAGGTGCCGGACGGATGGTTGGAGCTCACCGCGGCGGGATACGCCAGCGAGGTCACGCCGATCACCTTCATGCCGCGGTCCCGGGCGTGCCGGGCGAGCTCGACCGGCATCACCTGGCGGCCGGACAGCGAGATCAGGAACAGCAGGTCGCCGCTGCGGGCGGGCGTCAGGTCGAGGGTGGTGGTGGCCAGCCCGGAGACCCGCTCCAGTGCGCTGCCCAGGTGCGCGGGCATCACGTTCACGCCGGTCATCCCGGGCACGTTGAGCAGGTTCATCACCACCAGGCCGCCCGCCCGGTAGACCACGTCCTGGGCGGCCAGCGAGGAGTGCCCGGCGCCGAAGGTGAAGATCCGCCGGCCGTGCTCGACCGCCTCGGCCAGCAGCTCGGCCGCGGCGTCGATGTTCTCGCCCTCCTCGGCGCGGATCCGTTCCAGGTGGGCCACGGCGGCGTCCAGGTACCGGCCGACCAGTTCGGTCATCTCGTGCTCCGTCCGAGCGCTGGCGGTCCGGAGGGCCCCGGGCCGCGGTGGGGGAGAAAGCGGGGGAGAAAGCTACGGCGTGCACGGTGGCCCCTGGCGCGCCCGGCTGTCAACCGTCGCGCGGGGCGTCCGAAGGCCTTCGCGGGCCGGGGCACAACGGCGGACCGCACCTGGTTGTCATCTCCGTACGTCAGAATTGGCGGTGAGGACACCGAAGAACGGAGCCAGGGGCGATGTCAGGGCTTATCGACACCACCGAGATGTACCTCCGCACCATCCTGGAGCTGGAGGAGGAAGGCATCACCCCGATGCGCGCCCGGATCGCCGAGCGGCTGGAGCAGTCCGGCCCGACGGTGAGCCAGACGGTGGGCCGGATGGAACGCGACGGCCTGCTCCAGGTCGCCGAGGACCGGCACCTCGAACTCACCGAGGACGGCCGCCGGCTCGCGGTGCGGGTGATGCGCAAGCACCGCATCGCCGAATGCCTGCTGGTGGACGTCATCGGCCTGGAGTGGGAGCAGGTCCACGAGGAGGCCTGCCGCTGGGAGCACGTGATGAGCGAGACGGTCGAGCGCAAGGTGCTCGCCATGCTCGGCCACCCCACGCAGTCCCCGTACGGCAACCCGATCCCGGGCCTGGACGAGCTCGGCGACACCAAGGCCGAGGGCGAGGGCTACGACGCCGGGCTGGTGACGCTGGAGTCGGTGGCCGGCAAGGACGGCGCGGACGTGGTGGTGCGCCGGATCGGCGAGCCGATCCAGACCGACGGGGAACTGATGCGCACCCTGCGCCGCGCGGGCGTGCGCCCCGGCGCGACGGTGCGGGTCGCGTCGGCGGTCGGCGGCGTGCTGGTCGGCACCGGCGACGGCGCTGCCGAGCTCGGCAAGGACATCGCGGCGCACGTGTTCGTCGCCCAGCCGTAGCCGTTCGGCACTGCTCCCGGGATTCGCCCCGGGAGTCGTGCGGCACTGCTCCCGGGATTCGCCCCGGGAGTCGTGCGGCACTGCTCCCGGGATTCGCCCCGGGAGTCGTGGAACGCGCATCGGGGCCCGGTGTCCCCGCACCGGGCCCCGCATGCTCCCCCTTCGTTCCCTCCCTGATCCCCCGTGCCGCCGCACTCGGCTTCCCCGACCGAACGCCCTCCCGGCAGCCCCCCACGTTTCTCTCGACCCTTTCGGCCCGACCGCTCCTTCCGCTCCACCGACCCCGTGCCGACGCTGAGGATGATCCCCTCGGCAACCGCCGCCAATCCTTGAGCGCTGTCACCCGATAGGTTGGCTTGCCTTGCTGACCTGCGGGTATGACGACTCATTTCCGGAAGATCACGCTCCGCACGCGGGTGGAGGGCGCTCAGCGCACGGCGGCGGCCTCCCGCTGCACGGTGCGCGGGGCCGACGGGTCGCGCAGACAGGCGTACGCCAGCGGGCCGACCAGGTCCACCGCGTCCGGGAGCCAACGATTCAGCAGGGTGGGCGGCCGGGCCCACAGCGCCGTGGCGTGCCCGCCGAAGCGGGACGGCGGCGCCGCCACCCAGTCGCCCTCGCCGCGTGCCACCAGGTCCAGCGTGCCGGGGGGACAGCCGATCTGGCGCAGCAGGTCGGGCAGCTTGGCGGCCGCGCCGGGCAGCACCAGGAAGTGCAGCCGCCGCCCGCGGCTCCCCCCGGCGGCCGGCGCGGCCAGCACCGGGCCGAGCTGCAGCCCCATCCGCTCCATCCGGGCCAGCGCCAGGCAGCCCGCCACCTCCGGCACGTCCAGCACGTCGAACGCCCGCCCGGTGGGCAGCAGGATCGACGCGTCCGGGCGCTCCGTCCACCACCCGCGCACCACCGACGCCCCCACGGTGGCCAGCAGCCCCCAGTCCTCCCCGACGGGGTGTGCGCCGGGGAGCGCGCAGCCCGGATCGCCGCAGGAGCAGCAGACGGCCGCGCCGTCGCCGTCGAGCAGCCACGTCCCGGGGACCACCTCCCAGTGGCGCTCCTCGGCACAGCGGACGGCTTCGGCCAGCAGCGACAGCGGGTCGGGTTCGGGGTCTCGGGAGGCGTTGTCCACGTGGAGCACAACTACCGCCCGTGAGTGGGGGTTACGGGCCCGACCCGAACGATTCGAACGGGTCGCGCGTTGTCACCCGGGACGGTGATCCTGGTCGGAACCCCCCGTCGCACGAGGGGCGGTAACGGGCGCAGTGGGGGCGCACAGGGGCATTCATCAGGGCGCGTGGGGAGTGGGTACGTCACCGTGGGTATTCCGCATGGTGTTGCACAGTCGTCGCCCTCCGGTCGGGTCCGGACGGCGTTGGGGAGGCGGAAAAATCCCATGGCCGCGAGACCACTCGTCGCACGAGAGCCGAACGAGCGTCTGCAGCAGCTGATCCAGGAGGCGGGCTGCTCCAATGCGGGCCTGGCCCGCCGGGTCAACCTCTGCGGAGCCGAACACGGGCTCGACCTGCGATACGACAAGACGTCCGTCGCCCGCTGGCTGCGCGGGCAACAACCACGCGGGCAGGCGCCCGCCGTCATCGCCGAGGCCCTCGGCCGCAAGCTCGGCCGCGGTGTCACCGTGGACGAGATCGGCATGGCCGACGGCAAGAGCCTCAGCTCCGCCGTCGGACTCCAGTTCGCGCCCAGCCTGGCCGCCGCGCTGGAGCAGATCTGCGAACTCTGGCGCAGCGACGTCGGCAAGCGCGACTTCCTGGCCGGCGCCACCGTCGCCGCCTCCGCCCTGGTCGAACCCAGCCGGGACTGGCTGATCACCCCGCCCGACCCGATCGTCGCCCGCACCGGTGGCACCCGGGTCGGCCTCGCCGACGTGGCGGCGATCCGCGCCACCACCCAGATGCTGGTCGACCTCGACCACCGGTTCGGCAGCGGCCACGTCCGCCCCGTCGTGGTGCACTACCTGAACAGCGTGGTCTCCGGTTTCCTCGGCGGCTCCTACCGCGACGAGACGGGCCGTCAACTCTTCGGCGCCGTCGCCCGGCTGACCGAGCTCGCCGGCTACATGGCGGTCGACACCGGCCAACCCGGCCTCGCCCAGCGGTACTACATCCAGGCGCTGCGCCTCGCCCAGGCCGCCGACGACCGCGGCTACGGCGGCTACGTGCTGGCCGCCTCGATGAGCCACCTCGCCGCGACCCTCGGCAACCCCCGGGAGATCGCCCAACTCGCCCGCGCCGCCCAGGAAGGCGCCCGCACGGTCGCCACCCCCACCGCGATGGCGATGTTCTACGCCGCGGAGGCCCGGGGCCACGCCCTGCTCGGCGACGCCTACTCCTGCGAGACGGTCGCCGCGAAGGCGCTCGCCGCGATGGAGCGCCGCAACCCCGCCGACGACCCCGACTGGATCGTGCACTTCGACGAGGCCTACCTGGCCGACGAGTTGGCGCACTGCCACCGGGACCTCCAGCAGGGCGAACGGGCCGAGCACTACGCCCGCACCGCGCTCGAACTACACCCCGCCCACCGGGTCCGCCGGCGCGCGGTCGACCTGGTGCTGCTCGCCACCGCCCAACTCCAGCAGCGCGACCTCGAACGCGCCTGCGAGACGGGCACCGAGGCGGTCCGCCTGCTCAGCGGGCTGCGCTCCAACCGCGGCGTGGAGTACCTGGACGACTTCCGCAGCCGCCTGGAGCCGTACCGGGGCCACCGGGCGGTACGCGAGTTCCACGCCCGGATGGACGGGGAGGCCGCGTAGCGGGTCGACGCGGTCCGGGCCGTGAGGCGGTCCGGGCCGTGGGACGGCCGGGGTCGGGTCGTGGCGCGGTGGGGTTGCGGCGTGGCGCGGCGGGGTTGCGGGGAGGTCTGTGCTGGTGGAGCGCGTGAACGGCGTGAAGCAATAGCACAGAACAGTGGCCCGCGTAGTCACCTGCGCCGGTGAACCGGTAGCGTGGCCTCGCAGTTGTGGTCCGCCGTCAGCAACGTGGCGGGGCAACCGAAAGGCCCGGGGTCCCGGTGCCGTGCACAGGTGAGGTAATCGCGTTGAGCCAGCGCCGCTCGTACAACTCCGGCGACTTCAATCTGGACGACCTGTTCCGGCCGGAGCCCCCCGCCACAGACGGCCAGGGCACGCCGGAGCAGGCCGCCGCGCAGCCCCCGTACGCCCAGCCGCAACACCCCGTCCCGCAGCAGCAGTCCGCCCCGCCGCTCGGGCAGAGCGGCAGCCCCGAGTACTGGGGCACCGCGCCGCAGGCCGCTGCCGCGGTCCCGGCCGCGCAGGAGGACGCCGGGGCCACCCAGTACCTGCCGCCCTACCCGGCCGGCGACCCGGCCGCGCCGACCCAGGTCGGCTACCCGCAACCCGGCTACGCCGGCGGGACGTTCGGCGGGCAGCAGCAGTACGCCGCGCCGGCGGCGCCGCCCGCGTCCGTGCAGCAGCCGAGCTACGGGGGCGCGTACGGCGCGGTTCCGCCGCAGCAGGCGCCGCAGCAGCCGCAGGCGGGCTACCAGGAGACGGGTGGCGGCAACCGGCGGAAGAAGCCGAACACCAAGGTGCTGATCGGCGCCGGGGTGGCGGGCGTCGCGGTGATCGGCGTGCTGATCGGCGTGCTCGCCGGCGGCGGCGACGAGGGCGGCAAGGGCCAGGCCAAGGACAAGGCTTCGAGCAGCCAGTCGGCGTCCGCGCCGGCCGGGGGCGGCGGCGCCGCGGGCGGGAACGGGGCGGTGAGCCCCGAGGCGAAGGCGCAGGCGCAGGCGATGTCCGACCTGCTCGGCACCGCGAGTGCGAGCCGCACGTCGGTCGTCAACGCCGTCTCGGCCGTCGGCAAGTGCCAGAGCCTGCCGGACTCGCAGGCGGCGCTGACGGCTGCCGCCGCGCAGCGGCAGGACCTGCTGAAGAAGCTCGGCGACCTGAAGGTGGATCAGCTCACCGACGGCGCCAAGCTGGTGGAACAGTTGCAGAAGGCGTGGCAGGCCTCCTCCACCGCCGACTCCGAGTACGCCCTGTGGGCCGGGGACATGGTCGCGGGCTGCGACGGGGGCAAGGCGAAGGACAACGACCACTACCGCAACGGCAACACCGCGAGTGGCTCCGCGACGACGGCGAAGGAGCAGGCGGCGGGGCTCTGGGGGGCGATCGCGTCGAAGGCGGGGCTTCCCAACAAGGGTGCGAGCGAGCTGTAGAGGAGTGCACATCAGCTGGGGCGCGGTCACGTGCAGGTCACTGCCCTGAGTCGCGATCTTGCGGTCGGGTGCGTTCCCCCTCGCGCAGTTCCCCGCGCCCCTGGTTGTGCTCTCCCTGCTTACGCGGCCCTCAGCCCGCCAGGATGGTGCGGACGTCGGTGAAGCCGTGGTGCTGTTCGACGAGGCGGCCGTTGCGGACCTGTTGGAAGGTGACGGAGGTGTTCACCAGGCGGGGAGAGTCGGCCGTGGGGAGCATGTTGGTGACGCCCCAGCCGAGGGGCGGGGTGGTGCCGCCGGTGTCGATGGGGTCGCCGCTGTCGAGCACGGTCTGCAGGGCCTTCGCGGTGAGCGGCTTGGACGGGTCGATGCGGCCGGCGGCCTGGCGCAGCACGGTGTAGGCGACCCAGGTGGTCTGGACGCCGGGGTCGGTGACGTCGATGGTGGTGCCGTTGCCGTAGGTGCGGACGGTGGCGCGGAGGTTGTCCCAGACGGGAGAACTCTCGGCGGGGAACCACCCGGTGGCGTACGCCCCGCGCAGCGGGCCGTTGTCGCCGCCGGTGGAGTCGACCACGGACTGCTGGAAGGAGCCGATCACCGAGGCGAGTTGGGTGTTCTTCGGGCTGGCGCGGCGGTACGGGTCGAGCAGGTTGGCGGTGGGCTCGGCGCCGAGGGCGGAGAGCACGCAGTTGCCGGCGCGGTCGTCGCCGATGGCGCGCTTGGCGTACGAGGAGTAGTCGTTGGACTTCTCGGGGGCCTTGATGTCGACGATCCGGATGCCGGTCTGCTTGACGGCGGTGCCGAGGTAGCTGACCAGGGCGTCGCCGGAGCGGCTGTCGGGGCGGATCAGGGCGATCTGCTTGCAGCCGGCGTCGATCAGTTGGCGTCCGCTGCCGGCGACCAGGGCGGGGGTGCCGCCGTTGACGGGGTAGGACAGCGGGCTGCTGAACTCGGGGGTGGAGAGGCCGTAGCCGCCGATGAAGGGGATGCCGGCGGCTTCCAGGACGGGGATGAAGTTGCTGCCGTACTGGCTGGCGGAGCCGACCACGGCGACGGCGTGGGCGCCGACGGCCTGGTCGGCGCAGGCGGTGGCGCCGTCGGTGGTGTCGTGCTCGTTGCAGGTGAGGACGCGGACCTTGTGGCCGTTCAGCCCGCCGTGCGCGTTCAGGTCGCGGCCGATGGCCTCGGCGAGGGCGGTCATGCCGGGTCGGTCGGAGGCGCCGGTGCCGGACGGGGCGAAGGTCATCACGGTGACCTCCTTGCCGGTGGCGTCGGCGGCGGCCGGGCCGCCGCAGGCGGTGGCGGAGAGCAGGGCGGGCAGGGCGAGGCCGGCGGCGAGCGCGGCGCCGGTGCGGTGGCGGCGGCCGCTGACGGCGGGTGACGGGTGGGGGGTTCCGGTCCGCGTCATGGTGCGCTGTTCCTCCCTGGACGTGGTGCGGGGCTGACCCGTGCTCCGTTGCGCAGGCTCGGCGGGTCAAGGGTGGTGCGGGCCGCACACGGCGAGAGGGACGTGATGTGAACGGACCGTCAACGGGGGAGGAACACCGGGAGCGGGGATGTGATGACGCGTGTGGAGGAGGGTCGGCCCGGGAACGTACGATCGACTCCCGTGTCCGACAGCGTGGATTCTCCGTACCGTTCTGCCCGAAACTCTTCTCGAACGGGCGGCCGCTCCAGCACGATTGGCGTCATGCCCCTGACTGACCTGCCCTGGTGGCGCTGGCGCGCCCGAATGCGTTCGGCGTTGCACATGCTTTCCGACCCCGGCTTCCAGCAGGAGGTGTGGCTGGTCGGCCGGGACGGCTACGGGGACGTCGTGGACGCGGTGTACCGGCTGGTCGAGGACAGCTGGCTGGACCGGTGGTCGGCGGAGAAGTACGTCGGCTCGGTGTTCCGGGACTCCGCGGAGGCGGTCGCGGTGGACGCCGCGGTGCTGCGGGTGCTGCGGATCGTGCACCAGGTCGGCGAGGAGGCCTCGGCGGCCGCGTACCTGGGGCACCCGGACTGGCCGGAGGCGGTGCTGGCGGCCCGCGAGGCGCACCACCGGCTGGCCGTCAACGACGGCACGGATCCGGACCTCCCGCCGTCCACGCTGGCCGAGTTGCGGCAACTGACCGCGCGCGGCTGAACCGCGGGCCGGGCCGGGCAGTCTCGGGTGGCGGGCGGTCGCCGCGCGGCGGGGTGATTTGTGCGAGGCTGGGCGGTCCGTCCGCATCCAGAGCCGAGAAACGGGACCCCGCGACATGGAAGAGACTGCCCACTCCCAGTACGTTCTGACGCTGTCCTGTCCGGACAAGCAGGGCATCGTGCACGCGGTTTCCAGCTATCTGTTCATGACGGGCTGCAACATCGTCGACAGCCAGCAGTTCGGCGACGCCGGCACCGGGCTGTTCTTCATGCGGGTGCACTTCACGGCCGAGGAGCCGGTGACGGCGGAGAAGCTGCGGGCGTCGTTCGCGGCGGTCGGCGCGTCGTTCCGGATGGACTGGCAGATCCACGAGTCCGTCGAGCGGATGCGGGTGCTGCTGATGGTCTCCAAGTTCGGGCACTGCCTGAACGACCTGCTGTTCCGCACCCGGATCGGGGCGCTGCCGGTGGAGATCGTCGGGGTGGTGTCCAACCACACCGACTTCCGTGAGCTGACCGAGTCCTACGGCGTCCCGTTCCACCACCTGCCGGTCACCAAGGACACCAAGGTGCAGGCGGAGCAGCAGCTGCTCGACCTGGTCGAGCGGGAGCGGGTGGAGCTGGTGGTGCTGGCCCGCTACATGCAGGTGCTCTCCGACACGCTGTGCAAGGAGCTGTCCGGCCGGGTGATCAACATCCACCACTCGTTCCTGCCGAGCTTCAAGGGCGCCCGCCCGTACCACCAGGCGCACGCCCGGGGCGTGAAGCTGATCGGCGCCACCGCGCACTACGTCACCGCCGACCTGGACGAGGGCCCGATCATCGAGCAGGAGGTCGCCCGGGTCACCCACGACGTGACGCCGGAGCAGCTGGTGGCGCTCGGCCGGGACGTCGAGTGCCAGGCGCTGGCCCGCGCGGTGAAGTGGCACAGCGAGCGGCGGGTGCTGCTGAACGGCACCCGGACCGTGGTGTTCGCCTGACAGGTGCTCCGGCGGCGTTCGAGGGCCGCTGGACATTTGTAGGAAGGGTGGTTCGCTCGTGGCGGCCCGGTGCTGACGGGGCGTGGGGAGTACGGTCGGGGGTACCCGCGGCGGCGGTGCCGCCGACCGGTCGTGCGAACCCCGGCAGGGTGAGCGGGACAGTATGCACCGAGACATCCCCCGAACGCTGGAATATGCCCGAAGCTCTTGCTGCGACCCGGTCCCGGAATCATTCTGGGGCGTATTCGTGTCGATGCCATGGGCAGTGCGGATCGGCGCCCTCCACGAGGCGCGCCGACCGGACCGGCGGGATCAAGCGGGCCGAATACCGAGTGCGGGTGGTGGAACGGTGCAGGTACTTCAGGTACAGCTGGCGGTCCAGGCGGACCCGGCCGAGGTCTCACGGGCCCGGCGCTGGGTGCGGGCCCGGTTGCGGGCCGGCGGTCTCGACCCGGACTCGTCGGCCGCCGAGACGCTGGTGCTGGTGGTCTCCGAGCTGGTCACCAACGCGGTGGTGCACACCGGTTGTCCGGCGGTGCTGCGACTGCTGATGCCGGCCGGGCCGGACGCCCCGCCGGGGGTCCGGGTGGAGGTCGCGGACGCCAGCTGCGCCGCCCCCGCCCCGCGGCACGCCGGGGCCGACGCGGAGGCCACCAACGGGCGCGGCCTGGAGCTGGTGGAGCTGCTGTGCGAGCGCTGGGGCTGGTACCCGGACGGCTCCGGCAAGCGGGTGTGGTGCGAGATCGGCCCGGTCGCGCCGTTGTGCGAGCGGGCGGCGCAGCCGGTGGCCTCGGCGCGCTGAACCCCCGTCGGCGGGTCGTGGCATGTCACGTGTGCGCTGTCCGCGCTCCGGATGATCCATCTGAATTTCGGACAACCCATTGACGTGACGTATCCGACTGATCACTCTTGGGTGCGGCGTTCCGTTGCGAGGGGACGCCGAGGGAGCCCGGGCGGTGCCGACATTCAGGGGATCGTTGGCCGCATCCGCCCGGAACCTCGGCGAGATCGGAACGCCGGGCGTGACGGCTTCAGGGCCCGGACGCCGACCTGGACGGCGTCCCGCCGTGCCGTGCTCGGGGCGCGCGCGGCGGGACGCCGTCCGGTCAGTTGCCGGTCGGACGCCGCATCGTGACCCAAAATCACTGGAAACCAGTGGTGGTCTGGACCAAAACTGTGGGACGTGACCGCCCCAGAACTCCACACTGCCCCCACCCCGCGCGTCCGCACCCCCGCCGAACCCGGCATCTGGTCGGGCAACTTCCGGCTCTACTTCACCGCCCGCTCGGCCGGCCTGCTGAGCGACGCGATGCTCCCCGTGGCCGTCACCACCGGCCTGCTGACCTCTGGGCACTCCGCCTCCACCGTCGGCTACGCGATGGCCTTCCTGCTCGCCCCGTTCGCCGGCCTGGTGCTGGTCGGCGGCGTCCTCGCGGACCGGTTCACCGCCCGACGGCTGATGATCTTCGCCGACCTGCTCAACCTCACCACCCGGGTGCTGCTCGCGGTGCTGTTCTTCCGCGGCTTCGACCAGCTCTGGCAGCTGTACGTGCTGCTCGCGCTGGCCGGCACCGCCGCCGCCATGTTCCAGCCCGGCGCCGCCTCCACCGTCCCGCTGGTGGCCCGCGACGTGCAGGGCGCCAACGGCATCCTGCGGATCTCCGAGGCGCTCACCACGCTCGCCGGGCCGCCGCTGGCCGGCCTGCTGGCCGCCGCCTCCACCGGCTGGGTGATGGTCATCGCCGGCGTGATGTACGCGATCAGCGCCAGCTCGCTGCTCGCCCTGCGGCTCGGCCCCGTCCCCGCCCCGCCGCCCGGCGACAGCCTGTGGCGCAACCTGGTCGTCGGCTGGCACGAGTTCCGCTCCCGCAGCTGGATGTGGGGCGTCATCCTGATCTGGATGCTCTTCACGGTGCTCTCCTGGGGCCCGCTCACCCCGCTGCTCGGCTCGCTGGTGGTGCCCGAGCACGGCGCCACCGTGTACGGCATCCTGAACGGCATGTTCGGCGCGGGCACCGTGATCGGCGGCCTGATCGCGATCCGGATCAAGCCCGTCCGCCCGCTCGCCGCCGGGGCGTTCGCGCTGCTCGCCTTTCCCGTCCAGCAGTTCGCGCTCGCCTTCGACCTGCCCTGGCCGGTGATCGGCACCGCTCAGCTGATCTCCGGCATCGGCATCAGCTTCTGGGGCGTCATGTGGGCCACCAGCGTGCAGACCCAGGTGCCCGGCGAGGTGCTCAACCGCATCCACGCGTACGAAGTGGCCGGCTCCGTCTGCATGTTCCCGCTCGGCTCCGCCCTGGCCGGGCCGGCGATGGAGGCGTTCGGCGCGCAGCAGGTCCTGGTGGTCGGCGGCATCGTCACCGTCGGGACGGCGGCCGCCCTGCTGCTCAGCCCGCCCATCCGCGGGCTGCGGCGGGTGCCCGACGCCGGGCCGGTCGCCGGGGGCCGCTGACGTCCGTATCTCGATGGGAGATGGCAGCAAAACCCGTCGTGCGGGCGGGGCGTGGAACCGCAGACTTCGGCGGGTGAAGGAACTCCTCGAAACGTCCGCCGCCGAGCCGGCCCCGGCCCGGCCCGCGCCCCGCCTGCACTACGCCTGGATCGTCGCCGCCGTCTCCCTGGTCGTCCTGGTCGGCTCCGCCGGATTCCGCTCCGCGCCCGGCCTGATGATGGACGCCCTGCACAACGAGTTCGGCTGGTCGTTCGCCACCATCTCCAGCGCCGTCTCCGTCAACCTCACGCTGTACGGCCTCACCGCCCCGTTCGCCGCCGCCCTGATGGACCGGTTCGGGGTGCGCCTGGTGGTGGTCTGCGCGCTGCTCACCATCGCCACCGGCTCCGGCCTCACCATCCTGATGACCGAGGCCTGGCAGCTGATCCTCTGCTGGGGCGTGCTGGTCGGGCTCGGCAGCGGCTCGATGGCCGGCGCGTTCGCCACCACCATCTCCGGACGGTGGTTCCGGGCCCGGCAGGGGCTGGTGACCGGCGTGCTGACCGCGGCCGGCGCCGCGGGCAATCTGGTCTTCATGCCGGTGCTGGCCGCGTTGGTCGAGGGCGCGGGCTGGCGGACCGCGGTGGTGGTCGTCTCGCTCGCCGCGACCGCCGTCGCCGTGCCCGTGCTGGTGCTGATGCGGGAACGGCCCGCCGACCTCGGGCTGCTGCCCTACGGTGCGACGGAGGCGCCCGCGCGGCCGGTGGTGGAGGGCTCGGCGATCGCCCGCTCGCTGCGGGTGCTGCGCGACGCCGCCCGCAGCCGGGTGTTCTGGTTGCTCGCCGTGTCCTTCGCGATCTGCGGCGCGACCACGGCGGGCCTGGTCGGCACCCACTTCATCCCGGCCGCCCACGACCACGGCATGCCCGTCACCACCGCGGCCTCGCTGCTCGCGCTGGTCGGCGTCTTCGACGTGATCGGCACGATCGCCTCCGGCTGGTTCACCGACCGCTTCGACTCGACCCGGCTGCTGATCACCTACTACGCGCTGCGCGGGGTCTCGCTGCTGCTGCTGCCCTCGCTGTTCGGGCACAGCCTGCGGCCGCCGATCCTGGCCTTCGTGGTCTTCTACGGGCTGGACTGGGTCGCCACCGTGCCGCCCACGGTGGCGCTCTGCCGACGGCACTTCGGGGCGGACGCACCGATCGTCTTCGGGTGGGCGCTGGCCGCGCACCAGATCGGCGCGGCCGTGGTCGCCGGGCTGGCGGGCCTGGCCCGAGACCGCTTCGGCGACTACGACGCGACCTGGTACGCGGCGGGGGCGCTGTGCGCGGTGGCGGTGGGGTGCTGCCTGGCACTGGCCCCGCGGAAAATTCCGACGCCCGCGATGTAATGGTCACGTAGGCTGTTCGACCATGACACTTCGCTTCGTTCTCGACCCCGACCTCACCCCCGAACTGCGGGAGGAGATCGTCGTGCTGTGGACGGCTGTCTCGAACGCCGGGGGTGCGGTCGGGTTCGTGCCGCCGGTGCAGGTGGCCGAGGTGCGGGCGGTCGCGGAGCGGCACTTCGCCGACCTGGGGACGGACCGGCTGCTGGCGGGGTACGAGCCCGACGGGCGGCTCGCGGCGGTGCTGTTCGTCGAGGACATGCGGTTCGGGCTGATGGACCACTGGCGGATGCTGAAGCGCGTCATGGTGCACCCCGACTTCCAGGGCCGCGGCTACGGCGCGCAGCTGCTCGCCGAGGCCGAGCGGGTCGCCCGCGGCTGGGGGCTGGACGGTCTGCGGCTGACGCTGCGCGGCGGGCACGGGCTGGAGACGTTCTACGGCCGCAGCGGCTACGTCGAGGTCGGCCGGGTGCCCGGGGCGATCCGGGTGGCGCCCGGCGACGACCGGGACGACGTGACGATGTGGCTCGACCTGCGCGCCTGAACGATGTGAGGTCGTGCTTCACTGGGAGGGCCATTACCCCCTCGCGTCCTGTGGCGCGACCCGGCAGTGAAGGACGTTCCCCGGTGAGCAGCAAGATCAACGCTACGCTCCGCTACACCTCGCTGCGGGCGAGCATCTTTCTGGCCTGCCTGCTCGTCGCCCTGCTGCTGGCGCACTTCGGGGTGATCCCGGTGGTGGGCGACCTGGGCCTGATCCTGGTGTTCGTGCTGGCCATGGTGGCGTCCTCGGCGATCAGCTACGTGGTGCTGAACAAGCAGCGCGACGAGATGTCGGCGCAGATCGTGGAGAAGGTGGAGTCCCGCAAGGCCCGTGCGGCGGTTCGGGACGCCGCCGAGGACGAGGCGGACGACGCGGCCCGGGCCGCTGCCCGGCAGGCGCAGGCCGGCTGACGGCATGTCGGACGGCTCGTCCGGCGAGGGGGCGCGGCGGCGGCCGACCGGCCGGGACGTGGCCCGGCTGGCGGGAGTGTCGCAGGCGACGGTCTCGCTGGTGTTCTCCGGCAGCGCCGGGCACCGGGTCTCGGACGCGACCCGGCAGCGGATCCACGACGCGGCACGGGAGTTGGGCTACCGCCCGCAGGCGGCCGGCCGACAGCTGCGGCTGGGCCGGAGCGGCATGGTGCTGCTGGCGGTGCCGAACCTGCTCAGCCCGTTCTTCGGCCGGCTGCTGACCGGCGTGCACGAGGAGGCGGCCCGGCACGGCCTGTCGGTGGTGGTCTCCAGCGGCTGGGACGCGGCGACGCTCGCCGAGGCGGCCGCCGCGGGCCGTTTCGACGGGCTGCTGATCTGCTCCCCGGACGACAAGCAGCTCGGCGGGCTGCCCGCCGACACCCCGGCGGTGTTCCTGGACGCCGACCCGGAGGCCAACCCCGGCCGCCCCACCGTCGAACTGGACCTGGCGGCGGGCATGAAGGCCGCCGTCGACCACCTGGCGGCGCTCGGGCACCGGCGGATCGGCTACCTGCGGTCGGTGCACTCGGCATACACCTTCCGGGTCCGGCAGGCGGCGTTCGCGGCGGCGGCGGCCGAGTTGGCCGTGCAGGAGCGGGCGGTGAGCCTGAACGAGGGCAGCCGGGAGGCGGCGCGGGCGGCCCGGGAGATGCTGGCCGGACCGGACCGGCCGCGCGCCGTGGTCTGCGACGACGACGTGGTGGCGTCCGGGCTGTACCAGGCGGCCGACGAGCTGGGGCTGCGGATCCCCGGCGACCTGTCGGTGGTCGGCATGGACAACATCCCGGTCGCGGAGCTGCTCAGCCCGCCGCTGACCACCGTCAACCTGCCCGGCGAGCAGCTCGGCCGCGCCGGACTGGCCACCCTGGCGGCCCTGCTGGCCGGTGAACTGCCGCCGCCCGCCGAGCCGTTGGCGACCACACTGGTGGTGCGGCGGTCCACCGCGCCGGCCTGAACGGGCCCTACTGCTCGCCGAGGATCATCCACTTCTCCGGCAGCGCGAGCGGGTTGAACCCGACCTTGGCGTACACCTCGTGGGCGTCCCGGGTGGCCAGCATCAGGCGGCGCAGGCCGAGTGCGGCGAGCCGGTCGCGGACGGCGGCGGTCAGCGCGGTGCCCAGGCCGCGGCCGCGGGCCGCCGGGGCGATGTACACGTCGCACAGCCAGGCGAAGGTGGCGCGGTCGGTGACCACCCGGGCGTAGCCCACCTGGGTGCCGGAAGTCTCCTCGTACAGGCCGAAGTTGAGGGAGTGGTCGATCGCCAGGTCCTGCTTCTCGCGGGCCCGGCCGAGGGCCCAGTAGGCGTCCTCGGAGAGCCAGCGGTGCACCGACTCGCGGTCGAGCAGGGTCGGATCGGTGGAGACCGTGTAGCCCGCGGGCAGTTGGATGCTCGTCATGCGGCGCATCCAAGCAGGCCGCGGGCGGTGCGGGCGACCGGTTTGCTCAGGCCGCCAGGGCGACCGGCACGGGGCGGAGCCGGGCGCGGGTGGCGAACAGCAGCAGGGCGCCGACGGCGATGCCGGCGACCGAGCAGAGCGCGACCGCCGGAAGCGAGGTCTCGACCAGCAGGCCGGAGGTCGCGGAACCGGCCGCGTTGCCGGTGGCGAACAGCGTGACCAGCCAGGCGAAGGCCTCGGTGACGGTGCCGACCGGGGCGAGCTCGGCGACCAGCACGAACGCGGCGGCCAGCAGCGGGGCCAGGCCCAGGCCGGAGACGAACGCCAGCACGGCCATCGCCGGCGGGCCGGGCAGCAGCAGGAGCGGCAGGGTGCCGGCCGCCATGACGAGGGCCAGTACCCAGGTGCGGGTGGCGGTGTCGGCCTTCCAGGGCGCCGCGCCGTAGGCGAGCGCGCCCAGCAGGCCGGCCAGCGCGGCCAGCGCCAGCAGCAGACCGCCGCCGCCGGGCAGGCCGCCCGGGTGCCGCTCGGCGTACGCGATGAACAGCACGGCCTGCGCGCCGACCGACCAGCCCGCGCCGCTCAGGCCGACCAGCAGCACGACCAGCCCGGGGGAGCGCAGCGGGCCGAGCAGCCCGGCGGACTCCGCGCGCGGCGGGGCCTGCCACCGGCGGGCCGGGGCGGCGGTGGCGACCACCAGCGAGCCGATCAGGCCGAGCACGGCGGCTGTCCACAGGGCTGTGGACGGCGAGAACGCGGCGGCGATCCCGGCGACGGCGAGCGGCCCGGCGACGTACAGCACCTGCTGGGAGGCGGAGTCGAAGGCGTACGCGGTGTCGAGCTGCTCCTCCTCGACGACGTCGGGCCAGAGCGAGCGCAGGCAGGGCTCCAGCGGCGGCATGCACAGGCCGGCGATCGCCGCGCCGAGCGGGGCGGCGACGGGGGAGCCGGGGGCGAGCGCGAGCAGGGCGTAGCCGCCGCCGGCCAGGGTGGCGGAGGCGAGCAGGACGCGGGGCTGGCCGGTGAGGTCGACGATCCGGCCGAGGACGGGGCCGCCGACCGCGGCGGCGATCGCGTACGCGGCGGTGGCCAGGCCGATCCGGCTGTACGGGGTGCCGGCCTCGCGCAGGGCGAGGGCGATGACCAGCGCGGTCATGCCGGCGGGCAGGCGTCCGACCAGGGTGCCGACCAGTAGCCGGGTGACGTGCGGGGCGCGGAGCAGTGCGGCGTAGCCCATGGGCGTCCTTCCGGCGAGGCCTCTGTCGAGCCTCAAGTTATACGTATAACCGGATGGGCGTCAAAGCTGCTGGATGTAGGCCGTTCGAGCTGATGATCCATCAGTAACGGGTCGTTCGGGGACGACCTCAAACAAGTACTTTGAACATCTCAAAGGTTTATTGCTAATCTACCGACCATGACCACCGCAGACGCCGCGCGCCGTACCGGGACGAGCACCCCGCTCATGTCCCGCTGCCCGCGTCTGCCCGGTGCCGTGGACGGCCCGTGTCGCTGTCGCTCCGGCGGCTGTATGCGGGCGGCACGCCGCTCCTGACGCGCCCGGCAGCTCCGCTGTCCGGCAGTCAGTCGCCGGGTCTCACCACCCGGCCCCGCGTCCGGCGTGTCGCCGCCTCCTCCCCCTCCCCACCACCCCCGCACTCACCGGAGTCGCACACCCATGTCCACCGCGCCCGCGCCCACCCTGTTGGGACGTATCCGACGCACCCCGTTCTGGGTCCAGATCGTCGGCGGCCTGGTCCTCGGCCTGCTGCTCGGCTGGATCGCCCGGTCCGGCGACGTGTCCTGGCTGAAGACCACCCTCGACACCGTCGGCAAGACCTTCGTCCAGCTGCTCAAGCTGGCCGTCCCGCCGCTGGTCTTCACCGCGATCATCGTCTCGGTCGCCAACCTGCGGAACGTCACCAACGCCGCCCGGCTGGCCGCCCGCACGCTGTTCTGGTTCCTCGCCACCTCGCTGATCGCGGTCGCCGTCGGCCTCGGCCTCGGCCTGCTCACCGACCCCGGCAAGGGCGCCAACATCTCCACCGCCGGCGTCAAGGGCGTGGAGAAGGGCGGCAGCTGGATCGACTTCCTGACCGGCATCATCCCGACCAACATCGCCGACGCCTTCCTGAAGGTGAACGTCCTTCAGATCGTCTTCCTCGGCGTGGTCGTCGGCGCGGCCATCCTCAAGCTCGGCGACAAGGCCGCCCCGGTCCGCCGGCTCTCCGAGAGCGTGCTCGAACTCGTCCAGACCGCCCTGTGGTGGGTCATCCGGCTCGCCCCGCTCGGCACCATCGGCCTGATCGGCAAGGCCGTCGCGCTCTACGGCTGGGACCTGCTCAAGCCCTTCACCACCCTGACCATCGACGTCTACGTCGGCTGCGCGATCGTCATGTTCGGCGTCTACTCGCTGCTGCTGCGCTTCGTCGCCGGCCTCAACCCGCTGAACTTCTTCAAGGGCGCCTGGCCCGCGATCCAGCTGGCCTTCGTCTCCCGCTCCTCGGTCGGCACCCTGCCGGTCACCCGCCGCGTCACCGAGCGCCTGGGCGTTCCGTCCGAATATGCGAGCTTTGCGGCCCCGTTCGGCGCCACCACCAAGATGGACGGCTGCGCCGCGATCTACCCGTCGCTCGCCGCGATCTTCGTGGCCCAGGTGTACGGCATCGACCTCGGCATCAAGGACTACCTGCTGATCGCCTTCGTCTCGGTGATCGGCTCCGCAGCCACCGCCGGCCTCACCGGCGCGATCGTGATGCTCACCCTGACCCTCTCCACCCTGGGCCTCCCGCTGGAGGGCGTCGGCCTGCTGCTGGCCATCGACCCGATCCTCGACATGATGCGCACCGCCACCAACGTGGCCGGTCAGGTCGTCGTCCCGATCCTGGTCTCGGCCCGCGAGAAGACCCTCGACCTCGCCGCGTACAACCGACCCACCGGCGACCTCCTCGCCGAGGACCGTCCGGCCGCCGTCCCGGCTGCCGCCTGACGCTCCCTGTTCCACCCGACGGCCCGCACCCCTTCCCGGGGTGCGGGCCGTCGCTCGTTGGAGTGAGAGCCCTATGGCGCGAGGGGGCCGATCGATAGCGTGGGGCCGACGAAGGAGGGCTCGATGAGTGCTCTGCCCGGCGAACTGCCGTACAGCTCCGTCGATCCGGAAGAGGCGCTGAAGTACGCGATCCAGCACCACGCCCGTGAGCGCGTCCAGATCATCGAAGGGGTCATCGAGCCGATGACGCTGGGGTGGGACCACGAGGCCACCGCCAGTCACCTGCGGTGCCGGCTGAACGACAAGGTCCGCGCGCTCGACTGTGTGATGGGTTCGGGCGACCTCGATCTTCCGGGGTCCAGCAACTGGTTCGTCCCGGACGTGGCGGTGGTCCCCTGCGCACTGGCCAAGGGCAGCGGCGCGCTGCTCCCCGGCCAGACGCTGCTGGTGGTCGAAGTGACGTCCGAGGACAGCGACGCCACCGACCGTGTGGTGAAGCCGCGCCGCTACGCCGAGTACGGGGCTCCGCTCTACCTGCTGATCGACCGCCGGGACTGCGCCTGCACGCTGTTCTCGGAGCCGGGCCGGCTCGGCTACACCCGGGTGGCGGGGCCGCTTCCGTTCGGGCAGCCGATCGAACTGCCGGAACCGTTCGGCCTGAGCCTGGACACCTCCGAGTTCTGACCGCCCGGCGGCCCGCACCCCTTTCCGGGGGTGCGGCGCGATGGTTCCGGTGCGGCGGGCGGCGGGCATGGCGAACCTGCCTGTACTGCACCGGTCCTGAGTGACGTGCGCGGGCGGACGGCTGTCCTGCAGGGCCAGCGGTCGGTGGCGCGGCGAGGCGGACGTGCTTGTCGGGTGCGGGGGTTCAGCAGCCCGACGGGGCGGGGGTCGGCGGCAGGTAGCGCCGGTGCAGCACGGGGGAGGCGCGGTGGCTGCGGGCGAGCAGGTCGTGGGCGACCGCGAGGGGCGGCTGGTCGGCGGTGTCGGCGTCGGGCCGGGGGCCGAGCAGGTAGACCAGCAGGTCGACGCGGTCCGCCTCGCTGCGGGCGGTCAGGTGCTGGAGGCGCTCCTCGGGGCGGGCGTGCGCCCACAGGATGCCGACCACCTCGCTGGTCTCACCCGGCGGCGCCGGGTCGGCGGTGCTTCTGCGGCGCAGGCTGGTGTAGACGATCTCCACCAGGGATCAGCCGCCCCAGCCGAGGCTGCCGCCGGCGGGGGTGGCGGTGCCGGTCGGGGTGGCGGTGGCCGTGGGGGTGGGGTCGGCAGGGGTGGTGCCGCCCCAGCCGAGGCTGTCGCCGGCGAGGGTGGTGGTGGCGGCCGGGGTGTGGGCGGCGGCGGCCAGGGCGACGGGGGCGGCGATCAGGGCGCCCAGGGCGAGCAGGACCGCGGCGGCCTTCGGGGAGCGGGTGCGCTTCATGGCGTAATCGTCCTCAACTGTCGTATTCGGCAAGGGGGTTGATCGGCCCGGTGCGACGTCCCGCGGTTGACGTCTGGTCCGGTCCGCCGCCCGGTGGTGTTCCTCCCTGGCGGCACTCACTACTTTCGTCGCCCGGCGGGGCGGGTGGAAGGAGTTCCGGATGGCGCCAACCGGCCTGTCCGATGTCGGACACGGTGGCATGTCCACATCATTAAGCAGTTCGAAAAACCGGACGTAGGTGTCCGAACGGTGATGCGGCGCACACGCAGGATCCTTCCGGCATCCGGTGCGAGAGCTCAGCAAAGCCGCAAATTCGATCTTGTGGACGATTGGTTGCCCTGGGAGGATTCGTGACGCTCCGTGCGGGGGGATTCACGGGGTCTCCACAGCGATGCCCGAGGGGGGCGAGCCACCATGTTGGAAGCGCTCGGACTGTCGGCCCGGTCCGGCCGGGTCTATCAGGCCATGCTGGACCACCCGACCGACTCCGTCGACGACCTGGCGGGACGTTGCGACCTGACGCCCGGCCACATTCACGACTGCCTCGACGAACTGGGCGGACTGATGCTGGTCCGCGCCTCCGCCGAGCACCCGGGCCGGATGCGCGCGGTCGACCCGGAGGTGGGGCTGGCCGACATGCTGGCCCGGCAGGAGGCCGAACTCGCCTCCCGGCAGGCCGCGTTGGCCGCGTCGAGGGCCGCGGTGACCCGGATGGTCGCCGACCGCGCCGAGCAGCACGCCGCGCACGGCGAGCGGCTCACCGGCCTGGACGCCATCCACCGGCGGCTGGAGCAGATGGGCCGCACCGCCGCCGTCGAGGTGTTGAGCAGCCAGCCGGGCCGGCAGCACGCGGAGGACCTCGACGCGTCCCGGCCCGGCGACGCCGCGGTGCTCGGCCGGGGGGTGGCCGTCCGCACGCTGTACCAGGACTCCACCCGCAACCAGCCGCACGTGTCCGGGTACGCGCACTGGCTGCTCAGCCAGGGCGGCGAGGTTCGCACCGCACCCACCGTCCCGCAGCGGATCGTGCTGGTGGACGGGCGGGAGGCGCTCGTCCCGATCGACCCGGAGGACAACCGCAAGGGCGCGCTGCACGTCACCGAGCCCGGCATCCTGCGCGCCCTGCTGGACCTCTACGAGCAGTCCTGG
The DNA here is from genome assembly GCF_042732175.1 of Kitasatospora sp. NPDC059795. NCBI lineage: Bacteria > Bacillati > Actinomycetota > Actinomycetes > Kitasatosporales > Streptomycetaceae > Kitasatospora > Kitasatospora sp. NPDC059795. Next base: position 41,455 of record NZ_JBHWID010000002.1, read on the forward strand.
AACACCGCCGTCCCGCTCGGCGCCACCACCTCCGACGACCCGGCCACCGGGCTCACCCCCACCGAGCGCGAACTGCTGCGGCTGCTCGGCACCGGCCTCACCGACGACGCGGCCGGGCAGCGGCTGGGCTTCTCCTCGCGCACCGTCGGCCGCCACATGGCGTCGATCATGGAGCGGCTGAACGCCGCCAGCCGCTTCGAGGCCGGCATCAAGGCCGCCCAGCGCGGCTGGCTCTGAGCGGGGGGCCGCCGGTCAGCGGCTGCGGGCGTGCCGGACGCGCAGGCGGCCGAAGCCGGGGGCGCCGGTGATGCGGATCAGCGGGCCGCCGGGGACGGCGTGGCGCGGAGGCCGGTAGCGGACGTCCTGCCAGCCGCCCTGCACGCCGTCCACGTCGACGGTCGCGTTGTGCGGGACGGTGATGGTGGCGCGGCCGAAGCCCAGGCCGAGCTCGATGTCCACCACCTGGTGCTCGATGATCGCGTGCGACAGGTCGAGCCGGACCTTGCCGAACGCGGAGGCGACCTTCAGCGTCCGCGGCACCCGCCAGGCGCCGCGGCGGACGATCCGGCCGCCGGCGGTGGCGATGGTGGCGGTGTCGTCGTCCGGCGGGCTCGCAGGCAGGTCGGCGGTGACCAGGTCGAGTTCGGCGCGGGTGGTGGCGGTGAGCGCCTGCTGCAGGCGCTGCTCCATCTCCTCGTGGGTGATCCGCTCCTCGGCGTAGGCCTGTTGGAGGCGTTCGGCGGCGGCGTCGCGCTCGGCCGCGCCGACCCGGGTCTGCGGGGTTTCCGGCAGTGAAGTCACCTGGGCAGCGTAGCTGTTGACTGTCCGTCAGGCCGATGCCGGGCCCAGCGCTGGGCGAGCACCGTGCAGACCGTCAGCTGGATCTGGTGGAACAGCATCAGCGGCAGCACCGCCAGCCCGACCGCGCCGGCCGGGAACAGGATGGTGGCCAGCGGCAGGCCGTTGGCCAGCGACTTCTTGGAGCCGCAGAACTGGATGGTGATCCGGTCCGCCCGGTCGAAGCCCAGCCGGCCGGAGACCACGTGGGTGAAGCCCAGGACGATGGCCAGCAGCACGGACGAGATCGCCGCCAGCGCCAGCAACTGGCCCGCGGTGACCCGGCTCCAGATGCCCTCGCGGACGCCCTCGCCGAACGCGCTGTAGACGATCAGCAGGATCGAGCCCCGGTCCACCAGCTGCGTCACCAGCCGGTGCCGGGCGATCCACGGTCCGATCCGGCGCCGCAACAGCTGGCCGGCGGCGAACGGGACCAGCAGTTGCAGCACCACGTCCAGCACCTGGCCGCCGTCCACCGAGACGCCCGCCGCGCCGGAGAGCAGCCAGGCGGCGAGCAGCGGGGTCAGCGCGACGCCCAGCAGGCTGGAGAAGGTCGCGGCGCAGATCGCGGCGGCCACGTTGCCGCCGGCGATCGAGGTGAACGCGATCGAGGACTGCACGGTGGACGGCAGCAGGGTCAGGAACAGGACGCCGGTGAACAGCTCCGGCGGCAGCACCGCGTCGGGCAGCAGCCGGGTGGCCTCGCCGAGCAGCGGGAACAGCACGAAGGTGCAGCCCAGGATCAGCAGGTGCAGCCGCCAGTGCCGGGCCCCGGCCAGCGCCTCCTGCGGGGACAGCCGGGCCCCGTACAGGAAGAACAGCAGGCCGACGGCCAGGTGCACGCCGACGCCGACGGCGCTCGCGGCGACACCCCGGGCGGGCAGCACGGTGGCCAGCAGGACGGTGCCGAGCAGCAGCAGGAGGTAGGTGTCGATGCCGATCCGGCGCAGCGTCCGGTCGAGGGTGCGGTGGGCGGACCGGAGGCGGTGCATGCCTCGATGATCCCCCCGCCGGGGTGCGCCCCGGGAAGCGGGGTGGGGGCGGGGCCGGGTGCGATTCGCCGGAATTGTGTCCGGAATACGGACGAGTAACTCGGGCGGGAATTGCGCGCGGGGAAAAGGCAGGGGGCCCGCCGTCCGGCGGGCCCCCTTGGGAACTGCTACTCATACGGACCCGAGGGGCCGTGAGCGATCAGAAGTGAGAGATGTCAGATAGCGACGACGTTTTCGGCCTGCGGGCCCTTCGGGCCCTGGGTGACGTCGAAGCTGACCGCCTGGTTCTCCTCCAGCGAGCGGAAGCCGCTCGCGTTGATGGCGGAGTAGTGGACGAAGACGTCGGGGCCGCCGCCCTCCTGGGCGATGAAGCCGAAGCCCTTCTCGGCGTTGAACCACTTGACGGTTCCGGTCGCCATACCGTTCTCCTTGCAAGGGACGTAGTGGACACCACACCTTGTGGCGCCCGGGTCCGCTGCGCTGATCGCCCTGCCTCCGGACGAGCCCGGAGTTTTTCGCACCAGTCTCAATCAATGCTCAATTGATGCCTGATACTGCTGAAAAATTACAAAAAGCCTGCGGTTACATGCTCCGCAGGCTCCAAGTACTGCAAGGGGAATCAAACTGCAACTGACGTGAACGGTAGCACGCGGTGGCGGCCCCGACCAGGGGCCAACGACGGTGTCGGAGAGCGTGTCGGAGAGCGTCCCGGAGGGCGTGTCGGAGGGCGTGTCGGAGGGCCCCCGAACGGTGTGTCGGGCACCGGGTGCGGGCCCTCGGGAGCAGCGGGCATACCCTGCCGGGAGAGCACCAACGGCAAGGGAGCACACGGTGAGCAGTCGGGAAGCCGAACGGCCGGCGGCCGCGGTCAGGCCGCGGGTCGGACACATTCAGTTCCTCAACTGTCTCCCCCTCTACTGGGGGCTGGCGCGCACGGGGACCCTGCTCGACCTCGACCTCACCAAGGACACCCCGGAGAAGCTGAGCGACCGGCTGGTGGCCGGCGAGCTCGACCTCGGCCCGATCACCTGCGTGGAGTACCTGCGCAACGCGGACCGGCTGGTGGTCCTCCCCGACATCGCGGTCGGCAGCGACGGGCCGGTGATGTCCTGCGTGATCGTCAGCAAGCTCCCGCTCGACCGGCTGGACGGCCGCCGGGTCGCGCTCGGCTCGACCAGCCGCACCTCCGTCCGACTGGCCCGGCTGCTGCTGGAGGAGCGCGAGGGCGTCCGCCCCGAGTACTTCAGCTGCCCGCCCGACCTGGACGCGATGCTCGCCGAGGCCGACGCCGCCGTCCTGATCGGCGACCCCGCGCTGCGCGCCTCGCTGGAGCAGGCCCCCCGGCAGGGGCTGGCCGTGCACGACCTCGGCGCGATGTGGAAGGAGTGGACGGGGCTGCCGTTCGTCTTCGCGGTCTGGGCCGCCCGCCGCGAGTACGTCGAACAGCACCCGGAGCTGACCGCCGCCGTGCACCGGGCGTTCCTGGAGTCCCGCGACCTGTCGCTGACCGAGGCCGGCCAGGTGGCCGAACAGGCCGCCCGCTGGGAGGCGTTCGACGCGCCGCTGCTGGAGCGGTACTTCAGCGAGGCGCTCGACTTCTCGCTGGGCGAGCGCCAGTTGGCGGGCCTGGCCGAGTTCGCCCGCCGGGTCGCCCACGACAGCGGCTTCGCGCCGGACGTGGCGATCCGGCTGCTGGAGCCGGCCGCCGGCGCCGAGAAGGCGGCGGAACAGGCCGTGGCCGTCTGAGAATCGCGGCCCGCCGTCCGAGCATCCTGGGACGATCGGGCCGGTGCCGGCGGGGTCCGTCCGCAGCGTCGGGAGCCGCGGGCGGTGGCGGGAGCGGGGCTGAGCAGGGGCGGAAATACGCTGGCGTAGGCTGGGCGGGACGCCCCTTCGACGATGAAAGCAGGCCCGCCAGGTGTCCGAGCAGAACCTTTCCGCCGCCCAGCTGCAGGCCGTTCTGGACCGTGCGGCCGAGGGCGGCCGGATCACCGCCGAAGAGGCGCTGGAGCTGTACCGTTCGGCCCCGCTGCACGCGCTCGGCTCGGCCGCCGACGCGGTGCGCCGGCGGCGGTACGCGGGCGTCGAGCACATCGCCACGTACATCATCGAACGGAACATCAACTACACCAACGTCTGCGTGACGGCGTGCAAGTTCTGCGCGTTCTACGTCCCGCCGAAGAGCGACAAGGGCTGGTCGCGGGAGCTCGACGAGGTGCTGCGCCGCTGCGCGGAGACCGTCGAACTGGGCGGCACCCAGATCATGTTCCAGGGCGGGCACCACCCCGAGTACGGCGTCGAGTACTACGAGAAGAACTTCTCCGCGATCAAGGAGCGCTTCCCCGAGCTGGTGATCCACTCGCTGGGCGCCTCCGAGGTCGAGCACATGGCGAAGATCTCCGGCGTCTCCATCGAGGAGGCCATCACCCGGATCCACGCGGCCGGCCTGGACTCGTTCGCGGGCGCCGGCGCCGAGCTGCTGCCGGAGCGGCCGCGCAAGGCGATCGCCCCGCTGAAGGAGTCCGGCGAACGCTGGCTGGAGATCATGGAGACCGCGCACCGGCTGGGTGTCGAGTCCACCTCCACCATGCTGATGGGCACCGGCGAGACCAACGCCGAGCGGATCGAGCACCTGCGGATGATCCGCGACGTGCAGGACCGCACCGGCGGCTTCCGCGCCTTCATCCCCTACACCTACCAGCCGCAGAACAACCACCTGAAGGGCTCGACCCAGGCCACGGTGTTCGAGTACCTGCGGATGATCGCCATCGCCCGCCTCTTCCTCGACAACGTCGCGCACATCCAGGGCTCCTGGCTGACCACCGGCAAGGAGGCCGGCCAGCTGTCGCTGCACTACGGCGCGGACGACCTCGGCTCGGTCATGCTGGAGGAGAACGTGGTCTCCGCGGCCGGTGCGAAGCACCGCTCCAACCTGCACGAGCTGATCCACCTGATCCGCACCGCGGGCCGGGTGCCCGCGCAGCGCGCCACCACGTACGAGCACCTGCGGGTCCTCGACGACCCGGCCAACGACCCGGTGGACCCGCGGGTCGCCTCGCACATCGCCTCCACGGCGATCGAGGGCGGCACGGCGCACCCCGAACTGACCATTCTGGCGACGAACTGAGTGCCTGATCCGTGCTGACGCTCCACCGCGCCCGGCTCGTGCTGGCCGACCCCGCCGCCCCGTCGATCGTCGACGGGGCGGTGCTGGTCGACGGGGCCGTGGTGGCCGCGATCGGGTCCTTCGAGGAGCTGGCCGGGGGGCCGGCCCGGGTCCGTGAATGGGACGGCGTGCTGGTGCCCGGGCTGGTCAACCGCTGCGGGCGGTGGCTGCTGGAGACGGCCTACCACCCGGACCCGCGCGAGGAGTTGGGGGACCGGCCGCTGCTGCCGTCCGGCGACCTGGGCGAGGAACGGTGGGGCGGCAGCGCGAGGCGCGGGCTGCAGCGGATGCTCGGCTTCGGCACCACGGCGGTGACGGGGCCGTTCGACCGCGCCGCGGTACGGACGGCGGTGGCCCGGTCGGGGCTGCACGTGCTGGCGGGGGACGGGACGCCGGGGGCGCTCTCGCCGCTGGAGAATCAGCCGTTCGGGGCGGCGGTGCACCGGCCGTTGACGGTCGGCGGGGCGGCGGACTTCGCGGTGTTCGACGAGTGGGGGGCGGACGCGAGCTGTCTGGCGACAGTCCTCGGCGGACGGCTGCTCTTCCGGAGGCGGTAAGGGAGTTCGGGCCTGCGGGGGTGCCCGCCGGTTCCCCTGTTCGCGTCAGGAGGTCTGACTGCCCGTGACCTGATGGCCCACCAGCGGCTACGATCCCGGTTCAGGACTTCGCCGAGCCAGGAACAGGACGCATGGGAACCGCCACCTCCGATCGTCTGCGGACCAGGCCCGGCCGGGGGTGGTACGTGGGGGCCGTGCTGAGCGCGGTGGTGGCCGTCACGATGTGTCTGCTGGGGTGGCGGCAGGCCGACCAGGCGGACCGGATCAGTGCGCATCCGGTGCGGGTCGAGGGCTCGGTGACGCAACTGCCGGGCGGCAGTGGGACGTACAGCCAGGTGTCGTACGTCGCGGAGGGGCGGAAGCTGACCGCCGCGGATCTGTGGCTGCCGGCGGATGCGAAGCTCGGCGATCCGATCTGCCTGGAGCACGCGGCGGACGACGCGGGCGCGGTGCGGGTGTGCGGGAAGCGGTATCCGCAGCCGGTGGGCGTCGGGTTGGCGCAGACGAGCGTGCCGTTGGCGGCGTTGCTGTGCCTGGTGTGCGTGTACCGGATCCGGCGGCTGAAGCGGGCGTACCCGGCGGACGGGCAGGTCGGGGCGGGGATCACGGTGGCGTTCGCGGCCGAGGGGATGCCCGCGCTGACGCAGGGCAAGCGGTCGCGCCGACGCCGCAAGGGGGGCCGCCGCGCGTTGCGGTGAGCCCTGGTGACGGCCACAGGTGGGGCTGGGTTAAGAATGGGGGCGTGACCCGAGCCCATCTGGACAAGCAGCCGCAGGACGTCGCCGCGATGTTCGACGACGTCGCGGCCAAGTACGACCGCACCAACGACGTGCTCTCGCTGGGCCAGGCCCGGCTGTGGCGCCGCGCGGTGGCCGATGCGGTGGACGCCGTCGCGGGCCAGCGCATCCTGGACCTCGGTGCGGGCACCGGCACGTCCTCGCTGCCGTTCCTGGAGGCCGGCGCGGACGTGGTGCCGTGCGACTTCTCGATCGGGATGCTGAGCGAGGGCAAGAGCCGTCACCCCGAGCTGGCGCTGACCGCGGGCGACGCGACCCGGCTGCCGTTCGCGGACGAATCGTTCGACGCGGTGACGATCTCCTTCGCGCTGCGCAACGTGCAGGACCACGAGGTCGCGATGCGGGAGATGCTGCGGGTGACCAAGCCCGGCGGCAAGGTGGTGATCTGCGAGTTCTCGACGCCGACCTGGACGCCGTTCCGGACGGTGTACACCGAGTACCTGATGCGGGCGCTGCCGCCGGTGGCGACCAGGGTGTCCTCGAACCCGGAGGCGTACGTCTACCTCGCGGAGTCGATCCGGTCGTGGCCCGACCAGCCGTCGCTGGCCGCCGAGTTGCAGCAGGCCGGGTGGACGAAGGTGGCGTGGCGCAACCTGACCGGCGGGATCGTGGCCCTCCACCGCGGCTTCAAGGCCCCGTAGACTGCGAGGGTTCGGCGCTCCGCACCGCTTCGGTGACGGAGGGTCCGGACCCGACCACCCGTGACCCGACGCGCTCAGGAGAGAGCCGAATGACCGAGACCGCCGTGGAGTCCACCGCCGACGTCATCGTGGTCGGCGCCGGTCCGGCCGGCTCCACCACCGCGTACTGGCTGGCCCAGGCGGGCCTGGACGTGCTGCTGCTGGAGAAGACCGAGTTCCCGCGCGAGAAGGTGTGCGGCGACGGTCTGACCCCGCGTGCCGTCAAGCAGCTGGTGGACATGGGCATCGACGTGTCCAGCGAGAACGGCTGGCTGCCGAACAAGGGCCTGCGGATCATCGGCGGCGGCGTCCGGCTGGAGCTGGACTGGCCGGAGCTGGCGTCGTTCCCCGACTACGGCCTGGTCCGCAAGCGCGCCGACTTCGACGAACTGCTGGCCCGGCAGGCGCAGAAGGCCGGCGCCCGGCTGTACGAGAACTGCAACGTGAGCGGCCCGATCCAGGACCGCACCGGCCGGATCACCGGCGTCACCGCCAAGGTGGGCCCGGAGAAGCGCGAAGTCGCCTTCCACGCGCCGCTGGTGGTCGCCGCCGACGGCAACTCGACCCGGCTGTCGCTGGCCATGGGCCTGCACCGGATCGAGTCCCGGCCGATGGGCGTCGCGTACCGGACGTACTTCACCTCGCCCCGGCACGACGACGACTACCTGGAGTCGTGGCTGGAGCTGTGGGACACCCGCGGCGGGCAGAAGAAGCTGCTGCCCGGCTACGGCTGGATCTTCGGCATGGGCGACGGCACCTCCAACGTCGGCCTGGGCATCCTCAACTCCTCGCCGGCGTTCGGCGACCTGAACTGGCGCGAGGTGCTGAAGAGCTGGTGCGCCGGCATGCCCGAGGAGTGGGGCTACACGCCGGAGAACATGACCGAGCCGATCCGCGGCGCCGCGCTGCCGATGGCGTTCAACCGGCAGCCGCACTACACCCGGGGCCTGCTGCTGGTCGGCGACGCCGGCGGCATGGTCAACCCGTTCAACGGCGAGGGCATCGCCTATGCGATGGAATCCGGCCAGATCGCGGCCGGCGTCATCGTGCAGGCGATGGCCCGGATCACGCCCGAGGGCCGGGAGCGGGCGCTGGCGCGCTACCCGCAGATCCTGAAGGACACCTACGGCGGCTACTACACGCTCGGCCGGGCGTTCGTGAAGATGATCGGCAACGACCGGGTGATGCGGATCGCCGCCGAGCGCGGCCTGACCCACCCCGTGCTGATGAAGTTCGTCCTCAAGCTGCTGGCCAACCTCACCGACCCGACCGGCGGCGACGCCGCGGACCGGATCATCAACGGCCTCGCGAAGGTCGCACCCCGGGCCTGACCCGGCGGTCGAAGGCGGCGGTCGAAGGCGGCGGGCGGGCGCGAAAAGCGCTTGCCCGCCGCCTTTCGCGTGCGGGACAGTGTGCGGCGATCTTCCTCGGCCTGTTCGACGGCGCACGGGCTTCCACGGCGTTCCCGGGAGTCCCGTCATGGCCGTTGCGTCCGTCGCTGCCCGTCCTCGACCGCTGAGTGATCTGCCGCTGCTGGCGGTGGCCGTGGTGTGGGGTTCGAGCTTCCTGGTGGTGAAGCGGGTCGCGGAGCCGGACACCGTGGTGGCGGTGCTGGCGCTGCGGTTCGGGCTGGTGCTGCCGGTGCTGGGCCTGGTGGCGTGGCGGCGGCTGCGCGGGCTGACGGCGCGCCAGTGGGGCGGCGGGGCGCTGCTCGGGCTGGTGCTCGGGGCGGTGTTCCTGCTGGAGACGTACGGGGCGGTGCACACCTCGGCGACCAACGCGGGGCTGGTGATCAGCCTGACCATGGTGTTCACGCCGCTCGCCGAGGCGGCGCTGCGGCGCAGCGCGCCGTCGGGGGCGTTCCTGGCGGCGGCGGGCCTGTCGGTGCTGGGGGTGCTGCTGCTGACCGGCGACGGCGGGCTGCGGGCGCCCTCGGCGGGCGACCTGCTGGTGCTGGGCGCGGCGGGCGCGCGGACGGTGAACGTGCTGGCGACGGCCCGGCTGCGGGCGGTGCGCGGGGTGGATCCGCTGGCCCTGACCTGGGTCCAACTGGCCTTCGCCACGCTGGTGTTCGCGGTGGCGTCGCCGTGGGCCGGGCCGTCGCCGTGGGCGGTGGCGGCGTCCTTCGACGGGCCGCGTTGGGGGCTGCTGCTGTACCTGTCGCTGCTGTGCACGCTGTTCGCGTTCTTCGTGCAGCTGTGGGCGGTGCGGGCGACGTCGCCGTCGCGGGTGAGCCTGCTGCTGGGCACCGAGCCGCTGTGGGCGGCGGTGTTCGGGATCGCGCTGGCGGGCGACCGGCCCGGGCTGTTGGCGGTGTTCGGCGCGGTCGCGGTGCTGGCCGGCACCGAGTGGGGGCGGCGGCGCGCGTCCGTTCCTGAGCGCTTGTGAACGAAGGGTCAAGCGACTGCCCGGCGGGGTCCATCGCGCGGGTGAGGTTCTTTATCACGTAAACCGGATCACTCCGAAATTTGCCTGTTCCGCCGCAGAATTGATATAGGCCGTGGTCGAACAGCAGCCGTTTCGCGGTGGGTTGCGACTGTATGTGGCCATTCGCCTGCTCTGGGTCGAACAGTGGTGCCCGATCCCGCTCTGTGCGGTTCGTCGGGTGGCGAAGATCACAAAGATCGTCGGGAACTGCGTGTCGCAGATCACAAGCGGACAGGCATAGGATGCGCTCCAACCTGGCTTTGTGAACTGCCTCACATGGAGCCGGATCTCACGAAGTGGATCATCGGTTCACCGCTGGTGACCTGGTGGTTCCGATCTGCAGTCAAGGACGACTGGACGGAGGGAGCGGGGGCTATGAATGCCTACGCGCCGATCCTCGTACTCGGTGCCATTGCCGCGGCGTTCGCGGTCGGCTCCGTCGTGATGGCCTCGCTCACCGGCCCGAAGCGCTACAACCGGGCCAAGTTGGAGGCGTACGAGTGCGGCATCGAACCGACCCCGCAGCCCGTGGGCGGCGGTCGGTTCCCGATCAAGTACTACCTGACGGCGATGCTGTTCATCGTCTTCGACATCGAGATCGTCTTCCTCTACCCGTGGGCGGTCAGCTTCGACGCCCTGGGGATCTTCGGGCTGGTCGAGATGCTCCTGTTCATCGCCACCGTGTTCGTCGCCTACGCCTACGTCTGGCGCCGCGGCGGCCTGGAGTGGGACTGACCCAGCCGCGCCGTTTGTGAACGCGCGGACGAAGCCACCGGACTCGAAGGCATTGAGAGGGAACTGATGGGTATCGAGGAGAAGCTGCCGAGCGGCTTTCTGCTCACCAGCGTGGAGGCCGCCGCGGGTTGGGTGCGGAAGGCGTCGCTCTTCCCGGCCACCTTCGGACTCGCCTGCTGCGCGATCGAGATGATGACCACCGGCGCGGGCCGCTACGACCTGGCCCGGTTCGGCATGGAGGTGTTCCGCGGCTCGCCGCGGCAGGCCGACCTGATGATCGTGGCCGGGCGGGTCAGCCAGAAGATGGCCCCGGTGCTGCGTCAGGTGTACGACCAGATGCCGAACCCCAAGTGGGTCATCTCGATGGGCGTGTGCGCCTCCTCCGGCGGCATGTTCAACAACTACGCGATCGTCCAGGGCGTCGACCACATCGTCCCGGTCGACATCTACCTGCCGGGCTGCCCGCCCCGCCCGGAGATGCTGCTGGACGCGATCCTCAAGCTGCACGACAAGATCCAGCACGAGAAGCTCGGCGTGAACCGCCGCCGGGCCGAGGAGGAGGCCGAGCAGCTCGCGCTGCATGCCACTCCGACCAGTGAGATGCGGGGGCTGCTGCGATGAGCGAGCAGGACAAGGAGACGCCCGAGGTCCCCGCCACCAGGCGGGAGATCCCGGTCGAGGTGGTCGGCACCCGGAAGGGCATGTTCGGCGCCCACGGCACCGGCGACACCTCCGGCTTCGGCGGGCTGAACGCCCCGATCGTGCTGCCCGGCCCGAGCGAACGCCCCTACGGCGGCTGGTTCGACGAGGTGGCCGACGAGTTCGAGGGCGCGCTGGAGGAGCAGGGCCTCGACGTGACCGAGGTGATCGGGAAGACCGTCGTCGACCGCGACGAGCTGACCTTCCACATCGAGCGCGAGCACCTGCTGAAGGCGGTGCGGATCCTGCGCGACGACCCGGCGCTGCGGTTCGAACTCTGCCTGGGCGTCAGCGGCGTGCACTACCCGGCCGAGACCGGACGGGAACTGCACGCGGTCTACCACCTGCGCTCGATCACCCACGGCCGGCTGATCCGGCTGGAGGTCACCGCGCCCGACAAGGACCCGCGGATCCCGTCCGTGGTGAGCGTCTACCCGACCAACGACTGGCACGAGCGGGAGACCTACGACTTCTTCGGCCTGGTCTTCGAGGGCCACCCGGCGCTCACCCGGATCATGATGCCGGACGACTGGCTGGGCCACCCGCAGCGCAAGGACTACCCGCTCGGAGGCATTCCCGTCGAGTACAAGGGCGCGCAGATCCCGGCGCCCGACCAGCGGAGGTCGTACACCTGATGAGCAGCACACATCACGAAGCGGGCTCCAGGGACACCACCGAGGGACGGGTGTTCACCGTCACCGGTGGCGACTGGGGCGAGGTCGCCGAGGCCGTGGCCGGCGCCGACGACGAGCGGATCATCGTCAACATGGGCCCGCAGCACCCGTCCACCCACGGCGTGCTGCGACTGATCCTGGAGATCGACGGCGAGACGGTCACCGAGGCCCGGTGCGGCATCGGCTACCTGCACACCGGCATCGAGAAGAACATGGAGTTCCGCAACTGGGTGCAGGGCACCACGTTCGTGACGCGGATGGACTACCTCACTCCGCTGTACAACGAGACCGCCTACTGCCTGGCCGTGGAGAAGCTCCTCGGGATCACCGCCGACATCCCCGAACGGGCGTCCGTGATCCGGGTGTTGATGATGGAGCTGAATCGGATCTCCTCGCACCTGGTGGCGCTCGCCACCGGCGGCATGGAGATCGGCTCGACCACCCTGATGATCTACGGCTTCCGCGACCGCGAGGTCGTCCTGGACATCTTCGAGCTGGTCACCGGCCTGCGGATGAACCACGCGTACGTCCGCCCCGGCGGACTGGCCCAGGACCTGCCGCCCGGCGCCGTCGACAAGATCCGCGAGGGCGTCAAGCTGCTCCGCTCCCGGATGCACGAGTACGACAAACTCGCCACCGACAACCCGGTGTTCAAGGCCCGCCTGGTCGACGTCGGCTTCCTCGACCTGCCCGGCTGCCTGGCCCTCGGCGCCACCGGCCCGATCCTGCGCGCCACCGGGCTGCCGCACGACCTGCGCAAGTCCGACCCGTACTGCGGGTACGAGAACTACGACTTCGAGGTCGCGGTCGCCGACAGCTGCGACTCCTACGGGCGGTTCGTGATCCGCCTGGAGGAGATGCGGCAGTCGCTGCGGATCGTCGAACAGTGCCTGGAGCGGCTGCGGCCCGGCGCGGTGATGGTCGCCGACAAGAAGATCGCCTGGCCCGCCCAACTCGCCGTCGGCGCCGACGGCATGGGCAACTCGCTGGACCACATCCGGAAGATCATGGGCAGCTCGATGGAGGCCCTGATCCACCACTTCAAGCTGGTCACCGAGGGCTTCAAGGTGCCGGTCGGCCAGGCGTACGCGGCCGTCGAGTCGCCCAAGGGCGAACTCGGCGTGCACGTGGTCAGCGACGGCGGCACCCGGCCCTACCGGGTGCACTTCCGCGACCCGTCGTTCACCAACCTGCAGACGATGGCGGCGATGTGCGAGGGCGGCCAGGTCGCCGACGTGATCGTCGCGGTGGCCGGGATCGACCCGGTGATGGGAGGCGTGGACCGGTGAGCAGCACAGAACTCGGCCTGCCGGCGCTGCCGGCCAAGCCCTACCCGTCGGAGGTGGAACGGCGACTCGCCGCCGACGCCGCCGAACTGATCGCCCGCTACCCGCACTCCCGCTCCGCGCTGCTGCCGCTGCTGCACCTGGTGCAGGCCGAGGAGGGCTTCGTCTCGGCGACCGGAATCCGGTTCTGCGCCGAGCAGTTGGACCTCACCACCGCCGAGGTCACCGCAGTCGCCACCTTCTACACCATGTACCGCCGGCGTCCGGCCGGCGAGTACCACGTCGGGGTGTGCACCAACACGCTGTGCGCGGTGCTCGGCGGCGACCAGATCTTCGACGAGCTCAAGCAGCACCTGGAGATCGAGAACAACCGCACCACCGAGGACGGCGCCGTATCGATCGAGCGGATCGAGTGCAACGCGGCCTGCGACTACGCGCCCGTGGTGATGGTCAACTGGGAGTTCTTCGACAACCAGACCCCGGAGTCCGCACGGGAGTTGGTCGACCGGCTGCGCGCGGGCGAAGAGGTACGGCCGACCCGCGGCGCGAAGCTCTGCTCGTTCAAGGAGACCTCCCGGATCCTGGCCGGCTTCGCCGACGAACGCGAGGGCGCGGTCGACGAGTCCGGGGCCGGCGGCGCACCCTCGCTGGCCGGCCTGCGGCTGGCCAAGGGCGAGGCCCTGCCCGGCACCCCGGGCGCCAAGGTGGTCTCCCCCCGGCAAGAAGGGACGGAAGCGTGATGACCTCCGCCGAGCCGGCCGAGAAGCTCCTCTCCCCGGTCCTCTCCGTGTCCTGGGACGACCGCCGCCCCTGGACCCTCGACACCTACCGCCGGCACGGCGGCTACGACGGCCTGCGCACCGCCCTCACCATGGCCCCGGACGACGTGATCGCCCTGGTCAAGGAGTCCGGCCTGCGCGGCCGCGGCGGCGCAGGCTTCCCCACCGGCCTGAAGTGGCAGTTCATCCCGCAGAACGACGGCAAGCCGCACTACCTGGTGGTCAACGCCGACGAGTCCGAGCCGGGCACCTGCAAGGACATCCCGCTGCTGTTCGCCAACCCGCACTCGCTGATCGAGGGCATGGCGATCGCCTCCTGGGCGATCCGCTGCAACCACGCCTTCATCTACCTGCGCGGCGAGGTCGTCCCGGTGCTCCGCCGCCTCCAGGCCGCGGTCGCCGAGGCGTACGCGGCCGGATTCCTCGGCAAGGACGCCCTCGGCGAGGGCAACGACCTCGACATCACCGTCCACGCCGGCGCCGGCGCGTACATCTGCGGCGAGGAGACCGCGCTGCTGGACTCGCTGGAGGGCCGCCGCGGCCAGCCCCGGCTGCGCCCGCCGTTCCCGGCGGTGGCCGGCCTGTACGCCTGCCCGACGGTGGTCAACAACGTCGAGTCGATCGCCTCGGTGCCGCCGATCCTGGCCCGCGGCAAGGACTGGTTCAAGTCGCTGGGCACCGAGAAGTCGCCCGGCTTCACCCTGTACTCGCTGTCCGGGCACGTCACCAACCCCGGCCAGTACGAGGCCCCGCTCGGCATCACGCTCCGCCAGCTGCTCGACATCACCGGCGGCGTCCGGGCCGGGCACCGCCTCAAGTTCTGGACGCCGGGCGGCTCGTCCACCCCGATGTTCACCGACGAGCACCTCGACGTCCCGCTCGACTACGAGGGCGTCGGCGCGGCCGGCTCGATGCTCGGCACCAAGGCGCTCCAGGTGTTCGACGAGACCACCTGCGTGGTGCGGGCCGTCACCCGGTGGACCGAGTTCTACGCCCACGAGTCCTGCGGCAAGTGCACCCCCTGCCGCGAAGGCACGTACTGGCTGGTGCAGTTGCTGAAGCGGATCGAGGCCGGCCAGGGCGTCCCCGGCGACCTGGAGAAGCTGCTGGACATCGCCGACAACATCAACGGCAAGTCCTTCTGCGCGCTCGGCGACGGCGCCGCCAGCCCGATCGTCTCCTCGCTCCAGCACTTCCGCGCCGAGTACGAGCAGCACATCAACGAGCACCGCTGCCCGTTCGACCCGGCGGCCTCCACCGTCTGGGCCGACCGGGCCTCCGTCCACGAGTCCGCCACCGAGAGGGAGGTGCACGCGTGACGGTCACCGAGCCTTCCACCCAGACCGAGCTGGTCACGCTCACCATCGACGGCGTCGAAGTCAGCGTCCCCAAGGGCACGTTGGTGATCCGCGCCGCCGAGCAGATCGGCACCCAGATCCCGCGCTTCTGCGACCACCCGCTGCTCGATCCCGCCGGGGCGTGCCGCCAGTGCATCGTGGAGATCGAGGGGCAGCGCAAGCCGGTCGCCTCCTGTACCATTCCGGTCGCCGAGGGCATGGTGGTGCACACCCAGCTGACCTCGCCGGTCGCCGAGAAGGCGCAGCACGGCGTGATGGAACTGCTGCTGATCAACCACCCGCTGGACTGCCCGGTCTGCGACAAGGGCGGCGAATGCCCGCTGCAGAACCAGGCGATGACCAACGGCGCGGCGGAGTCCCGGTTCGAGGGCGTCAAGCGGACGTACGAGAAGCCGATCCCGCTCTCCACCCAGGTGCTGCTGGACCGCGAACGCTGCGTGCTGTGCGCGCGCTGCACCCGGTTCTCGCAGCAGATCGCCGGCGACCCGTTCATCGACCTGGTCGAGCGCGGCGCGCTCCAGCAGGTCGGCACCGGAGTCGACCAGCCGCTGGACTCGTACTTCTCCGGCAACACCATCCAGATCTGCCCGGTCGGCGCGCTCACCTCCGCCGCCTACCGGTTCCGCTCCCGCCCGTTCGACCTGGTCTCCTCGCCGTCCGTGTGCGAGCACTGCTCGGCGGGCTGCGGACAGCGCACCGACCACCGGCGCGGCAAGGTGATGCGCCGCCTGGCCGGCAACGAGCCGGAGGTCAACGAGGAGTGGGACTGCGACAAGGGCCGTTTCGCGTTCCGCTACGCCCAGCAGCGTGACCGCTTCGCCTCGCCGATGGTCCGGCGGGACGGCGAACTCGTCGCCGTGTCCTGGCCGGAGGCGCTCGCCGCGGTCGCCGAGGGGCTGCGCGGCAAGCGGGCCGCGGCGCTGGCCGGCGGCCGGGTCACCGTCGAGGACGCCTACGGCTGGGGCAAGTTCGCCCGGATCGCGCTCGGCACCAACGACGTCGACTTCCGTTCCCGCCCGCACAGCGGCGAGGAGGCCGAGTTCCTGGCCGCCGCCGTCGCCGGGCAGGGCGTCGACCTCGACGGCGGCGGGGTGAGCTACCGCCAACTCGAAGACGCCCCGGCCGTGCTGCTCGCCGGACTGGAGGCCGAGGAGGAGGCGCCGATCGTCTTCCTGCGGCTGCGCAAGGCCAACCGGGCGCACGGACTGCGGGTGTTCTCGATCGCCTCGCACGCCACCCGGGGCCTGACCAAGCTGCACGGCGCGCTGCTGCCCGCCGCCCCCGGCACCGAGGCCGAGTGGCTCGGCGCGCTCGCCGGCGAGGAGGTGCTCACCGACGACGCGGGCCGCTGCGCCGACGCGCTGCGCTTTCCCGGCGCGGTGATCCTGGTCGGCGAACGGCTCGCCCAGACCGCCGGCGGCCCGACCGCCGCGCTGCGCCTGGCGCACGCCACCGGGGCGAAGCTCGCCTGGGTGCCGCGCCGGGCCGGTGAGCGCGGCGCCGTCGAGGCGGGCGCGCTGCCCGGGCTGCTGCCCGGCGGCCGCGCCGTCGGCGTGCCCGCCGCGCGCGCCGAGGCCGCCGCGCACTGGGGCGTCGCCGAACTCCCCGCCGCGGAGGGCCGCGACACCGACCGGATCCTGGCGGCCGCCGCCGCGGGCGACCTGGACGCGCTGGTGGTCGGCGGCGTCGGCCTGGACGACCTGCCGGACCCGGTGCTCGCCGAACAGGCCCTGGAACGCGCCTTCGTGGTCTCGCTGGAGCTGCGCCCGTCCGCCGTGACCGCGCTGGCCGACGTGGTGCTGCCGGTCGCGGCCGTCGCCGAGAAGGCCGGCACCTTCCTGGACTGGGAGGGCCGGGTCCGGATGTTCGAACCGGCCATCAAGCCCGACCAGTTGATGGGCCGCCACCTGCACTCGGACGTCCGGGTGCTGTCCATGGTCGCGGACGCGCTGGAGAAGCCGATCGGCCTGCCCGACGTCCGCGCCGCCCGGCTGGAGCTGGACCGTTTCGCCCCGTGGGAGGGCGACCGTCCGGCCGCACCCGGCGCGCTCCCCGGCACGCTGCCCCGCCCGGTGACCGGGCAGGCCGTGCTGGCCGGGCACCGGATGCTGCTCGACAACGGCACGCTCCAGGACGGCGACGAGCACCTGGCCGGCACCCGGCACCCCGTCGTCGCCCGGCTGTCCGCCGCCACCGCCGCCGAGATCGGCGCCACCGGCCCGCTGCTGCGGATCACCGGCCCCGCCGGGTCGCTGACCCTGCCGCTGGAGGTCACCGAGGCGATGCCGGACCGCACGGTCTGGCTGCCGCTCAACTCGACGCCCGGCGGCGGTGCGCACCGCACGCTCGGCACCACCCTGGGCCACCTGGTCACCATCGCCCCGGCGGAGGAACAGTGATGCACCTCGCTGCTGCGTACGACACCCTGGCCTTCTTCGGGCGCGACCCGTGGTGGCTGGTGCTGCTGAAGGCGGTGTTCTGCTTCGCCTTCCTGGTGCTGACGGTGCTGATCGCGATCGTCTGGGAGCGCAAGGTCGTCGCCTGGATGCAGCTGCGGATCGGCCCCAACCGGCACGGACCGTGGGGCCTGCTGCAGTCGCTGGCCGACGGCGTGAAGCTGGCGCTGAAGGAAGACCTGGTGGTGAAGGGCGCCGACAAGGCGGTCTACATCCTGGCGCCGATCGTCGCGGCGATCCCCGCGTTCATGTCGTTCGCGGTGATCCCGTTCGGCCCGGCCGGCAACGAGGTGTCGATCTTCGGCACCCGCACCCCGCTGCAGCTCACCGACCTGCCGATCGCGCTGCTGTACATCCTGGCCACCGCCTCGGTGGGCATCTACGGCATCGTGCTGGCCGGCTGGTCGTCCGGCTCGACGTACCCGTTGCTCGGCGGCATCCGCTCGTCCGCCCAGATGATCAGCTACGAGATCGCGATGGGCCTGTCGTTCGCGGCGGTGTTCATCTACTCGGGCTCGATGTCGACCTCGGAGATCGTCGGCTCGCAGCAGCCGACCTGGTTCGCGGTGCTGCTGCCGGTGTCGTTCATCGTCTACATCATCGCGATGGTCGGCGAGACCAACCGCGCGCCGTTCGACCTCCCGGAGGCCGAGGGCGAGCTGGTCGGCGGCTTCAACACCGAGTACTCCTCGCTGAAGTTCGCGATGTTCATGCTGGCCGAGTACGTCAACATGGTCACCGTCTCGGCGGTCGCCTCGACGCTGTTCCTCGGCGGCTGGCGGGCCCCGTGGCCGATCTCCACCTTCTGGGAGGGGGCCAACCACGGCTGGTGGCCGATGCTGTGGATCGTGCTGAAGATCCAGCTGCTGCTGTTCTTCTTCATCTGGCTGCGCGGCACCCTGCCGCGACTGCGCTACGACCAGTTCATGAAGCTCGGCTGGAAGGTGCTCATCCCGGTCTCCCTGGTGTGGCTGGTGATGGTCTCCGCGGTGCGGGCGCTGCGCAACGAGGGCTACGACTTCACCAAGGTGCTGCTGTACGTGGGCGCGCCGCTCGCGGCGATCCTGCTGGTCGCGCTGATCGCGGACGTGGTCCGCAAGAAGCCCGAGGAGCCGCCCGCCGCCGCCCCGCCCGCGGCCTTCGACCCGATGGCCGGCGGCTACCCGGTGCCGCCGCTGCCCGGTCAGGAACTGCCGCCCGTCCCGCGTCGCCGCCGCCGGACCCCGCAACTCCAGGACGCCCTCAACGGGGCCGACCATTCCGAAGGGAGCTGAGCCGCGATGTCCGACGAATCCTCGGAGAAGTCGATCCTCGGTCCGGCCGCCGGCTTCGGCGTGACCTTCAAGGCCATGTTCAAGAAGCGGCTCACCGAGCAGTACCCGGAGTACAAGAAGCCCACGGCTCCGCGCTTCCACGGCCGCCACCAGCTGAACCGGCACCCGGACGGGCTGGAGAAGTGCATCGGCTGCGAGCTGTGCGCCTGGGCCTGCCCGGCCGACGCGATCTACGTCGAGGGCGCCGACAACCGGGACGACGAGCGCTACTCGCCCGGCGAGCGCTACGGCGCGGTCTACCAGATCAACTACGCCCGCTGCATCCTGTGCGGGCTGTGCATCGAGGCCTGCCCGACCCGGGCGCTCACCATGACCAACGAGTACGAACTCGCCGACTCCAGCCGGCAGGACCTGATCTTCACCAAGGAACAGCTGCTGGTCGGGCTGACCGAGGGCATGGTCGACTCGCCGCACGCGATCTTCCCCGGCGCCGACGAGGGCGCCTACTACCGGGGCGAGATCAAGGGCGCCGCGCCGGGCACCGTGCCGCAGGAGAAGCACGCGCACGACAAGGAGGCGCAGTCATGACCTCCACCGGCGAGGCCGTGCAGTTCTGGGTGCTGGCCGTGATCGCGGTCGGCGGCGCGCTCGGCATGCTGTTGATGAAGAAGGCGGTGCACTCGGCGCTCTGCCTGGCCGCCACCATGCTCTCGCTGGCGATCTGCTACCTGGCGCAGGGCGCGGTGTTCCTCGGCGTGGTGCAGATCGTCGTCTACACCGGCGCGATCATGATGCTGTTCCTGTTCGTGGTGATGCTGGTCGGCGTCACCTCGGAGGACTCGCTGAAGGAACAGCTGAAGGGCCAGCGGATCGGCGCCGTGCTCTGCGGCCTGGGCTTCGGCGTGCTGCTGATCGCCGGCCTGGCGAACGCCCGGCTGTCGCACTTCACCGGCCTGTCCGAGGCGAACGCCGAGGGCAACGTGCAGGGCCTGGCCCGGCTGATCTTCACCAAGTACGTCTGGGCGTTCGAAGTGACCGGCGCGCTGCTGATCACCGCGGCGATCGGCGCGATGGTGCTGACCCACCGCGAGAAGATCCGCGAGCGGCTGACGCAGCGTCAACTCGCCGACCGGCGCGTCAAGGACAACATCCAGTTGCCGCCGCTGCCCGCGCCCGGCGTGTACGCCCGGCACAACGCGGTGGACATCCCCGCGCTGCTGCCCGACGGCACCGTCGCCGAGGACTCCGTGATGGGCACCCTGCGCGAGCGCGGCCAGATCCGCGACGTCAGCCAGGAGATGCTGCAGCGGATGGCCGAACTGGAGGAGAGCACCGCCGACTGGCTCGGCCGCCCGTCCTCCGCCCGCCCGCAGGTGGCCGGGCCCCGCCAGGCGCTGGAGACCGTGCCGACCCCGACCAAGGAGGAGGCGGAGTGAACCCGGTCAACTACCTGTACCTCGCCGCGCTGCTGTTCACCATCGGCGCATCGGGCGTGCTGATCCGCCGCAACGCGATCGTGCTGTTCATGTGCGTGGAGCTGATGCTGAACGCCTCGAACCTGGCGCTGGTCACGTTCTCCCGGCTGCACGGCAACCTGGACGGCCAGATCCTCGCGTTCTTCACCATGGTGGTCGCGGCGGCCGAGGTCGTGGTCGGCCTCGCCATCATCGTCTCCATCTTCCGGACCAGGCACTCCGCTTCGGTCGACGACAGCAACCTGATGAAGCTGTAGGCGGAGGGCCCTTCAGTGAACTCTCTCATTCCGCTGCTGATCGCGGCGCCGCTGGCCGGCGCTGCCCTGCTGCTGCTCGGCGGACGGGCCCTGGACCGGTTCGGGCACTGGATCGCGACCGCACTCGCGGCGCTGTCCTGCGCCTTCGGTCTCGTCCTGTTCTTCGACATGCTGGGCCGCGACACCGAGCACCGCGCCGTCACCACACGGCTGTTCAGCTGGATCCCGGTGAACGGCTTCCAGGCCGACGTCGCCTTCCAGCTCGACCAACTGTCCATCGTCTTCGTCCTGTTGATCACCGGCGTCGGCACCCTGATCCACCTCTACTCGGTGGGCTACATGGCGCACGACGAGCGCCGCCGCCGGTTCTTCGCCTACCTGAACCTGTTCCTGGCCGCCATGCTGATCCTGGTGCTGGCGGACAACTACCTGCTGCTGTACGTCGGTTGGGAAGGCGTGGGCCTCGCGTCCTACCTGCTGATCGGCTTCTGGCAGCACAAGCCGAGCGCCGCGACGGCCGCCAAGAAGGCGTTCATCGTCAACCGGGTCGGCGACCTGGGCCTGTCCATCGCGATCATGCTGATGTTCGCCGAGTTCGGCTCCTTCGCCTTCCACCCGGTGTTCTCCGCCGCGGGCGACGCCACCGAGGGCAAGCTCACCGCGATCGGCCTGATGCTGCTGCTCGCCGCCTGCGGCAAGTCCGCGCAGGTCCCGCTGCAGTCCTGGCTGGGCGACGCGATGGAGGGCCCGACCCCGGTCTCCGCGCTGATCCACGCCGCCACCATGGTCACCGCGGGCGTCTACCTGATCACCCGCTCCTCGGCGATCTTCGACCTGGCCCCCGACGCGCAGACCGCCGTCGTGGTGGTCGGCGCGGTGACGCTGCTGTTCGGCGCCGTCGTCGGTTGCGCCAAGGACGACATCAAGAAGGCGCTGGCCGGCTCGACCATGTCGCAGATCGGCTACATGATCATGGCGGCGGGCCTCGGCCCGGTCGGCTACGCCTTCGCCATCATGCACCTGGTCACCCACGGCTTCTTCAAGGCCGGACTGTTCCTCGGCGCCGGGTCGGTCATGCACGGCATGAACGACGAGGTGAACATGCGCCACTACGGCGGCCTGCGGAAGTACATGCCGTGGACCTTCTGGACGTTCATGGCCGGCTACGCGGCGATCATCGGCTTCCCGTTCCTGTCCGGCTTCTTCTCCAAGGACAAGATCATCGAAGCGGCGCTCGCCAAGGGCGGCACCGAGGGCTGGATCCTCGGCGGCTGCGCGCTGCTCGGCGCCGCCGTCACCGCGTTCTACATGACCCGGGTGGTGCTGCTGACCTTCTTCGGTGAGAAGCGCTGGCAGCCCGACGCCGAGGGCAAGGAGCCGCACCCGCACGAGTCGCCGAAGACCATGGTGATCCCGATGGTCGTGCTGACCTTCGGCTCGCTCTTCGCCGGCGGACTCTTCAGCCTCGGCGACTCCTTCCTGAACTTCCTGGAGCCGGTCACCGGCTTCGAGGAGGGCCACTCGCCGCTGAACGCCCTCACCGTCAGCGCCATCGCCACCGTCTGCATGGCGGCCGGCGTCGGCCTGGCCTGGCTGATGTACGGCCGCAGTCCCGTCCCGGTGAAGCCGCCGGTCGGCTCGCTGCTCACCCGGGCCGCCCGCCGCGACCTGCTGCAGGACGACTTCAACCACGCCGTCCTGGTCCGGCCCGGCTCGGCGCTCGCCGCCACCCTGGTCTGGTTCGACAGCAAGGGCCTGGACGGCTTCGTCAACGGCCTCGCCGCCGCCATCGGCGGCCTGTCCGGACGGCTGCGCCGGATCCAGACCGGCTACGTCCGGACGTACGCGCTCTCCATGTTCGGCGGCACGCTGGTGCTGGTCGCCTCCACTCTCCTGATGAGGTCGGTCTGATGAGCTACCTCCTCTCCGCCACCTGCGCCGTCCCGGCCGTCGGAGCGGTGGTCACCGCCGCTCTGCCGGCCGGCACCGGCGAGGCCCGGCGGCGCACCACCAAGGCCGTCGCGCTCGGCGTCTCGGTGGCCACCCTGGGCCTGGCCGCCGCGATCGCCGCGTCCTTCCACCCCGGCGGCGCCCGTTACCAGTTGACCGAGTCCTACAGCTGGATCCGCTCCTTCGGGATCGACTTCTCGCTCGGCGCGGACGGCATCGGCACCGTGCTGGCGCTGCTCACCGCCGTGCTGGTGCCGCTGGTGATGCTGGCCGGCTGGCACGACGCCGACCCTTCGGCCCCCGAGGGCACGTTCGAGTCCAAGCGCCGCACCCAGGGCTTCTTCGCCCTGATCCTCGCCGTCGAGGCGATGGTGCTGGTGTCCTTCCTGGCCACCGACGTGTTCGTGTTCTACGTGTTCTTCGAAGCCATGCTGATCCCGATGTACTTCCTGATCGGCGGCTTCGGCGACCGGGCCGGCGGACCGGACTCGGCCCGCCAACGCTCTTACGCCGCCGTCAAGTTCCTGCTGTACAACCTGCTCGGCGGACTGGTCATGCTGGCCGCCGTGATCGGCCTGTACGTGGTGGCGAGCGACCAGGGCCTGGCGACGTTCAGCCTGCCCGCGCTGACCGACGCGATCTCCTCCGGCAAGCTGGTGATCGACCCGACCGCGCAGCGCGCGCTGTTCCTCGGCTTCTTCTTCGCCTTCGCGGTGAAGGCCCCGCTGTGGCCGCTGCACACCTGGCTGCCCAACGCGATGGGCGAGTCCACCGCCGGAACGGCCGTGCTGATCACCGCGGTCGTCGACAAGGTCGGCACCTTCGCGATGCTCCGGTTCTGCCTCGGCCTGTTCCCGGACGCCTCGAAGACCTTCGCCCCGGCGATCCTGGTGCTGTCGCTGATCGGCATCGTCTACGGCGCGCTGGTCGCCATCGGACAGAAGGACATCAAGCGGCTGGTCGCCTACGCGTCCATCTCGCACTTCGGGTTCATCATCATGGGCATCTTCGCGATGACCAGCCAGGGCCAGTCCGGCGCCACCCTCTACATGGTCAACCACGGCATCTCCACCGCCGCGTGGATGCTGGTCGCCGGCTTCCTGATCTCCCGCCGCGGCTCCCGTCTGATCGCCGACTACGGCGGCGTCCAGAAGGTCGCGCCGGTCCTGGCCGGCACCTTCCTGATCGGCGGCCTGGCCACCCTGTCACTGCCCGGCCTGGCCCCGTTCGTCAGCGAATTCCTGGTCCTGGTCGGCACGTTCACCCGCTACCCGGTGATCGGCATCATCGCCACCTTCGGCATCGTGCTGGCCGCGCTGTACGCGCTGATGCTGTACCAGCGCACCATGACCGGACCGGTGAAGGCCTCCGTGAGGGGCATGCCCGACCTGAAGGCCCGTGAACTCGCCGTCGTCGCCCCGCTGGTGGCCCTCACCGTGCTGCTCGGCGTCTACCCGCAGCCGCTCACCCGGATGGTGGACCCGGCCGTGAACGACACCCTCAGCCAGATCCACCGGACCGACCCCGCGCCCGCCCACCCGGTGGCCGCCACCACCGGAGGTGAGCAGAAGTGATCGCCACCCACGCGCTGGCCGCCGCCGGCGGCAACAGCCCGAGCATCCCCGCCCCGCACATCGAGTACGGCCAACTCTCGCCGATGCTGGTGGTGTTCGGCGCCGCCCTGGTCGGCATCCTGGCCGAGGCGTTCCTGCCGCGCCGGCTGCGAGCCTCCACCCAGCTGGGCATCTCGCTGGCCGGCCTGGTCGGCGGCTTCGTCGCCGTCGTGGTGCTCGCCGCCCAGGGCCACGCCTCCACCCGGGCAGGCCTGTTGGCGATGGGCTCGGTCGCCATCGACGGGCCCGCGCTGTTCCTTCAGGGCGTCATCCTGCTGACCGCCGTCCTCGCCGTCCTCACCTACGCCGAGGGCCGCCTGGAGCCGCGCATCAACGGCCACCGGGTCGACGCGTTCGCCGCCCAGGCCGCCACCGTGCCCGGCGGCGAACAGGAACGCGAAGCCACCCGCGAGGGCCTGCGGACCACCGAGATCTACCCGCTCACCCTGTTCGCGGTCGGCGGCATGCTGCTCTTCCCCGCCTCCAACGACCTGCTCACCATGTTCGTGGCGCTCGAAGTGCTGTCCCTGCCGCTGTACTTGATGTGCGCGATCGCCCGGCGCCGCCGCCTGCTCTCGCAGGAGGCCGCCGTCAAGTACTTCCTGCTCGGCGCGTTCGCCTCCGCGTTCTTCCTGTTCGGCACCGCCCTGCTGTACGGCTACGCGGGCAGCCTCCGGCTCGGTGAGATCGCCGACGTCGTCTCCGGCGTCGCCCCCGTCACCCCCGCGCTCGCCGTCACCACCCAGAACGACGCGCTGCTGCTGATCGGCCTCGCCATGGTCAGCGTCGGCCTGCTCTTCAAGGTCGGCGCGGTGCCGTTCCACTCCTGGACGCCGGACGTCTACCAGGGCGCGCCGACCCCCGTCACCGGGTTCATGGCCGCCGCCACCAAGACCGCCGCGTTCGGCGCGCTGCTGCGGCTGTTCTACGTCGCCTTCCCCGGCATCCGCTGGGACTGGCGGCCCGTCATGTGGGGCGTCGCGATCCTCACCATGGTGGTCGGCTCGATCCTCGCCGTCACCCAGCAGGACGTGAAGCGACTGCTCGCCTACTCCTCGATCGCGCACGCCGGGTTCATCCTCACCGGCCTGATCGCCACCGACCGGCGCGGCGTCGCGGCCGTCCTCTTCTACCTGCTCGCCTACTCCTTCGTCACCCTCGGCGCGTTCGCCGTGGTCACCCTGGTGCGCGACTCCAAGGGCGAGGCCACCCACCTGTCCAGCTGGGCCGGACTCGGCCGGCGCTCACCGCTGCTCGCCGCGGTGTTCGCGCTGTTCCTGCTGGCCTTCGCCGGCATCCCGCTCACCTCCGGCTTCACCGGCAAGTTCGCCGTCTTCCAGGCCGCGGCCGGCGGCGGCGCCGCCCCGCTGGTCATCGTCGGTGTGCTGTCCTCCGCGATCGCCGCCTTCTTCTACATCCGCGTCATCGTCCTGATGTTCTTCTCCGACCCCCAGCCCTCCGGCCCCGCCGTCGCCGTCCCCAGCACCCTCACCGCGACCACCATCGCCTTCGGCGTCCTGGTCACCCTCGGTCTCGGCCTGCTCCCGCAGTACTTCCTCGACCTGGCCACCAAGGCCTCGATCTTCATTCGCTGATCGTTCCCGGGGCGGGAGGACGGTCCGTACCGGGCCCACCTCCCGCCACCAGGGGAGGAAGGCCCATGCCCGTGCAGTGATCCACTCGGGACCGGATACGCTGCCTTGTATGTGCATCGGCGGCGCTGAGGGACCGGCCCGCTGGATCGACCAGGGACAGGAGTGGTCAGCGTGACCGTCGTGGGGCCCTTCGGGCTGAGCGTGCAGGACCGCGATCTGACCCGCGACGTCCAGGCCGGGATGGAGGCCGTGGAGGCCGCGCTGATCGAGGCCGTCAAGTGCGACGTGCCCTTCATCACGGTGACCGCCAGCCACCTCATCGAGGCCGGGGGGAAGCGGTTCAGGCCGCTGCTCGTGATGCTCGCCGCCCAGTTCGGCGACGCGGCCGCCGCCGGCGTCGTGACGTCCGCGGTGGTGGTCGAACTCACCCACCTCGCGACGCTCTACCACGACGACGTCATGGACGAGGCCCCCGTACGGCGCGGCGCGCCCAGCGCCAACAGCCGCTGGGACAACTCGGTCGCCATCCTCACCGGCGACTTCCTGTTCTCCCGCGCCTCCCAGGTGCTCGCCGACCTCGGCCCCGAGGCCGTCAAGGTCCAGGCCGACGCGTTCGAACGACTGGTCACCGGCCAGATCCTGGAGACCGTCGGGCCCCGCCCCGAGGACGACCCGCTCCAGCACTACCTGGACGTCCTCTCCGGCAAGACCGGCTCGCTGATCGCCGTCTCCTGCCGCTTCGGCGCGATGATGGCCGGCGCCGAACCGTGGATCGTCGACCTGCTCACCCAGTACGGCGAGCGCATCGGCACCGCGTTCCAGCTCGCCGACGACGTCCTCGACATCGCCAGCGACGGCCACGAGTCCGGCAAGACCCCCGGCACCGACCTGCGCGAAGGCGTCCCCACGCTGCCCGTGCTGCTGCTGCGCCAGATGCCCGTCGACCCGGCGGACGCGGAGGACGTGCGGCTGCGGGAACTCCTCGACAGCGACCTGGCGTCCGACGACGCCGCCCACGCGGAAGCGCTGCGCCTGCTGCGTCGGCACCCCGCGCTGGAGCGGGCGCGGCGCGAGACGCTGCGCTACGCGGAGGAGGCGCGGGCGCTGCTGGACCCGCTGCCGGAGTGCTCGGCGAAGGCGGCGCTGCAGGAGCTCTGCGACACGGTGGCGATTCGCACCATGTGAGACGGGTGCGGGTGCGCCCGTCCGTGAGGTCGCGAGCACGTGCAGGCCATTGTCCCGCGTCGCGATCTTGCGTTGGGGTGCCTTCCGCTTCGCGCAGCTCCCCGCGCCCCTGATCTCCCCACCCGATAGGGTCGTCGGCATGTTGCGTGTGGTGATCGCCGAGGATTCCGTGTTGCTCCGGGAGGGGTTGACGCGGTTGCTGACGGACCGGGGGATGGAGGTCGTGGCGGGGGTCGGGGACGGGGACGCTCTGCTGCGGGTGGTGGACGGGCTGCAGGAGGAGGGCTCGTTGCCGGACGTGGTGGTGGCGGATGTGCGGATGCCGCCGACGCACACCGACGAGGGGGTGCGGGCGTGCGTGGAGTTGCGCAAGCGGTATCCGCAGCTGGGTGTGCTGGTGCTGTCGCAGCACGTGGAGGAGCAGTACGCGGGCGAGCTGCTGGCGGGTTCGACCCGCGGGGTCGGGTACCTGTTGAAGGACCGGGTCGCGGAGGTGCGGGAGTTCGTCGACGCGGTGACCCGGGTCGCGCAGGGCGGGACGGCGCTGGACCCGGAGGTGGTGCAGCAGTTGCTGAGCCGCAGCCGGCAGGTCGACACGCTGGCGAATCTGACGCCCCGTGAGCGCGAGGTGCTGGGGCTGATGGCGGAGGGCCGGACCAACGCCGCGGTGGCCAAGCAACTGGTGGTGTCCGACGGTGCGGTCGAGAAGCATGTGTCGAACATCTTCCAGAAACTGGGTTTGGGTCAGAGCCAGCAGGATCACCGGCGGGTTCTCGCGGTGCTCGCGTATCTGGAGTCGTGACCGGCGGGGGGACCCGCCGTGGCGGTCTTCGCGAGTTCCCTTCCCGTCGTGCTTTACCTGTTTAGGATTCCTTTTGGTGCGCCAGGCGGACGGGGCACACGGCTCACGCCCGCTGCTGGCTCCCTTTCGAGGAGGTCCGCGGCAGTGACCAGTCAGGTCGATCAGTCAGAGGCAGTGGACGGCCCGGACGGCGAGCGCCGGACGGGCCCGGCCTCGCCCCGTTCGGGCCCGCAGGACGGGTCCGGGCGGACGGCCAAGCCGATCCGACGGCTGGACCGGGTGATCATCCGGTTCGCCGGCGACTCGGGCGACGGGATGCAGCTCACCGGCGACCGATTCACCTCGGAGACGGCGGCGTTCGGCAACGACCTGTCCACGCTGCCGAACTTCCCGGCGGAGATCCGCGCCCCCGCAGGCACCCTGCCGGGCGTGTCGAGCTTCCAGCTGCACTTCGCCGACCACGACATCCTGACGCCCGGCGACGCCCCCGACGTGCTGGTGGCGATGAACCCGGCGGCGCTGAAGGCGAACCTGCCGGACCTGCCGGCGGGCGCCGAGATCATCGTCAACACGGACGAGTTCACCAAGCGCGCGCTGGCGAAGGTCGGCTACGACAGGGACCCGCTGACGGACGGCTCGCTGGAGGCGTTCCGGCTGCACCCCGTCCCGCTGACCTCGCTGACGCTGGAGGCGCTGAAGGACAGCGGGTTGGCCCGCAAGGACGCCGAGCGGGCGAAGAACATGTTCGCGCTCGGCCTGCTGTCGTGGATGTACCACCGACCCACCCACGGCACCGAGTTGTTCCTGCGGCAGAAGTTCGCGAAGAAGCCGCAGATCGCCGAGGCCAACGTGTCGGCGTTCCGGGCGGGCTGGAACTTCGGCGAGACCACCGAGGACTTCGCGGTCTCCTACGAGATCCCGCCGGCCAAGCTGCCCGCCGGCACGTACCGCAACATCTCCGGGAACCTGGCGCTGTCGTACGGCCTGGTCGCGGCGGGGGAGCGGTCCGGGCTGCCGGTGTTCCTCGGCTCGTACCCGATCACCCCCGCCTCGGACATCCTGCACGAGCTGTCGAAGCACAAGAACTTCGGCGTCCGGACGTTCCAGGCCGAGGACGAGATCGCCGGCATCGGCGCGGCGCTCGGCGCGGCGTTCGGCGGCGCGCTGGGCGTGACCACCACCTCCGGCCCCGGCGTGGCGCTGAAGTCGGAGACCATCGGCCTCGCCGTGTCGCTGGAACTGCCGCTGCTGGTGGTCGACATCCAGCGCGGCGGCCCGTCCACCGGCCTGCCGACCAAGACCGAGCAGGCCGACCTGCTACAGGCGATGTTCGGCCGCAACGGCGAGGCCCCGGTGCCGATCGTCGCCCCCGCGACGCCCGCCGAGTGCTTCGACGCCGCGCTCGACGCCGCCCGGATCGCGCTCACCTACCGCACCCCGGTGTTCCTGCTCTCCGACGGCTACCTGGCCAACGGCTCCGAGCCGTGGAAGATCCCGGACGTCGACGAACTCCCGGACCTGCGCGTCGAGTTCGCCACCGAGCCGAACGGCCCCGACGGCACCTTCCGCCCCTACCAGCGCGACCCGCACACCCTCGCCCGCCCGTGGGCGGTCCCCGGCACCCCCGGCCTCGAACACCGGATCGGCGGCATCGAGAAGCAGGACGGCACCGGCAACATCTCCTACGACCCCGCCAACCACGACTTCATGGTCCGCACCCGGCAGGCCAAGATCGACGGCATCGAGGTCCCCGACGTCGAGGTCGACGACCCGAGCGGCGAGGCCCGCGTCCTGGTGCTCGGCTGGGGCTCCACCTACGGCCCGATCGCCGCCGCCGTGCGCCGGGTGCGGGCCGACGGCGGCCAGGTCGCCCAGGCCCACCTGCGGAACCTCAACCCCTTCCCGGCCAACCTCGGCACGGTGCTGCGCCGGTACGAGCGGGTGATCGTCCCCGAGATGAACCTCGGACAGCTCGCCCTGCTGCTGCGCGCCAAGTACCTCGTCGACGCGCAGTCCTACAACCAGGTGCGCGGCCTGCCGTTCAAGGCCGCCCAACTCGCCGACGTGCTGCACGCGGCGATCGGCACGCTCGACGCGGAGGCGA
This sequence comes from Kitasatospora sp. NPDC059795, assembly GCF_042732175.1. Lineage (NCBI taxonomy): Bacteria > Bacillati > Actinomycetota > Actinomycetes > Kitasatosporales > Streptomycetaceae > Kitasatospora > Kitasatospora sp. NPDC059795. Next base: position 71,153 of record NZ_JBHWID010000002.1, read on the forward strand.
CCCGATGACCGACTTCCCCGCTCTGCGGCTCGTCCCCAAGGCCGACGGACCGCAGACCGCGAAGGACTTCAAGACCGACCAGGAAGTGCGCTGGTGCCCCGGCTGCGGCGACTACGCGATCCTCGCGGCCGTGCAGTCCTTCATGCCGGAGCTCGGCATCCGCCGGGAGAACACCGTCTTCGTCTCCGGCATCGGCTGCTCCTCGCGGTTCCCGTACTACATGAATACGTACGGCATGCACTCGATCCACGGGCGTGCCCCGGCGATCGCCACCGGCCTGGCCGCGTCCCGCCCCGACCTGTCGGTGTGGGTGGTGACGGGTGACGGGGACGCGCTGTCGATCGGCGGCAACCACCTGATCCATGCGCTGCGGCGGAACGTCAATCTGAAGATCCTGCTGTTCAACAACCGGATCTACGGGCTGACGAAGGGCCAGTACTCGCCGACCAGCGAGGTCGGGAAGATCACCAAGTCGACGCCGATGGGCTCGCTGGACGCGCCGTTCAATCCGCTCTCGCTGGCGATCGGGGCCGAGGCGAGCTTCGTGGCGCGGACGATCGACTCGGACCGGCAGCACCTGCAGTCGGTGCTGCGGGCGGCCGCGCAGCACGAGGGCACGGCGCTGGTGGAGATCTACCAGAACTGCAACATCTTCAACGACGGGGCGTTCGAGATCCTGAAGGAGCCGGGCACCCGGGACGAGGCGATCGTCCGGCTGGAGCACGGGCAGCCGGTCCTGGTCGGCGCGGACCGGCACGTGGTGCGCGGGCCGGACGGGGAGCTGCGGATCGCCCCGCGCGGGGAGGGGACGGCCCTGGTGCACGACGCGCACGCGAGCAGCCCGGCCACGGCGTTCGCGCTGACCCGGCTGGCGGACGCGGACACCCTGCACCACACGCCGATCGGTGTCCTCCGGGACGTCCGCCGGGACGTCTACGACGTGCAGATGGCGGACCAGTTGGCGTTGGCGGAGGAGCAGAAGGGGCGGGGCGAACTGGCCGGTCTGCTGACGGGGTCGAGCACCTGGACGGTGACCGAGTAGGGGGAGCGGAGACGTCGGGACGGGCCCGCTCCCGGCGAGTCGCCGTTACTTGTCAGTAGTCATTTTCCGTTTTGGAGATGACACCTTCACCCGCGTGCCGCTACCTTTCGGAGGACGTTTCGTGCGCGGGTGAAGGGCAGGGCCATGGCGGAGGGTTCGCGGGAGGCCAGGGTCGGGTTGTGGAACGGCTTTGCGGCGTACGGGATGTGGGGGTTGTTCCCGCTGTTCTGGCCGCTGCTGGAGCCGGCCGGGGCGGCCGACATTCTGGCGAACCGGATGGTGTGGTCGCTGCTCGCGGTGGTGCTGATGCTGCTGGTGCGGCGGAAGTGGGGGTGGATACGCCCGCTGCTGCGCCAGCCGAGGCGGCTGGCGATGCTGGCGCTCGCGGCGGTCACCGTCTCGGTGAACTGGGGCGTGTACATCTGGGCCGTGAACGCCGGGCACGTGGTGGAGACGAGCCTCGGGTACTTCATCAATCCGCTGGTGACGATCGCGTTCGGCGTGCTGGTCCTGCGCGAGCGGCTGCGGACGGCGCAGTGGGCGGCGGTCGGCGTCGGTGTGGCCGCGGTCGCGGTGCTGACGGTGGCGTACGGACGGCTGCCGTGGATCGCGTTGACGCTGGCGTTCTCGTTCGCGACGTACGGGCTGCTGAAGAAGAAGGTGGCGCTGGGCGGGGCGGAGAGCCTGGCGGTGGAGAGCGCGGTGATGTTCCCGTTCGCGCTGGGGTTCCTGGTGTACCTGGGGGTGCGCGGCGAGGGCAGTCTCGGGCACTACGGGTGGGGGCACACCGCGCTGCTGGTGGCGAGCGGGGTGATCACGGCGGTGCCGCTGATGTGCTTCGGCGCGGCGGCGCTGCGAGTGCCGCTGACGACGCTGGGGCTGTTGCAGTACCTGGCGCCGATGTTCCAGTTCCTGATCGGCGTGACGGTCTTCCACGAGTCGATGTCGCCGGCCCGCTGGGCGGGTTTCGGGCTGGTGTGGGTGGCGCTGGTGGTGCTGAGCGTGGACGCGTTGCGGCGGGTGCGGTCAGGCGGCGGCCAGCTCGCGCGCCAGGCGGGTGCTGTCGCGGTGGGTGGTGAAGGCGGTGGCGGCGGCCAGCGCGGCGGCGCGGCGGTGGCCGCCGAGCAGGCCGCCGTGGGTGAGTGAGTCGAGGGAGCGGCGCTGCCGCCACTCGTCCAGCGACCAGCGGGCGTACGGGCCGAACATGGCCAGCGTCGGTTCGGGCAGGTCGGTGCGGGCCGGGACGGCGGTGCGGGCGCCGTTGAGCGCGACCTGACCGTCGAGGTCGGCGCAGACGTCCAGCCAGGCGACGGCGGCGGTGCGGTGGTGGGCGCCGCGGGGGAGGGTGAAGACGTCGGCGCGGGACTGGAACAGGCCGGCGGTGCCCGGTGCGGCGGCCCAGCGGTAGTCGGCGCCGGCGCGCAGGCCGAGGTCGGTGCGCAGCCAGGCGTCCGCCCAGTCGCCGGTGAGCAGGTAGCCGGCCCGGCCGGTGCCGAGGAGGCGGGCGGCGTCGGTCCAGTCGGCGTCCGGGGTGATCGGGGCGGCGTGCGCGAGCAGGGCGTCCAGGACGCGCTGGGCGGTGGTGGTGGCGGGGGAGTTCCACGGGCCGCCGGGCCGCCAGAGGGCGCCGAACGCGTCCGGGCCGTGGGCGGCCAGCAGCGCGGTCTCGGCGAGGTGGAGGACCTCGGCGGGGCCGCCGACGGCGAGGGCGGGGCGGCCGGTGGCGGTGACGCGTTGCAGCTGGGCGATCAGCAGGCCCGGGTCGGCGGGCGCGGGGTCGGCGGCGGCGTCGGCCAGCACCTCGCGGTTGGACCAGAGCAGGTTGGTGCGGCGGACGCCCGCCGGGACGCCGTACAGGGTGCGTCCGACGCGCAGCCGGGGCTGGAGCCCGGCGGGTAGGCCTGCGGTCCACCGGCGGCTCCGGGCGAGACTGTCGAGGGGCTCCAAATGCGGTGCCAGCTCGGCGAGTTCGGTGCCGCCGGAACAGCGGATGCTGTCCGGCGGGCGGCCGTCGGCGAGGCGGGCGACCGGGTCGGTCGCGGTGGAGCCGTCACCGGAGACGAAGGTGACGTCCGGGGCGCGGCCCTTCAGGACGGCGAGCAGGGCCTGCATCCCGGTGCGGTCGGGGTCGGTGGTCCAGCCGGAGGTCACCTCCAGCAGCCCGGCGGGGTGGTTCCCGGCGTCGGCGGCGGCGGGTCCGCAGCGGGCCAGGGCCGCGGCGCAGGCGATCGCGAGCCCGCCGAACAGGGCTGAGCGGCGGCGGATCGGCACGGTGCTCCCAGCGGCGGATGAACGGGTGGGCGAACGGCGGACGAACGGTCCGCGGCGGCCCACCATCCCACCGGTTCGCCCGAGCCGCGTCAAGGGCCGCGCAAGGGTCGGAACGACGAGGCGGGGCCCCGGGGTCGGTCGACCCCGGGGCCCCGCACGGTGATCACTTGCCGGAGGCGGCGACCTGCTCCAGGGTCTCCGGGGTGACGGCGCCCACGTACACCCTGCCGTCGTCGGTGATCAGGGCGTTGACGACCCGGCTGGACACCAGGGTGCCGCCCTTGACCGGGCGGCCGGCGAACTTGGCGAAGCCCTTCGCGGCGTCCGCGCCCACCTCGGCGTGCGCGACGGCCGTCCAGCCCTCGCCGAGGACGCCGCCCTTGGCGCCGTCGCCGGTCGGCAGCGAAGGCAGGCCCGGGACGGACGGCATCGGGTTGTCGGACAGCTTGCCGTCCGAACGCTCGATCACCTTCGAGCCCTTGGGGGCGCTGAACTGGAAGGTCTTGGCGTCCGGCTTGGCGTACGACAGGGTGCCGAAGCGCACGTCGAACGCGGTCGCGCCGTCCACCGTGCGCAGCTGCACGGCCAGCGGCATGCCCTTCTCGGCGTCGATCGAGACGCGGATCTCGGAGACCGTGGAGCCGGCCTGCTTGGGCTTGATGCTGAGCTTGTACGCGGCGTGCCCGGCGACCCGCTCGGTGCCGTCGACCGTCACCGAGGTGGTGTCGGCGGAGTGTTCGAGCAGCTGCTTGGCGATCTCCTGCGGGGTGACCGAGCCGATGCCCTCCTTGCCGTCCGGGTGGCGCCCGTCGGCGCCCGCGCCGGTCAGGTGCAGGGCCTGCTGGGAGTTGCGGTCGTACGCCCACACCTGGTCGCCGTTGTGGACCAGCTCGTAGCCGGACTTCTGGCTGGCCAGGGTGAGCTTCTGGCGGTCCGGGCCGTCCGCCGAGACCGTCAGGGTGTGCGAGCCGCCGAGCAGTTCGACGGCCTTCGTCTGCGGGTCGGCGGAGCCGGTCTTCGCACCGGCGCCGCGGGCGAGCTCGCCGATCGGGCCGGAGCCGGTGGCGACGTCGGTCAGCGCGCTGGGCAGGCCCAGGTCGGCGTTGATCCGGACGGTGCCGGTGAAGGTGTCGGTGTTCGCCGAGAGGGCCTTGGCGACCAGGTCCTGGGCGCTGATCGCGGGCAGGTTCGGCGATTCGTCGCTGGCCAGCGCGGGCACCAGGCCGATGCCGACGGCGACGACGGTGGCGATCGCCGCGGGCACGCCGATCCGCACGGCGGTGCGCCGCCGACCGGGACGGGTCGGCGTCAAGTCCTGTACTGCGGTGGATTCCTGCTCCACTGCGGCCCCCTTCAGAGTCCGTCTGCTGTCACTGTCCATTGAAGCCCCGCACGCCCGTTCGGCGCGTCGCCCGGCGGCAGCAGATCGCGGTACGTCTCGCGTTGTATCCGGAGCATTGCGACCCTGAGACACCCTCAGGGTTCTGTCGTCCCGCAGATGTACGCCTCGCGTAGGGTCCGAACCATGAGCCAGCAGCCCCCGCAGCCCGACTACCCCACCCCGAACGCGATGCGGCGCGCGCTGCGCCGGGCCCGGGACGGGGTGGCGCTGGACGTCGCGGAGGCCGCAGTGCTGCTCCGGGCGCGGGGCGAGGACCTGGAGCAGCTGTGCCGGGTGGCCGCACGGCTGCGCGACGCCGGGCTGGAGCAGGCCGGCCGCCCCGGGGTCATCACGTACTCGCGCAAGGTGTTCGTTCCGCTGACCCGGCTGTGCCGGGACCGCTGCCACTACTGCACCTTCGTCACCGTGCCGGGCAAGCTCCGCAAGGACGGCCACGGGCTGTACCTGTCCCCGGACGAGGTGCTGGACATCGCCCGCCGGGGCGCCGAACTCGGCTGCAAGGAAGCCCTGTTCACGCTCGGCGACCGCCCCGAGGACCGTTGGCCGGAGGCCCGCGAGTGGCTGGACGCGCACGGCTACGACGACACCCTGGCGTACGTGCGGGCGATGGCCGTGCGGGTGCTGGAGGAGACCGGGCTGCTGCCGCACCTGAACCCCGGCGTGCTGTCCTGGACGGACTTCCAGCGCCTCAAGCCGGTCGCCCCGTCGATGGGCATGATGCTGGAGACCACCGCCACCCGCCTCTGGTCGGAGCCCGGCGGCCCGCACCACGGCTCCCCCGACAAGGAGCCGGCCGTCCGGCTGCGGGTGCTGGAGGACGCCGGACGCAGCGCCGTCCCGTTCACCACCGGCGTGCTGATCGGCATCGGCGAGACCTACGAGGAACGCGCCGAATCGCTGCTGGCGATCCGCAAGGTGGCCCGCGCCTACCAGGGCGTGCAGGAAGTGATCGTGCAGAACTTCCGGGCCAAGCCGGACACCGCGATGCGGGCCATGCCGGACGCCGAACTGTCCGAGCTGGCCGCCGCGGTGGCGGTCGCCCGGCTGGTGCTCGGCCCCGCCGCCCGGATCCAGGCCCCGCCGAACCTGGTGGACGCCGAGTTCGCGCTGCTGATCGGCGCCGGACTCGACGACTGGGGCGGCATCTCCCCGCTGACACCCGACCACGTCAACCCGGAACGCCCCTGGCCGCACATCGAAGAGTTGGCCGAGCGGACCGCCGAATCCGGGTACACGCTGCGCGAACGGTTGACGATCTACCCCGAGTACCTGAAGCGCGGCGAGCCCTGGCTCGACCCCCGCCTGCTGCCGCACGTCCGCGCCCTCGCCGACCCCGCCACCGGCCTCGCCGTCGAGGGACGCCGCCCCACCGGCCTGCCCTGGCAGGAACCCGACGAGCCGATGACCGGCGGCGGCCGCACCGACCTGTTCCGCACCGTCGACACCGAAGGCCGCACCGGCGACCGCCGCTCCGACTTCGACGACGTCTACGGCGACTGGGACACCCTGCGCGAACAGGCCGCCGCCCCCGTCCCGCGCCGACTCGACACCGACGTGCGCGCCGCGCTGTCCACCGCCGCCGACGACCCGACCGGGCTGACGGACGACCAGGCCCTGGCGCTGTTCCACGCGGACGGCGACGCACTGGACGCGCTCACCCGGATCGCCGACCAGCTGCGCCGCGACACCGTCGGCGAGGAGGTGACGTACTGCGTCACCCGGAACATCAACTTCACCAACGTCTGCTACACCGGCTGCCGGTTCTGCGCGTTCGCCCAGCGCCGCACCGACGCCGACGCGTACACCCTCTCGCTGGACCAGGTCGCCGAACGGGCCGAGCAGGCCTGGGAGGTCGGCGCGACCGAGGTGTGCATGCAGGGCGGCATCCACCCCGACCTGCCCGGCACCGCGTACTTCGACATCGCCCGGGCCGTGAAGCAGCGCGTCCCCGGCATCCACGTGCACGCGTTCTCGCCGATGGAGGTCGTCAACGGCGCCACCCGCACCGGCCTGTCGATCCGCGACTGGCTGACCGCCGCGAAGGAGGCCGGGCTGGACTCCATCCCCGGCACCGCCGCGGAGATCCTCGACGACGAGGTGCGCTGGATCCTCACCAAGGGCAAGCTGCCCGCCGCGACCTGGGTCGAAGTCGTCACCACTGCCCACGAGTCGGGCCTGCGCTCGTCGTCCACCATGATGTACGGGCACGTCGACACCCCGAAGCACTGGCTCGGCCACCTGCGGCTGCTCGCCGAGATCCAGCAGCGCACCGGCGGGTTCACCGAGTTCGTCACCCTGCCGTTCGTGCACACCAACGCGCCCGTGTACCTGGCGGGCATCGCCCGGCCCGGCCCGACCGCGCGCGACAACCGGGCGGTCACCGCGATGGCCCGGTTGCTGCTGCACCCGCACATCCCCAACATCCAGACCAGCTGGGTGAAGCTCGGCGCGGAGGGCGCCGCCGAGATGCTCCGCAGCGGCGCCAACGACCTCGGCGGCACGCTGATGGAGGAGACCATCTCCCGGATGGCGGGCTCCTCCTGGGGCTCCTACAAGTCGGTCCGCGACCTGGAGGCGATCGCCGCCCTGGCCGGCCGTCCCGCCCGGCAGCGCACCACCGACTACGGGCAGGTGCCGGCCGAACGGCGGGCCGCCGCCCTCGCCTCCGACGGGCACCTGCCCCGGCTGCTGCCCGTGCTCGACTGACGCCCGAGCCAGGGCCTTGGGAGGCCTCCCGACTACGGGCGGATGGATGTTCGGTGGAGCCCGGCGGTTTCGACCGGACCTTCGAATACAGTGCGTCTGCTGTCCGACGCCGCCGACCGAAAGGCCCCCACCCGTGATGCCCCTGTGGTCACGCGCCCAGCAGCAGGACTTCCGCAGCCGGGTGCGGGGCTGTCTGCTCGGCGGTGCGATCGGCGACGCCCTCGGCGCCGGCATCGAGTTCGAACAGCTGGAGCAGATCCGCGCCACCCACGGCGAGGCGGGCGTCACCGGCTACGTCCCCGCCTACGGGCGGCGCGGCGCCGTCACCGACGACACCCAGATGAGCATGTTCACCGTCGACGGCCTGATCCGCTCCCACATCGGCCGCGACAGCGGCCTCTGGCACCCGCCGTCCGACCTGCACCGCGCCTACCTGCGCTGGTACGCCACCCAGCAGGACTGGGGCCCCGACGAGCGCCGCAAGGACCTCGGCTGGCTCGGCCGCGAGGAGTGGCTGTACGAACGCCGCGCCCCCGGCAACGCCTGCCTGTCCGGCCTGGCCGGCACCGAGGACGGGCCGCTGCCCACCGTCGAGGAGCCGCGCAACCCCGACTCCAAGGGCTGCGGCACCGTGATGCGCGCCGCCCCGTTCGGACTGCTCACCGCCTGGGACCCGCCCCTGGTCTTCCAACTCGCCGTCGAATGCTCGGTACTGACCCACGGCCACCCCACCGGCTACCTGTCCGCCGGGGCCTTCGCGGTGATCGTCCACGCCGTCGCCCGCGGCGGCACCCTGGAGGAGGGCGTCCACCTCGCCCTGGCGCTGCTGTCCGAACGCCCCGGCCACGACGAGACCACCGCCGCCCTGCGCGCCGCCCTGGACGCCGTCCGGGCCGGCGTGCCGTCCGCCGAACGCGTCGAGGAACTCGGCGAGGGCTGGACCGCCGAGGAGTCGCTCGCCATCGGCCTGTACTGCGCCCTGGTCGCCGAGGACGTCCGCAGCGGCCTGCTGCTGGCCGTCAACCACTCCGGCGACAGCGACTCCACCGGCTCCATCTGCGGCAACCTGCTGGGCGCCCTGCACGGCGAGACCGCACTCCCGCCCGAGCTGCTCGCCGAACTCGAAGGCCGCGGCGCGATCCTGGAACTCGCCGACGACCTGGTGCTGGAACTCCTGCACGGCCCCGCCCTGCACGGCACCGAAGGCTGGAACACCCGCTATCCGGCCTGCGGTTGAGCCCTGCTGGGCGACGGTGCCCGCCGCGGCGAGGCGACGGGCACCGAGGACGCACAGGGAGCCGTGGATCAGACCTCGCCGAAGGCGCCCGTACCGGCCGCAGCCGCGAACGCCGCCCAGCTGGCGCTGGAGAAGCGCAGCTGCGGGCCCTGCGGGTCCTTGGAGTCCCGGACCGCGATCGAGGCAGCACCCGGCACAGCGATCTCCACACATGCGCCGTTGCCGCCGCTGTAGCTGCTCTTGCGCCAGGTCAGGGTCTCGATGGCCTTGCTCATTTCATGAACTCCTCTGCCAAATCGGTGATCATCGACCGGCTTTCCGTGACGCTCAGCGCCGCGGCTCGCAGGTGGTCGTAGAGATTGGTATAGCGGCGTACGTCGGCTTCCTTCTCGAGGTAGAGATCGCTCGTCACTCCTTCGAAGTAGACGACCGTGGAATCCGCTGATTCGGGGAACTCCATCAGGGAAAATGTGCCGGTCATACCGGGGTGCGCACCGTGCTTGAACGGTATGACCTGCAGGTTGATGTTGGGCCGCTCACCGAGCTCGACCAGCTGGAGCAGCTGCTCGGCCATCACCTGCGGGCCGCCGACCTGGCGCCGCAGCACCGCCTCGTCGACCACCACCCACAGGCTGCCGAGCTGGTCCTCGCCGTGTATCCGGTGCTGGCGCTTGAGCCGCACCTCCACCCGGCGGCGGATCGCCGCGGGATCGGTGTCCGGCTGGGTGCCGGTGACCACCGCCTCCGCGTACTCCGGGGTCTGCAACAGGCCCGGCACGAACGAGGACTCGTAGGCCCGGATCGACGAGGCCTCCGCCTCCAGCCCGATGTACACGCTGTACGGGATGTCCCCGAACTCGTGCCACCAGCCGCGCTGGCGCGACTCCTTGGCCATCTCCATCAGGCCGTTGCGGACCCGCTCGTCCTCGACCTGGTAGACGTCGCACAGGTCCCGGACGTCACGCTGGCTGATCGAGCGGCGGCCGTTCTCCAGTCGGCTGATCTTCGACTGGGAGACCATCAGACGGCCGGCCACCTCCTCGGCCGTCATCCCGCGGAACTCGCGCAGCCGCCGGAGCTCGGCGCCGAGCCTGCGACGGCGGACCGTCGGATTCACGCTGGCGGACACATCGACCTCCGGCCCTACTTCTGGCAACAGTGCGGTAATTGGTACCAACCCCCTGACGCTGAGCAGCATGCCACCTCAACTGCGGTCCACGCCCGGGATTCACGGCAGCGCGGTAGAACAGATCATCGGAAAATAGCTCAATCGAGGCAGTGCCTCTTGCGCACCATGCGCCCCGCGCGCTAATGGGCATCCCGTGCGCCCCTCCGCTTCTGGCGGTCCGTCAGAAAACAGTGGACGCACCAGGGTTGACCGGCACCGGCCCGACGGGCCAACGGTGAAGGGCGGCCGCCCGGTGCATCGCACCGGGCCGACCGCCCTGTCACCACTGTTCGAACGCCCAGGGTCCGCACAGGCCCTGTCCGCACAGGCCCTGTCCGTACAGGCCCTAGCGGCGCGCGTCGCTCACCGCGCGCCCACCCGGCTGGCCACACCCCGCCCCGAGGCGGCGGGCCGACCGGCCGGACCCCGCGAACCCGCGGGCGCCGGCCTGCTCTGCTGGGCCGGCAGGCCGTTCTGCACGTCCATCACCGCATGGGCCACCATCCCGCCCAGCGGGTCGTACCTGATCAGATCCCGCAACCGGGAGCGCGAGGACCGTCCCTCGTTGCCCGGATACAGGTGCTTGCCCAGACCCACCGCGTGCGCCAGCGCCGCCAACGCCGCCGTCCGCGGGTCCGGCGGCACGCCGGTGCGGATCGCGGTGTCCAGCCGCTGCTTGATCGCCGCGTTGGTGCAGTCGTCCGACGCCTGATAGCGGGTCGTCGGCAGCACGCCGCACACCTGACCCGCCACTGCCGTCACCATGCCGCACCGTTCCAGGTGCGCCAAGTACGTCTGCCTCAGGCCAAGGCGCGGCCCGCCGATCCAGTGCGCGGCGCGCACCGGACTGCCACGCCTGCGCAACAGCTCCAGCGCGTGGTCCAGCGTCGGGTCACCGGTCGGCCGTGGCACCACCACGGCGATCCGGTCCCCGTCCGGGACTATCCTTCCGGCCAGGGACAGCTCGACGAGCTGCGCCCCGGCAAGTCCGAGGTCGAGGGTCTGCGGCTGCGCGGTGGTACCCGTGGCCGGGTCCAGTGCGAGCAGCAACAGCTCCTCGGGAATAGTTCTGCGGCTCCTGCCCATCCAAGCCTCCCCGCGTGGATGAATGACAGGGTGACGCCTCTCACACAGGCTTGTCGAGTACGCCTCCGAATCGTGACCTTGCTCCGGCAGGCTGGAACCACCGTCCGACGCCCCCGCGTCTGACCCGGCAACGGCCCCCGCAGCCAGGAAAAACGGCCGGTGGGGCGGGGTGCGGCGGGCCATCGCGGCCACGGTGCCGGAGACTGTACAGGTACTCGGGCGGGTCGAGAACCCACCCGAAAAAAACCAGCTTGTGTGATCGGACTGATCGGACCGGCAACCGCCGGGGCGGACGAGGAGGAGTGGGTTACGTGGGCAAGTCCCCGCAGAGCGAGCCGCGCGACGGCAAGACACGGCCGACCGAGGCCGAGGCCGAGGAGCGAGCTCCTCGCGAGGGCGGCTCCACGGTGAACCTCCGCGTGCGCGACGAGGAGGAGCCCACGTCCGCGTCCGGGTCCGGGTCCGGGTCCGCGTCCGACCTCGACCTGCCGGAGGCCGCCGCCGCGATCGCCGACGAGAAGCCGGCGCTTCGGCTGGGGCGGGTTTCGGCGGGGAAGCCGAAGGAAGAGGAGAAGGAAGAGGGGGACGCCGAGGAGACCGAGGCTGCTCCGGTCGCGGCCGAGTCGGCGGCGACGCTGCGTGCGGCGGAGGCCGAGGAGTCGGAGGTCGAGGAGGAGACTGCCCCGGTTGCGGCCGAACCGACGATGACGCTGCGCGTCGGCAAGGTCGAGGAGGCTGGGGAGGGCGCTGCTCCGGTCGCGGCCGAGCCGACGGCGAAGGCTGCGGAGCCGGAGGCCGAGGAGGAGGCCGTTCCGGTCGCGGCTGAGCCGGCGGAGAAGGTTGAGGAGTCGGAGGCCGAGGAGGCCGCCGAGGGGAAGGCTGCTCCGGTTGTGCCTGAGCCGGTGCCGACGCTGAGCCCGGCGAAGGCTGAGGAGTCGAAGGACAAGGCCGTTCCGGTGGCGGCCGAGCCGACGATGACCCTGCGCGTCGGCAAGGCCCAGGAGGCCGCGGAGGCCGCGGAGGCCGCCGAGCCGGCGGCGACGCTGCGCGCGGCGAAGGCTGCGGAGTCGGAGGACACGGAGGAGCCGGAGGCTGAGGAGAAGGCCCTTCCGGTCGTGGCCGAGCCGACGATGATGCTGCGCGTCGGCAAGTCCGAGGAGCCGGAGGCGACGCCGCGCGTCGAGACGGCGGAGAAGGCCGAAGAGCCGGAGGACGCGGAGGACGCGGAGGAGTCGGAGGCCGAGGAAGCCGCCGAGGAGAAGGCTGCTCCCGTCGTGGCCGAGCCGACGATGACGCTGCGCGTCGGCAAGGTCGAGGAGCCGGAGGCCGAGGAGGCCTCCGAGGAGAAGGCTGTTCCGGTCGTGGCCGAGCCGACGATGACGCTCCGCATCGGGAAGGCGGAGGAGGACGCGCCGGCCAAGCCCGAGCAGACCGTCATGCTGCGGCTGCCCAAGGACGAGGCCCCGTCCAAGCCGACCCCGCCGCCCGCTCCGGTCGCGAAGCCCGTTCCCGCGCCGAAGGCCGCGCCTGCGCCTGCGCCCGCTCCCGTCGCTGCGCCGCAGGCCGTCGCGTCGCAGGCGGCTGCCGGGCCGGAGAGCACCGTCGAGGCGCTGGAGGTGCTGAAGGCGCTGAGTGCCCGGCCGATGACCCCGTTCCGGCGGGCGATGAAGCGGGTGGTGATCTGGGGCGTCTTCCTGGCGGTGGTGCTCGGGGTGCTGGCGGCCGCGCAGTTGCTGCGTCCGCTGCCCACGCCGAAGGCGAAGCTGGGGCTGGCGGACTCGTTCACGTTCCAGGGCGAGCAGTTGAACATCCCGTGGCCGGCCAAGGGGCAGGCTGCGGCCGAGGTGATCGGGGTGGGTGATCTCGGCGCGTCCGGCCAGGAGACGCCGGTGCCGATCGCGTCCGTCACCAAGGTGATGAACGCGTACCTGATCCTGCAGGCGCACCCGTTGAAGAAGGGCCAGGCCGGCCCGATGCTCACGGTCGACAAGCAGGCCGCCGAGGAGTCGTCGAACGCCGACGAGTCGAAGGTGACCCTGATCGAGGGGCAGCAGCTCAGCCAGTACGAGGCGTTGGAGATGCTGATGCTGCCGTCCGCGAACAACGTGGCCCGGCTGCTTGCGCGTTGGGACTCCGGCAGCGAGGAGGCGTTCGTCAAGAAGATGAACGACACCGCCAAGCAGTTCGGCATGACCAACACCACCTACGCCGACCCGGCCGGCTACAACAACGACACCAAGTCGACCGCCAAGGACCAGCTGAAGCTGGCCCAGGTGGTGATCAAGGACGAGATCTTCCGGCAGGTCATCGCCGAGCCCGACACCAACTTCAAGGGCCAGCGGATCTACAACACCAACAAGGTGCTCGGCAAGAACGGCATGATCGGCGGCAAGACCGGTTCGTCGACGCCCGCGCAGTCCTGCTTCATGTGGGCGGCGGTCAAGGAGATCGGCGGCGTCAAGCGGACCCTGGTCGGTGTCACCCTCGGCCAGCCGGCCACCAAGGAGGAGCCGAGCCTGGTGAACGCGGCCCAGCCGGTCAGCCAGAAGATCAACGTGGCGGCGCAGTCCGTGCTGACCGGGCAGACCCTGGCCAAGCAGGGCGACGTGGTCGGCTACGTCGACGACGGCGTCGGCGGCAAGGTGCCGGTGGTGGCGGCCAAGGACCTGACGGTGGCGGGCTGGTCCGGCATCACCGCGCACCTGACCCTCACCCCGATCGGCAAGATCGCCCACACGCTGTCGGCCGGTACCCAGGTCGGCACGCTGTCGGCGGGCGACGGCGAGGACCGGATCGAGGTCCCGGTCACCCTCCAGTCGGACCTGGCGCCGCCGTCGATCGGCGCCCGCCTGTTCCGTCTCGGCTGAGCTCGTGGGGCCCGTTCGGGGCCCCGCACCCGCCTCCGCGGGCCGGCGACACTTGCTGTCGCCGGCCCGCGGAGGCTTTTCCGTGCCGGGTCTCTCAGCGCTTGCCGGTGAGCCGGGCGATCCGGTCGGCGACGCCCCAGGCGGTGACCCGCCAGAGGGCCTCCGCGACGATGCTGCGGCTCATCTTCGATGCGCCGTGCTCGCGTTCCACGAAGGTGATCGGCACCTCGGCCACCTTGAATCCGGCCTTGACGGCCCGCCAGGCCAGGTCGACCTGGAAGCAGTAGCCCTGCGAGGCGACCTGGTCCATCCCCAGGCCGAGCAGCGTCTCCTTGCGGAACGCCCGGTAGCCGCCGGTGACATCGCGGATCGGCACGTTCAGCATCAGCCGCGAGTACGTCGAGCCGCCCTTCGACAGCAGCAGCCGCGACTTCGGCCAGTTCACCACCGCACCGCCCGGCACCCAGCGCGAACCCAGCACCAGGTCAGCGCTGTGCAGCGCGGTCAGCAGCCGCGGCAGCTCCTCCGGCTGGTGCGAGCCGTCCGCGTCCATCTCGACCAGGACGTCGTAGCCGTTCTCGATGCCCCACCGGAACCCGGCCAGGTAGGCCGCGCCGAGACCCTCCTTGCCCTTCCGGTGCAGCACCTTCACCTGCTCGTCGGCATCCGCCAGCCCGTCCGCCAACTTGCCCGTCCCGTCCGGGCTGTTGTCGTCCGCCACCAGCACGTGGGCCTCCGGGACGGCGGCCCGGACCCGGGAGACGATCCGTTCGACGTTCTCCGCCTCGTTGTAGGTCGGAATGATCACCAGAATCCCGCCGAGCCCACCGAACGGGGTCTGAGGAGAGGAAGTCACGGGCCGGGGCCTTTCGGAGAGGTCGGATCTGCCACAAGAACGAACAAATCCACCGTAAGGCCACGCACCGCCCCCATCCCTCCGTCGCAGAACGCGCCGGACCGGGCACGGCCGTCCCGGGGCGGGGGAGAAACGGCGGGCCACCGTGCGGGCCCGATCCGCTAGGCTGTGACCGGTCGGCGGGGTGTTTCGTCGGCCCCGCCTCAGTAGCTCAGGGGATAGAGCACGGCTCTCCTAAAGCCGGTGTCGCAGGTTCGAATCCTGCCTGGGGCACAGTAGAACCGCAGGTCGCAGGCCCTCCGCCCATCCGGGTCGGGGGGCCTGTGGCGTTTTTGACGCACCTTCGGCGCGGGGGCGGGCGGTTGCTCGGGCCGGCCCGGGACGGGGGCAGGGCCCTCCTGCCGTGCGGCGGGAGGGCCCTGCGGGTTTGTGTTGCGCTACTGGGCGATGCGCTGGGCGAGGGCGGTGATCTCGTTGGCGATGTGGAACTGGAGGGAGCCGCCGTAGGTGACCCGGGAGGCGCCGAGGGTGTGGAGGTGGGCGGGGGTGGACTGGCCGAGGACGCAGACGGCGTTCACCGGGCGGGGGATGCCGGAGGTGAGCTCGGGGAGCGCGGACTCCGGGGCGAAGATCGGGTAGATGACGTCGGCGCCCGCGTCGATGTAGAGGGCGGCGCGCTTGACGGCGTCCTCGACCGAGCGGTCGCCGACCAGGAAGGTGTCGACCCGGGCGTTCAGGACCAGACGGTCGCCCGCGGCGGCGCGCACCTGGGAGAGCCAGTCGGCGTGCTCGTCCGGGTCCTTGAGCTGCCGGTCGACGGAGTCCTCCAGGTTGCAGCCGACCAGGCCGGCGTCCAGCAGGCGTTCGACGATCTCGGCGGGGGCCAGACCGTAGCCGGCCTCGATGTCGGCCGTGACCGGGACGTCGACCGCACGGGTGATCCGCTTGAGCGCGCCGAACATCTCGTCGGCGGGGGTGTCCCCGCCGTCCCGGTAACCGAGGACGGCGGCGACGGCCACGCTGGAGGTCGAGAGTGCGGCGAATCCCGCGTCGGCGAGGGCGCGGGCACTGACCGCGTCCCAGGCGTTCGGGAGGACCAGGGGGTCCGGGTGTTCGGTGCGATCGTGCAGGGCCAGGAACTCTCCGGCGCTCATGGTGGTGGCCATCAGGGCTCTCCTCTTCCTCGTCGATACGGGTGCCGATGCGGAATGCGGTGGGTCAGCTGAAGTCGAGCGATCCGGTGCGGGTGCGCTTCAGCTCGAAGAAGTCAGGGAAGTTGGCGAGCGCCCGGGCGCCGTCGAAGATGGCGGCGGCCTGCTCGCCCCGGGGGATCGAGTTCAGCACCGGGCCGAAGAACGCCACCCCGTCGATGTGGATGGTCGGGGTGCCGACGTCCTCGCCGACCGGGTCCATGCCCTCGTGGTGGCTCTTGCGCAGCGCCTCGTCCCACTCGTCGGTGTCCGCCGCGGCGAGCAGCTCCGCAGGCAGGCCGGCCTCGGCGAGGGCCTCGGCGGCGACGGCCGGGAAGTCCTTGTTGCCGCCGTTGTGGATGCGGGTGCCCATGGCCGTGTACAGGGCGGGGAGCACCTCCTCGCCGTGCTGGGCCGCGGCGGCGGCGCAGATCCTGGTCAGGATCAGCGAGCTGTCCACCAACTCGCGGTACCAGTCCGGGAGTTCACGCCCTTCGTTCAGCACGTACAGGCTCATCACCCGGAACCTGAGGTCGAGCTCCCGGAGTTGCTGCACTTCGAGGATCCACCGCGAGGTGATCCAGGCGAACGGGCAGGTCGGGTCGAAGTAGAAGTCGACCTTCGCGGTCGGGGCGGTGCTGGTCGGGGTGGTGCTGGAGGTCACGCGGCGTCTCCGGTCTCGACAGCGGCGAAGGCGGGCCCTGCGCCGTTCGGAATAAATCGCACAACGAAGCCTATGCCGCGCAGAGTTGACGTTCCATTATGTCCAACCGGCAGCTTCGGGCCGGGAAATTCGTCGGGTTTCACCCGTCCGGCCCGTCCGGCGGCCGACCGGTGGAGCGCCGACGGCCCGCCGCGCCCGGAAGTCCCGTGCGGGGGCGGGGACTTCGGGGAGGGGCGGGCCGGTCGGAGGGGCGTCAGCCGCGGCGCGGCTCCCAGCGCAGCAGGCGGCGGGAGAGGACGAACGCGGCGGCCAGCCAGGCGGCCACCAGCAGCAGCGACGGGGCGGCGGACGTCCAGCCGTGCAGCAGGTCGAGTTCGCGCAGCGGGCCGCCGGCCCAGCTCTCCGCGCCGAACTCGCGGCCGAACCAGGCGGTGCGCAGCCCGCGGATCACCGGCGACAGCGGCAGCGCGCCCGCCGGGCCGTGCAGCCAGTCCGGCAGCGCGGAGACCGGGGTGAACACGCCCGCGCCGAACATGCACAGCACCAGCACGGGCGTGGCCACCAGCGGCGCGGTCTCGGTGGTCGGGGTCAGCCCCGACAGCGCCACGGCCAGCACCGAGAACAGCAGGTAGCCGCCGAGCAGGGTGAGCAGCAGCAGCACGGGATCGGCGGGCAGCGGCGCGCCGAACCAGCCCACCGCGACGCCGCCCAGCACCAGCGCCTGGAGCAGCACCACCACCCCGCCCGCGCCCAACTGCCCGGCGAAGACCGCGCTCGGCGGGCACTCGGTGCCGCGCAGCCGCTTCAGCACCAGCTCCTCGCGGCGCGCCACCACACTGCCCAGCAGGTTGACGAACGAGGTCACCAGCGCCAGCCCGAGCAGTCCGACCGCCACGTAGCCGGCGGCGTTCACCCCGCCGATCTGCTTGTCGCGCAGCGGCGCGGCGACCACCAGGTTGAGCAGCACCGGCAGCAGGAACCCGATGAAGGTGGACCGGCGGTTGCGCCAGAACACCTTCCAGGACAGGCCGAACTGGCCCTTGGCGTACATGAACCAGCTCATCGGGACGCTCCCTCGGGGACGGCGCGGCGGTGGACGGCGGGGTGGGTGGAGGTGGGTTCGGCGAAGCTGGGCGCGGTGGCCTGGCGGTGAGCGGCGGGCCGACGGTGGGCGGCGGCGAGGTCCAGGAAGACGTCCTCCAGGGAGCTGGAGCGGACCTCCAGGCCGTCGAGCTCGACGCCCTGCGCGGCCGACCAGGCGTGCAGCGCGGCCAGCGCGGGCGCCGACCGCGGCACCCGGTACACCGCCCGGCCGTCCGCCAAGGACGGTGCGGCGCCGAGCAGTTCCGGGAGGGCGTCGAGCGGGCGGCCGGCCGGCAGTGGCAGCGTGATCAGGTCGCCGCGGCCGGACAGCACCTCGTCGACGGTGCCCTCGGCGGCGATCACGCCGCCGTCCATGATGGCCACCCGGTCGGCCAACTGCTGGGCCTCCTCCAGGTAGTGGGTGGTCAGCACCACCGTGGTGCCGCCCGCCCGCAGCTCCTCGACCAGCCGCCAGGTGGTGCGGCGGGCCTCCGGGTCCATGCCGGTGGTCGGCTCGTCCAGGAACAGCAGCTCCGGGTCGTTGAGCACCGCCAGCGCCAGGTCCAGTCGGCGGCGCTCACCGCCGGACAGCTGGCCGACCCGGGTGCCGGCCTTCGGCTCCAGCGCCACCCGGGCCAGCACCTCGGCGGTGGGCCGGGCCCCGCTGGTGAAGGTCCGCCAGCAGTCGACCGTCTCCTTGACCGTCAACTCCTTGAAGAACCCGCCCTCCTGGAGCATCGTGCCGGTCCGCCGGCGTACCCGCGCGCCCGCCGTGAACGGGTCCAGGCCGAACACCCGGACGGAGCCGGAGGTCGGCGGGTGGTAGCCCTCCAGCACCTCCAGCGTGGTGGTCTTGCCCGCGCCGTTGGTGCCGAGCAGGGCGAAGAGTTCGCCTCGGGCGATGGAGAAGGAGATGCCGCGCACCGCCTCGTAGTCGCCGTAACTGCGCCGCAGATCCACTACCTCCACGGCCGGGGAATTCTCGGAAAGAGGTGTCATGAATGCAGCGTGACGGGTGTGCGCGAGTATGTGCAAGTATCGCATCGTCGCAGGTCAGAGTATGTGCAAAATGTCATCTCGGGCAGTGACATTTCCCCTCCCGCGAATCTGACATCTCCTACTGCACAGGCTTTCGGGAGTCGGTCATAGTTGAGACATCGCCGAGAGCGGAACCGGAGAAAAGCAAAACCGGGAAAGCGAACGGCGGGACAGTGAAAGCGAGGCGACCGACCCGAGAAGCGGGCCGGCGCCGCGAAACAGAGGGAGATTCCCATGGCGCAGAACGAGATCAACAAGGACGAGCAGTTCGACATCGAGGTCGAGGAGCTGGACACCGTCAACGGCGGCGTCTCCGTCTCCTCGCTGCTCTCCGCCGCCTGCCCGGTGTCGAGCTTCAGCTCCATCTCGAACGCCGCCGCCGAGTAATTCGGGACTGTGCGGGGGTGGTCCGCTCCGGCGGCCCACCCCCGCACCCCTACCCGGCCCCAACGCCGTTGCCCCACCGTCGGATTGAAGGAGAGCCGGGCATGGACAGCCTCCGGCACGAGCTGACGCGGTTCATCCAGCAGCCCACCGCGCAGCAGGACCCACCCGCGCTCTACCGCAGGCTGCTGGCCGAGGCGCCCGTCCTGGACCTCGGCCCGCTGTACGTGGTCTCCGGACACCAGGAGATCCTCGCCGTCCTGATGAACCCCGGCACGCACGTGGACCCGACCACCGTCGGACTGCCCCGGGCCGGCAACACCGCCCTGCTCAAGGTCGTCAACCGGATGCTGCCGATGCGCGACGGCGCCGACCACACCCGGCTCAAGCGGCTCGCCACCGCCGCGTTCAGCCACCGCCGGCTGGAGCAGATGCACGAGCGGATCGAGACCACCGCCGCCCGCCTGCTCGCCCCGCTGATCGCCTCCGGCTCCTTCGACCTGGTCGCCGACCTCGCCGTACCGCTGCCGGTCGCCGTCTCCTGCGCCGTCCTGGACGTCCCCGACTCCGAGCACGACCGGATCACCGGCTGGGCCTCGCTCGTCGCCCGCTCCCTCCTCGACCCCTTCGGGGACGGCCCCGAGGCCGCCGCGCTCGACGCCGAGTTCGCCGAATTCCAGGCCTACGTCGAGGAGTTGTGCGCTGCCCGGGCCGCCGCGCCCGGCGACGACCTGATCTCCCGGCTGACCGCCGCCCGCGACGACGGCCGGCTCGACACCGAGGAACTGCTCGCCTTCGTGGTGATGCTCCTCGCCAACGGCCTGGAGACGCTCACCTCCGGACTCGCCGTCGCCGCCTGGGAGTTGATCCGCACCCCCGGCCTGGCCGCCCGCATCCGCACCGAACCCGCGCTCGCCGCCGACGTCTTCGACGAGGCCCAGCGCCTCGGCAGCCCCGTCCGGGCCAGCGCGCGGGCGCTCACCCGCGAAATCGCCCTCGGCGGGACCGTGATCCCCGCCGGCAGCGTCGCCATGCTGCTGTACGCCGCCGCCAACCGCGACCCGCGACGCTACGCCGACCCCGACCGCTTCGACCCCGACCGCCCCGAACGCCAGCACCTCGCCTTCGGCCACGGCCCGCACCACTGCCTCGGCGCCCCGCTCTCGCTGATCGCCGGCGCCGCCGTCCTGCGCGGCCTCGCCGAGGCGGACGCCGTACGGCAGTTGAGCACCACGCTGACCGACGCGACCGCCCGCCGCCACGAACAGTTCGCGTTCGGCGGCATCCGCGAACTGCCCGTCGTCTGCCCGCTGCGGGACCACCTGGTGGGGGTGGCCGCATGACCACCGTGACCGAACGCCCGGACGCGGACACCGCCCCGCAGACCGCCGCCGTCGCCGCTGTCGCCGCCGCGCGGGCCGCCGCCGTGCTGGAGCCCGGCCTCGACCAGCCGGTGCGGCTGATCGGCGCACGCCTCTGGCTGGCCGGCGTCGCCCTGCTGCTGGCCGTCGGCGCGGGCACCGGCTGGGCGGTGTGGGGCACCCTGCCGAACACCCTGACGGTGCACGCCGTCGCCGCGCACGGCACCGCGCCCGTCCGGGTCGCCGCCACGCACACCGGCAGCCTGCTCGCGTTCTCCGTCCGGCCCGGACAGCCCGTCACCGCCGGCCAGCTGCTGGCGCAGGTGACCGGGCCCGACGGGACGACCACCGAACTGACCGCCCCCGCCACCGGCACCGTCAGCGCGCTGCTCGCCGCCCCCGGCGCTCAACTCGCCCCCGGCACACCGGTGCTGGCCCTCGACCCGGCCGACGCGCCGGCCACCGTCCGGCTGCTGCTCACTGACCCGAAGGACGCCGCGAAGCTCGCTCCCGGCCAGCAGGTGCTGGTGCCCGTGCCCGGCGGGGGAGCGGTGCACGCCGTCATCGACCGCATCGACCCGATGCCCGTCCGCGCCGACACCCTCGACGGCACCCTCCCCGTCGCCGTCCCCGGCCTGCCCACCGGCCCCGCCCCCGTCTGGCTCGCCTACGCCCACCTGCCCCAGGACACCCGCCTCACCGGCCCCCTGGCCCTCGACGTCCGCGTCGACCTCGGCAGCCGCCACCCGTACCAGGCCGTCCTCGGCAAGGAGCCCAAGCGATGAAGCCCACCCGCCTCAAAGCCGCAGAGCCACCACCGACCACGACCGACCGCGACACGACGCCACGCGGCGGCCGGCAGGGCAAGCGCTCAACCGCCGTGCACGGCAAGGCCGGTGGACGCCGGGAGCGGGTGTCGGGGGGTGTTGCCTCTCCCGGCTCCGCGACGTCTGCGCCACGCGTGGGCCGCGGCGGTCGGCCGGAGGCTGCCGAGGTCGCCGAGCGCGCTGCGGTCTCCGGCTCCGCCGAGGCTGCGCCGCGCAGCGGTCGGGCCGGGCAGGCCGATGCCTCCGCCCACGACGCCGGTGCGGCGCGCGGTGGGAAGGGTGTCGCGTCGTCCAGCTCCGCCGGGCTTGCTTCGCGCAGCGGCCGGTCCGAGGGCCCCGCCCCGCGGGCGGGTCGCGAAGGCCGGGCGGCTGAGCGCTCAAGTGCGCTGCCCAGCAAGGCCGTCGGTCGGGCGGAGGCGCCCGGACGCGCTGCGGCCTCCGGTGCTGTCGAGTCTGCCCCGCGCAGCGGTGAGGCTGGGCAGGCCGACGCCTCCGCCCACCGCGCCGGTGCGGTGCGCGGCGGGGCGGCTGCTGCGTCGCCCGGCTCCGCCGAGTCTGCGCCGCGCAGCGGTCGGGTCGGGCAGGCCGACGCCTCCGCCCCGGATGCTCGTGCGGCGTGCGGTGGGGAGGGTGCCGGGTCTTCCGGCTCCGCTTCGCGCGGCGGCCGGGCAGGAGGCGGCACCTCCGGTGGCAGCGGCTCCGGGCCGGCGTCGTCCAAGTCGTCCAAGTCCGCCAACGCGGCCGGGCGCAAGCGCCGTTCGTACCTCCGGACGCCTGTCGTTCCGCAGATGGAGGAGCAGGACTGCGGGGCCGCGTGCCTTGCCGTGGTGTTGGGGGCGTTCGGGCGGCGGGTGACGTTGCACGAGGCGTCGCGGGCGTGCGGGGTGTCGCGGGACGGGGTGAGTGCGGCGGCGGTCGCGCGGGCTGCCGGGCGGTACGGGCTGGTGGCCCGGGGGCGTCGGGTGGTGCGCGGGGAGGACCGGCTGCAGGGGCTCGGCGAGGTGCCGGTGCCGTCGATGGTGCTGGTGACCGGCCCGCACTTCGCGGTGTTCGAGGGCGTCAAGCGGGGCCGGGTGTACGTCAACGACCCGTCGCTGGGCTCGTACTCGGCGACGCCGGCGGAGTTCTGGGAGTCCTTCGCGGGCATCGCCGTCGGCTTCGAGCCGGGCCCGGACTTCGAGCGCGGCGGCGTCCGCTTTCCGCTGCTGCGGGCGCTGGCCGCCCGGATGAGGCCGTACGCGTGGCCGCTGCTGGTCGCCGTGCTGGTCGGCATGCTGATGACGGTGCCGGGCGTGGCGGGCGCGTTCCTGCTGCGCACGTACCTGGCGGCCGTGGTGAACGGCGGCCGGGCCGGCTGGGCGGTGCCGCTGACGGTGGCGGGCCTGTCCGTGGCCGGGCTGGTGCTGGCCGGGAACTGGCTGCGCTCCGCGATGGTCAACCGGGTGCTGGAGGCGATGGCCGCCCGTTCCTCGGCGGCGTTCCTGTGGCGGATGCTGCGGCTGCCGGGAGCGTTCTTCCACCGCCGGCAGCTGGGCGGACTGGTCACCCGGGTGCAGCTCAACGACGGCCTGGCGAACCTGCTGTCCTATCGGGTCGCCGGCGCCGCGTCCTCGCTGGCCGCCGCCGCCGTGCACCTGGTCGCGCTGCTCTGGCTGGCCCCGAAGCTCGCCGCGATCCCGATCGCGGTCGCGGTGCTCGACACCCTCGCGCTGCGCTCCGCCGACCGGCGGCGCGGCGGCCTGATGCACCGGCTGCACGCGGAGGGCCACAAGCGCGACGGGGTGGCGTTCGCCGGCGTGTCGGCGATCGAGACGGTGAAGGCGGAGGGCGCGGAGGACGCGCTGTTCCGTTCCTGGGCGGGCTGGCAGGCCCGTGCCGCGCACACCGGTCAGCGGGTCGCCGAAGCCGTACTGGTGCCGCTCTCGCTGCCCGGCGCGCTCAACTCGGCCGCCGCCGCCGTCGCGGTGGTCGCCGGAACGGTGCTGCTGCTGGCCGGCTCGCTCTCCTTCGGCACCCTGCTGGCGTTCCTGCTGCTGCTCAACGGGTTCCTCCTGCCGGTCTCCCAACTGGTCGGCACCGGAGCCGAGTTCACCGTCGCCCGGGCGCAGAACGCGCTGCTTGAGGACGTCGCGAGCAGCGAGGTCGACCCGTACCTCGCGCCGGTGCTCGACAGCCCGGCCGAGCCGGTCCGGCTGCGCGGCGAACTGGAGCTGCGCGACCTGGAGTTCGGCTACGACCCGAACCGGCCGCCCGCGCTGTCCGGCATCTCGCTGCGGATCGCCCCCGGCGAGTGGGTCGCCGTGGTCGGCGGCTCCGGCAGCGGCAAGTCGACGCTGGCCCGGCTGGCGGCGGGCGTGCTGCGCCCCTGGAAGGGCGAGGTGCTGCTCGACGGGCGCCCCCGCGACTCCTGGCACCGGGGCGTCGTCACCGGCCAGGTCGCCTACGTGGAGCAGCAGTTGAGGCTCTTCGAGGGCACCGTCCGGGACAACCTGACGCTCTGGGACCCGGCCACCGCCGAGGACGCCCTGCAACGCGCCCTCGCCGACGCCGAGGCCGCCGAACTGGTGCGCCGGCGCGGCGGGTTGGACGCGCAGATCGACGAGGACGCCCGCAACTGGTCCGGCGGCGAACGCCAACGCCTGGAACTGGCCAGGGCGTTGGCCCTCGACCCGGCGCTGATCGTGCTCGACGAGGCGACCAGCGCACTGGACGCGCACACCGAGGC
Source organism: Kitasatospora sp. NPDC059795 (assembly GCF_042732175.1). Taxonomy (NCBI): domain Bacteria; kingdom Bacillati; phylum Actinomycetota; class Actinomycetes; order Kitasatosporales; family Streptomycetaceae; genus Kitasatospora; species Kitasatospora sp. NPDC059795. The sequence continues at coordinate 95,060 of NZ_JBHWID010000002.1, forward strand.
CGCCGTCAACGAGCACCTCCGGCGACGCGGCGTCAGCTGCCTGGTGCTGGCCCACCGGCTGAGCACCATCCAGGCCGCGGACCGGGTCGTGGTGATCGCGGCCGGCCGCATCGTCCAGCAGGGACCGCCCGCCGAGCTCGCCGAACAGGACGGCCCGTACCGGGAGTTGCTGCGTGAAGCCGCACGCGGGACCGAGACCGCCCAGGCCGCCCGGACCGCCCGGACCGACACGACCACCGAGAACCGACCCGCCCGAACGGAGGCGCAGGCATGAGCACGATGACCGCCGCCCGCCATGGCGGGACAGAGACTGCCGCGGCGGACGAGGAGCGCGACCCGGCGACCCGGGCCGACGCCACCGCGGCTGCCAACCGGACCGCACTCGCGGACGCGTTGGCCGAACTGGGAACCGCCGCCACCACCCGTCCGCATGCCCTCCCGCGCCGCGGCGAGACCTCGTCGTTTGCGCCGCGCCACCGCGCGGACCAGGCGCGGGAGGTGCTGCGGGCCCTGGGAGTGGCCGTTCCCGAGGAGATCCCCGCCGCGGTGCGGGACGCCGCCGATCCGGTCACGGCGCTGCTGCGCCGGGCCGGGGTCCGCTGGCGTCCCGTCACCCTCGCCGACGGGGACGAGACCGGCACGGCCGGCCCGATGGTGGCGTTCGCCGCCGAGGACGGCCGACCGATCGCCCTGATTCCCCGGGCCGGACGGCACCGCCGTCACGACCCGGCCTCCGAACGGGGGGCATCCCGCTCGGAGTTGAGCCGCCAGGCGCTGCTGCTGTACCCGCCGTTGCCACCGGGGCGCCCGACCCCGGGAGTCCTGCTGCGTTTCGCCCTCGCCGTTCCCGGTGCCCGCCGGGACCTCGCGGTGCTGAGCGTGGCGGGGCTGGTCTCGGCGCTGCTCGGTCTGCTCGTCCCGCTGTCCACCGGAGTGCTGCTGCCCGGCCTGCTGCTGGCCGACAAGCACCCGGTGCGCTGGCTGGCCGTGCTGCTGGGCTCCGCGGTGGTGGCGTCCTGGCTGCTCACGCTGGTCCGCAACGCCGCGGCCGTCCGGCTCACCAGCCGGGTGCAGCACGCGCTCGAACCCGCTGTCTGGGACCGGCTGCTGGCCCAGGACGCGCGGTTCTTCCGCGACTTCACCACGGGTGATCTGGTGCACCGGGCGAACGCGGTGGCGCAGGCCCGACAGGCCCTTTCGGAGGTGCTGGTGGGCGCCGTGCTGGGCGCGGTGTTCGCCGTCACCGGTCTGACGGTGCTGCTGCTGGTGGACTGGCGGCTCGGCGGGCTGCTGCTGCTCGCCGTGCTGGCGGTGACGGCCGTGCTGCTGCTGCTCGGCCGTCGCCGCCAGGAGTTCGAGTCACAGGTGTTCGAGGCGCACGGACAGCTCCAGGGGGTGCTGTACGGGCTGCTGCTGGGCATCGACAAGATCCAGACCGCCGGCCGGGAGATCCAGGCGTTCGCCCGCTGGGTGACCCCGTTCGCCGGGCAGAAGCGCGCCGACGCCGCCGCGATGCGCTCCGACGCGGTCGCCGGGGCGCTGACCACCGCGCTCCAGCCGCTGCTGCTGGCCGTGCTGTTGGCGGGCGCGACGTTCGGCCCGGCCGCCGCGGCCGGGCACCTGATGGCGGCGGGCGTCGCGGCCGGCCAGGTCGCGCTGGCGCTCGGCCAGGTCACCCACGCGGCGGCGAGCGCGTACGGCGTCGCCCCGGTGCTGGAGCGGCTGCGGCCGATCCTCGCCGAACCGACCGCGGGCGCCGGCGGCGGGGCCGACCGCTCCGGGCAGCTCGCCGACCCGGGCCGGCTGAAGGGCCGACTCGCCCTGGACGGCGTCACGTTCCGCTACCCGGGCAGCGCCCTGCCCGCGCTGGACGCGGTGTCGCTGCGCGCCGAACCCGGCGAGTTCGTCGCCGTGGTCGGCCCGTCCGGGGCGGGCAAGTCCACCCTGATCCGGCTGCTGCTCGGGTTCGAGCGGCCCGAGTCCGGGGCGGTCCGCTACGACGGCCGCGAACTCGCCACGCTGGACGCCAGGTTGGTGCGGCGGCAGGTCGGCTCGGTGCTCCAGCACGGCCGGATGCTGCGCGGCTCGCTGCTGGAGAACCTGGCCGGCGCCGACCCCGACGTCGACCAGGGCCGGATCTGGCACGCCGCCGAACTCGCCGGAATCGCCGACGAGTTGCGCGCCCTGCCGATGGGTCTGGGGACCCGCGTCGGCGAGGACGCGCAGGGCTTCTCCGGCGGCCAGGTGCAGCGCCTGCTGCTGGCCCGCGCCCTGGTCCGCGACCCCGCCGTGCTGCTGCTCGACGAAGCCACCTCCGCACTCGACAACGCCACCCAGCAGCGGGTCGCCGAGGCCGTCGCCGGCCTGGACCGCACCCGCCTGGTGATCGCCCACCGACTGAGCACCATCCGCACCGCCGACCGGATCTTCGTGCTGGACGGGGGCCGGGTGTCCGCCGAGGGCACCTACCGCGAACTGCTCGGCACCGACCCGCTGTTCACCCGCCTCGCCCGTTTCCAGGAGATGTGAGATGTCGCTCGAAATGCAGACCTGGCTCCGCACCGCCGGAAGTCCGGGCCCCGACGCCCCGCCCGCCGCGCTGCTGCCCGAAGTCCCCGGCGCCGACGAGCGCCTGCGGGCGGTCGTCGCCGCCGCCGCGAGCTTCGAGGAACGCGCCGCCGCCCGCGACGACGGGCAGGCGCTGTTCGCCCCCGACCCGGCCGAGGACCGGCGCAGCCGCGCCGCCGCCGTCGAGACCTGGCTGAGCCGCGCCGCCGGCGACCAGCGCTCCGCCGGCGTGCTGCTCGAACACCTCGCCGAGACCGGCCGCCCGCTCGGCGAGGGCCTGCGCCGGGTCCGCCTCGCCGACCCGGGCCGGCTGCCCTCCTGGGCGCACGCCCTGGCCGCCTTCCTCCGCGCCCAGCAGACCGAACCCGCCACCGCGCCGGGCGCGTTGACCGCCGGGTTCGCGGCCGCCGCCGACGCCCTGCTGCCCACCGGGCCCGGCGGGATTCTCGGCGTCCCGGTCGCCGACGCCGCCCGCGCCGACCTGGCGAAGACCCTGACCGGCCGGCTCACCGAGGCCTGCAACCTGACCTTCTGCCACGAGTTCCAGCTCGTCACCGGCCGCCCGCGGGCCACCGAGTGGAACGCCGAAGGCGGCCCGGACGCCTCCGTCGCCGGCTGGCTGGCCCGCCTGGAGCGGCTGCCCGCCCTGGCCTACCTGGTCGGCACCGTCTGCCGGCAGTGGCAGGAGATGTACACCGAGATGTTCGCCCGGCTCGCCGCCGACCGCACGGAACTCGTCCGGCGGATGTGGCACGGCGCCGACCCGGGCGCCCTCGCCGCCGTGCGCGGCGACGCCGGCGACCGGCACGCCCAGGGCCGCTCGGTGGCACTGCTGCACTTCGAACACGGCGTGGGCGTGGTCTACAAGCCCAAGGACATGCGGCACGCCACCGCCTTCCTCGGCCTGGTCGAACGCCTCAACTCCGAACTGACGCTGGACCTTCCGCTGCGCACCGTGGTGGTCCGCTCCGACCGCGGCGACGACGGCCACGCCGCCTCGCTGAGCGCCGACTGCTCCGGCGACTACGGCTGGGAGGAACTCGTCCCGTCCCGCCCCTGCGCCGACCGGGCCGGCTTCGCCCGGTTCTACCGCCGCCTCGGCATGACGATCCGCCTGGTCCAGCTGCTGGAGGGCCGCGACCTGTGGGCGGACAACCTGCTCGCCGACGGCGAGCACCCGGTGCTGATCGACCTGGAGTGCCTGCTGTACCCGCGGGTGCAGGCCCCGCCGGTGCTGACCGCCGCCCAGCACGGCCTGCTGGACGAGCTGGAGACCACCGTGGTGCGCACCGCGATGGCCTTCCAGGCCTGGACGCCCGCCGGCCGCACCGACGCCCTCGACATCGGCTGCCTGTCCCGGGTCGGCAGCCTGGAGACCGCCCCCGGCGTGCCCGCCCTGCCGCTGCCCCCGTACCGCCCGGTGCACGACGGGCAGCCCGCCGACCCCTGGCAGTACACCGAGGAGGTCGTCGACGGCTACCGCGAGATGCACGCCGCCCTGCACCGCCTGCGCGGCGAACTCGCCGACCCCGAAGGGCCGTTGAGCGGCTTCCGGGGCGTCTGGGTGCGCTACATCTGGCGGCACACCTGGGACGGCTACAAGATCCTGCGGGCCTCCACCAGCCCGCTCGCGCTGGACGACGGCGCCACCCGCGAGACGGTCATCGCCGGCGCGCTGCGCGGCGCCGTCGTCGCCCGCGCCGGGGACGCCGCCCGCAGCGACCTGCTGGAGGTGGTGCTCGCCGAGCTCGACTCGTTCCGCACCTTCGACATCCCGTTCTTCCGCTCGCTGACCACCTCCTCCTCGGTGTTCACCGCCGACGGCCGGGAGATCCCCGGACACTTCCAGTCCACCGGCTGGAAGCGCCTCCAGCAGCGGGTCGCCGAACTCGACGGCTTCGACCTGGACGCGCACGTCGCCGTGCTGTCCGGCTGCGTCGACGCCGCCCGGGCCGGCACCGAGCAGGCCCCCGGACAGCCCGTCCCGGACCCGGCCGTCCGCCCGCCCGTGCCGCGTCGGGCACGCGCCGCCGAACCGCCCACCCCCGGCGAGCTGCTGACGGCCGCCACCGCGCTCGGCGACCGGATCCTCGCCGACCGGCGGCCCACCGGCTGGCTCGGCCAGAGCTGGTACCCCGGCACCGGACTGCGGCAGGTCGAGGCGCTCGGCCCCGACCTGGTGTCCGGCACCCTCGGCATCGCCGTGCTGCTCGCCGAACTCTGGTCCGCCACCGGCGAACCCCGCTTCCACCGGGCCGCGCACGGCCTGCTGTCCGAGGCCGCCGCGCTGATCGACCCGAACGAGCCGCGGGCGTTCTCCTTCGCCGGCGACTCCCGGCTGGCCTCCGGCGCACCCGTCCCCGGCGGCTTCGCCGGCCCCGGCGCGATCATCCACGGCCTGGCCCGCGGCGGCCTGCTGCTCGGCGAACCCGACTTCCTGGCCGCCGCCCGGGCCCTGGTCCCCGGCGCGCTCTCGGTCGCCGAATCCGCCTCCGACCGGCCCGGCCGCCGCGCGAAGGTCCCGCACGGCGACGTGCCGCTCGGCACCGCGGGCCTGCTGCTCAACCTGCTCCGGCTGCGCCGCGCCGCCGGCGCCGGCCACGCCGACACCGACCGGGCGATCCGCACCCTGGCCGCCGGCGCGCTCGACCGGCTCGGCGAGGAACACACCCCGTTCGACTTCCGGCAGCTCGTCCTCGGCGGCGCCGACTCGATCGCCGCCGCCCTCGCCCGCACCGTCGCCGAGGCCCCCGCGCTGCTCGCCGACCCCGAGGCCGTCCGGGACCGGCTGCGCGCCCACCGCTTCGCCACCGCCACCCGGGCGGGCCGCCTCGCCTGCCTGGACACCGCCGTCTCGCTCGGCGCGGACGCCGTCGACGGCGCCGACCTGGGCGCACTCGCCCCGCCCGTCACCGGCCCCGAACTGGCCGCGCTCACCGGCCGGGCCCTGCTGTCCGCCGCCACCGAGGCGCTCACCGCCGCCGAGGCCGGACTCGTCCACACCCTGCCGGAGGCCCCCGAGAACACCGAGGCCCTGCTGCCCGGCCCGTTCTACGACGGACGCGAGGCCGCCGCGCTGATGGTCCGCGAACTGCTCACCCGGCACCGCCTGCACGGCACCTGGTTCCCCGACCGGGCCGCGCACGACGCCGTCAACCTCGGCGCGCTGGACGGCACCGTCGCCGTCGGCCTGCTGCTGCTGCGCCTGCACGACACGTCCGCCGCCCCGCTCGCCACCCTGCGCTGACCGCGCGCCGCTTCGAGGAGTACCCCGCCATGTCCGAACTCATCGGCTTCAAACGCCACTTCACCCCGTACGTGGTCGACGGCGAGGCCGTCTACCTGGTCTCCGAGCGCGGCGTCTCGGTGGTCGACGGCCGGCTCGCCCAGGCCCTCGCCCCGCTGCTGGACGGCACCCGTACGGCTGAACAGATCGGTGCCGCCCTCGACGGCGTCGTCCCCGCCGACAAGGTCGACGCGGGCGTCGACAAGCTGCGGGCCGGCGGCTGGGTCGCCGCCGCCGACCCGACCACCGACCGGCCCGGCGCGGCCTTCTTCGAGATGGCCGGGCAGGACGGCGACGCCGCGATGGCCGCCCTGCGCGGCGCGCGAGTCCGCATCGAGGTCCACGGCGAACTGGACACCGCCCCGTTCCTGGCCGCGCTCACCGCCGCCGGAGTGACCGTCGACCAGGACGCCGCGTTCACCGTCGCCCTCACCGAGGACTACCTGCACCCCGGCCTCGCCGACCGCAACCGGCAGGCCCTCGCCGACGGCCGCCCCTGGCTGCTGGCCCGCCCGGTCGGCTCCATCGTCTGGGTCGGCCCGGTGTTCACCCCCGACGTCCCCGGCGTGGACGGCACCGGCTGCTGGGAGTGCCTGGCGCACCGGCTGTCCGCCAACCGGCAGTCGCTCAGCTACCTGCAGCACCGCCTCGGCCAGGACGAGCCGATCTCCACCGCCGGCGCCCACCTGCCCGCCACCCTCGCCCTCGGCACCCAGCTCGCCGCCCTGGAGACCGCCAAGTGGCTGGCCGGCGCCCGCCCGCCGCAGCCCGCCGTCACCACCCTGGACACCGTGCTGCTGGAGAGCGAGAAGCACGTCCTGGTCCGCCGCCCGCAGTGCGCCTCCTGCGGCGACGACGCGATGATGACCCGCCGCCAGCTGGAACCCGTCCGCTTCGAGCCCCGCCCCAAGGCGTTCACCGCCGACGGCGGCCACCGCTCCGCCTCGCCCGAGGACATGCTGGAGAAGTACCGCCCCCAGCTCAGCCCGATCACCGGCGTCGTCACCACCCTCGTCCCCGCCGCCCGCACCCCCACCGGCCTGCGGGTCTACGTCTCCGGGCAGAACCTGTCCCGGCAGAGCGGCGACCTCAAGCAGCTGCGCACCGGCCTGCGCTCGGTCAGCTGCGGCAAGGGCCGCACCGACGTCCAGGCCCGGGCCTCCGCGCTCGGCGAGGCCATGGAACGCTTCTCCGGCGTCTTCCAGGGCGACGAGGCCCGCCGACTCGCCACCTTCGCCGAACTCGGCGACGCCGCCGTCCACCCCGAACGCACCCTGCTGTACTCCGCGAAGCAGTACGCCGAACGCGACCGCTGGAACGTCAAGCAGTCGATGTTCAACGTCGTCCCCGTGCCGTTCCGCACCGACGACCCGATCGAGTGGTCCCCGGCCTGGTCGCTGACCGAACAGCGCCACCGCTGGCTGCCCACCCAGGCCATGTACTACGGCTACCGGCACCGCGGCCGCTTCTACGCCGCCGGCGACTCCAACGGCTGCGCCGCCGGCACCTCCTTCGAGGACGCCGTCCTGCAGGGCTTCCTCGAACTCGTCGAACGCGACGCCGTCGCGCTCTGGTGGTACAACCGCGTGCAGCGCCCCGGCATCGACCTCGACGCCTTCGGCGACCCGTACATCGACCAGCTGCGCGAGGTCTACCGCGGCCTGCGCCGGGAGATCTGGGCGCTCGACCTGACCGCCGACTTCGGCATCCCGGTGGTCGGCGCGTTCTCCCGCCGGCTCGACGCGAAGCCCGGCTCCGGCACCAACGAGGACGTGCTGATCGCGTTCGGCGCGCACCTCGACCCGCACATCGCGCTCACCCGGGCGCTCACCGAGATGAACCAGTTCCTCGGCCCCGTCGCCGGCGACGAGCACGGGCGGGTCACCTACGCGGGCGCCGACCCCGAGCAGAAGGCCTGGTGGACCACCGCCACCGTCGCCAACCAGCCCTACCTGCTGCCCGACCCGAACGCCCCGCGCTCCACCCCCGCCTCCTGGCTGCCGCTGGCCGGCGCCGACCTCGCCGACGACCTGGCGCTCGTCCAGCGGATCGTCGAGGACCACGGCATGGAGTTCCTGGTGGCCGACCAGACCCGCCCCGACGTCGGCCTGCCCGTCGCCCGGGTGATCGTCCCCGGCATGCGGCACTTCTGGGCCCGCTTCGCGCCGGGCCGGCTCTACGACGTCCCCGTCCGGCTCGGCTGGCTGGACACCCCGACCCCGGAGAGCGCGCTCAACCCGATCCCGATCTTCATCTGACCGACGTGCGGGGCAGCCGGGCCCGGCTGCCCCGCCCACCCGGGGAGGTACCCATGACCGTCATCGAACACCTGCCACCCGTCGCCACCACCGGAGGCCACCGACCGCTCCGCCGGCTGCTCCGCCTGCGCCCCGAGGTCGACGTCACCGCCCAGGGCGCCGACGTCGAACTCGCCCACCCGTGGGGCCGCCAGCGCGTCCACGCCCTCGGCGAGCGCACCGTCGCCGCACTCGCCGAACTCACCCGCACCGACGCCGACCTGGACGAACTCGCCCTCGACCAGGTCCGGCTGCTCAAGCTCCTCGAACGCTTCCCGTACCTGGTCACCACCACCGTCACCGACCCGCTCGGCGACCCGCTGGCCACCGCCGTGCCGATCGCCCGCGCCGCCGCCCTGCCCGGATTCGCCCGCCCCACCGGCCAGTTGGTGCTCTCCCGGTTCGCCTACCTGCGCCGGCTGCCGGACGGCCACGGCGAGTCCTGCGTCCTCGAATCCCCGATGGCGCCGTTCCGGCTGGTCCTCCACCGGGCCGCCGCCGGGGCCTTCGTCGCCGCCCTCAGCGCCTCCCGCACCGCCGAGGACGCCGCCCTGCTGGCCGGCATGTCCGCCGCCGAGGGCGAGGCGCTGGCCGGACTGCTCGCCGGAGGCGGCTTCCTGGACGCCGGCCAGGGCGCCGAAGCCCCGCTGTGGGACTTCCACGACCTGCTGTTCCACTCCCGCAGCCGCCCCGGCCGGCACGACTACCCGACCGGCGGCGTCTTCGCCCACCAGGACGTCCCGCAACTGCCCGCCGTCTCCGGCCCCGGCGCCCGCGAGGAGTCCGAAGGCATCGACCTGCCCGTTCCCGACTGGGACACCGTGGTCGCCCGCGACCCCGCCCTCAGCGAAGTCCTGGAAGGCCGCCGCTCGGTCCGCTCCTACGCCGAGACCCCCGTCACCCTCGACCAACTCGCCGAACTGCTCTACCGGGTGGCCCGGGTCCGCCGCGTCATCCCCGGCGACCCCGCCGACCCGCACGGCTACGACGGCGTCGAACGCCCCTACCCCGCCGGCGGCGCCACCGGCGAACTGGAGATCTACCTCTCGGTGGTCAAGTGCGTCGGCCTCGAACCCGGCGTCTACCGGTACGACGCCGCCGCCCACCGGCTGCGCCCCCGGCCGTTCCAACACCCCGGCGAGGAGACGGCGTTCAGCGAACTCGTCACCGCGGCCTGGCGGGCCACCGCCTGCACCGTCGACCCGCAGGTGCTGCTCACCGTCACCAGCCGGTTCGGCCGACTCTCCTGGAAGTACAGCCAGATCGCCTACGCGCTGACCCTCAAGCACGTCGGCGTGCTCTACCAGACCCTCTACCTGGTGGCCACCGCCATGGGCCTGGCCCCCTGCGGACTCGGCTCCGGCGACACCGACGCCGCCGCCCGCGCCCTCGGCCTCGACTGGACCGCCGAATCCTCCGTCGGCGAGTTCCTGATCGGCAGCCGCCCCGCCGACGTGCCGCGCACCGCGCACGGCTTCGCCGACGTGGTCGACGCCGCCCGCGCCGGGGAGGGACTCGGCGAGACCTTCTGAGGCGGGCCTTTCCGAGGCCCCGTCCGTACGCGCGCACGCCTGCGACCCGTCAGCGGGAATCTGACGGGTCGTCGGCGGGTCTGCGTGTTCTCTTCTCGGCGGCGCCTACAGCCAGCCGCACTCGCGGGCGATCCGGATCGCGTCGCACCGGTTGCGCGCACCGGTCTTGGCGATCGCCGCCGACACGTAGTTGCGCACCGTCCCCGGCGACAGCGACAGCGCCGCCGCGGCCTCCTGCACCGTGCTGCCCTCGGCGATCTCGCCCAGCACCGCGAGCTCCCGGCGGCTGAGCGGCCCCGACTGGCCCCCGCGCACCACCTCCAGCACCAGCCGCGGGTCGTACACCCGGCCGCCGCGGGCCAGTTCGCGCACCGCCGCGATCAACGCCGGCGCCTGCACGTCCTTCAACAGCACCCCGGCCGCGCCCTCCACCAGCGCCCGCCGGTCGTGCGCCGTCCGCGGCAGCGCCGGCACCAGCAGCAGCACCGCGGCACCCGGTACGGCGTGCTGCAGCCGCCGCGCCGCCGCCGTCGGGTCGGGCTGCTCCGCATCGACGCCCAGCACCGCGACCGCCGGGCGCACCCCGGGCGCCGCCGCCGCGGCCTCCTCGCCGCCGACCGCCTCGGCGACCACCGCGAGGTCCTCCTCCCGGTCCAGCAACGCCCCCAGCCCCGAACGGAACAGGTGGTGCCGGTCGGCCAGCAGCACCCGGGTCGGGCTCGCCGCCGCCGCTGTCGCGGCGAGCGGGAACTGCGGGGGCAGGGCCCGCTGCACCAGCGGGCGTTCCAGTGCGGTGGTCATCCGGACACTTCCCCGGCTCTGTCGCCCGGCCCGGTCAGCCCCAGCCCCAGGTGTCCGAGTGCGGGGGCTCGGTCGAGGTCGGGCTGCCCGACGGCGACGGGGTGGGCGCCGGGGTCGGCCCGACCACGATCGCCTGCGCGCCGGCGTCCGCCGGCGGCTGCGGCCCGCCCACGACGGCGCCGTCCGCCGTGACCACCGCGCCCGGCCGGGTCGGGCCCGTCAACTCGGCGGCGGTGGCGATGCCGCCCACCAGCATCGCACCCAGAGCGGCAATCGTGACAAAACGGATGTTCAGCGTCATGGGAGTGCCCGATCCTCTCGCATTCAACCGATCCCCGGGCTGCCGCCGGGGCCTGTGGTGTGAACGGCAGTCAGGTACTGGTGCGATCCGCGGCCCCCACCGGGGGCTGCTCCCGCGGTCTCGCACCGCCGTCCTGCCGACATCACCAAGAGTGGCCCCCAGGGCACCCCCGCGTCAGCACCCGGAGCTGGCACCAGAGTGCCGTGACACCGAACGGCCACCACCCCCAGGGCCGGTCCGGGCGGCCGTCAACTCCTCGCCCGGGCCAGCCCCAGGCCGAGCGCGATCCACGGATCGGCCTCGCAGCGCACCACCGACCAGCCCGCCAACGGCCCGCCCGGCTCCGCCAGCGCACCCGCGCCCGAACGCAGCGCCCGCTCCGCCGCCAACAGTGAAGAGGCCGTCAGGAAACACACCGCGGCCAGCCCGTCCGGCCCGGCCAGCACCCGGGCATGACAGACCCGGGCCCCGTCCAGCGGCAGCCGGGTCAGGGCCAGCCGCACCGGACCGGCACCGGCCTCCAACGCCGGCCCGCCCTGGACGGGCCGCGGCGGGATCAGCTCCAGACGGATCGCGTACACCTCCCCAGCGTGACAAACCCGGGCCCCCGCCGGACCGCGTCACGGGTGACAGATATCCGCATGGCACGAAAATGACAGTTGCCCGGCACCCTTCACTGTTCGGCCACCTGTCCGACAGAATCTCCGCAAGTCAGTTCTATAACTGACCAGGGCGGCGCTAACCTGACGCCCGATCAGGAACGCCAACCCGGGGGCAGCGCGCCGAAAACGGCGCTTTGGAGGCCGAAATGAACAGAGCGATCCGCACCGCCACCGGACAGGACACCCGGAAGACCGCCCGTTGACCGCCGGCGGCCCGATCGGACTCGACGCCTTCGGCGAAACCGTCTACCGGGCGATGCTGCTGCACCCCGACCTCGACACCGGCGGCCTCGCCGCCCACCTCGGCTGCACCGAGACCGACGTCTGCGACGCCCTCGACCGCCTCGCCGACCTCGCCCTCACCCGCCCCACCAGCTGCGGCACCCGCTGGCGCGCCGTCAACCCCGAACGCGGACTCGCCGCCCTGCTCGCCCACCAGGAGGCCGAGGCCGCCCGCCGCCAGCGCGAGATGGAACGCAGCCGCGCCGCCATGGCCGGCCTGATCGCCGAGTACGCCAGCCTGCACGCGCCCGGCGAACAACGCGGCATCGAAATGCTCGTCAGCCTCGACCAGGTCCGCGACCGGCTGATCCAGCTCGCCTCCGACGCCACCGCCGAAGTGCTCTCCTTCGCCCCCGGCGGCCCGCAGCCCGCCCAGGTCATGGAGGCCAGCCGCACCCTCGACCAGGAGACCCTGGAACGCGGCGTCCGGATGCGCACCGTCTACCAGGACAGCGTCCGCAACGACCCCGCCACCGTCCAGTACGCCCGCTGGCTGCACGGCCTCGGCGGCGCCGTCCGCACCGCGCCCACGCTGCCGCTGCGCATGATCGTCGTCGACAACGCCACCGCCATCGTCCCGATCGACCCCGAGGACCCCCGCAAGGGCGCCGTCCTGCTGCAGAGCCCCGGCGTGGTCGCCGCCCTGCGCGCCCTGTTCGACCAGGTCTGGGACCACGCCCGCCCGCTCGGAGAACCCGACCGGCGCGACCCGCACGGCCTCACCGGCCAGGAACGCGAACTGCTGCGCCTGCTCGCCGAAGGACTCACCGACGAACGCGCCGGCCAACGCCTCGGCGTCTCGCTGCGCACCGTCCGCCGGATGATGGCCGACCTGATGGTCCGGATGGACGCCCGCAGCCGCTTCCAGGCCGGCATCCAGGTCGCCGCCCTCGGCTGGCTGGCCGCCGCCGAGGACGCCCCCGCCTGACGTGCCGGCGGCGGAGGGTCAGCGGCGATGCTTGCCCCCCGGCCAGGGCCTGCCTTCGAGCCGGGAGGTGTCCCCGGTCGAGGCCTTCCACCCGGCACACCGCGAGCACGCACCGGACACCGCCGGACACCGCCGGGCTCCGGCGGCGGGTCAGCGGCGGTGCTTGCCCCCGGCGGCCGGGGCCGGGGTCGGGTACGGGATCCGCAGCTTGCGGGCGAACGGGGCCACCGACGCCCCCACGCCCAGCGGACGGGCCAGCACGAACAGCGACAGCAGCACCGCCAGCGAACCCGCCGCCAGGCCTGCCAGGCTGCCGAACAGCCCCTCGCCGAACTGCCCGGCCAGCCAGTGCGCGGCCAGCGCGCCCGGCAGGCACGCCAGGATCAGGCCCAGGTGCAGGGTCACCAGCCGGAAGCCCTCCAACCCGCTGCCGCGCCGCGCGCCGCGCCGCGTCCCCAGGTCCACGGTGGCGTTGGCACCCGGCGCGAAGGCGTCGGTGCGCAGCACCATCGTCGAGTCCACCGCCCCCGCCTCGGCCTTCGGGGCCGGAGCCGGGGGAGCGCCCTTCGCCAGGCGGCGGCCCAGCGCGACACCGGTCACCACCACCGACAGGGTGGCGGCCGCGGTGTGCGCCACCGCCATGCCGATCACCTTGTCCTGCACCGGCAGCACCTGGTACGCCACCCAGCACAGCGCGGCGTTGGTACCGGTGGACACCAGGGTCAGCCAGAACGGAGTCTTGGCGTCGCCCATCGCGTAGAAGCCGCGGGCCAGGCCGTACTGGGCACAGAACGCGGGCATGCCGATCGCGAAGGCCATCAGCAGCGAGGCGATCACCATCGCGTTGTCGTGCACCTTGTCGCCGGAACCGTAGCCGTACGCGGCCATCGCGATCTGCGGGGCCAGCGCGAAGAACAGCACGGCGGCGGTGACCACCATCGCGGCCGAGGAGCGCAGCACCCCCGACAGGTCCTCGCCGATCTTGCGGTAGTCGCCGGCCGTCGCGGCCCGCGCCATGCTCGGCAGCAGAGCGGTCACCAGCGACACGGTGATCACGCCCTGCGGGACCACGAACAGCGCGTAGGCACTGTTGTAGGCGGTGAAGCCGCGGCCGCCGGCAATGTGCGCCAGATCCGCCGCCTTGCCCGCGGCGGTGCCCAGGCTGGTGACCACCGCGAAGGACAGCTGGGTGGCCACCACCAGGGCCAGCGCCCACCCCGCCGCTCGCAGCGGCCGGGTGAGGCCCGCGCCGCGCCAGTCGAAGCGCGGCCGGTAGGTGAAACGGGCCGAGCGCAGCGAGGGCAGCAGCGCGGCGGCCTGCACCACGATGCCCAGGGTCGAGCCGACTCCCAGCAGCAGCGCGTCGCCGCTGCTCACCTCCTCGGCCTTCCACGCGTGGTGCCCCATCGCCAGGTAGCCGCCGAACACGCCGATCGCCACGATGTTGTTCAGCACCGGCGTCCACATCATCGCGCCGAACCGGTCACGGGCGTTCAGCACCTGCCCGAGCAGGGTGAACACGCCGTAGAAGAAGATCTGTGGCAGGCAGTAGCGCGCGAAGGTGATCGCCAGCTCGCGCTGCACCCCGTCGAACTCCGAGTACAGGTCGACGATCTGCGGGGCGAACAGCCACGCGGCGAGCGTCAGCACCACCAGGATCGTCCCGCACAGGGTGAGCAGCCGGTCCGTGTACGCCTGGCCGCCGTCCTTGTGGGTCTGCATCGCGTGCACCAGCTCCGGCACGAACACCGAGGCCAGCACACCGCCGATCAGCATCATGTAGACGATGTTCGGCAGCGAGTTCGCCACGTTGAACGCCTCGCCGGCCGGGCCGGTGGCCAGCGCCGCCACGATCACCGCGCTGCGCACGAAGCCCAGCGCCCGGGACGCCAGCGAGCCCAGCGCCATGATCAGGCCGTTGCGGCCGGTGGACGCGGCGGGCTTCTCGGCCTGGGGCTTCTGCCCCTCGCCCGCCCGCGGCGGCGGCACCGGTGCCGGGGCCTGCGGCGGGGGCGGCGGGTAGCCGAGCTGGTCGTACTGGCCGAACTGGTCGGGGATCCGGCTGAACTGCATGGTCGGCGGATCCTGCGGAATGTACGGCCCACGCTGCTGGGGGTGCTGGCCACCTTGCTGAGGGTGTTGCGGGACGCCCTGCTGCGGGTACTGACCACCCTGCTGCTGGGCGTACTGGCCGCCCTGCTGCGGGTACTGGCCACCCTGCGGAGCGTACGGACCACCCTGCTGCGGGTACTGGCTGTTCTGCTGGGCGTACGGGTCGTACGGGTCGGTCGGGCCGTCCGCGGTGTGCGTGGTCATCGGACCCCCCGTCGATCGGTGCCCGTGCGGCGTTGCGTGGGAATGTGCGGGAGCTCCGGTCCGGCCGGGCTCCGCCTGCCGGTTGCAGGGTGCATCCAGCCGCAGAAGTCTGCCGTAACTCGGCACCCTATGGGGAGTCGGGTGTCGGACAGGGGCCGGCCCGGCCCGTCGCGGCAGGTGACGGCGGCGGTGGCGGATCGGCCGCCCAGCCCCGTTTCCGCCCGGAATCACGCGGAATGTCGCCCACGTCCGTTCCCTCCCTCGAACGTGGCGGATGCGGAGTGTGACGTTGCTCACGAACCGTCAGGAGCGGCGTCAGGAACGGCGTCAGGAACGGCGTCAGGAACGGCCCGGTTCATGGTCCGGCTCCAGCGGCAGCGGCGGGGCCAGCACCCGCTGCACCCGGGAGCGCAGCCGCCAGTGCAGCCGCCGGACGTCCCGACCGAACCGGCCCGGCAGCCAGAGTTCCACGGCCAGCGTCACCCCGGCCAGTACCGCGGCGGCGGCCGCCCAGCCGGCCAGCACGTCGCTCGGGTAGTGCACGCCCAGCGCGAGCCTGGTCCAGCCGACGCCGAGGACGGTGAGCGCCGCGCCGGTGCCCGCGACCGCGCGCACCGCCCGGTCGGCGCGCGGCCAGAGCAGCACCAGCAGTGCCCCGCAGGTCACCGCCGAGGCGATCGCGTGCCCGGACGGGAAGCCCGCGCCGGAGCCGATCGCGACCGGGTCGGCGAAGTGCGGCCGGGGCCGCCCGATCAGCGCCCGGCCGCCGCCGCTGGCCGCCCAGCCGAGCAGGCCCACCGAGACCGCCCAGCCCGCCAGCACCCGGGCGCGCACGCACCACAGCCACAGCGCGGCGGCGCCGAGCAGGGCGCGCATCGTCCACGGCGCGCCCAGGTCGGCCATGGTCTGCATGGCCGCCGTCCACACCGAGTGCCGCACCGCGTACCGGTGCAGTGCCGCCACCCAGCCGTGGTCGAGCCGGGCCAGTGGCGACCAGTCGGCTTTCACCAGGACCAGCAGCGCCGTGAACAGCAGCAGGCTCGCCAGGCCGATCCCGGCACAACGGAGCAGTGTCCGGCGTTGAACCGGAGAGCGGTGGTCGCCGCGGTCGCCGCCCGGGGGTCGTTCGGCCGCCGGAGAGCCATCAGTGGGCTGGTGCATGACAGAGACCTTCCCCGTGGCAGGGTCCGACCGGTGGTCCGGCGATAGCGATTCGGCATCGGTTGTGCGGATGTGTCGCGAAGGCTCCGCACCGGTTCGGTGGCGGCGGGTGGACGCACGGTGTGCGAGACGCATCACGCTGCGTGTATCGGTCGGATGAAAATCGGCAGGATACTGCATGCCTCCCGAAAAACTGAGCCACTTGGGAATGTTGTCCGATTTCTGTGCGTTGGATCGTTACGTGTGAGCCGGGAACAGGCCCACACGGTTGTGCCAGGCGGCGGAACGGAGCGCCCCCGGCCTCGTCAGTGAGGAGCAAGCATGGCCACCCGTGCCGTCGTACGCGACAGGGCCGATCGGACGCGCGCCGCCCGACCGACCAACCTCGAAGCCGACCGCGACCTGGTCGGCATGTACCTCGACGAGATCGCCAGGACGCCCCTGCTCGACGCCGCCGAGGAGGTCGAGCTGTCCCTGCGCATCGAGGCCGGGGTCTTCGCCCAGCACCTGCTGGAGGAAGAGGAGCAGCTCGACGGCGTCAGCACGGAGGAGCTCCGGGCGATAGCCGACGACGCCGAGCGCGCCAAGGACGTCTTCATCCGCTCCAACCTGCGCCTGGTCGTCGCCGTCGCCCGCCGCTACCCGCGCAGCGGTCTCCCGCTGCTCGACCTCATCCAGGAGGGCAACGCCGGCCTGGTCCGCGCGGTGGAGAAGTTCGACTATTCGAAGGGCTTCAAGTTCTCCACCTACGCGACGTGGTGGATCCGGCAGGCGATCACCCGCTCGATCGCCGACCAGTCCCGCACCATTCGGCTGCCCGTCCACCTGGTCGAGGAGCTCGGCCGGATCCGCCGGGTGCAGCGCGAGAAGTCCAAGGAGCTGGGCCGCGAGGCCGAGCCCTCCGAGATCGCCGCCGAGCTGGACACCACCGAGCAGCGGATCAAGGACGTCCTGGACTGGGCCCGCGACCCGGTCAGCCTCAACATGGCGGTCGACGACGAGGGCGAGACCCAGTTCGGCGACCTGGTGGAGGACACCGGCGCGGTCTCCCCGGAGGACGCCGTGCTGGTCATGCTCCGCCGCGAGGAGCTGGACGGCCTGATCGGCCGCCTCGACGACCGCACCGCGTCCATCATCCGCAGCCGCTACGGCATGGAGGACGGCCGCGAGCGGACGCTGACCGAGGTCGGCAAGCAGCACGGCCTGACGCGCGAGCGGATCCGGCAGATCGAGAAGCACGCGCTCGCCGAACTGAAGAAGATCGCCGACCACGCGGGCTTCGAAGCCGCCTGAGACCGGCCCCCGGCTGCCGGGCGCCCCCGCGGGGGTGCCCGGCAGTCCTACAGTGGACGGATGACCGAGCAGGACAAGACTGAGCAGGACAAGAGCAGGCCCGCGCCGCGACTGGTCTTCAAGGACCCGTTCGAGCAGCAGGCCGGCGACGACACCGACCGCGGCTGGGGAGAGGCGTCGGGCAGGCGAGGGCTGGACTGGTACCTCGACCAGCGGCCCCCGCACCACGGCGAGAAGTAGCGGCGCAGCCCTCAGCGGCTGACCAGCGCGTCCCGGATCTCGGTGAGCAGCTGGACCTCCTTCACCTCGGCCTCCAGCGCCTCTTCCTCGACCGTCCTGCGCTTCGCCAGGAAGTGGTTCATCGGCAGGACGATCAGGAAGTACACGACGGCCGCGATGATGATGAAGCTGATCACCGCGCTGATCACCGAGCCCCAGAGGATGAAGATGCCGGAGGTCACGTTGCCGCTCGCGTCCATCGAGCACGGCCCCCGGAGACAGGACGCGTAGCTGTTCAGGTCCTTGGTGCCGATCAGCCCGAGCAGCGGGTTGATGACGCCCTTGACGAACGCATTGACGACGTTGGTGATCGCCGCGCCGATGACGACGGCGACGGCCAGGTCCACGACGTTGCCGCGGAGCAGGAATTCCTTGAAGCCTTTCATGCCGCGTCGAACGGCGGCAGTACGCAAAGGTCACGGGTGAACCCCCAGCCCTTCGGTTGACGCCCGGGGGCACCCGGCAGGCCCCGGACCGGGCGGCGGGGCGGGCCCCAGCGGGCCCGAGGTGAACGCGGCGGCCACCGCCAGGCAGAGCGCCGCCAGCAGGCCCGGACGCCGGCGCACGGCCTGCCGCAAGCGGTGGCGGCCCCGCGCGGTGCCCCGAATCGGCGGAAAATCGGGCACTTCGCGGCGCGGCGGCACCAGCGCGGCAGGCAACGGGGGAAGCACGAAGGCGGTCACGAGGGCAGTCCCTTCCTCAGGAACGGCGACCCCGGCCGGGGTCGTCGCAGTCATCCTGCGACCGCCCGCCGACCCCCGCCCGCGGATATCCGCACCCTGTGGAAAAACCCGCCCTGTGGAAAACCGCCGTCACCCGCAGGGCTGAACCAGTGCGCCGTCCGGAGCAATCCGTGCAACGGCCCCCGCCATCGCCCCTGCCCCCGCACCCGCGACCGCCCCCGACATACGAACAGGCCCCGCCCGGTCGGACCGGGCGGGGCCTGCTGCACGAAGTCGAACGATCAGCTCGCGGCCGGGGCCGAGCTGCTGCTCGTCGAGGACGAAGGCGTCGAGGACGAGGACCCGGAGGTCGACGAGCCGGAGGTCGACGAGCCGGAGGTCGAGGACGAGCTCAGCGAGCTGCTGGAGCTGGAGCGGCTGTCGGTGCGGTAGAAACCGGAGCCCTTGAAGACCACGCCCACGGCCGAGAAGACCTTACGGAGCTTCCCCTGGCAGTCGGGGCACGTGGTCAGCGCGTCGTCGCTGAACTTCTGCACCGCCTCGAGGCCGTTGCCGCACTCGGTGCACTGGTACTGGTACGTGGGCACTTTCCGCTTCCTCCTGCACTCCCCCTGGCACTCTCACGCTATGAGTGCTAACGACGGTCCATGATGCGGCATTCCGCTGGTGGAGTCCAGCGGCTCAGCCGTGGAGACCCGCTCCGGCCGGCTCCTGCCGGACGGCGGCGGCGCCCCCGGCCACGGTACGGCCGTGGGGTGCCGGGGCGAGCAGCAGACCGCGCATCGTGACGAGCGCCACCAGGCCGAGGCCGGAGCCGATCAGCGGGACGGTGAAGCCCAGGGTGGGCCCGGAGTGGTCGATCAGCTGCCCGGCGGCGGTCGAGCCGATCGCCAGGCCGAGGCCGATCGCGCCGGTCAGCCAGGTGAACGCCTCGGTCTTGGCGCCGTCCGCGACCAGGGTCTCCACCAGCGTGTAGCCGGTGATCAGGGTGGGGGCGATGGCCAGGCCGCAGAACAGGCCGGCGACGGCCAGCGCGACCAGGTTCGGCATCGCCCACAGCGTGGAGCAGCCGAGCACCAGCAGCGCGTAGCAGCCGAGCATCCGCTGCCGGGCCGAGCTGCGCCAGGGGATCAGGCCGTAGAGCACGCCGGCGACCATCGACCCGGCCGCGAACAGGCCGTAGACCGCGCCGCTGAGGCCGGGGGTGCCGGCGTCCTCGGCGAAGGCGGTGATGGAGACCTGGAGTGCGCCGAAGACGGTGCCGAGGCCGAGGAACCCGCCGGCCAGCAGTCGCACGCCGGGGGAGGCCAGCGCCGAGGCTCGGCGGTGGCCGGGTTCGGCGGGGCCGCTGGGGGAGGGGGCGGTGGAGCGGCGGGCGGCGAAGGCCAGGCCGCCGAGCACGGTGAGGGTGGCCTCGACGATCAGGCCGGTGGCCGGGCTGACGGCGGTGGCGACGCCGGTGGCCAGCACCGGGCCGATGACGAAGGTGAACTCGTCGGTGACGGACTCGAAGGCGAAGGCGGTGTTGAGCAGCGCGGGCTGCTCGTTCAGCCGGTGCACCCAGCGGGCCCGGACCATCGCGCCGACCTGCGGCACGGACGCGCCGGCCGGGGCGGCGGCGAGGAACAGCGTCCACTCGGGGGCGCCGCCGTGGGCGAGCGCGATCAGCACACCCACCGCGGCGGCGTGCACCAGGACGGCGGGGACCAGCACCGCGGCCTGTCCGTGGCGGTCGGCGAGCCGGCCGGTCTGCGGGCCGACCAGGGCCTGCGCGACGGCGGCGGTGGCGGCGACCGCGCCGGCCAGGCCGTAGGAGCCGGTGGCGTCCCGCACCAGCAGCACGATGCCGAGGCCGAGCATGGCGTACGGCAGGCGGGCGACCAGGGCGGGAAGCAGGAACGTCCAGGCGCGGGGGGTGCGCAGCAGGGCCCCGTAGCCGGTGGGGGCGGTGGTGTCGTCGACCGGTCGGCGAGCCGTCACGGTCGGTCCTCTCTGCTGCCTGGTAGCGCGGGACCGGGCGTGCAGATGTGGACCGGGACCGGCGCCGAGAGTCGTCCTCTCGCGCGTCGACCGGGGTTGTTACCGGGCCCGGGCGGTGCGCCTCGGGGCCCGGCCGCCGAGCGGTCGCGCCGACTCTGCATCAGGCAGATGCGGGGGAATCGGGGTTTCTGCCTTCAGCTTAGCGGTTCAGACCGCTTTCTTTCTGGGAACGGAAGGTGAAGCTTCCGCATTGTGCAGCCAGCCGGCCAGCTTGCCGCCCTGGTCGACGGCGCGCAGCCGGTGTTCGGCGGCCTCCGAGACCTCGTCGGTGGTGACGACCAGCAGTTCGTCGCCCTCGCGCAGCACCGTCATCCGGTCCGGCACGAAGCTGGAGCCCTCGCGGACCACCAGGGTGACGGCGGCGCCCTTGGGCAGGCGCAGTTCGGAGACCTCGACGCCGGACATCCGGGAGCCGGTGGCCAGCTGCACGGACAGCAGGTGGCCGTGCAGCTTCTCCAGCGGGGCGGACTCGATGCCCAGGTCCTGGCCCATGTCGCCCTCGCCGATCTTCAGCCAGCGGGCGACCATCGGCAGGGTCGGGCCCTGGAGCAGGGTGAAGACCACGACCAGGATGAACACCATGTTGAACAGCTGCTGGGCGTCGGCCGCGCCGGCCACCAGCGGGATGGTGGCGAGCACGATGGGCACCGCGCCGCGCAGGCCGGCCCAGGACAGCAGGGCCTGTTCCTGCCACGGGACCCGGAACGGCGTCATGCTGACCAGCACCGACAGCGGCCGGGCGACGAACACCAGGACGGCGCCGGCCACCAGGCCGGGGATGATCGCGGAGCCCATGGTCGCGGGGGTGACCAGCAGGCCGAGCAGCACGAACATGCCGATCTGGCCGATCCAGGCGAGTCCGTCGGCGAAGCCGCGCACTGCGGGGCCGTGCGGCAGCTTGGAGTTCCCGAGGATCACCGAGGCGAGGTACGCGGCCAGGAAGCCGGAGGCGTGCAGCAGCGCGCCGCCCGCGTAGGCGAGCACGATCAGACCCAGTACCGCGATCGGGTACAGGCCGGAGGAGGGCAGTGCGATCCGGCGCATCGCGTACGCGCCGAGCTTGCCGACCGCGAGGCCGACGGCCGCGCCGATCGCCAGCTCCATGGCGATGGTGCCGAGCAGCACGTACCAGGAGTCGAGTTCGCCGGTCGTGGCGAAGGCCACCACCAGGATCACGACGGGCGCGTCGTTGAAGCCGGACTCCGCCTCCAGCAGACCGGTCAGGCGCTTGGGCAGCGGGACCGTCCGCAGCACCGAGAACACCGCGGCGGCGTCGGTGGAGGAGACGATCGCGCCGAGCAGCAGCGCGGTGCGCCACTCCAGGCCGACCAGCCAGTGCGCGCCGGCCGCGGTGACGAACACCGAGACGGCGACGCCCACGGTGGCGAGCACGGCCGCGGCCGGCACGACCGGTTTGATCGCCTTCCAACTGGTTTTGAGCCCGCCCTCGGCGAGGATGACCACCAGGGCCGCGTAGCCGAGGACCTGGGTGAGTTCGGCGTTGTTGAAACTTATGCCGATGCCGTTCTGACCCAGCAGAACGCCGATGCCGAGGTACAGCAGCAGTGACGGCAGTCCCGTACGGGTGGAGAGCCTGACCGCGCCGACGGCGACGAGCAGGATGACGGCGGACTCGAGAAGCAGCTCGTTCAGGTGGTCAACGGTCACGCAGGGGCACCTCTGGCAGGGAAGGGGCGGCTGACGGATCGTTACTCAGTCTAACATTTTACTTGATCTTTACGCTAGTCCCCGCTTTCCTCCCGGCCCGGTAGGGTCCGAACCACGCCGCCGCAGCCCTGCCGGTGTCCCCCGTGCACGACCGCCGCTGCCGTCGCCCTAATGTGGTGACCTGTCACCGCCGCACGCTCCCTCATACAAGGACTCGGATGCCCCGCTCGAAGAAGTTCCGGCGCGCACGTCTGATCGTGATCCTGCTGGCCGTGCTGCTGGTGGCGGGTCTGGCAGGCGGCGGCTGGTGGGCGGTCGACACCGTTCGATCGTCGTACCCACAGCTCAGCGGCACCGTCAAGGTGCCCGGCATGTCCGCCCCGGTGGACGTGGTGCGCGACGACAAGGGCATCCCGCAGCTGTACGCCGACACCGACGCCGACCTGTTCCGCGCCCAGGGCTACGTCCAGGCCCAGGACCGGTTCTGGGAGATGGACGTCCGGCGGCACATCACCTCCGGGCGGCTCGCCGAGATGTTCGGCTCCAGCGCGGTGGAGAACGACAGCTTCCTGCGCACCATGGGCTGGCGCCAGGTGGCCCAGAAGGAGTGGGACACCGTCCTGTCCGAGGACACCAAGCGCAACCTCACCGCGTACACCGAGGGCGTCAACGCCTGGCTGGCCGAGCACCCCGGCGGGGCCGGCGCCTCGGTCGAGTACGCGCTGCTCGGGGCGGTCAACTCCGGCTACACGCCCGAGAAGTGGGACCCGGTCGACTCGGTGGCCTGGCTGAAGGCGATGGCCTGGAGCCTGTCCGGCAACCTGCAGGAGGAGATCGACCGCTCGCTGCTGACCCAGAACTTCAGCACCGAGCAGATCGCCCAGCTCTACCCGGACTACCCGGTCGACCGCAACGGCACCATCGTCAAGACCGGCAAGGTCAACGCCGACGGCACCTACGTCCCCGGCGAGGGCTCGATACTGCCCACCCAGCCCGGCGGCGCCGCCCCGGTGAACACCTCCCAGGCCCGGGCCGTCACCCAGCAGCTGCTCGGCGACCTGTCCGGCAAGACCGGCGCGCTGCCGCAGCTGCTCGGCCCCAACGGGCAGGGCATCGGCTCCAACTCCTGGGTGGTCTCCGGCGCCAACACCACCACCGGCAAGCCGATGCTGGCCAACGACCCGCACCTCGGCCCCGGCCTGCCGTCGATCTGGTACCAGATGGGCCTGCACTGCCGCGCCGCCTCCGCCACCTGCGGCTACGACGTGGCCGGCTACACCTTCGCCGGCATGCCCGGCGTCGTCATCGGCCACAACAAGGACATCGCCTGGGGCTTCACCAACCTCGGCGCCGACGTCACCGACCTGTACCTGGAGAAGGTCACCGGCCCCGACACCTACCTGCTCGACGGCAAGGACGTGAAGTTCAACGTCCGCAAGGAGACCATCAAGGTCGCCGGCGGCTCCGACCGCACCATCACCGTCCGCACCACGCAGGACGGCATGCCGCTGATCTCCGACCAGTCCTCCGAGCAGCAGAAGGTCGGCAGCAACGCGCCCGCCGGCAGCAACGCCGCCCCCGACCGGGCGGCCGGCTACGGCATCGCGATGCGCTGGACCGCGCTCGTCCCCGGCAAGACCATGGACGCCGTCTTCAAGCTCGACCGCGCCACCGACTTCGCCTCCTTCCGGTCCGCCGCGCAGGACTTCGCCGTCCCCGCGCAGAACCTGATCTACGCCGACACCAAGGGCAACATCGGCTACCAGGCCCCCGGCATGATCCCCGTCCGCGGCAAGGGCGACGGCCGCTACCCCGCCCCCGGCTGGGACTCCGCCTACGCCTGGAACGCGAACTACCTGCCGTTCAAGTCGCTGCCCTACGCGTACAACCCGCCCGAGGGCTACATCGTCACGGCCAACCAGGCCGTCGTCGACGACAGCGTCTACAAGCCGATGCTCACCAAGGACTGGGAGTACGGCACCCGCGCCAAGGAGATCACCGACCAGATCCAGGCCAAGCTGAAGAACGGCGGCAAGATCTCCCTCAACGACATGCAGTCCATGCAGCTGGACAACACCAGCGTGCTCGCCAAGGACCTCGTCCCGCTGCTGCTCAAGGTCAAGATCGACGACCCGTACGTGCGCGAGGCCCAGGACCTGCTCAAGGACTGGAACTACCACCAGGACGCCGACTCCGCCGCCGCCGCGTACTACAACGGCGTCTGGCGGGCCCTGCTCACGCTCTCCTTCGGCCAGAAGTTCCCCGCCGACCTGCGCGTCGAGGGCGACTGCCTGCTGGTCCGCCAGAAGCGCGACAACACGCTGCCCGACGACGCGCTCGGCGGTGCCGCGCAGGCCGTCACCGAGTGCGGCACCCGCAAGCCCTCGCTGGCCCAGCCCGACGGCGGCGACCGCTGGATGGAGGTCGTCCGCCAGCAGCTCGCCAACCCGAAGTCGACGTGGTGGGACTACATCGACTCCAACCACCAGCAGCAGCACGGCCTCGACAACCTGCTCGCCGAAGCGCTCAAGGACGCCCGCCAGGACCTCACCTCGCGCCTCGGCAAGGACATCTCCACCTGGAGCTGGGGCCGCCTCCACCAGCTGACCCTGCAGGAGCAGACCCTCGGCTCCGACGACTCGTCGATCGCCTCCCCGGCCATCCGCAAGCTGCTCAACCGGGGCCCCTACAAGCTCTCCGGCGGCAGCGCCGCGGTCGACGCCACCGGCTGGAACGCCGCGGCCGGCTACGACGTCGACTGGATCCCCTCCATGCGGATGGTCGTCGACCTCAGCAACTTCGACGCCTCCCAGTGGATCAACGTCGGCGGCGCCTCCGGCCACGCCTTCCACCCCAACTACAACGACCAGACCGACCTCTGGGCCAAGGGCGAACTGCTCCCCTGGGCCTACACCAAGGACGCCGTCACCAAGTCCGGCCAGAACACCCTGACCCTCAGCGCCGGCTGACGACCCCTGCCCCGAACCATGCCGGAGGCGGACCCCCACAACGGGAGTCCGCCTCCGGCGCTTTCCGTCGCACGAGGCTCGGAAGACGCCGGAGAACGCCGACCGCACGCCGACCGTCGCGGGGCCCCTGGGATGCGCGGAAGCATGCCGCCTGCGGCGTCCCGGGGCCGCCTCCCGGGCTTCGCGCGGCGTCGACGAGGTCCCGCCCGGGTGGCTTGCCGTCAGGAAGCGAAGCGGGTGATGCCGGCGGGGGTGACGACGGCGTGGACGGGGAGGTCGTGGGGTTCGGCGGGGACGGCGGGGAGGAGTTCGTGGGAGTAGAGGAGGGTGGCGAGCAGGGGGCGGGCGCCGGCGCGGGTGAGGCGGGCGAGGACGCGGTCGTAGGAGCCGCCGCCGCGGCCCAGGCGGGTGCCGCGGAGGTCGACGGCCAGGCCGGGGAGGAGGACGACGTCGGCGGTGCAGACGGCGTCGGGGCCGAGCGGCGCGGCGAGGGGTTCGAGCAGGCCGCGGCCGGCGGGTGCGAGCCGGGCCTCGCTCTCGTAGGGGGCCCAGTCGAGGTCGTTGTCCGGGAGCAGTACGGGCAGCAGGACGCGGGTGCCGGCGGCGGCGAGCGCGGCGAGGAGCGGGCGGGTGCCGGGTTCGCCGCCGACCGAGACGTACGCGGCGACGGTGCTGCCCGGCGGGACGAGGCCCGTCGCGTGGGCGGCGATCGCCCGGGCCGCCGAGGCCCGTTGTTCGAGGGTGAGGGCCCGTCGTTCGGCAAGCAGCCGTGACCTCAGTGCCGCCTTGTCGTTGGACAACCCATCCGCAGACATCATTCGCATCCCTTCAGCTCCGTCATTCGCAGTGACACGAGCCTGACACGTCGAGGCCGCCGCATGTCCACCCCGCTCCTGCTCCAGGCCCTGGCCGTGCTCGGCGCGGCCGCCCCGGTCGCCGTCGGCGCCACCGTGCTGCGCCGCCGCAGGGCCGGGGGCGCGGGAGGCGGCAAGGAGGCGGAACTTCTGGCGAAGATCGCGGAACTCACGGCGGAACGGGACGAGCTGCGCCGCACCGCATCCTGCGACCCGCTCACCGGGGTGTGGAACTACCGGCACCTCCAGCTCACCCTGGACCAGGAGATCGAACGGGCCCGCCGGGCCGAGGCCGCCGCCGTCGAGCCGCGTCCGCTGGGAGTGCTGATGGTCGAGCTGGTCGGCTTCGACGCACTGGTCGCCGAGCACGGCCGCCCCCGCGCCAACGGCATGCTGCGCGACCTCGCCCAGCGGCTGTCCGTGGAGATCCGCAGCTGCGACACGCTGGGCCGATACGGCGGCGAGGAGTTCCTGGTGCTGCTGCCCGACACCGCGCCCGAGGGCGTCGAACAGGTCGCCGAGCGGCTGTGCTGGTCGGTGCGCCGCCACCGACTGACGGACCGTCACCCCGGCGAGCAGGCCGACCCGGAGGCGCGCAGCGGACTGACCGCCGCGATCGGCCTGGCGGTGCTGCCCCGGGACGGCGCGCACGCCGCCGTCCTGCTGCGGGCCGCCGACCGCGCACTCGCCGTCGCCAGGGCCGCCGGCGGCGACTGCTGGCGTCCCGCACCGCCCGCTTCGCCCTCGTCGATCGGTCCGGACGCTTCACCGCTGCCCGGTAGGGTGTCTCCCGGCCCCGGCGAGGACCCCCTCACCCCGCACGCGACCACCGTCGGCCCCCGCGCGACCGGTGACAGGCCTTGAGAACCGATTCACCTGCCTCTCATCGGGCTGGATTCCCCGCCTTAGTAAGGTCGACGCATGACGAACAAGCACGCCCGCACGCCGGTCACCAAGGCAGTCGTCCCCGCTGCCGGTCTCGGCACCAGGTTCCTCCCCGCCACCAAGGCCACGCCGAAGGAGATGCTCCCGGTCGTCGACAAGCCGGCCATCCAGTACGTCGTGGAGGAAGCCTCCTCGGCCGGCCTCTCCGACATACTGATGGTGACCGGTCGCAACAAGCGTGCTCTGGAAGACCACTTCGACCGCGCCTACGAGCTGGAGGAGCTGCTCACCCGCAAGGGCGACCACGACCGGCTGCGGCGCGTCCAGGAGTCCGTGCAGCTGGCGAACATGCACTACGTCCGCCAGGGCGACCCGAAGGGCCTCGGCCACGCCGTCTCGGTCGCCGAACAGCACGTCGCGGGCCAGCCGTTCGCCGTCCTGCTCGGTGACGACCTGATCGACCCCCGGGACCCGCTGCTGGCCCGCATGATCGAGGTGCAGCAGGAACTCGGCGGCTCCGTGGTCGCGCTGATGGAGGTCGACCCCGCGCAGATCCACCTCTACGGCTGCGCCGCCGTCAAGCCCAACGGCTTCGGCGAGGACGTCTTCCAGGTGACCGACCTGGTCGAGAAGCCCGACACCGCCGACGCCCCGTCCAACTACGCGGTCATCGGCCGCTACGTGCTCGACCCGGCCGTGTTCGACGTGCTGCGCGAGACCCCGCCCGGCCGCGGCGGCGAGATCCAGCTGACCGACGCGCTGCGCGAGCTCGCCACCCGCGACGAGAGCGCCGGCGGCCCGGTCTACGGTGTGCTGTTCAAGGGCCGCCGCTACGACACCGGCGACCGCGCCGACTACCTGCGGGCGATCGTCCGCCTGGCCGCCGAGCGCGACGACCTCGGCCCCGAATTCCGTACCTGGCTGCGGCAGTTCGTCGCCGTCGAGATGCAGGGCTGACCCACCACGAAGGCGAGTGAGGCGATGACCGGGAAGCACGACCCCTGCGGAGAGGGTGCCGGCTCCCCGGCCTCGCCGCGCCTGTGGAGCGTCGACGAGCACCTCGCCGACGTGCTGTTCGCCGCGACGCCGCTGCCGCCCATCGAGCTCCAACTGCTCGACGCGCAGGGCTGCCGGCTCGCCGAGGACGTCCGGGCCGGCGCCGACCTGCCGCCGTTCGACAACAGCTCGATGGACGGCTACGCGCTGCGCACCGCCGACACCGTGCGGGCCACCGAGCAGTACCCGTCGGTGCTCGGCGTGGTCGGCGACATCGCCGCCGGCGCCGGCGACCTGCCCAAGGTCGGCCCCGGCCAGGCCGCCCGGATCATGACCGGCGCCCCCGTCCCGCCCGGCGCCGAGGCCGTCGCCCCGGTCGAGTGGACCGACGGCGGCACCGGCACCGGACAGGCCGCCGACGCGATGGGCGGCGGCGACCAGGGCGACTTCGGCGACGAGGTGCGGGTCCTGCGCCCGGTCGCCGAGGGCGCGTTCATCCGCCGCCGGGGCAGCGACGTCACCGCCGGGGACACCGTGCTGGACGCCGGCACCGTGCTCGGCCCCACCCAGATCGGCCTGCTGGCCGCGATCGGCCGGGCCACCGTCCGGGTCCGCCCCCGGCCCCGCGTGGTGGTGCTCTCCACCGGCAGCGAACTCGTCCAGCCCGGCGAACAGGTCGGCCCCGGCCGGATCCACGACTCCAACTCCTTCACCCTGACCGCCGCCGCGATCGCCGCCGGCGCCGTCGCCTACCGGGTCGGCGGCGTTCCCGACGAGGCGTCAACTCTCCGTGCCGTCCTGGAGGACCAACTCGGCCGGGCCGACCTGATCGTCACCAGCGGCGGCGTCTCGGTCGGCGCGTACGACGTGGTCAAGGAAGTGTTCGCGGACTACGCCGGCGTGGACTTCCGCCGACTGAAGATGCAGCCCGGCAAGCCGCAGGGCTACGGCCGGATCGGCGGCGACCGGGGCGTGCCGCTGCTCGCGCTGCCCGGCAACCCGGTGAGCGCGTACATCTCCTTCGAGTTGTTCGTCCGCCCCGTCATCCGCACCATGCTCGGCGCCCCCGACGTGCACCGACCCGTGGTGCGCGCCGCCACCACCGCCTCGCTGCGCTCCCCGGCCGGACGACGGCAGTACCTGCGCGGGCGGTACCGTCCGGCGGACGGCACCGTGAGCCCGGTCGGTGGCGAAGGATCGCACCTGGTCGGGGCGTTGGCGCAGGCCGACTGCCTGATCGCGGTGCCCGAGGACACCACCGCGCTGCCCGCCGGCAGCACCGTCGATGTGGTCCTTCTCACGGACTGACCCGGACGGGGCGGTACCGTAGCGCGAGATTCGCACCGTGTTACTGGAGCCCATTCGTGACCGACACACCCCCCGGCGACCGCCTCACGCACGTCGACCACACCGGCGCCGCCCGGATGGTCGACGTCTCCGAGAAGGCCGCCACCACCCGGGTCGCGGTGGCGGCCGGCCGTGTCCGGGTCGCCCCCCGGGTGGTGGAACTGCTGCGCGGCGAGGGCGTCCCCAAGGGCGACGCGCTGGCCGTCGCCCGGATCGCCGGCATCATGGGCGCCAAGCGGACGCCCGACCTGATCCCGCTCTGCCACCCCATCGCGCTCACCGGCACCAAGGTCGACCTGACGGTCACCGACACCGCCGTCGAGATCACCGCCACCGTCCGCACCGCCGACCGCACCGGCGTCGAGATGGAGGCGCTCACCGCCGTCGCCACCGCCGCGCTCACCGTCATCGACATGGTCAAGGCGGTCGACAAGGCCGCCGCCATCGAGGACGTCCGGGTGCTCAGCAAGACCGGCGGCAAGAGCGGCGACTGGGTGCGGGAGGGCGAGCAGTGAAGGCGCTCGCCGTCACCGTCTCCAACCGGGCCGCGGCCGGCGTGTACGAGGACAAGGGCGGGCCGCTGCTGGTCGCCGGGCTGCGGGAGCTGGGCTTCGCGGTGGACGGCCCCACCGTCGTCCCCGACGGCGACCCCGTCGAGGCCGTGCTGCGCGAAGCCGTCGCCGCCGGGTACGACGTGGTGCTCACCACCGGCGGCACCGGCATCTCCCCGCAGGACCTCACCCCCGAGATGACCGCCCGGGTCGTCGACCGGCAGATCCCCGGCATCCCCGAGGCGATCCGCGCGTACGGCCGCGAGAAGGTGCCCACCTCGGCGCTCTCCCGCGGCCTGGCGGGCTGCGCCGGACGCACCCTGATCGTCAACCTGCCCGGCTCCACCGGCGGCGTCCGCGACGGCCTCGCCGTGCTCGCCCCACTGCTGCCGCACGCCGTCGACCAACTGGCCGGCGGCGACCACCCGCGACCCGCAGGCGGTGCGCACTGAACGCGGGGCGGCCGGCCGAGCTGGCCGAGGGGGACGTCGTGCTGCGGCCCATCCGCCGCCGCGACCAGGCCGAATGGCAGGAGGTCAGCCGGCGCAACCGGGACTGGCTGCGCCGCTGGGAGGCCACCGTCCCGCCCGGCCCGCCCGGCCGCGCGCCGCTGCCCCGGCCCACCTTCCGGCAGATGGTCCGCTACCTGCGCGGGGAGGCCGCCGCCGGCCGGATGCTGCCCTTCGTGGTCCTCCACCAGGGCCGCCTGGTCGGCCAGTTGACCGTCGGCGGGATCACCTGGGGCTCGATGTGCTCCGCCAACGTCGGCTACTGGGTGGACGAGGCGGTGGCCGGCCGCGGCATCATGCCCACCGCCGTCGCGCTCGCCGTCGACCACTGCTTCCGCGACCTCGGGCTGCACCGGGTCGAGGTGTGCATCCGCCCCGAGAACCGGCCCAGCCGCCGGGTGGTGGAGAAACTCGGCTTCCGCTCGGAGGGAATGCGCCCCCGCTATCTGCACATCGACGGCGACTGGCGCGACCACCTGGTGTACGCGCTCACCGCCGACGAGGCCGCCGACGGGCTGTTGCGTCGCTGGCGTTCGATCAGGAGTGGGCCGACGCAGGGAAATTGAATATGTGTTCGATAAATAGATATCGATATGGCATCGGTGGGTCGCCGAGGCCGGGGCGAGCCGTCACAAATACCGGCAAAATAGTCTGAGAATCAGCTTGATCGGACGACACGCCGTCCCAAATTGCTGCAGCGCCTTACCCCGCGCCCGTACCGTGTGAAACGTGAGCAGCAGCGGCCTTATCTACGCGGTCATCGTAGGGGCCTGGGCCGCCTATCTGGTGCCGATGTGGCTCCGCAGGCAGGACGAGCTCAACGAGTCGCGTCCGACGGAACGCTTCAGTACCGCGATCCGCCTGCTGGCCGGCCGATCGGCCATGGAACGGCGCGCGGCCCGAGCCCTCGGCGAACAGACCGCCGAGCAGCAACACCCCGCCGGGGAGCCGGACGGGGGCTCTGCCGACCCCGCGGACGCTTCCGGGGCGGTGCCGGTGGCGGTGGTGCCCGAGCGTTCGACCGGGCGTTCGCCCGAGCGTTCGCCCGAGCCTGAGGCTGAGCCCGGGCCCGGGCCTGTTCCGGTGGTCGAGGCGGCGGAGACGGACCGGGGCGGGAAGCGCGACCGGGGCCGGGACGAGCAGGACGAGCGGCGCTCCGCCGAGCGGCGGGCCCGACTGCTCGCACGGAGGCGGCGGATGGTGACGCTGCTCTTCCTGGCCTTCGCGCTCGGCGCGGTCGTCGCCGCGGTGGCCGGGTTCGCGTTCCTCTGGGTGCCGGCCGTGCCCGGCGTCCTGCTCACCCTGTACATCGGGCACCTGCGGCGGCTCGAACGGCAGCGCTACGAGGTCAAGTTCGACCGGGTCCGGGCCGCGCAGGCCGCCGAGCGGCTGCGCGAACGCGAGCGGGCCCGGGTGGCCGAGCCCGCGACCGCCCCCCACGCCACCGACGTGCCGACCGAACCCGCGGCCCGGGCCAGCGCCCTCGCCGACGCCACCGAGCACGAGGAGTGGGTCGACGGCGTCCGCGCGCGCGCGGCGGCCGGGCCGGACTCCTGGGAGCCCGTCCCCGTCCCGCTGCCCACCTACGTCACCGCGCCGGTGGCCCCCCGGACCACCCGCGGCCTCGACCTCTCCGCCCCCGGGACCTGGGACTCCGGGCGACCCGCGACGCCGCTCTTCGACCAGTACGGCGAGGCGGGGCAGCAGGCGGCGCAGGAGTACCGGCCGCCCAGGGCTGCGAACGAGTAGGCCGCACCGCCGGACGTCCCTCCGCGTGCCTGCCCACCCACCCACCCCACCCGTGCACCCCGCCGCCGTCAGGAACACCTCCGGACGGCGGCGGGGTGCTCTGCGTGCGGGGCGTCGGCGGTTCTGCCCGCCCGCCGGCCGGTGCACCTGCCTGCGGCGGTGCTGGGGTGGTGGCGGTTGTTGGCTGCCCGGCTTTGGTTGCTGTGCAGGTGGGGGTTCGGACGGGGTGTCATTGGGGTGGTGCGGGGGTGGTCATGAGTGGCCCTTCAGGGGTGATAGAGTTCTTCTTGTTGGGGCTGTGGCGCAGTCCGGTAGCGCACCTCGTTCGCATCGAGGGGGTCAGGGGTTCGAATCCCCTCAGCTCCACCAACAGAAGTCCCGCCCGGGTATCCGGGCGGGACTTCTTGCGTTGTAGGGGCGATTCGGGAGGGCGGCATGGCGGGCGGGGTCGAACGGGCGGCGGCCGTGGTCGAGTTCTGGCGGGCGGTGGAGCTGTTCGGGGCTCAGGCGGTGCCGGGGGTGGACGAGCAGCAGCGGGTGTTCGAGGTGGACGGGGGCGGGCTGCTTCCGTGGGAGGACGGGCACCGGTTGCGTCGGGGCGAGCCGGCGCCGGGGTTCGTGTGGCAGCACGTGGTGTACGGCGGGCTGTTCCCGTTGGCGAAGGTGCGCGGGGTGCTGATGGAGGTGTTCGGTCGGGACCCGGAGAGTCATGACGGGCGGCTGGACAGTCGGGCCGCGCTGTTCGCGTTGACGGTGGACGACCGCGGGTCGGTGCTGGCGGATTCGCCGGTGGTGTCGACGTGCGGCTGGGCGGTGGGCCGGGCGCTGGGGCGGGACGTGAACCGGCCGGGGTGGTTGGACGGGTTCGCGGCGGACGAGGCGGAGTGGGTGGCCCGGGCCTCCCGGCTGGGGCACCGGGTGGCGGACGACCGTTCGGTGGTGGACGCGGCGGACCTGCTGGCGTTCGTCGGGGAGCTCGCCCGGGCGTGGGGGGTGGAGAGCGGTCTCGGGCCGGCCGGTCTGCGGGTGCGGAGCGTGCAGGTGCGCAAGGACCGGGCGCAGGACGCGGATCAGCAGGACTTCCTGAACAGCTTCGTCGCGGCGGACCTGGAGCGGGTCGCGAAGGCGCTCGCGGGCAGGCCGCCGGGCCGGGCGCTGGCCGAGTACCTGACGCCGGGGGCGTCGCGGGACCGGGCCGCCCGGATCGATCTGCGGGAGCACCCGGGCGTCGCGCTCGGGAGGGTCGAGCCGGGGCTGTCGCCGGCGGGGCGGTGGCCGGCGGCGGCGAAGTATCCGCTGGCGCTCAGCCAGCAGTTCGCGGTGAACACGATCCGGGCCGAACTGACGTCCGCGGGCGGGGTGTTCGCGGTGAACGGCCCGCCCGGCACCGGCAAGACCACGATGCTGCGGGACGCGATCGCGGACCGGGTGGTGGAGCGGGCGCGGGCGCTGGCCGCGTTGCGGCTGCCGTCGGACGGGTTCGTGGGCGCCCCGCTGGTGTGGAAGAGCGGCGACTACACCCGCAAGGTGGTGCCGCTGCGGCCGGAGCTGACCGGGTTCGAGATGGTGGTCGCCTCGGCCAACAACGGCGCGGTGGAGAACATCTCGAAGGAGATCCCGGCCCGGGACGCGCTGGCCGCGCAGTGGCGCGAGGACGCCGACTACTTCGCCGAGCAGGGCACCCGGCTGCTCCAGGGGACGCCGGCCTGGGGCACGATCGCCGCGCACCTGGGCAACAAGGCCAACCGGGTCGCGTTCGTCAACCGGCTCTGGCACGGCAAGTACCTGCCGAGCGACCCGACGCTGCCGCAGTCCCCGGACCTGCCGCCGGTCAGGGGATCGGGTTGGCAGGACACCGGGCAGGGCCTGTCGCACGTGCTGTCGGCGTACAAGGGCGAGTCGCAGAAGGGCGTCTGGAAGGACGCCAAGGACCGGTTCCTGCGCGCACTGGCCGCCGTGGACCGGCTGGTCGCGGAGCGGGCCGCCTGTGCCGAGGCGCTCCGGGAGGGCCCGGCCGCGCTCGCGCGGGTCGCGCGGGCCGAGCAGGAGGAGGCCGCGGCCGCCGGGCTGCGGGACCGCTGCCGGCGGGAGGCGGGCGAGGCCGACGGCGCGGCCCGCGAGGCGCAGGCGCACCTGGACCGGGTGTCGGAGCTGCGGCAGGCCCACCATGCGCGCCGTCCGGGCCTGATGGACACCCTCGTCACCGTGGGCCGGGCCGCGCGGGACTGGAACGGCCTGGACCAGCAGCACGCCGAGCGCGAGGGCCTGGCGCTCGGCGGGGCGGACGCCGCGCACGCCCGGCAGCGGGAGGCCGCGGCCGGGGCGGCGCGGGCCGAGGACGCGTACGAGCGGCTGACGGCCGGTCTGGCGGCGGCCCGGGCGGACGCGGAGGCGGCGCAGCAGGCGGCCGAGCGGGGGCGCGGGCGCTGGGGCGCGCACGTGCCCGACCCGGCCGCGGTGGACGACGAGGAGGCCCGCGAACTGTCCTCGCCGTGGGCCGACGAGGAGATCTCCGCGGCCCGCACCGAGGTCTTCCTCGCCGCGCTGGAACTCCACAAGGCGTTCCTGAAGTGCACGGCCCGGACGATGGCGGAGAACCTGCGGGCCGCGATGGACGTGGTGCGCGGCGCCGCCCCCGGCTCGGTGCCGGAGGATGCGCGGCTGGCGGCCTGGCAGAGCCTGTTCCTGGTGGTGCCGGTGCTGTCCACCACCTTCGCCTCGCTGGACCGGGTGTTCACCGGCCTCGGCGCGGAGGCACTGGGCTGGCTGTTCATCGACGAGGCGGGCCAGGCGAGTCCGCAGCTGGCCGTCGGCGGCCTGTGGCGGGCCCGCCGGGCCGTGGTGGTCGGCGACCCGCTGCAGCTGGAGCCGGTGGTGACCGTCCCGTTCACCGCGCAGCAGGCGCTGCGCCGGCAGTACGGCGTGGCCGAGGAGTGGCTGCCCGGCTGGACGTCCGTCCAGCAGGTCGCCGACCGGGCCACCCGGTACGGCACCACGCTGCCTGCCGAACTGCCCGACGGCTCCACGGAGGTGTGGGTCGGTGCGCCGCTGCGGGTGCACCGGCGGTGCGAGAACCCGATGTTCGCGGTCAGCAACGTGATCGCCTACGACGGACTGATGGTCAACGGCACCCACTACCCCGAGCCGTACGCGTACGGCCCCGGCAGTTCCTGGGTGCACGTCGGCTCCGCGCAGAACGAGGGGCACTGGGTCCCGGACGAGGGGCTGGCGCTGCGTCAGATCCTGGAGCGGCTGCGGCGGGACGGGATCGACCTGGACCGCGAGGCGTACGTCATCAGCCCGTTCCGGGCGGTGGTGGCCGGGGCCCGGCGGGCGAGTCGGGGGCTGCTGGCGGGGGACCGGGTCGGCACCGTCCACACCACCCAGGGCAAGGAGGCCAACGTGGTCGTGCTGATGCTCGGCACAGACCCGCGTTCGCCCGGCGCGCGGGAGTGGGCGGCGCAGCGGCCGAACCTGCTGAACGTGGCCGTCAGCCGCGCCAAGCGGCGGCTGTTCGTCGTCGGCAACCACGAACTCTGGACCCCGCAACGGTTCTTCACCGACCTCGGCACCCGGCTGCCCCGGCACGACTGGCCCGGTCCCGCGGCCGTTCCCCGGGAGCCCGCGGGCTGACGCGGCGTGTGCTGACGGAGGGTGGCGTGCAGGCTACCGTTGGGCGCGTCAGGTGGTGTGCGCGGAAGGCTCGGGCACGGTTCTGAGGGGTGGGCATGATCGATCCGCTGTCGGTCTCGGCGGTCGCGGGGGTGCTGGGTGCGGTCGGGTCGGCGATGGCCGGAGAGGCCGGGAAGTGGGCGTGGGAGTCGATCGGCAACCTCGCCCAGCGGGTGACCGGACGCCAACTCGCCCTGCCCGACGGGCCGGAGGAGCGCGAGGAGCTCGCCCGGCTGCTGGTCGAGGGCGGCCACCGCGACCCGGCGCAGGCCCGGGCGCTGGCCGCCTGGCTGAACGGCCTGGCGGAAGGGGAGACGAAGGCCCCGGACGAGGCGCCGCGGCTGCTGCCCGCCTCGACCCGGTACTTCACCGACCGCAAGGGGCCGCTGGCGGCGCTCGACAGGGAAGCCGGGCGGAAGGCCGACGGGCGGCCCCGGCAGGTGCTGCTGCACGGTCCGGACGGCATCGGCACCAGCGCCGTCGCGATCCACTGGGGCGGCCGGGAGGCCCACCGCTTCCCCGACGGGCAGCTGTACGCCGACCTGCGCGCCGCCGGGCCGCAGGGCGCCGCCGACCCGGCCACCGTGCTGCGCCGCTTCCTGCAGAAGCTCGGCGTGCCCGCCGACCGGATGCCCGCCACCGTCGAGGACCGCGCCGAACGCTACGCCCAACTGCTCGCCGGGCGGCGGCTGTTGGTCGTCCTCGACCACGCCCGCTCGGCCGCCCAGGTGCGGCCGCTGCTCACCGCCGCGCCCGGCGTGGTCACGGTGGTCACCGCGCGCCGTCCGCTGGCCGGGCTGGACGCGCTGAACGTCCCCGTCGGGCCGCTCGCCGACAAGGACGCCCGGCGGCTGCTCACCGACCTGGCCGGCAAGCACGCCGTCGGCGCGGCCAAGGCCGCGCTGCCCGGGGTGCTGGAGCGCTGCGCCGGCTCGCCGTTCGCGCTGCGGGCCGCCGCACCCGTGCTCGGCGACAGTGCGCCGAGGGCGGTCGCCGGGCCGTTCCCCGTCGATCCGGTGCAGGCCGCCAACGCCGACCGGTACGCCAGGCTGGCGGTCAACACCGCGTTGGTGTACCGGAGTTGTTCGCTGCGGCGGTGGCCCGCGATCGGGTCGGCCGCGGCGGCGGCCGCCAGCGGGCTGACCGAGGCGGAGGCCGTCGAGGCGCTGGCCGAACTCGCCGACGCCGGGCTGCTGGAGACCGCCCTCGACGGCCGCCACCGCTACCGGCCGGCCGTCCGGCGGCATGCCGAGGCGCTGGCGGTCCAGGAGGACGGGCTGGCGGCCTGCGCGGGGGCCGTGCGGCGCACCGTCGAGCACTACCTGCGGCTGGCCGTCGGCGCCGATCACGCGGCGCTGCCGCAGCGCTGGCACCTCGGACCGCTGTACGCGGAGATCGGGCCGGACCGCTACCCCGGGGAGGCCGAGGCGCTGGCCGTGCTCGGGGCGGAACTGCCCAACCTGGTCGAGGCGGTGGCCGCCGCCGAGGAGTTCGCCGCACCCGAGCTGGTGTGCCAGCTGGTCGAGGCGCTGTGGGCGGTGCAGCTGAAGGCCGGGCGGCACGACGAGCTGCTGCCCGCCCTGCGGGCCGGTGCGCGGGCCGCCGCCGACGCCCGGACGGCGGCCCGGATGCACGTCCAACTCGCGCTGGCGCTCACCGAGTTGCAGGAGTACGGGGAGGCCGAGCAGCAGCTCGAACTGGCCGCCGACGCCGAGCGGGCGGTCGGCCACCTGCGCGGGCAGGCCACCGCCGTGGAGACCCTCGGGCTGCTGCGGCTGCGGCAGTGGCGCTACACCGAGGCGCTGGCGTGCTTCGAGCAGGCCGCCGCACTGCTGGACGGGATCGGGGCCGACGGCGTCGGGCAGGCCGACCTGCCGCGGGCCCGGGCGCTGCTCGACCGGCACCGCGGCCGGGCGCTGCGCGGGGCGGGCCGGTTCGAGGAGGCCCGGGCGGCGATCGAGCGGGCGGTCGGGTACTTCCGCGGCACCGGCGAGGCGTACAACACCGCCCGGGCGCTGACCGACCTGGCGCAGACCCTCGTCGACCAGGGCCACGGGCCGCAGGCGCTGCCGCTGCTGGACGAGGCCGGGGTGCTGCTGGAGCGCGGCGGAGCGGTGTTCCACCTGATGCCGATCGCGGTGCTGCGCTCGCTGTGCGTCAACGAGGACGAGTGACCGCCACCCGGTGAACCGCCCCGCCGGTGCGGACCGTCAGCACCCCCGGGGCGGGCCCGGCCGCCAGCAGCGCGGAGGCCGCCGCGAGCGGGTCGACGCCCTCGAACTCGGCGGACAACTCCAGCTCGACGCCCGAACGGTGACGGGCCGTGGCGGTGGTCGGGCCGGTGACCTGGACGGCCAACGCACAGCCCGGGTGCCGGGCCAGGGCGCGCTTCGCCCAGGCCAGCGGCGGGCCGAGCCGGGGGTCGGCCGTGCCGCCGTGCCGGACGATCACGTCGGCGAGGGCCAGGGCGGACGGGTCCAGGGTGTCCTCGTGCACGACCAGCTGCCCGGCGCCGGGGCCCTCCGGCTCGTACCGGGCCCCGGCGAACCGCCGCACGTCGACCGTACCGTCCGCGCGGACGTCGGCCAGCACCCGGACCGGCGCCGTCACCTCGGACGGCTGGTGGTCGGGCAGCGGCAGCGGGTCCAACAGGGCGGGCGCGGGCGGCTCGGGCAGGCCCAGCGAACGGTAGAACAGGGCGCGGAGCAGCCCGGCCGACTCGCCCGGGCAGGACGTGGTCGACCCGGCCGGGCCGCTGGGCACCTGACCCCGGTCGAGCAGCTCCGCCAGCTGCGGGGCGAGCGCCGCGTACGGGTCCAGCCTCGGGGCCTCCCGGACGAACTCGGCGACCTGCGAGCCGTCGGCGAGCACCGAGGACCCGGCCGCCGCCAGCACCACCGGGGTGCCGAGCGCCGCCGCGTAGTAGCTCACCGAACCGAAGTCGCCGATCACGGCGTCGGCGGCGATCAGCGCCTGCCGCCAGTCCGCGACCGGATCCACCAGCGTCACCCCCGCCCGGCGCGCACCGTCCAGCCACAGCCGGACCTGGCCCGGGCCGTGGCCGTGCCACACGTTGGGGTGCAGCACCACGGCGACCCGGTACTCGTCCAACGGCAGCTCCGGCAGGCGGGACAGCAGCAGCGGCAGGACGTCGTCCGGGCCGCCGTCGCCGAACAGCGAGGTCGGGTTCCAGGTCGAGTTCAGCAC
Organism: Kitasatospora sp. NPDC059795; assembly: GCF_042732175.1. NCBI lineage: Bacteria > Bacillati > Actinomycetota > Actinomycetes > Kitasatosporales > Streptomycetaceae > Kitasatospora > Kitasatospora sp. NPDC059795. Next base: position 133,896 of record NZ_JBHWID010000002.1, read on the forward strand.
CACCAGCCGCTGGCCCGAGCGGACCCCGAACGCGCGGCGGAACGCGTCCCGGCGCGGGCGGGCCGCGAGGATCCGGTCGAAGCACGGGTCACCGGCGAGCACCGCCGTGCCGAGCGCCTCCGGGCAGGCCGCGGCGAGACGGTCGAGCTGACCGGGGTGGGACAGCACCAGGGCATCGGCGACCGGGACGCCGTCGTGCAGCAGCCACTCGCGGGACATCCCGAACACCGGCGGGTCTGCGGGTCTGCGGGTCTGCGGGTCTGCGGGTCTGCGGGTCTGCGGGTCTGCGGCCAGCTTCTTATTGTAGCCAACGCCGTGCGAGAGGACCGTCAACTGGCCTTTGAGTTCATGGAGTTGGCCGCCGAAGCTGGCCGATATCGCCAACTCGGGGCTGAGCGACAGGGCCTGCTCCCAGGGGACGACCGGGACGCCCAGGGCCGCGAGGAGTTCGGCGAGGCCGGAGCGGAACGGCGAGCTGCCCGGGCAGGTGGCGAGCAGCTGCACCCGCAGGTCGTCGCGGAACAGGCCGACCACGTCGAGCAGCCGGGTCGCCGCGGTGACGTTGTGCACCACCAGCAGGACCCGCCGGCATTCGCCCCGGGTGGTCCACCGGGCGGAGTCGTCGCCGACCGGCACCCTGATCCACTCGCCGTGCAAGCCGTTCCTCCGTGATCGCTCCACCACCGCCCCGCAGCTTAGCGATCACTCGTGCGGCGGCGGTCGGGTTCCGTCAATACCCGGGCGCGGGTGCTCAGTTGCGCAGCAGCCAACCCAGACGCGGGGCGAGCAGCGGGCGCAGCAGGCGGGCGACCGGGGGAGCGGACAGCAGCAGGGCGAGGGCGGCGGCCCCGGCGGTGAGGGCGAGTTGGCCGGCGGCGGAGGTGAGGAACGCCCCGGTGTAGGCGCCCCGGTGGACCAGGGCGAGCTGGACGAACGGGTGCAGCAGGAAGGCCGACATGCCGGCCGCGCCGAGTGCGGTGAACCAGCCGCGCCGGGTCGGCGTGAGCGCGAGGAAGGCCGTGCCGAGCAGCGCCCCGGCGAGGTTGACGGCCAGCGACAGGGCCGCCCAGCGCAGGTAGCCGCTGTGCAGGCCGGCGGCGCTCGCGCTGCGGTACAGCCAGACCGCGTCCAGGCGCGGCGCCGCCCAGTACGCGGCGACGGCGGCGAGCGCGAACAGCGGGACGGCGACCGCCCGCAGGGTGCGGTTGCCGCGCAGGGCGAGCACCCGGTCGCGGTCCAGGGTGAGGCCGGCGACGAAGAACGGCAGGAACTGCAGGGTCCGGCCGATCGACAGCTGCGGGGTCAGCGGCAGCGCGCCGGCGAGCAGCGAGACCGCGACGGCGACGGTGACGGGCGCGCGCAGCTGCCGCCACAGCGGCGCGCTCAGCCGCCACAGGAACAGCGACAGCAGGAACCAGGTGACCCAGGCGGGCGTGAGCAGGTCCAGCGCGAACGGACGCCCGTCCAGCCGGGCCGTGTACCCGCCGAGCAGCGTCGTCCACAGCAGGTACGGCACCAGCACGCCGCCGATCAGCCGGTTCAGCTGCTGCGGGCGGCCGGTGAAGGACCGGGAGAACCAGCCGGAGACGAACACGAACACCGGCATGTGGAAGGCGTACACCAGCAGGTAGGCCGCGTGCACCGCGCGGTGGCCGGACTGGCGGGCGAGCGGCTCCCAGAAGTGCCCGCAGACCACCAGGACCAGGGCCAGCAGCTTGGCGTTGTCGAAGAACGCCTCGCGACCCCCGTCGGTTCGGCGTCCGTCGGCGGCGGGCGGCGGCGACGGCACGGACGAGGGTTCGGCGAGCAAGGGGGACTCCGGGGGCGGCGGGCGGCGGACCCTCAGGACTCTACGAGCCCGGTCGGCCCGGGCCGGGCACCGGGGCGTCAGCGCCCCTGCCGACGCCTCCGCCACCGCTTCCGCAGGCGCTTCCGTCAGCGCTTCAGGTAGGCGAGCACGGCCAGCACCCGGCGGTTCGCGTCCGGAGTGTTGTCGATCCGGAGCTTGCCGAAGATCGCGGCGGTGTGTTTGGCCACCGCGCTCTCGCTGATGTGGAGTTCGGCCATCACGGCGGCGTTGGAGCGGCCCTCGGCCATCAGCCGCAGCACGTCGAGTTCGCGCGGCGACAGCTCGGCGGTGGTGCCGCGGGCGGTGGAACGGGCCATCAGGCGGGCGATCACCTGGGGGTCCATCACGGTGCCGCCGGAGGCGACGGTGCGGACGGCGTCGACGAACTGCGCGGTGTGGGTGACCCGGTCCTTCAGCAGGTAGCCGACCGCGCCCTGCCCGTCGGCGAGCAGCTCCTGCGCGTACAGCTGCTCCACGTACTGGGAGAGCACCAGCACCGGCAGCGCGGGGCGTTCGCGGCGGACGGTGAGTGCGGCCTGCAGGCCCTCGTCGGTGTGGGTGGGCGGCAGGCGGATGTCGACCACCGCGATGTCCGGGCGCAACTCGCGCAGGGCGCGCAGCAGTTCGGGGCCGGTCTCGACGGCGGCGGCGACCTCGAAGCCGTGCTCGGCGAGGGTGCGGCTCAGGCCGTCGCGGAGGAGGAAGAGGTCTTCGGCGAGGACGACGCGCACGGGAGCTCCAGGGTCGCGGTGGTCGGTCCGCCCGGCGGGCTGACCAGGGCGAGGGTGCCGTCGAAGGCGGCCAGTCGGCGGCGGACCCCGGCCAGGCCGGAGCCGCGGTCCGGGTCGGCGCCGCCCCGGCCGTCGTCGGTGACGGTGGCCCGCAGCAGGTCGCCGGTGCGGCGCAGCCGGATCAGGACGGTGCGGCCGCCGGAGTGCTTGCCGGCGTTGGCGAGCAGCTCGGCGATGGCGAAGTAGGCGGCGCCCTCGACGGCGGCGGGCAGCCGGCCGGGCAGCTCCGCGTCCACCTCGACGTCCAGGAAGGCGTCCAGTGCGAGCGAGCGGACGGCGTCGGGCAGGCCGCGGTCCGCGAGCACCGGCGGCAGGATGCCGTGGACCAGGTCGCGCAGCTCCTGGAGGGCCCGCTGGGAGCCGGCCCGGACCTCGCCGAGCAGCAGGCGGGCCGCCTCCGGGTCGCTGTCGACCAGCCGCTCGGCGCGGTCGATGCTCAGGCCGAGGGCGACCAGCCGGGCCTGCGCGCCGTCGTGCAGGTCGCGTTCGATCCGGCGCAGCTCGGCGGCCTGGGTGTCCAGCGCGTCGGCCCGGCTGTCCGTCAACTGGCCGATCCGGCGCTCCAGTCGGGCCGCGTACGGGTCGCCCAGCAGTCGCCCCGTCCAGGTGCCGTAGCGGACCAGCACCGGGACGGACAGCCACAGCGCCAGCGCGAAGAAGGCCACGCCGAGTGCGGCGGCGGCGAGCGCGGTGCCGGTGGAGTCGACCGGCACGAAGGCGTACCAGTTGTCCGGGCCGAGGAGGGGCCACAGGAACGGCTGCACCAGCGCGCCGAACGCGCCGTAGCCGGCCAGCGTCGGCGGGACGGCGACCAGCAGGCCGGCGCTCCACGGGCCGAGGCCGGCCCAGGCGAGGTCGCGCCAGAACGCCGTCGAGCCGAGCACCGCCACCGCCCGGCCGTTGGCGGTCGGGGCGGTGGGCAGCGGCTCCGGGTCGTCGATCACGGTGCCCGTCCAGCGGGCGGTGCGGTCGCGTTCGAGATCGCTGCCACGGCGCAGCATCCGGGCGGTGGACGGCATCAGCAGCAGGCCCAGACCGACCGGCAGCAGCATCAGCGCGCCCAGCGCCGCGAGCCCGCGCACCGCCGTGACCAGGGTGGCCAACGACAGCACGTGGCAGCGGCCGAGGGCGACCAGCGGGCCCGCGAAGCGCTTCTGTCGATCCGTCATGTCGTCGCGAGCCTATCCGTGCGGGCCGGGCGACGGGCAGCCAGTACCCAGGGCAGCGCGACCAGCGCGCTCGCCACGCCGAACAGCACCATCGGCTCCACCGCGCCGGACTCCTCGTCCAGGAACAGCAGCATGCCCAGGTTCATCAGCGTGTGGAAGCCGCCCGCGACCAGCAGCCGGTGCGCGCCGATCCGCTCCCAGGCCAGGCCCAGCAGCACCGACATGGCGACCGTCGCCGCCAGGAAGCCCGCCGCGTACGCCGGGGCCTGGGCGAAGACCTGCACGTGCCAGGCGCCCCACAGCAGGCCGACCGCCACGGACGAGCCGAGCGCGCCGAAACGGGTCCGCAGCAGCGGCTGCAGCAGGCAGCGCCAGCCGATCTCCTCGCCGCACGCGCCCACGAACTGGGCCACCGCCACCACCCCGAACGGGGCGGCCAGCGAACCCGGGCTGCGCATCGGCACGCTGCCGTGCAGCAGCAGCGTGCCCGCCACCGCCAGCGCGGCGATCGCCAACGGGCTCAGCAGCACCGCCGCCCGCGGGCCGCGCGCCCCGCCGCCCGCCAGCAGTCCGCGCACCAGCGACGGCCGCACCAGGGCGACGGCGGCCACGCCCACCGCCGGGCCGAACTGCACCAGTTCGAGCACCTCGCCGGGCAGGCCGGTGAACGGCTGGACCACGAGCAGCAGGCCGGAGGCCACGAAGCTCACGGTGAGGAAGAGTCCGGCGGGGCCGAGCCAGCTGGGTCGTTCTTCTTGCATGGGGGAGTTCGCCTCTCGGACGGGACCGTCGTTGTCACCCATGACGATCCCGGGCCGACGGCCCCCTGCCACTGCACCCACCTGTCCGGCCGGGGTGCACCCAGATACACCCCCGCCGGGGCTTCAGGCTGCGGCCTGCTCGGGCAGCCGGGAGGCCAGCAGGGCGAGCTGGACCTGCGAGCTGACACCGGACTTGGCGCGGATCCGGCGCAGATAGGTGTCGACGGTGTGCGGGCTGAGGCCCAGCCGGCGGGCGATCGTCGCGTAACTGGCGCCCTCGCCGACCAGGCGCAGGACCTGGAGCTCGCGGCGGCTGAACTCGCTTGCGGACATGACGTGTTGGGCGGTGGCGAGGGGCACGGGGACTCCCGGGTGCGAGGTGGTTGGGGCGGGGGTCGGAGCCAGGGGCGGGTCAGGGCCGGGGGTGGATCAGGGCCGGGGCGGATCACTGCCAGGGGGAGCAGTGCGGCGTCTCGCAGGCGCCGCCCCAGGAGGTGTCGCCGTTGAGCGGGGTGGCCGGCCGGTCGGCCGACAGCAGCTGCTGCGTGGCGGAGGTGTCGGCGGAGGCGGGCGCGGTGTCGGCGGAGGCCGGCGCAACGGCGACGAACAGGGCCGCGGCGGTGACGGCGACGAGGGCGAGGGCGCGCTTCATGAAGGCCTCCGAGGGCGGTTGCGGAACGAGGGGAGCCGGCCTGTCGGGCTGATCGGCCTGCACTCAGCATGTCCGGGCGGACCACCCCGGACCACGGTTCGCCCACCTCATCAACTGCGCTGGCAGCAAAGTGAACAGGGGGCAGAACCGGACGAACCGACCGAACTCCGTCCGGACGGCCGCCGCCCCGGCCGGGCGCGGTGTCACGTGATCCCGTGACTGGCGGGCCGCGGCCGCGGCTGCCCAGGATGATCCGGCGGCGTCAGGGATCGCTCGGCGCCCGGCCCGGAAGGACGGCAAGTCGTGCAGTGGTACGAAGGGGCGGACCGGTCCGCCCCTGAACGTGACAGCCAGATCGCCGAGTTGGCGGCATTCCTGCGACCCGGCACGGACCGGACCCGCCCGGCGCTGATGTGGAGCGAACAGGACCCCGCCCCCGACGCCTCCGCCGACGAGCTCGCCGCGGCCCTCGAACGCGCACTGGCCCGCCCCGTCCTCGCCGTCCCCGACCGCCCCGCCGGGCCCTGGCAGCGCAGCCGGGTGGCGGTCCTGCTGGTGCAGCGGAGCGGCGCCGCCGAGATCCAGCTGAGCCCGCCACCGGGCTCCGCCGCCCACCGCAGCACCCTCCGCCTGCGCACCGCCCAGTGCCTGCTGGTGCCCGCCGACTGGAGCTTCCGCCTCGACCCGCGCAGCTCCGCGCGACCACTCGCCCTCCTGCTGCCCTGACCCGGCCCTCGGCGGCGGAAGGTACCCTGCGCTCGGCGTTCGAAGATCAAGGCCTCGCCGCCCTCACCGCTGCCCGAGGCTGGCAACTCGAGTGGGGCAGCAGCAAGTACGGCCCGGTCGAGCTCACCGCCCAGCAACCCTGACCGACGTGGCGTCAGTCGTCCTCGAACGGCTCCTCGCTGAACCGGAACCACGCGTGCGGCGGCTCGATGTGCAGCAGGAACTCGGCGACCGGGCCCTCCGGGGCGTGCAGGGTGTAGTTCTTCTCCAGCGCGGTGTAGAACGGGTCCCAGTCCTCCCACTCCTCGGCCCGGGCCAGCCGCCGGCTCTCCGCGAACCCGGGTTCGGCCGCCGCCCAGCCCGGGCCGGGCAGGAAGTCGCCGTACAGCCAGGGGAAGTCGGCATCGGTGATGCGGATCTCGCCGACCACGTCCTCCCCGTGCGTCAGGCGCCAGGTCTCGTCGGTGAACGCCATGCGGAACTCCTCACGCGCGGGGGACGGGCGGCGCCAAGTCTGCCGGAGGGGTCGGACATCGCCGGCCGGTGTTGAACATGCGGCCCTGTCGGGTCCCGGCCGTCACAGCTCTTTGACGATGACGCGGTCTCCGCAGAGCTTCGACCAGTCGTCACGGTCGGAGGTCAGGACAACGACGGGGCCCGGAGCGCGGAGCGCGAGTGCCGAGACGAGGGCGTCGATGGCGTACTTGTGTCCGTGCAGTTCTCCTGCGTCCCGAAGCAGTGCCACTGCGGTCAGCGAGTCCTCCTGGCTGACCGGTTCCACCCGCAGCCGGGAGAGGAGCCAGTTCAACCGGGCCACGTCCGTCTTCCCCTGCACTGCCTCGACGATGGTCAGGACGGACACCAGGACGGGAACCCCCGACTGCCGGGAGGCTTCGATGCGGGCCGCCATCCGGCGGTCATTGCGGAGGAGCAGGGAGAACGCCTGGCAATCGAGCACCAGCGAGCGGACAGGCTGGTCCTTCACGCGGCGTCCCGTCCGGTTTCCCGGAAGCTGTCTTCCCCGAACAGTTCGCGGCGGGCTTCTTCCACCTCCTGCTCCGTCAGTGCGCCGTGTTCGGCCTCGTGCGCAGCGACGATGTCGGCAAGACCGTCCATGGCGAGCTGGTGCCTGACCGCCTCGGCGATGTAGCCGGACACGCCGCGGCGTCCGGCTCGCGAGCGGAGCTCCGTCAGGAGGTCGGTGGGCAAGGAGACGGAGATGTTCTCGGTGCCTCCGGCACGAGTGGGCTTCATGCCGCCAGTGTACGACTGGGACTATTACAAGCGGGCGCGCATGCGTCAGGCGGGCGGGGTTCACTCGTATGGGTGGATTGTGGCGGGTGGGCGGCGGATGTGGGTGGTGGTGACCGAGGGTCGGAGGGCTCGTTAGGCATCGCGCCGATCTCTGTCGTCGAAAAGGGGCGGGACCCAGTGGCTCAGCCGTTCGAACTGCCGGACTTCTACGTGCCGTATCCGGCGCGCATCAACCCGCACTACGAGAAGGCGCGGGTGCATACCAAGGAGTGGGCGCGCGACTTGGGCATGCTGGAGGGGTCGGGCATCTGGGAGGAGCACGATCTCGACTCGCACGACTACGCGCTGCTCTGTTCCTACACCCACCCCGACTGCGACAGCGAGGCACTGGACCTCGTCACCGACTGGTACACCTGGGTGTTCTTCTTCGACGACCACTTCCTGGAGATCTTCAAGCGCACCCTGGACCGCGAGGGCGGCAAGGCGTACCTGGACCGGCTGCCCGCCTTCATGCCGATGGACCTCGCGGACGGCTTCCCCGAACCCACCAACCCCGTCGAGGCAGGCCTCGCCGACCTCTGGCAGCGCACCGTCCCGCACATGTCGGCGGACTGGCGGGCCCGGTTCGCCGAGTCCACCCGGCACCTGCTGAACGAGTCGCTGTGGGAGCTCTCCAACATCAACGAGGGCCGGGTCTCCAACCCGGTCGAGTACATCGAGATGCGCCGCAAGGTCGGCGGCGCGCCCTGGTCGGCCGGTCTGATCGAGTACGCCGCGAACGCCGAGGTGCCCGAGCAGGTCGCGTACTCCCGGCCGCTACGGGTGCTGCGGGACGCCTTCTCCGACGGCGTCCACCTGCGCAACGACCTGTTCTCGTACGAACGCGAGATCGGCGAGGAGGGTGAACTCTCCAACGGAGTCCTGGTGTTGGAGACCTTCCTGGGCTGCTCCACCCAGCAGGCCGCGGACGCCGTCAACGACCTGCTGACGTCCCGCCTCCAGCAGTTCGAGAACACCGCGCTCACCGAACTCCCCGGCCTGTTCGCCGAGTACGCGCTGGACCCGGAGGCGATCGCCCGCGTCCTGGCCTACGTCAAGGGCATGCAGGACTGGCAGTCCGGCGGCCACGAATGGCACCTGCGCTCCAGCCGCTACATGAACGGCGGCGGCGCCGCGGCCCCCGTCCTCGGCCCCAAGGGCCTCGGCACCTCCGCTGCCAACATCCGCCTCGCGGCGGGCATCCGAGGCCTGCGCAGCTTCACCAACATCCCGCACCGCAAGGTCGGGCCCTCGCTGATGCCCGACTTCCCGATGCCGTACGCCCTCTCGATCAACCCGCACCTGGACGGCTCCCGCGAGTACGTCGTCCGCTGGGCCCGCGAGTTCGGCCTGCTCGACCCCGAACCCGGCGTCCCCGCCTCCGACATCTGGAACGAACAGAAGCTCCGCGACTACGACTTCGCGCTCTGCGCCGCCGGCATCGACCCCGACGGCACCCCCGCCGAACTCGACCTCAGCTCCGCCTGGCTCACCTGGGGCACCTACGCCGACGACTACTACCCGCCGGTCTTCGGCCGCCCCCGCGACCTGGCCGGCGCGAAGGCCGCCAACGAGCGGCTCTACGCGCTGATGACGCTCGACGGCAGCCTCCCGTTCGAACCGCGCAACGCCCTGGAAGCCGGCCTCGCCGACCTCTGGCAGCGCACCATCGTGCCGTTCTCCGCCGGCGCCCGGACCAAGTTCCGCAAGGCCGTCGGCGACATGATCGACAGCTGGCTGTGGGAACTCGCCAACGGCGCGCAGAACCGCATCCCCGACCCCGTCGACTACATCGAGATGCGACGCGCCACCTTCGGCTCCGACCTGACGATGAGCCTGTCCCGGCTCGGTCGCGGGGATACCATCCCCGACGAGGTGTACGAGAGCGGCACCATGCGGGCGATCGAGAACTCCGCGGCGGACTACGCCTGCCTGGTCAACGACCTGCACTCGTACCAGAAGGAGATCGAGTACGAGGGCGAGGTCCACAACCTGGTCCGGGTGGTGGAGAACTTCTTCTCCTGCGACTACCCCGTCGCGGTGGACATCGTCGCCGACCTGATGGGCTCCCGGCTGAGCCAGTTCCAGCACGTGGTGAACGGTGAACTCCCGCTGCTCAAGCACGACTTCGCGATCGAGGGGGAGACGTCGGAGGCGCTCGACGGGTACGTCCACGAGCTGGAGGACTGGATGGCCGCCGTCCTGAACTGGCACCGGAAGTGCCGGCGGTACACGGAGGACGTGCTCAAGCGCCACTTCGCTTCGGAGGTCCCGGTGACGGCGGAACTGGGGATGTCGGCGGTGCGGATCCTGGCGACGCTCAGGGGGTGAACGGACCGGGGCGTGGGGAACTGCGCGACAAGCGCAGTTCCCTACGCCCCTGTTTCACGCCCTACTGCTGAGGCCCGTGATAGTGCGGCCGGTGGCCGCGGGGGTGGCGGGTGAGGGTGTAGCCGAGGACGCCGGCGAGGGCGGCGAGGATGCCGCCGGCGATGGTCCACCACCAGCGGGTGTTCCAGCCGGAGAAGAGGTCCGAGTACCAGTGGGTCTCTTCCGTCACCGGGGTCGCCGCGTAGGTGGTGCCGGCGCTGGGCGCCGGCGTCGCGGCGCCGGTCGCGGTGGAGCCGGCGTTGACCGGCGGCACCAGCGGCGCCTTGAGCGAACCGCCTTCGGGCTGGGCGTCGTTGACGCCGCCCTTGGTGGCGACGTGCACGTGGACCTGGGAGGCGAGGCCGAGGTCCTGCTGCGGGATGTCGCTGGTGGAGAGCCGGACGTAGTAGGTGCCGGCCAGCGGGTCGCCGGACCAGGGTTCGGCCCAGGCGCGGATCTGCCGGAGGGTGCAGCTCAGGGCCAGGGTGGTGGCGGTCTGTTCGGCGGTGCCGTTCTGCGGTCCGGCGGTGCAGGCCTGGCGGCGGCGCAGGCCGTCGAAGAGCTCGACGGTCCAGGTCTGCGCGCCGTGCCGGTCGGCGGCTTCCGGCAGGGTGACCTTGACCTCGACGGTCGCGGTCTGGCCCTCGGAGGCCGGGAACGCCCAGTACAGGTAGTCGCCGGTGGAGACGGGCACGTCCGCGTCCTGCCCGGCGGCCAGCGTGGTCGCCGTCAGGAAGCTGGTGCCGACCGAGTTGACCACCGGCTTCGCGCTGCCGCTCGCCGAAGCGGACGGCGAGGGCGACGGCGAGGCCGCGGTGGCGGCGGGGGCCAGCAGGAGCAGCCCGGTGAGTGCGGCGGCCGGGGCCGCGAGGGTGAAGAGCTTGCGCATCGTCAGTTCTCCCGCCAGACGGCGATCCGCCAGCGTGCCAGCCAGCCGAAGATCAGACCGGCGAGCAGGCCGGCCAGGGTGAGGACGCCGAGCAGGATCCAGCCGCGGCCGAGGCCCATCGCGGGCCCGTCGGGCGCGGGAGAGGCGGCGGCGACGTCGACGGTCAGTTCCAGCGGCAGGCCGGCGTCGGCCTGGACGTTGCTCTGGCCCGCGAAGGAGTTGCTGACGATCAGGCAGACGGTGCGGTCGGTGCTCGCCGCGCCGGTCTTGGAACTCGGCGACGGGGAGGCCGATTCGGCGCCGGGCGCGGACCAGCGGAGGCCGGTGGACGCCACGTCGGTGCGGCCGGAGCCGGCGTCGTTGCCGCGGACCAGTTCCTGGCCGCTGGTGTCGGTGGCCTGCAGCATCACCCCGTAGTCGCGGGCGACGGCCCGGTCGGGGGTGACGCTGACGGAGGCGCGCAGTTCCTGGCCGGCCTTCACCGGCACCCGGTACACCCGGTGCTCGGAGAACTTCTCGCGGTCGCTGTACACGCCGGGCGTCAGGATCGGCGCGTTGGTGCACTGCTCGGCGCCGGCCACCTTGGCGGGCGTGATGGTGTGGGTGTCCTGGGCGCGGGTGACGATCTGCTTGACGCGCTGGGTCAGCTGCTCCTGGGAGCGGACGTCGGTGAAGGTGCCGCCGGTCGCGTTGGCGATGCACAGCAGCTGCTGGCGGGTCTTGTCGTCGTGCGCCAGGCCGAGGGTGTCGATCACCAGGTGGATGCCCTGGCTGGCGAGTTCGCGGGCCACGTCGCACGGGTCGGGCGGGGCGCAGGTGTCCTCGCCGTCGGTGATCAGCACGATCCGGCGGGTGGTCGGGCCGGTGCCGAGGTCCTGGGCGGCGGCCCGCAGCGCCACGCCGATCGGCGTCCAGCCGCTCGGGCGGACGGTGGCGACGGCGGTCTTGGCCTCGACCTTGTTGGTCTTGCCGACGGGGAAGAGCTGCTGGGTGTCCTTGCAGCCTTCCTTCTGGTCGTTGCCGGGGTAGGTGGCGCCAAGGGTGCGCAGACCGAACTCGGTCTCGGCGGGCAGCGCGTCGATGACCTCGTTGATGGACTGCTGGGCCACCGAGATCCGGCTCTTGCCCTGGATGTCGGCGGTCCGCATCGACCCCGACCCGTCCAGGACGAGGTCGACCTTGGGCGCTTCGGTCGCGGCGGGCGGGGCCCCGGGCTCGTCGGCGAACGCGGGCAGCGTGCTCAGCACGGTGCCGGCGACTATCGTCAGCGCCCCGAGCAGGGCGGCCCCGCGGGCCGTCCGTCGTTTCTTGGTAAGGGTGATCACCGTCCGCATCCTAGGGACCGTCAGTTGCAATCGCCCAATGCGGGTGGTGGGCGCGACGTACCCTGAACTGGTCGGCACAGCAGGCGGGGAGAGCGCATGACGGTGCGTCTGGCGGGGGTCGGGAAACGCTACGCACGCGGCGGTCCGTGGGTGCTGAGAGAGGTGGAACTGACGCTCCGTCCGGGCGGCCTGGTGCGGATCGAGGGCGCCAACGGCAGCGGCAAGTCGACGCTGCTGAAGCTGCTCGCCGGCATCGAGCGCGCCGAACGGGGAACGGTCGAGGCGCCGGAGAGCCGGGCGTACGTCCCGGAGCGGTTCCCGCCCGCGCTGCCGTTCGACGCCCGCGACTACCTGTGCCACCTGGGCCGGATCCGCGGCCTGGCCGCCGGGGAGGCGCGCCGGCGGGCCGACCACTGGCTGGAACGGTTCGGCATCGCCGGCTTCGCGAGCACCCCGATCGGCCGCCTCTCCAAGGGGACGTGCCAGAAGGTCGCCGTGGCCCAAGCCCTGCTCGCCGAAGCCGAGTTGCTGCTGCTGGACGAGGCATGGACCGGCCTCGACCAGGCCGCCCGCGCCGAACTCGACGCCGCCGTCGCCGAACGCGCCGCGGCCGGCGGCCTGGTGGTGTTCGTCGACCACGACCCGACCCGCCTCGCGGGCCTGACCACCGGCGGACACCGGGTCGGCGACGGCGTGCTGCACGAGGTCCCGGTGCAGGCCGCCGACCCGGACGGGCCGCGCACCGTGCTGGTGGTCGAGGCCGAGACGCTCCCGGAGTGGCTGCCGGGCCGCCCCGAACGCAAACCGCTGGCCGACGGCGCCACCCGGCTCGACGTGCCGGCCGCGCACTCCGACGCCCTGCTGCGCCGCCTGCTGGCCGCGCACCCGCCGGTGCACATCAGGTCCGTCCGGGGAGAGAACGCCCGATGACGCTGCGGATGCTGACGCGCTACCACCTGGAGCTGCTGCTGCGCTCGCAGCGCTGGCTGGCACCCGGGCTGGCGTACCTGGTGCTGATGGGCCTCGGGGTGTCCGGCGGCGACGACGCGCTGTCGGCGGCGGCGTTCTCGGCGGGCCTGCTGGTGCCGGTGACGGGCTGGCTGGTGCGGTCGGCGGTGACGGCGGAGCCCGCGCAGTCCCGGGCCTGCCTGGTGGCGGCCGCGGGCTGGCGGCGGGTGCACCTGTCGGCGCTGCTGGCCGCCGCGCTGGCCGGGCTGGCGCTGGGCGCGGCGGGCCTGGCCGCGGTGCTGCTGGTGGGCAGCGGCGGTGGCGGCGCGGCCGCGGCGGGCGGCGTGCTGGCCACCCTGGTGTGCGTGCTGACGGGCGCGGCGGTCGGCGCGGTGTGCAACCGTCCGGTGGTGGCGTCCGCGCAGTACGCGGTGCCGCTGGCGCTGGGCGCGATGGTGCTGGTGCTGCTGGTGCCGGGGTCGCCGGCGAACGCGGTGGTGCGGGCGCTGGTGCTGGGCGCGCGGCACGGCGGACTGTCCGCGCCGTGGTGGACGCTGCCGGGCGCGGTGCTGCTCGCGGCCGCCGCCTGGTGGGCGGCCGTGGCGGTGGCGGTGCGCCGGGGCGAGTGAGCGGCCGGGGAACCGGACACACCGCAGCGGATCGGATTAAATATGGCGAATCCTGGCTAGGGTGCTGGTGACGTGCCCGAATGCCCTGCCGGAAGGACCCCGCTGTGAGCAACCTGTTCGCGATCGCCTACCCCGACGTCGCCACCGCGCGGAGGGTCCGGGACGAGCTGATCGGCCTGCAGAAGCAGCGCCTGATCGACCTGGAGGACATCGTGGTGGTCGAGCGCCGCGAGGACGGGAAGATCAAGCTCCACCAGGCGGTCTCCAACGCCGGCGTCGGCGCGGCCTCCGGCGCCCTGTGGGGCGGCGTCATCGGCCTGCTGTTCCTGATGCCGTTCATCGGCGCGGCGATCGGCGGCGCGACCGGCGCGGCCGTCGGCTCCTCCACCGACACCGGCGTCGACGACAACTTCATGCGGCAGGTCGGCGAGAAGCTGGCCCCGGGCAGCGCCGCCGTGTTCGCGCTGGTCCGCACCGCCACCCAGGACAAGGTGATCCCGGCCGTCGCCCAGTTCGGCGGCGAGCTGATCCAGACCTCGCTCAGCCACGAGGAGGAGGAGCACCTGCGGGAGATCGCCAAGGCGGCGAACCCCGCGTCCACGCTCTGACGTTCCCCCAGGAAGTACCGGCGGGGTGCCGGGCGGCATCGCCCGGCGCCCCGCCGTCCCTGCCCTTACGAGTCGGCGAGGACGACTGGTGGCCACTGACTCCGCGACCTGGGCGCCCGGCGGGCGGCGGCCCCGGCGGTGGACCGAACTGGTGCTGGTGGTGGCCGCGGTGGGGCTGGCGGTGTTCGGCTACGTCGAGGTCGGCGTCAACATCGACGGCAAGGCCCCGCCGGACGCCGCCCAGTACGGCGCCGCGTTAGGGGTGCTGGCCCTGCTCGCGCACGGCGCGGTCCGCTGGCGGGCGAAGTGGGCGGACCCGCTGCTGCTGCCGATCGCGCTGCTGCTGAACGGCATCGGACTGGTCGTCATCTACCGGCTCGACCGCAACACCCCGCAGCACGAGGCCGCCCCCACCCAACTGCTCTGGTCCACCCTCGGCGTGGGCCTGTTCATCGCGGTGCTGCTCCTGCTGCGCGACCACCGCCGGCTCCAGCGCTACGCGTACATCGGCGCGTTCGTCGCCCTCGTCCTGCTGGTGCTGCCGGTGTTCTTCCCGCCGGTGTACGGCTCGCGGATCTGGATCACGCTCGGCCCGCTGTCCTTCCAGCCCGGCGAGTTCGCGAAGATCCTGCTGGCGATCTTCTTCGCCGCGTACCTGGCCGCGCACCGCGACGCGCTCGCCCTGACCGGACGCCGGGTGCTGTGGTTCCAACTGCCGCTCGGCCGGGTGCTCGGGCCGGTGCTGCTGATCTGGGCGGCATTCGTCGGCGTGCTGGTCCTGGAGACCGACCTCGGCACCTCGCTGCTGTTCTTCGGCCTGTTCGTGGTGATGCTGTACGTGGCCACCGCCCGCACCGGATGGATCGTCATCGGCCTGCTGCTGTCGGCCGTCGCCGCGGTCGGGGTGGGCTGGCTGTCGCCGCACGTGCACAGCCGGGTCACCGACTGGCTGCACCCGCTGGCGTCGATCGAGGCCGGGCAGGGCGCCAACCAGATCGCCCAGTCGCTGTTCGCGTTCGCCTGGGGCGGCGAGCTCGGCACCGGCCTCGGCCTCGGGCACTCCGCGCTGATCGGCTTCGCCACCAAGTCCGACTTCATCCTCGCCACCGTCGGCGAGGAACTCGGCCTGACCGGCCTGCTCGCGGTGTTCCTGCTGTACGCGGTGCTGGTCTCCCGGGGCTTCCGCACCGGCATCGCGCTGCGCGACCCGTTCGGGCGGCTGCTCGCCATCGGCCTGGCCGCGCTGGTCGCGATCCAGGTGTTCGTGGTGGCCGGCGGCGTCCTCGACCTGATCCCGCTGACCGGCATGACGCTGCCGTTCATCGCGCAGGGCGGGTCCTCGGTGGTCACCAACTGGATCATCGTGGCGCTGCTGGTGCGGATGAGCGACCTCGCCCGCCGCCCCGACCCCGGGGAGCCGGCATGAGGTTCACCCGCCCCGAGGGCACCAACGGCGGGCCGGAAGGCCTGCCCGGCATCTCCACCACCGGACGCCGCGCCGCCACCTTCTGCATGCTGCTGATCATCGTGCTGGCCGTCCAGGGCACCCGCGTCCAGGTCTTCCAGAAGAAGGAGTTGGACAACAACAGCGCCAACCAGCGCGCCACCGTCCAGCGTTACGCGCAGCCCCGCGGCAACCTGATCGCCGGACAGCCCGTCACCGGCTCCGTCGCCACCGGCGGCCGCCTCGCCTACCGACGCACCTACACCGACGGCCCGCTGTACGCCGCCGTCACCGGCTACTCCTCGCAGATCTACGGCAACACCCAACTCGAAGGCGTCTACGACCCGTTGCTCACCGGCACCGACCCGCGGCTGGCCGGCTGGGCGGTCTGGGACGCCATCACCCGCCACCAGCAGCCCGGCGGCGACGTGGTCACCACCATCGACCCGGCCGTGCAGCGCGCCGCCATGCAGGGCCTCGGCAACCAGAAGGGCGCCGTCGCCGCGATCGAACCCGCCACCGGCCGGATCCTCGCCCTCGCCTCCACCCCCAGCTACGACCCCGGCAGCATCGCCGGCACCACCGACCAGGCCGCCTGGGAGAAGCTCCAGGCCGACCCCGACCAGCCGATGCTCAACCGCGCGCTGCGCCAGATCTACCCGCCCGGCTCCACCTTCAAGGTGGTCACCGCCGCGGCCGCCCTCGCCAACGGCACCGTCACCGACATCCAGGCCCCCACCGGCGCGCCCTACCCGTACGTGCTGCCCGGCACCACCACCACGCTCAACAACGACACCGCCGCCTGCAACCAGGAAGGGCTGTCGCTGGACGACGCGATGACGATGTCCTGCAACAGCGTGATGGGCTGGCTCGGCGTGCAGACCGGCCTCGACCGGATGGTCGCGATGGCGAAGAACTTCGGCTTCGACGACGCCAAGCTCGACATCCCGGTGCGCGCGGCCCGCTCCAACTTCGACACGAGCATGAACGCCTCGCAGCTGGCGCTGTCCTCGATCGGCCAGTACAACACCGCCGCCACCCCGCTGGTGATGGCCATGGTCGCCGCCGGGGCCGCCGCCAACGGCCAGGTGATGTATCCACAGCTTGTGGACAGGCTCACCAAGGCCGACGGCACCCAGGTCCAGCTGATGCGACCCACCCTGTACCGGCAGGCCTTCGGGCCCGGCGTCGCCGCCCAGGTGCGCCGGCTGATGGTCGACGTGGTCGACAACGGCACCGGCGCCAACGCGCAGATCCCCGGCGCCGAGGTCGGCGGCAAGACCGGCACCGCCGAGCACGGCGTCGACAACACCGGCACCCCGTACGCCTGGTTCATCGCCTGGGCCCGTCCGGCCGGCTCCACCGACGTCCCGCCGGTCGCGGTCGCCGTGGTGATCGCCGACAGTCGGGCCAGCGACGTCACCGGCGGCGGGCTGGCCGCACCCATCGCCAAGTCCGTCATGCAGACCGTGCTGAATCGGTGATATTCGCGATCAAATCCTCATAATTATGCATACCGGTGTATTTGATACAGTCCCTCCCTGATCCCCACCAGAAGGACACCGATGAGCACCACCCGCCTGCTGCGGCGCAAGCCCGTGGACACCCTGATCGCCGAAGCGGGCGGAACCGGAGCCGGCCACCTGCGCCGATCCATCGGCCTGTGGCAGCTCTCCGCGATCGGCATCGGCGCCACCGTCGGCACCGGCATCTTCTTCGTCCTCACCACCTCCGTCCCGGTCGCCGGGCCCGCCGTGGTGATGTCCTTCGTGATCGCCGCCGTCACCGCGGGTCTCACCGCGCTCTGCTACGCCGAACTGGCCTCGGCGATCCCGGTGGCCGGCTCCTCGTACTCGTACGCGTACGCCACCATGGGCGAGGTCGTCGCGTTCGGCGTCGGCGTCTGCCTGCTGATGGAGTACGGCGTCTCCGCCTCCGCGATCGCCGTCACCTGGGGCCAGTACCTCAACCAGTTCGCCGACCTGGCGTTCGGCCTGCACCTGCCCGCGGCGCTCACCGCGCCGCCCGGCGAGGGCGGCGTCCTCAACCTGCCCGCGGTCGTGCTGGTCGCCCTGGTCACCGTGCTGCTGATCCGCGGCATCGGCGAATCCGCCAAGGTCAACGCCGTGATGGTGGCCATCAAGCTGGCCATCCTGGTGCTGTTCGTGGCCATCGCCCTGACCGGCTTCCAGGCCGGCAACTTCACCCCGTTCGCCCCCAAGGGCTGGGAAGGCGTCCAGGTCGCCGCCTCCACGATCTTCTTCTCCTTCATCGGCCTGGACGCCGTCTCCACCGCCGGCGAGGAGGTCCGCGAACCGCGACGGACGCTGCCGCTGGCCATCCTGATCTCGCTCACCGTGGTCACCGTGCTGTACATCGCCGTCGCCGTCGCCGCGATCGGCGCCCAGCCCTGGGAGAAGTTCGAGGGCCAGGAGGCCGGCCTCGCGCAGATCCTGCAGGACGTCACCGGACAGTCCTGGCCCGCGCTGGTGTTCGCCGGCGGCGCGATCGTCTCGATCTTCTCCATCACCCTCGTGGTGATCTACGGCCAGACCCGGATCCTGTTCGCGATGGGCCGCGACGGCCTGCTGCCGCGACCCTTCACCCGGGTCTCGCCGCGCACCGGCACCCCCGTGTGGAACACCGTCGTGGTCGGCGTCGCCGTCGCCCTGCTGGCCGCCGTCTTCCCGCTGCGGCTGCTCGCCGACATGACCTCGATGGGCACCCTCGTGGCGTTCACGGCCGTGTCCCTCGGCATCATCGTGCTCCGCCGCACCCGCCCCGACCTCCCCCGCGGCTTCAAGGTCCCGTTCTACCCGGTCACCCCGCTGCTCAGCGCCGGCTTCTGCGTCTACCTGGTCACCAAGCTGCACCGCGACACCTTCATCGCCTTCGCGATCGCGCTGGCGCTGGCCGCCGTCCTGTACTTCACCTACAGCGTCAAGCACTCCCGCCTGGCCACCGGGCGGAACGAGGAGGAGCAGGCCGGCCGAAGCTGACGCTCCAGGGGCTGTCGGGTACCGGAGGGTGACGGTCGGTGGACCGGCCGGTGTCGAAGATCGGACAGATGCGGGGGAATCGGCTCGTCGTTCGCGACAGAGCGTGGCTTTCGCCCTAGCCTTCGGGCCATGGCGAGCACCCGGTGGGTCCGGCGGCTGTTCGGGCATCCCGTGGGGCAGGCCGGCGGGTGGCTGGTGGCTGCCGGGTGGGCGGGGGCGTTTCCGCTGGTGTCGCAGCTGGCGAATCAGGTCGCCTGGGGGTGGTTCGCGGCGCCCGGGTACCTGCTGGCCGCGGTGCTCGCGCTGACGCTGCCGCGCGGGGCTGGGGCGCGGGCGGCCGCCGCGGCGGCGGGGCTGGGGGCGGTGGTGCTGCCGCTCGGGGCGCTGGCGCTGACCGGGCGGCACCAGTCCGAGGTGACGGTGGTGGAACGGTCGGCGGCGCTGCTGCTGCACACCGGCAGCCCGTACCTGCCGCATCCGTCGCACGTCGTCGACTACAACCCGTACCTGCCGGCGATGTCGCTGTTCGGCCTGCCCCGGCTGCTGCTCGGCGGGGCCGGCCCGGCGGTGCGGGTGCTGGGGGATGCGCGGGTGTGGTTCGCGGTGGCGTTCCTGGCCTGCCTGCTGGCCGGGTGGCGGCTGCTGCGCCCCGGCCGGGCACTCGCGGCGGTGCTGCCGCTGGCGGTGCTCACCGCGTCGCCGCTGATCGCGCTGGCGCTGGTGGTCGGCGGCGTCGACCTGCCGCTGATCGGGGTGTGCTGCCTGGGGATGGCGCTCGCCGAACGCGGCCGCCCGCTGCGCACCGGCCTGGTGCTGGCGCTGGCCTGCACGTTGAAGTGGACGGCCTGGCCGGCGCTGCCGGTCGCGTTGCTGCTGCTGCACCGCCGCCACGGCCTCCGCCCGGCGCTGCGGGCCGCCGTTCCGGCGCTGGCCGTCGGCGGGGCGGTGGTCGCCCCGTTCGTGCTGCTGCACCCGCGGGAGCTGTACGAGCAGGTGGTGCGGTTCCCGCTCGGCCTGACGGCGATCCGCACGCCGGCCGGCAGTCCGCTGCCGGGCAAGGTGCTGGCGGGGCTGGGCCCGTTCGGCCACACCCTGTCGCTGACCCTGCTGTGCGTCGGCGCGCTGGCCGTCGCGGTGTGGCTGCCGCTGCACCCGCCGGCCACCGCGGTGGCCGCCTGCGACCTGCTGGCGGCGGGCCTGACGGTGGCGTTCGCGCTGGCCCCGGCGGGCCGGTTCGGCTACCTGGCGCTGCCCGTCGTGCTGGTGCTGTGGCCGCGGCTGGCGGCCGCGCCCGGACGACTGGTTCCGGTGCCCCGGCGCAGGCCTGCGCAACGCCGGGTCCCGGCAGTGCCTAAGGTGTCCCGGGACACCGTTCGAACACGGGAGTGATCTTGGGCGCCACCGGACGACGCCGCTTCCTGGGCCTGGCCGCCGGAGCGGCCGCCTCGCTCACCGCCTGCGGCCCGGGCCGCACCGCCACCGGCGGCGCCGCACCCACCGGCGGCGGCACGGCCGTCGCGCCGAGCCCCGAACCGTCCGGCACCGCCGCGGAGAACGCCAGACCGGGCAACGCCGACTGGGCGATCACCCACGCCGGCCCCGCCGACGCGATCGAGGGCTGGGCGGACCGGGTCAGCGTGCTGCCCGGCGAGCAGGTCGGCCTGCACGTCTCCACCACCGCGCCCGGTTTCACCGTCACCGCCTACCGGATGGGCTGGTACGGCGGCGCACGTGCCCGGCAGGTGTGGAAGTCGGACCGGCTGCCCGGCGCCAAGCAGCAGCCGTTCACCGTCGAGCCCGCCACCCGGACGGTGATCACCTCCTGGCCGCGCAGCACCGCCGTCGACACCACCGGCTGGCCCGAGGGCTGCTACCTGCTGCGGCTGGACGCGGAGGGCGGGGCCGGGCAGCGCTACGTGCCGCTCACCGTGCGTTCGCGCAGCACCGTCGGCACCACCGCGGTGGTCAACTCCGTCGCCACCTGGCAGGCCTACAACGAGTGGGGCGGCTACAACCTGTACAACGGACCGTCCGGCGGGCTGCCCACCCGCTCGTACCAGGTCAGCTTCGACCGGCCCTACCAGTACGACGACGGCGCGGGCCTGTTCCTGGTCTACGAGGCCCCGCTGATCGCGCTCGCCGAGAAGCTCGGCATCCCGCTCTCGTACACCACCTGCATCGACGTCGCCGCCGACCCGAACCTGCTGCGCGGCGCCAAGGCGGCGCTCTCGCTCGGCCACGACGAGTACTGGTCGCCCGAGCAGCGCGCGCACTTCACCGCGGCCCGCGACGACGGCACCCACCTGGCCGTCCTGGGCGCCAACTGCTGTTTCCGGCGGGTGCGTTACGAGCCGTCGCCGACCGGACCGGACCGCACCGTGGTGTGCTGGAAGGGCGCCTGGAAGGACGACCCCGGCTACCGGGCGGGGCACCCGGCGACCACCGACTTCCGCTCCCCGCCCGGCGCGGACCCGGAGTCCTCGCTGCTCGGCGTGATCTACGACGGCTACCCGGTGGACGCCCCGTACGTGGTCACCGCCCCCGACCACTGGCTGTTCGCGGGCACCGGCGCCAAGGCCGGCGACAGCTTCCCGCACCTGGTCGGCGTCGAGTACGACCGGGTGAACACGTCCTTCCCGACGCCGCAGGGCATCGAGGTGCTGTCGCACTCCCCGGTGGTCTGCGACGGCCGGGCCTCGTTCGCCGACACCGCGCTCTACACGGCGGGCAGCGGCGCGCTGGTCTTCGCCACCGGCACCATGCGGTGGGTGGAGTCGCTGGAGGCGACCGGGCAGGGCGGCATCCACGGCATCGACGGCCGGGCCGGCGCGTTCACCCGGCAGGTCACCGAGAACCTGCTGCGGCGCTTCGCGCAGTAGCCCCCGCCGCCGGACGGCGGGCGGGGGCCACTGCCCGCCGTCACTTGTGGTTGCCGACTCCCAGCACCTTGGACGAGGCCGGTCCGGCCGCCGCCGAGCCGTGCCCGGCGCCCTGGAACTCGGCGGCGACCGCGAGGTCGCCCGAGTAGGCGAGGAACCAGGAGTTCGCGTCGGTGGTGCTGTCGACCTCGGCGGTGCCGGTCTTCGCGCCGGACCCGGACGGCAGGGCCGGCTTCACGCTCGCGGCGGTGCCGGACTTGACGGTCTGCGTCATCAGCGACCGCAGCGAGGTGAGCACGTCGCCGGAGAGCGTCCGGGAGGCCTTCACCTGGTCCATGCCGGGCACCAGGATCGGCTGCCGGAACACCCCGGACTGCACGGTCGCGGCGATCGACGCCATGCCCAGCGGGTTGGCGCGGATCTTGCCCTGGCCGATGAACTCGCTGGCCGCGCCCGCCATGTTGGTCTCGACCGGGATCTCGGTGTCGAAGTTCGACAGGCCGGTCTTCCAGACCAGGCCGATGCCGAACACGTCCTTGGCGAGCGAGGGCAGGCTGCTCGGCTTGAGGACGTCCTTGCCCTTCTCGATGAAGGAGGTGTTGCAGGAGTTGATGAACGCGTCGGTGAGCGTGTACTCGGGGTGCGCGCCCTTGAAGTCGTTGCTGATGGACTTGCCGGTGACCATGGTGGTCTCCGGGCAGGCCATGGTGGTGCTCGGCGTGACCCCGGCCTCCAGCAGCGCGGCGGCGGTCAGCACCTTCATGGTGGAGCCGGGCGCGGTCGCCCCGGAGAACGCCCGGTTCTGGCCGGTCGTGGGGGAGAAGGCGTAGGCCAGGATGCCGCCGGTGCTGGGCTCGATCGCCACCAGCGAGCCCGGCTTCCCCTGCGCGGCGACCGCGGACTCGGCGGCCGCCTGGAGGTCCGCGTCCAGGGTCAGCTTCAGGTTGGGGACGGCCTTCGGCTCCTTCAGCGTGAACAGCTTCTCGGAGGCGCCGTTGCCGGACGCCGGGGAGATCACCACGGCGGTGCCGGCGTCCTCCGGGTTGCCGCCCTGCGGGGCGGCGGCCTTCAGCTGGGCGAGGAACGGGCCCAGCGAGGGGTAGTTGCTCAGCGGCTTGCCCTTGCGGTCGGTGACGGCGGCGGGCGCGGCGAACACCGGCTTGATGCCGATGGTCTCGGTGCCGTCCAGCTTCGGGTGGATCACGGTCGGCGCCCAGTGCACGGCGGCGGTGCCGTCGCTCATCTTCACCACCCCGAGCACGCCGTCGTAGTTCCACGGGCTGCCGGTGTCGGCGAACTCCATCGACGCCTTGAAGCTCTCCAGCACCCCGGTCGGCGCCGGGGAGGCGGTCGAGGAGGCCGACGCCGTCGCGTCGCCGACGCCGGCGGCGGAGGACTTGGAGGCGGACGGGCTGGGGCTGGGCGCGGTGGTGGGGCCGCCGACCGTGAGGTGCACCGCGCTGGGCTTCACACTGCTCTGGAAGGCCTGAAGCGCGGCCTGCGCCTTGTCCGGGTCGTCGGTGAGCTTGGCCGCGCCGAACAGGTCGCCCTTGGCCCAGGCGTCCAGGAACGCCTTGGCGCCGGACGCGGCGAGCTCGGGGCCGGGAGGCTCGGCGACCACGGTGCGGGGCTTGGCGGACTCCTTGCCGGCGGAGTCGCCGGAGATCACGGCGTAGGCCCCGTAGCCGCCGCCGAGGAGCAGCAGAGCGGCGACCGAGGCGATGCCGATCTTCGCGCCGTTGTTCACGTGGAGCCCCCCAGGATGTGTCGTGGCCGTCGGAATTCAGCGGCCACGACACCATAAGCAGACACCATCCGTGCACTCACGACACGCCGTCGGTTTGTGACACATCCGGTACACGCTCCCCGGTGTGGCTCAGAGCCAGGTGCTGAGCCATATCCGGCCGTTCCAGTCCGACAGCGGGATCGTCTGCCCGGTGTAGAGCGGATAGAAGTACAGGAAGTTCCACATGATCGCCGTGACCAGCAGACCGGCGGCCGTGGCGCCCGCCAGCCGGCGGTCCGGCGAGGCCTCCGCGGGCCCCAGCATCGCGCCGATCATCATCGTCACCGCCAGCACCAGGAACGGCACGAAGCACACCGCGTAGAACAGGAAGATCGTCCGCTCCTGGTACATGAACCAGGGCAGGTAGCCGGCCGCCACGCCGCTCAGCAGCGCCCCGGCCCGCCAGTCGCGGCGCATCAGCCAGCGGTACAGGCAGTACAGCAGCGCGGCGATGCCCGCCCACCACAGCAGCGGGGTGCCGATCGCCAGCACCTCGCGGGCGCAGTCGGCGGCGGTGCAGCCGTCCTGGCCGTTCTTCGGCGACTCGTAGAAGAACGAGACCGGGCGGCCCAGCACCAGCCAGCTCCACGGGTTGGACTGGTAGCTGTGCGGGCTGTGCAGGTTGGTGTGGAATTCCCACATCGTGTAGTGGTAGTGCCACAGGCTGCGCAGCCAGTCCGGGCCGAAGCCGCCCGGGTGCTGGACCGCCCAGTCGCGGAAGTAGCCGCCCTTGCCGGGCTGCGTCGAGGACATCAGCCAGCCCGTCCAGCTGACCAGGTAGGTGGCCAGCGCGGTGATGCCGATGCTCAGACCGGACGAGACGAAGTCCCAGCAGTGCCGCAGCAGGCGCCCGCCCTCGTCGACCGGCTGCCCGGCCGCAGTGCGCATCCGGCCGGCCAGGCGGCGGGCCGAGGTGTCCCAGAACGCCGTGAGCAGCACGAACGCGGCGATCGCCGGGGCACCGCTCCACTTGGTGCCCATCATCAGACCGAGGCTGACGCCCGCCGCCAGCCGGTAGGGCCGCCAGCCGAGCTGCCACCAGCCGGTCGGCAGCCCCGCCTCCAGCCGCTGCGCGATCAGCGCCCGGGTGCGGTCCCGGTCGATCAGCAGCAGGCCGAACGCGGCGAGGAACCAGAACATCACGATCAGGTCGAGGATCGCGGTGCGGCTGAGCACGAAGTGCAGGCCGTCGACCGACATCAGCAGCCCGGCCACGCAGCCCAGCAGGGTCGAGCGGAACAGCCGCCGCCCGATCCGGGCCAGCATCAGCACCGACAGGGTGCCGAGCACGGCCATCATGAACCGCCAGCCGAACGGGTTCATGCCGTAGATCTGCTCGCCCAGCCCGATGATCCACTTACCCACCGGCGGGTGCACGATGTACGCCGGGTCGGTGCGGAACGGGACGCTCGGGTTCGCGCCGGTGATCAGGGCGTTGGCGTCGTCCGACCAGTTGGTCTCGTAGCCGACCTGCCAGAGCGCGTACGCGTCCTTGGCGTAGTACGTCTCGTCGAAGATCAGCGAGTGCGGCCCGCCGAGGCCGACGAAGCGCAGCACGCCCGCGAACGCCGCGACCGCGATCGGGCCGAGCCAGCCCGACCAGCGGCACAGCCAGGACCAGAGCGCGTCCGGCAGCCGGATGCCCAGCCTGACCAGCACCGGGGACGGCGGGACCAGCTCCGGGGTGACGCCCGGGCCGTCCGGCATCGGCGGCACCAACTGCTCGACCGCCGGCCGGCGGAACGGCGCGCGGTAGCCCACGCCGACCAGCGCCCGGGCCCACCGGGAGGCCGTTTCGGGCTCGGCGCGCGGCCCCGGAACGGCGGCCGGATCGGCCGATTCCAGCACCGTCACGCCGCCCCGCCCGGGGTGGTCCATACCACTGTCCATGTCGCCGCTCACGGGCCACATCGTAGGGGCAATGGCTGAAGTCACAAGGGGCCCCCACGAGGCCCGCGCCGCACCGTACCGGGTCCCGTCCCGGTGAGGACCCCCGCCGGTAGGGGAGGATGGTCCCGTGACTGGTGTTCTCGTACTGGCAGGTACCCCCATCGGCGACGTCGAGGACGCGCCGCCCCGACTGCGCGCCGAACTCGCGGAGGCGGACGTCATCGCGGCCGAGGACACCCGGCGGCTGCGCCGGCTCACCCAGGCGCTCGGCGTGACGCCGACCGGCCGGGTGGTGTCCTACTTCGAGGGCAACGAGGTCGGCCGCACCCCCGAACTCGTCACCGCGCTCCAGGGCGGCGCCCGGGTGCTGCTGGTCACCGACGCCGGCATGCCCTCGGTCTCCGACCCCGGCTACCGGCTGGTGGACGCGGCCGTCGCCGCCGGGATCAAGGTGACCGCCGTTCCCGGCCCGTCCGCCGTGCTCACCGCGCTGGCGCTGTCCGCGCTGCCCGTCGACCGCTTCACCTTCGAGGGCTTCCTGCCCCGCAAGGCCGGCGACCGCTCCCGGCAGCTCGCCCAGATCGCCGCCGAACCCCGCACCATGGTCTTCTTCGAGGCCCCGCACCGGATCGCCGAGACCCTCGCCGCGATGGCCGAGGCCTTCGGCGCCGACCGGTCCGCCGCGGTCTGCCGCGAACTCACCAAGACCTACGAGGAGGTCAAGCGCGGCCCGCTCGCCGAACTCGCCGCCTGGGCCGCCGACGGCGTCAGGGGCGAGATCACCGTCGTGGTGGCCGGCGCCCCGCCCGCCGCCCCCGAGGAGGTCGGCCCCGCCGAACTCGCCCGCCGGGTCGCCGCCCGCGAGGAGGCCGGCGAACGCCGCAAGGAGGCGATCGCCGCGGTCGCCACCGAGCTCGGCCTGCGCAAGTCCGTCGTCTTCGACGCCGTGGTGGCCGCCAAGCACGCGGGCTGAGCGCGTCGGCCGGTCGACGCGCTCGACCGGCCGAGCGTGCTGTTCGATCGGCCGTGTGCCCGTGGCCGGAAACGGTCGTACGTTGGAATGAGCACCCCAGCGGAGGGCCAATTCGGAACCAAGACTTGGCAAGCCGGGCATCGGACGGACCCTCCCGGGCATTCCCTGGGATGGAAAGACCCGCGCCGGGCCCGCCAGGTCGGGCGACGGGCTCCGAGCGAAGCGAGGTGGCGCATGAGCGACACGATCGACAGCCCCCTGGACGGCGGAGCACCCAGCGGTCTCGGGCTGACCACCCGGCCGCGCATCCCCGTGGAGACGGTCCGCGAGGCCTACTCCTTCGTCTGCCTCAACTGCGGCTACGGCTGGGAGCAGGCGTACGACATCGAGCACCACACCGGCCGCGACGGACACACCGTGGTCGAGTACAAGGCGAACGGGGTCAAGGTGCCGTCCCCGCTGCGCGAACTGGTCTGCCCCGGCTGCGGCGGCGAACGGGTCCGCATCATGCGGGCCGGTCGGGTCGCCGCCCTCGCCGCCGGCGCCGCCCCCGGCTACGCGCCCACCGCCGAACCCGAGGGCCCGCAGCGGCGGCGCAAGCCGCGCGGCCGGCACTGGTGGAACCGGCTGTTCCGGCGCCACCGCACCGACTGACACCCACCACTCCGATGCCCGCCGGCCCCGGACCGCCACCCGCGATCCGGGGTCGCGGCACGTCCGGGGCCGCGGCACGTCCGGGGACGTAGGATTCGCCGCGACCTTCCCCGTTCTCCCGAAGAGAAGACTGCGCTCCGATGGCCGCCAAGAAGAACGACGACCGCTCCACCCCGCCGCCGCTCCCCGAGCCGCTCGCGGTACCCGTCGCCGACTCGCACACCCACCTCGACATGCAGTCCGGCACCCCCGCCGAAGGGCTGGCCCGCGCCGCGTCCGTCGGCGTCACCACGGTCGTCCAGGTCGGCTGCGACGTGCCCGGCTCGCAGTGGGCCGCCGACCTCGCCGCCGAGTACGAGCAGGTGCACGCCGCGGTCGCGCTGCACCCCAACGAGGCCCCGCGGATCTTCCTCGGAGACCCCGACGGCTGGTCCGGCCAGCGCCGTTCGCCCGGTGGCCAGGCCGCCCTGGACGAGGCCCTCGCCGAGATCGACCGCCTCGCCGCCCTCCCGCACGTCCTCGCCGTCGGCGAGACCGGCCTCGACTACTTCCGCACCGGCCCCGAGGGCGTCGACCTGCAGAAGGAGTCCTTCCGACGGCACATCGAGATCGCCAAGCGCCACGGCAAGGCCCTGGTCATCCACGACCGCGACGCCCACGAGGACGTCATCGCCGTCCTGCTCGAAGAGGGCGCCCCCGAACGGACGATCTTCCACTGCTACTCCGGCGACGCCGCCATGGCCAGGACCTGCGCCGAACACGGCTGGTACCTCTCCTTCGCCGGCCCCGTCACCTACAAGGCCAACCACCCCCTCCGCGAAGCCCTCACCGCCACCCCCCTCGACCGCATCCTGATCGAGACCGACGCCCCCTTCCTCACCCCCCACCCCTACCGCGGCCGCCCCAACGCCCCCTACCTGATCCCGGTGACCCTGCGCGCGATGGCGGCCCATCTGGCCATGGGCGAGGACGAGTTGGCGACGGCGATCGCGGCCAACACGGCACGGGCGTTCGGGTACTGACCGCATCCTGGTGCGGGGTCTGCTCGTTAGCATGGAGGCAGTGAGGAGGCTGTGATGAGCGCCGAACCGATCGACTTGATGTACCCGCCGGCGAATGGCTGGACGTACAGCGAGCTCAGCGTGATCGACCTGCCGTTCAAGTGGGAACTGGTGGACGGAGCGATCGTGGTCCGGGGCCAGACGAAGTGGTGGCACGACCGGGTGCGGAACGAGCTGTACTCGGCGCTTCGAGCGGCTCGGGTCGATCCCTACGTTGCAGACGCCGAGCGCTGTGTGCTGTTCGACGAGTACACCGTTCTCCTGCCCGATGTCGTTGTGTTCGACCGGACGGACCTGAACGTTTTCGAGTTGGAGTGCACTCCACCCGAGTCGGTGGTTCTGGCCGTTGAGGTGGTGTCACCCGGCTCACGTGTGGCAGACCGTTTCAGCAAGCCCGGTATGTACGCCGAGCAGCGAATCCCGTCCTACTGGCGGGTCGAGCGCGGCGACAACGACCTCCCCGTCGTGCACGAGTTCCGGCGTGACGAGCCGCAGGGTGTCTATCTTCCGGTCGCCGTACACGAGGGACTGCTCCATACCGACCTGCCGTTCCCCGTTGAGATCGATCTCAAGCAGTTGGTGGAGTTCTGACCCGTATCCTTGGCGGGTGAGCACCACCGAACCCACCTCCGACGGCCACCTGCTGGGCGCTGCCGACATCCGTGCGCTGGCCGAGGCGTTCGGCGTGAAGCCGACCAAACAGCGCGGGCAGAACTTCGTCATCGACGGGAACACCGTGCGGCGGATCGTGCGGGCGGCGGAGGTGACGGAGCAGGACGCGGTGGTCGAGGTCGGGCCGGGGCTCGGGTCGTTGACGCTGGCGCTGCTGGAGGTCGCGCGGCACGTCACGGCCGTGGAGATCGATCCGCTGCTGGCACGGCACCTGCCGGACACCGTCAAGGGCCGGATGCCCGGCAAGGTCGACAACTTCGACCTGGTGCTGAGCGACGCCATGGACGTCACCGAGCTGCCCGGCCCCGAGCCGACCGCGCTGGTGGCGAACCTGCCGTACAACGTCGCCGTCCCGGTGCTGCTGCACATGCTGGAGACGTTCCCCAGCATCGAGCGCACCCTGGTGATGGTGCAGAGCGAGGTCGCCGACCGGCTCGCCGCCAAGCCCGGCAACAAGGTCTACGGCGTGCCGTCCGTGAAGGCCAACTGGTACGCGGACGTGAAGCGGGCCGGTGCGATCGGGCGGAACGTGTTCTGGCCCGCGCCGAACGTCGACTCCGGCCTGGTCTCGCTGATCCGCCGCGACCCGCCGTCCACCACCGCCACCCGGCGCGAGGTGTTCGCCGTCGTGGACGCCGCGTTCGCGCAGCGCCGCAAGACCCTGCGGGCCGCGCTCGCGTCCTGGGCCGGCTCGCCGGCCGCCGCCGAGGAGGCGCTGCGCGGCGCGGGCATCGACCACACGCTGCGCGGCGAGATGCTGACGGTGGAGCAGTTCGCGGCGATCGCCGAGCACAAGCCGAAGACTCCGGAGCAGTGATGGTCACCGTCCGCGTACCCGCCAAGGTCAATGTGCAGCTCGGCGTCGGCGGGGTCCGTCCCGACGGCTACCACGACCTGGCGAACGTGTTCTTCGCCGTCGCCCTCGGCGACGAGGTCACCGCCACCCCCGGCGACGGCGTCACCCTGACCTGCACCGGCCCCGACGCGGACGCCGTCCCGCTCGACGACACCAACCTGGCCGCCCGGGCCGCCCGCCTGCTCGCCGCCCACCACGGCCTGCCCGAGCCCGGCGTCCACCTGCACATCAACAAGGCCATCCCGGTCGCCGGCGGAATGGCCGGCGGCAGTGCGGACGGCGCGGCCGCGCTGCTCGCCTGCGACACCCTGTGGGGCCTGGGCACCCCGCTGCCGACCCTGCTGGACCTCGCCGCCGAACTCGGCTCCGACGTCCCGTTCGCCCTGCTCGGCGGCGTCGCCCTGGGCCGCGGGCGCGGCGAGATCCTGGAGGCGCTGCCCGTCTCCGGCACCTTCCACTGGGTGTTCGCGGTCGCCGACGGGGGGCTGTCCACCCCGGCGGTCTACCGGGAGTGCGACCGGCTGCGCGAAGAGTCCGGTCTCGGGTCGTCCGCTGCGGACGTACCGGACCCCGACGCCGACCCCGAGCTGCTCGCCGCCCTCGCCGACGGCGACCCCGTCGCGCTGGCCGCCGCCCTCAGTAACGACCTGCAGGCCGCCGCCGTCTCGCTCCGCCCGTCCCTCGCCGACACCCTGCACGTGGGCACCGAGGCCGGCGCGCTCGCCGCCCTGGTCTCCGGCTCCGGCCCGACCTGCGCCTTCCTGGCCAAGGACGCCGACGCCGCCGCCCACATCGCCACCGCCCTCCGCACCTCCGGCACCTGCCGCGCCGCCCACCCCACCCACGGCCCGGTGCCCGGTGCGCAGGTGGTTCAGACCTCTGCTTGACCTGGAGCGCGCTCCGGGTTTCAGACTCCTCTCCGTGGCCCGCAGTGGGCGGGCTGCGGAGACGAGGGGAACCCGGATGCGCAAGCGCACCATTGGAACCGACCCGCGCACCCGTCGCGAGGTGAGTGTGCTCAGCCTCGGCGCGATGCTGTTCGGCACGCTCACCGACGAGGCGACGTCCTTCGCGGTGCTGGACCGGTACGTCGAGGCGGGCGGCACGTTCATCGACACCTCCAACAACTACGCGTACTGGCAGGACGGCAGCCAGGGCGGCATCAGCGAAGAGGTGCTGGGCCGGTGGCGGGCCAGCCGGGGGATCACCGACGAGGTGGTGATCGCCACCAAGCTCGGGGCGCGGCCGAAGGCCCCCGGCACGGGGTTCATCGAGAACGGCGAGGGGCTGTCCGCCGAGGTGATCCGGGCGTCCTCCGAGGCCAGTAGGAAGCGCCTCGGGGTGGAGAAGCTCGACCTGTTGTACGCGCACGTCGAGGACACGAAGGTGCCGCTCGCCGAGACCGTGCAGGCCTTCGGCGAGCTCGTCGAGGAGGGGACGGTCGGGCTGCTCGGCGTCTCCAACCACTGGTCCTGGCGGGTCGAGCGGGCCCGCAACCTTGCTGCGCAGGCCGGACTGCCCGGGTACGAGGTGCTCCAGTACGGCCACACCTACCTGCGGCGGCGCGGCGACTGGCCCGGGCTGCTCAACCGGGACGGCGACCAGGCCGCCGTCCAGGGCGACCTGATCACGTACCTCAAGGAGAGCCCCGAACTCACCCTGGTCGCCTACTCCCCGCTGCTCGGCGGCGGTTACGTCCGCGACGACAAGCCGCTCGGCCCGTCCTTCGACCACGCGGGGACGCCGGCCCGGCTCGCGGCGCTCGACGCGG
The DNA here is from genome assembly GCF_042732175.1 of Kitasatospora sp. NPDC059795. Taxonomy (NCBI): domain Bacteria; kingdom Bacillati; phylum Actinomycetota; class Actinomycetes; order Kitasatosporales; family Streptomycetaceae; genus Kitasatospora; species Kitasatospora sp. NPDC059795. The sequence goes on from NZ_JBHWID010000002.1 coordinate 164,891, forward strand.
TGGCCCGCGAGACCGGGGCGACGCGCAACCAGGTGGTGCTGGCGTGGCTGCTCGGCGGCGAGCTGCCGGTGATTCCGCTGGTGGGGGCTTCGTCGGTGGCGCAGCTGGAGGAGAGCCTGGGGGCGCTGGACCTGGAGCTGACGGTGGAGCAGCGGGCTCGTTTGGACAGTGCCAGGTAGCGGATGCGAGCTGTGCGACAAGCGCCGATCGGTCCGTAGGGTCGCGTCCACGTGCAAGTGATTGTCGTGCGTCGCGATCTTGCGGTCTGGTGTGTTCCCCTTCGCGCAGTTCCCCGCGCCCCTGCTCGTGCGCTTCCTGATTTCGCACCGCCACTAGGCTGGGGGTGTTCTTCCCCCTTTCCCCAGGAGCGCAGCTTCGTGGCCGTCAATCTCGCCACCATCGAGTCCGTCAGCAAGGTGTACGGCACCAGGGCCCTGCTGGACGGGGTGAGCCTTGGCGTCAGCGAGGGCGACCGGATCGGGGTGGTGGGGCGGAACGGCGACGGAAAGACGACGTTGATCCGGATCCTCGCGAAGCTGGAGGAGCCGGACAGCGGGCGGATCACCCACTCCGGCGGGCTGCAGATGGCGGTGTTGACGCAGCACGACTCGCTGGACCCGAAGGCGACCATCCGGCACGAGGTGATCGCGGACCGGGCGGACCACGAGTGGCTGGGCGACGCGCGGATCCGGGACATCGTCCAGGGGCTGTTCGGCGGGCTGGACCTGCCGGGGTTCGCGGACGGGCTGGACACCGTGATCGGTCCGCTGTCGGGTGGTGAGCGTCGGCGGATCGCGCTGGCGAAGCTGCTGCTGGGCGAGCCGGACCTGATCGTGCTGGACGAGCCGACCAACCACCTGGACGTGGAGGGCATCGCCTGGCTGGCGAAGCACTTGCAGAACCGGCGGTCGGCGCTGGTGTGCGTCACCCACGACCGGTGGTTCCTGGACCAGGTGTGCACCCGGATGTGGGACGTCCAGCGCGGTGAGGTGCGGGAGTACGAGGGCGGCTACTCGGACTACGTGTTCGCGCGCGCCGAGCGCTCGCGGATCGAGGCGACGGAGGAGCAGAAGCGCCAGAACCTGGCCCGCAAGGAGCTGGCGTGGCTGCGTCGCGGCGCCCCGGCGCGGACGTCCAAGCCGCGGTACCGGATCGAGGCGGCGAACGCGCTGATCGCGGACGTGCCGGAGCCGCGCGACAAGTCCGAGCTGATGAAGTTCGCCAACGCGCGGCTGGGCCGGACGGTCTTCGACCTGGAGGACGTGACCGTCAAGGCGGGCGAGAAGCTGCTGCTGGAGCGGGTGACCTGGCAGCTCGGGCCGGGTGACCGGATCGGTCTGCTGGGGGTGAACGGCGCGGGCAAGACCTCGCTGCTGCGGGCCATGCAGGCCGCGTACGCGACCGAGGGGGACGTGCAGCCGGCCGGCGGCGTGATCAAGGTCGGCAAGACGGTGCGGCTGGCGTACCTCTCGCAGGAGGTCGCGGAGCTGGACCCGACCACCCGGGTGCTGCAGGCGGTCGAGCAGGTGCGCGGCCGGGTGGACCTCGGCAAGGGCCGGGAGATGAGCGCCGGGCAGCTGTGCGAGCAGTTCGGCTTCGGCAAGGACAAGCAGTGGACGCCGGTCGGCGACCTGTCCGGCGGCGAGCGCCGCCGGCTGCAGCTGCTGCGGCTGCTGATGGACGAGCCGAACGTGCTGTTCCTCGACGAGCCGACCAACGACCTGGACATCGAGACCCTGAACCAGCTGGAGGACGTGCTCGACGGCTGGCCCGGCTCGATGGTCGTCATCAGCCACGACCGGTTCTTCATCGAGCGGACCACCGACACCGCGTACGCGCTGCTCGGCGACCGCCGGATGCGGATGCTGCCGAACGGCGTCGACGAGTACCTGGAGCGCCGCACCGCGATGGCGGAGGCCGCCGCCGCGGCCGCGGCCGCGCAGGTCCCGGCCGCCGCGGAGACGGCGTCCGGCCTGTCGGCCGGCGACGTGCGGGCGGCGAAGAAGGAGATGCAGAAGCTGGAGCGGCAGATCGCCAAGCTGGACCAGCAGGAGTCCAAGCTGCACGTCCAACTGGCCGAGCACGCCGCCGACTTCTCCAAGGTCGCCGAGCTGGACGCGCAGCTGCGCAAGGTCCGCGAGGACAAGGAGGAGCTGGAGATGGGCTGGCTGGAGCTGGCCGAGCAGGTCTGAGGTTCAGTCGAGCAGGACGTCCAGTTCGTCGGCGGCGCGGGCCAGGGCGCTGCGGGTCGGGTCGTGCGGTCCGGTCGGGCGGGCGGCCCGGCCGGACGGCGGGTGGTGGGCGCGGGCGGCTTCGGTGAGGCGGTCGAGGGAGCGCAGCACGCGTTCGATCACCTCCGGCTCGGGTTCCCGTCCGCCGTAACGGAGTTGGGCGGCGTAGGCGGCGACCGCGCCGGAGAGGCGTTCGAGGGCGGCGGTGGCGGGCAGCCACTGTTCGGCGAGGCGGCCGGCGGGCGGGGGTTCGGCGAGGCCGAGTTCGACCTGGCGGCGGGCGTCGGCGAGGGCCCGGTAGGCGGTGCGGCGCAGCCAGACCTCGGCGACCGGCTCGACCCGGGCGACGGCGGCCAGGTACTCGCGGACGGTGGCGGCGGCCGAGACGATGCCGGGTTCGATCCGGTGCGGGGTGCGTTCGGGCCACAGCAGGTAGCCGAAGACCAGGACGATGGCGCTGGCCAGCGTGGTGTCCAGGATCCGCGGCCAGAACTCGGCGGCGCCGCTCTCCCCGCCGAGCTGCACCAGGATCAGCGCCACCGGCGTCATCACCGCGGTGTTCAGCCCGTAGTGCGCGGCCGTCGAGTACGGCAGCAGCGCCACGCACAGCGACACCACGACGCTCAGCGTCCACTCGTTCGTGGTCAGGCCCAGCAGGGCGGCCGTCGCCGCGATGCCGAGCAGGGTGCCGAGCACCCGGCTGACGGCGCGCTGGAACACCGAGCCGAGATCCGGCTTCAGGACGAACGCCACCGTCAGCGGGACCCAGTAACTGCGGCTCAGCGTCAGCGCGTTGACGGCCGTCTCGGCAACCGCCACGCACAGGGCGACCCGCAGGCCGTAGCGGACCGAGCCGGCCGACAGCAGCCGGGCGCGCAGCCGCCACGGGTCGGGCGGGGGCGGAGCGGCGGTGTCCAGCGGGGCCCAGCGGCCCGCGACGGTGTCGGCGGCGGCCCGCAGCGCGGTGTCGAACGCCGTCCGGGACGGGGTGTCCGGCCGCCAGTCCGGGTAGTCGGGCTCGGGGCCGCCGGTGATCTGCCGGGCCAGCGCCGCCGGGAACCCGACCAGCTCGGGCGGCACCGGACGCCAGGCCCAGAGCAGTCCGGCGGCGGCCTCGGTGGCGCCGAGCGCGGCCTCGTACGAGCGGCGCAGCCAGCGCAGGCGTTCGGACTCGTGGCGGCCCGGGCGGGCCGGCGGCAGCAGGTCCTGCATCAGGTTGAGGCGGGCGGTCAGCACCCGTCGGGCCGCTGCCCCGTCCGGGGTGCCGAGTGCGGCCAGCATGTCGCCGAGCGCGCGGTAGACCCCCGCGAGGGCGACGGTGCGCGGGTCGGTGCGGACGTCGGTGCGGTAGCGCAGGCCCAGCAGCAGCACCAGGGCCGCGCCGCACGGCATCATCGCGGGCGCCGCCCACCACGGGTGCGGCAGCGCCATGCCGCCGCCCAGCGAGGCCGACACCAGCAGCAGCATCCCGGCCGCCGAGCCGCGCGGGCCGGTCGCGGACAGTGCGCCACCGACGAAGCCGATCACGGTCAGCGCGACGCCGACCAGCACGCCGCCCGCGCCGAGGTGCTGGAGCGCGGCCCCGACCAGCATGCCGGTGGTGGAGGCGGTCAGCGCCAGGGCGATCCGCGGGGCGCGCAGCCGCAGCGGCTCCACCCGGTCGTTCATGGTGGCGTGCATCGCGCCCAGCGCCGCGAACACCCCGAGGTCCAGCCGTCCGCCCAGCAGGCCCGCCAGCAGCGGCACCGCCATCCCGACCGCTGCCCGGACCGTCTGCCGCCACGGCACCGGCGGCCGGGCCGGCCGCAGGGCCAACGCCCACCAGGCGGAACGGGGGGCGCGGGACGCACCACTGCGGCCGGGGGCTGACACGGGATCACGCGCCTTTGCTGCACGAGAGGTTCGCGGCTGCTGGGCGACATTGCACGGCAGATCGGGTCTTCTCGGGCAGTTTAGCCCTCTGGCCAGCGCAGAGCCGATTTCCCATGGGGTCCGCGGACCATGTAATGTCTTCCTCGTCGCAAAGGGGACCGCAAGGAACCCGGAGCAACAAGCCCCTATAGCTCAGTCGGTAGAGCGTCTCCATGGTAAGGAGAAGGTCTGCGGTTCGATTCCGCATGGGGGCTCAGCAGACGAAGGCCCCGCCACCTGGCGGGGCCTTCGGCGTTTTCGCCAACTCTTCGCCAAACAGGGGGACGACCCGGTACGTCCCCTGGCGGCCCGCGCACGGATGCGCTGTGATGGTGCGTCTGTCGGCCGGACCGGGGAGTGGCGGATGAGCGTACGACTCGTGGTCGCGGACGATCACCGGCTGATGGCCGAGGCCCTGGGCACGGCCCTGCAACAGCGCGGCCACCGGGTGCTGGGGGTGGGTTCGCCGTGCGGTTCGGTGCTGGACCTGGTGGCCGGGCGCCGTCCCGAGGTCTGCCTGCTGGGGACGGCGGCGGGCCCGGACGACCCGTTCGAGGCGTTACGCCGCTTACGCCGGGAGCGGCCGGAGATCTCCGTGGTGGTGCTGGGCCCGCTGGGTGCGCCCGGGCGGGTCGCGGCCGCGTTCGCGGCCGGCGCGGCGGGCTATGTGCGCAGCGACGAGCGGATCGAGGTGGTGGACCGGGCGATCGCCCGGGTCCGGGCGGGGGAGGCCGCGGTCGCGGTGGAGGTGCTGCGGGCGGCGTTCGAGCACCTGCTGTGGCCGGTCGTGGAGCCCGACGACGAGGCGGTGCGGCTGCTGCGGCTGTTGACCCGCCGCGAGGTGCAGGTGCTGGCCCGGATCGCGGAGGGCGAGGACACCGCGGCGATCGCGGCCGCGATGCGGATCGCCCCGTCCACGGCGCGCACGCACGTCCAGCGGGTGCTGAGCAAACTCGGCGCGCGCTCCCGCCTGGAGGCCGCCGCACTGGCCGCCCGCACCGGGATGCTCGATCAACTCGCGTGAAACGTACGGGCGTTCAGCGGGCGGCGTAGGCGGAGGGCGGGACGCCGACGGTCCGGGTGAACGCGCGGGTCAGGTGGGCGTGGTCGCTGTAGCCGAGGTCGGCGGCGAGCCGGGACCAGTCCGGGGCGTCCGGGCGTTCGGCGGCCTCCAGGGCCTCGTGGATCCGGTAGCGCAGGATCACCCACTTCGGCGGGACGCCGACCCGGGCGGAGAACAGGCGTTGCAGGGCGCGCACCGTGCGGCCGCTGTGGGCGGCGAGGTCGTCGACCCGGGTGATCGTCCGGTCGTGGCGGACCAGTTCGGCCAGCCGCAGGGCGGTGTCGGTGTCCGGGTGCGGGTGGGGGCCGTGGGCCAGCAGCAGGGCGTCGAGGGCCGCGACCCGGGTGTCGTCGTCCCCGGCGGGCAGCTCCGCGTCCGGCCAGAGGTCGGTGAGCGGAACCCGGCGGCCGGTCCAGACGGAGACCGGCAGATCGGGGTCGAACGCGGCGAAGCCGCCCGGCCGGAACTGCGTGCCGACCACCCAGCCCCGCCCGGTCAGCTCCTGCCGGAACACGGCGGTGCCGATGCCGCTCAGTTCGGCGCCGCCCGGCTGGAACACCGCGTTCACGGACGGATGCGGCAGCACGGAGGTGGTGTACGGCCGGGGCAGGTCCCAGTCGATCAGCCAGTAGTGCTCCAGGTACGGCCGCAGCGCGGCAGCCGGCTCGCGACGCCGGAACCGCAGCCGGGAGAGCAGCCCGTCCGGGTCGAGGATCCCCCGGGTGTCACGACGTGGAGCGGCCATCCGGACAGGCTAGGGCCTGTCCGGCCGATCTCGCCGGGCGCGCGCCGCCGGATCATCCCGGCTGGAAGCACCGCCGAAACATCCAAGTACACCCAGTACGAGGACGTTCCGGCGGCACTCCCAGCCGGGCGCGAAATGGGGGCGCCTCCCGGCCCGCAAGGGCCGGGGGAGACGCGCGCTGATCCGACAAGATCGACCGGACAGGCCCTGTGCCGCGTCGGTGTCGCGTTTGTTCAAGCCGGCCCCCGGTCGGCCGCGCTAGCGTCGGCCGCATGACCACGAAGATCGCCGCCCTGCTGCAGGCCGCCACCGAGCGGACCGTCCCCGTGATCCTCGCGCTGCCGGACGCCGCGCTGGGCGCGCCGACGCCGTGCGGGGAGTACGACGTCCGGGAGTTGATGCGGCACCTGTTCCAGGTGGTGGTGAACTTCCAGGTGCTGGCAGCGAAGGGGCAGCCCGACTGGTCGGGGCCCGCGCCCGAGCTGGACGGCGACTGGCGGCAGCGGTTCGCGGCCGAGGCGGCGGCGCTGGTCGCGGCGTGGGGCGAGCCGGGCGCGGACGAGGGCCTGCTCGGGTCGATGTCGATGCCCGCGGAGACGGTCGGCGCGCTGGCCCTGATGGACCTGGCCGTGCACGGCTGGGATCTGGCGCGCGCCACCGGCCTGCCGTACCGGCCGGCCCCGGAGACGGTCGCCGTGCTGGGGCCGCTGACCGAGGAGTTGGCGCCGAACGGACGGCAGATGGGCATGTTCGCGGAGCCGGTCGCCTACGCAGGGGCAGACCCGTTCGAGGCGCTGCTCGCGCTCACCGGCCGTGACCCCGGCTGGGCCGCCGAACCGGTTCGTTGACCCGGGTGCCATATGCTCCGGACGAGGAACACCCGAGTGTGCGGAGGTCGAGGGCATGAGCAAGTACCTGGTCACGGGCGGAGCCGGCTACGTGGGCAGCGTGGTGGCGGCGCACCTGCTGGAGGCGGGCCACCGGGTGACGGTACTGGACGACCTGTCGACCGGATTCGCGGAGGCCGTGCCGGACGGCGCGGAGTTCGTGCGCGGCCGGATCCAGGACGCTGCCGAGGTGCTCGACGCCTCCTTCGACGGTGTACTGCACTTCGCGGCCTCCTCGCAGGTCGGCGAGTCGGTCGCGGACCCGGAGAAGTACTGGCGCAACAACGTGGCCGGTTCGCTGGAGCTGGTGTCGGCGATGCGCAAGGCCGGCGTCCGCAAGCTGGTGTTCTCCTCCACCGCCGCCGTGTACGGCGAGCCGGACGAGGTGCCGATCAAGGAGACCGCGCGCACCTCGCCGACCAATGCCTACGGCGCCACCAAGCTCGCCGTGGACCACCTGATCACCTCCGAGGCGATCGCCCACGGCCTGGCCGCCGTCAGCCTGCGCTACTTCAACGTGGCCGGGGCGTACGGCCGTTACGGCGAGCGTCACGAGCCGGAGTCGCACCTGATCCCGCTGGTGTTCCAGGCGGCGCTGGGTCAGCGTCCGCACATCGCGGTGTTCGGCGAGGACTACCCGACCCCGGACGGCACCTGCATCCGCGACTACATCCACATCGCCGACCTGGCCGCCGCGCACCTGCTGGCGCTGGACGCCGCCGAGCCGGGCGAGCACCTGATCTGCAACCTCGGCAACGGCACCGGCTTCTCGGTGCGCGAGGTGATCGAGTCGGTCAAGCGGGTCACCGGCCGGGAGATCCCGGTGCAGGTCGCCGGCCGCCGCCCGGGCGACCCGGCGGTGCTGGTGGCCGCCGCCGACCGCGCCCGGGAGGCCCTCGGCTGGACGCCGAAGCACCCCGAGCTCGACCGGATCGTCGCCGACGCCTGGGAGTTCACCCTCGCCCACCGCGCCTGACCAGCCCCGCTCCCGACCCGACCCCGACCCCCGAAGTCCCTGCGTACAGGAACTTCACCAAATCCCCACGGCCGACCGGCGCCGCCCGTACGCTGAGTGAGGCACCGGTGGGGGTCGGGCCAGGAGCAGGGGGGCAGGACGATGGGGCGGATTCGCGTCCTGGTGGTCGACGGCCACCGCATTTTCGCCGAGGCGCTGGCCACAGCACTCGCCGCCGAACCCGATGTGGACGTCGGGGCGGCCGGCAGCGCCGCGGCAGCCGAACGCGCGCTGGAACGGGCCGCGGCCGAACGCCGCCCGTACGACGTGGTGCTGGTCGACGCCGACCTCGGCGCCGTGCCGCCGCTTGCGGCCCGCGGTGCCGTACCGCCGCCCCGGCGCGTCGCTGTACCGCCCCAACAGCAGCCCGCAGCAGGGCAGTTGAGGCGACCTCCGGTGTTCGACCCGACCCGGCCGCCGGGCGACGGGATCGCCCTGGTCGGCCGGGCCTGCCGGGCCCACCCCGGGCTGCGCGCCGTGGTGCTGGCCACCGCCGACGACCCGCAGCGGGCCGTCCGCGCCCTGCAGGCCGGGGCCGGCGGCTGGGTGGCACGGGAGAGCTCACTGGGCGCGCTGATGGCCGTGATCCGCGGCGTCCTGCGCGAGGAGACCCACCTGCCGCCCGCCCTGCTGACCGGCGTGGTCCGCGAACTCACCTCCGCCCGGCGGGACCGCTCCGAGAGCGAACGCCTGGTCGCCGCGCTCACCCCCCGCGAGGAGGAGGTGCTGCGCTGCATGGTCGCCGGCCTGGGCAGACAGGCGGTCGCCGAGCGGCTGTTCCTCTCCCCGCACACCGTCCGCACCCACATGCAGAACGTCCTGGGCAAACTGGGGGTGCACTCCACGCTCGCGGCGGTCGCGGTCGCCCGCCGCGCCGGGATCGCCCCCTCGGAGCCCGCCGCGCCCGCCGCGCCCGCTGTGCCCGCCCCCGTCCCCCCACCGACCGTCGCCTCGACCGCAGGCCCCGGCGCGGGCTGAACGAGCCCCGCCTTCCGAGCAGGTTTCCACTCCGTGAGTCAGCGAGACCGGAGGTCAGATGTCGCCGAACCGCGCTTCCGCACGCCCGCACGCAGCCCGCACTCGCATGCCCGAGCAGCGCGCCGATCCGGCCGGCCTGCGCACCCTGGTGGTCGGGGCCGGGTCGGCCGGCACGGCCCTGGTCCGCGACCTGGACCGGACCCCGGAGTTCGGCCTCACCCCCGTCGGAGTGCTGGACGACGACCCCGCCAAGGCCGGCCGGAACGTCTCCGGCAGCCCCGTCCTCGGCCCGCTCGCCGACCTCACCGCGCACGCCCTCGCGCACCGCGCCCAGGTGGTCGTCCTCGCCATCCCCGGACTGCCGCACCAGCGCGTCCGGGAGCTCGCCACCGCCGCGGCCGCCGCCGGCGCGGCCGTCCGCTACCTGCCGTCCTTCCTGTCCGCGCTGCGCCGCGAAGTCGTCGGCTCGGACCTGCGCACCCTCGACGTCAACCGGCTCATCGGCCGGCACGAGGTGCACGTCGTCTCGCCCGACGTCCGCACCGTCATCGAGGGCCGCCGGGTGCTGGTGACCGGTGCGGGCGGCTCCATCGGCAGCGAACTCTGCCGCCAGGTACAGGCGTTCGGGCCCGCCGCGCTCTACATGCTCGACCACGACGAGTCCAACCTGCACCGGCTGCAACTCGACATCTGGGGCGAGGCGCTGCTCACCGACGAATCCCTGGTGATCGCCGACATCCGGGACCGCCCCCGGATCCAGCAGATCTTCCGCGACCTGCGCCCCGACGTGGTCTTCCACGCCGCCGCGCACAAGCACCTCCCGCTGCTGGAGCGCCACCCCAGCGAGGCCGTCAAGTCCAACGTCCTCGGCACCGACCACCTGGTCGAGGCCGCACTCGCCACCGGCGTCGAACGCTTCGTCCTCATCTCCACCGACAAGGCCGCCGACCCCACCTCCGTCCTCGGCGCGAGCAAGCGCCTCGCCGAGCTGATCGTCCAGGCCAACGCGAAGGACGCCCGCAACCTCGGCACCGGCGCGTTCGCCGCCGTCCGCTTCGGCAACGTCCTCGGCTCGCGCGGCTCGCTGCTGTCGGTGCTGGAGGAGCAACTCCGCAGCGGCGGGCCGGTGACGGTCACGCACCCCGACGTCACCCGCTTCTTCATGACCATCGAGGAGGCGGTCGGGCTGGTGCTGGAGGCCGGACGGATGGCCGAGGGCGGCGAGGTCTTCGTCCTCGACATGGGCGAGCCGGTGCGGATCGTGGACCTGGTCCACAACTACGCGGAGCAGGTGCAACTGGGGGCGGACGAGGTCGAGATCCGCTACACCGGCCTGCGGGCCGGCGAGAAGCTCAACGAGGCGCTGTTCTCGGACGCGGAGGTGCGACTGCCCACCGCCCACCCGCGCATCTACGCGACGGCCGCGGAGGCGGCGACCGGCGTCGAGGACCTGGCCGGGGGACTCACGTCGCTGTACGCCGCGGCCACCACCAACGCGGACCCGCTGGTTCGCGACTGCCTGACGGCCCTGCTGCCCGGCTACAAGAGCGCCCCGGACAAGCCTCCGGCGCTCGCGAGCCTCTACCCGGACGGGTTCTGACGATCGGCGGGCCGGCTAGCCGGCCCGGTCGAAGGGGATGACCAACTGGCGCAGCAGGGAGGCGAGTTCGCCGCGCTGGGTGGGGGCCAGTCGGGCAAGGATCTCGCGTTCGTGGGCGAGGAGGCCGGCCAGCGCCTGGTCGGCCTTGTCGCGGCCGTCGTCGGTGAGGCGGACCAGGACGCCGCGGCGGTCGTCGGGGTCGGGCAGGCGGACGACCAGGCCCTTGGTGGTGAGCCGGTCGATGCGGTTGGTCATGGTGCCGGAGGTGACCAGGGTCTGGGTGAGGAGCTGGCCGGGGGAGAGCTGGTAGGGGTCGCCCGCCCGGCGCAGTGCGGTGAGGACGTCGAACTCCCAGGGTTCGAGGCCGTGCTCGGCGAACGCGGTGCGGCGGGCGCGGTCGAGGTGGCGGGCGAGCCGACTCACCCGACTGAGGACCTCAAGGGGTTCCACGTCGAGGTCGGGGCGCTCTCGGCGCCATGCTGCGACCAGGCGGTCGACCTCGTCCTCCATGACGATCAGTGTATCGGGGGATGTGTCGATGTGAAGTCTCTTGACATCAAGAGATAACAAAGGAACGCTCGGCGCTCGAAAGATATCTTGACGTCGAGATACCTCCGGAGGTCCGCCATGCCCGCCGACTGGGACGCCCGCCAGTACCTGCGCTACGCCGAGGAACGCATCCGGCCGCTGGGCGAACTGCTCGCCCGGGTCCCCGCACTCCCGGACCGCCCCACCGTGCTGGACCTCGGCTGCGGGCCCGGCAACTCCACCGCCGTGCTGCGCCGCCGGTGGCCCGAGGCCCGCCTGCTCGGCCTGGACACCTCGCCCACCCTGCTGGAGACCGCCCGCACCATCGGCGAGCCCACCGCCGAGTACCGACTGCAGGACGTCACCGCGTACGACCCCGCGCCCGAACGGCCCGACCTGATCGCGTCCAACGCCGCCCTGCACTGGATGGACACCCCGACCGCCGACCACCTCTCCCTGCTGCCCCGGTGGGCGGCGGCACTGCGCCCCGGCGGGGTGATCGCGTTCCAGCTGCCCGGCAACTTCGCCGCGCCCAGCCACGCCCTGCTCGCCGAGCTGCGCCACGGCGCCCGCTGGCGCGAGCGGCTGGGCACCGTCCGCCCGGACGCGTCCTGCCACGCCCCGGGCCGGTACCTGGAGGCGCTGATGGCCGCGGGCTGCACCGCCGACGTCTGGGAGACCACGTACCTGACGGTGCTGCAGGGCCCGGACCCGGTGCTGGAGTGGGTCAAGGGCAGCACGCTGCGGCCGGTGCTGGAGCGGCTGCCGGACCCGGCCGAGCAGAAGGAGTTCCTGGCGGAGTACGGCGCGCTGCTGCGCGAGGCGTACCCGGCGACCGAGCACGGCACGGTGTTCCCGTTCCGCCGGGTCTTCGCGGTGGCCGTGAAGAACTGACCGGAGGTCACTTGGCGCCGGGCATCGCCGGGTGGCGGCCCAGCACCACGACGCCGACCACGATCGCGGCCAGCCCGGCGCACTGCCAGGCCAGCGCAGCGGGGGTGATCCGGACCCGGTCGCCGAGGAAGCCGACGGCGCAGGCGATGCCGGCCAGCGGCTGGGCGGCGGTGAGGGCGGGCAGCGACATCCGCAGCGGGGCGGCCTCGAAGGCGGACTGGACCAGGAGGAGGCCGACCACGCCGATGCCGACCACGGTCCAGGGCTGCCAGGAGAGGAGCGCGGCGCGGGCGCCGTGCTCGTCGATCAGGTCGAAGGTGGCGCGGGTGAGCGCGTCCTGGAGGCCGTAGAGCAGGCCGGCGGCGAGGGCCAGCAGGGTGGCCTCCTCGAACAGCGGGAGGTGGCGGGCCGTCGAGACCAGGGCCAGCGCGAGGCCCGCGACGATGCCGATGACCAGCCACTGGCGCAGCGGCCCGACGCCGGGGCCGCCGCCCTGGGGTTGGCCGGCGGCGATGAACGCGGTGACGCCGAGGGCGATCAGCGCGACGCCGATCCAGCCGGAGCGGCCGAGACGGGTGCCGGTGATCCGGCGGGCCAGCAGCATCGCCCAGACCAGGTTGGTGGCGAGCAGCGGCTCGACCAGGGTGACTTCGCCCTGGCTGAGCGCCAGCGCGGACAGCACCTGGCCGGCGATCATGAAACCGATGCCGAGCAGCCAGTCGGGCATCCGCATCAGGTCGAGCAGCAGCCGCCAGCGCAGCAGGTCGCCGCTGGGGGCGCGTTGGGCGGCGTGCTGCTGCAGGACGAAGCCGAGTCCGAGGCAGCAGGCCGCACTGAGGGCCAGCAGGAAGACCGCCAACGGGTTCCCCTGTCGTGCGTGTCGGCCCGGCGGCCCCGGTGGCGGGGGCCGGGCCGGTCAGTTCCTGCGGTCGCCGACCAGCTTGGGGTGCCGCTCCAGGCCTTCCAGGCCGTGCCAGGCGAGGTTGACCAGGTGGGCGGCGACCTCCGCCTTGGCGGGCTTGCGCACTTCCAGCCACCACTGGCCGGTCAGCGCCACCATGCCGACCAGCATCTGCGAGTACATCGGCGCCAGCCTGGCGTCGAAGCCCCGGGACTTGAACTCCAGCCCGAGGATGTCCTCGACCTGGGTGGCGATGTCGCTGATCAGCGAGGCGAACGAGCCGGTGGACTGGGCCACCGGCGAATCCCGGACCAGGATCTTGAAGCCGTCGGTGGAGGTGTCGATGTAGTCCATCAACGCGAACGCGGCCTGCTCCAGCAGCTCCCGGGAGTGCCCGCCGGTGAGCGCGCCGGTGACCATGTCCAGCAGGAGCTGCATCTCGCGGTCGACGACCACCGCGTACAGGCCCTCCTTGCCGCCGAAGTGCTCGTAGACGACCGGCTTGGAGACCCCGGCGCGTTCCGCGATCTCCTCCACCGAGGTGCCGTCGTAGCCGCGTTCGGCGAAGACCGACCGGCCGATCTCCAGCAGCTGCTCGCGGCGCTGCTTGCCGGTCATCCGCACCCGGCCGCCGCTCTTCCTGCCGCCGGCGGCTCCGCCGCGTTGAGAAGGCTGCTGATGGCCGGCGCTGTCTCCGTTGGTCCCGTTCACCCCTCCATCATGCTGTAGGCGCTGCCTCATGCGGCGCGGCGGGCGGCGATCCGCTCCGCACCCGGCCAGCGGACGTCGGTGGCCCAGCCCGCCCGCTCGAACCAGCGGATGATCCGCGCCGAGGAGTCGACCTGGCCGCGCAGCACGCCGTGCCGGGCCGAGGTCGGGTCGGCGTGGTGCAGGTTGTGCCAGGACTCGCCGCAGGACAGCACCGCCAGCCACCACACGTTGCCGGACCTGTCGCGGGACTTGAAGGGCCGTGAACCGACGGCGTGGCAGATCGAGTTGATCGACCAGGTGACGTGGTGCAGCAGCGCGACCCGGACCAGCGAGCCCCAGAAGAAGGCGGACAGCGCGCCCTGCCAGCTCCAGGTGGCCAGGCCGCCGATCACCGCGGGCAGCGCCAGCGACAGCGTCGTCCAGAGCCAGAACAGGCGGGAGATACGCCTTATGGCCGGGTCGCGGACCAGGTCGGGCGCGTACTTGAGCTGCGGGGTCTGCTCCTCGTCGAACAGCCATCCCATGTGCGCCCACCACAGGCCCTTGAGCAGCGCGGGCACGCTCTCGCCGTAGCGCCACGGCGAGTGCGGGTCGCCCTCCTTGTCGGAGAAGCGGTGGTGGCGGCGGTGGTCGGCGACCCAGCGCACCAGCGGGCCCTCGACGGCGAGCGAGCCGGCCACGGCCAGGGCCAGGCGCAGCCGCCGGTTGGCCTTGAACGCGCTGTGGGTGAAGTAGCGGTGGTAGCCGACGGTGATGCCGTGGCAGGTGAGGAAGTACATGGCGACGGCGAGGCCGGCGTCCAGCCAGGACAGGCCGCGGCCCCACGCCAGCGGGACGGCGGCCAGCAGGGCGAGGAACGGCAGCGCGATGAACAGGGCGAGGGTGATCCGCTCCAGCGGGCCCTGTTTCTCGCCGCCCCTGGTGGCGGACAGTCGGGGGATGAGGTCCTCGGCGGCGCTCGGCGGCGCCTGCCCGGCCTGGATGGTCATGGCGCGTCCCGGGGGAGGAGGGTGGTGCCAACGGATACCTACGTTTCCGTAACCTACGGCATCGTAAGTACCGAACGGCGGCAGGCGGAAGACCCGTGCGCGGACGTGTCGCGGTGTTCGTCCGCCGGATTCCTCGCGGACGGCCACCCGGGGCCGGGGCGTCGTTCGTGTGCTTCGCGGAAGGTGGTGGAGCTACGGGCCGTCAACCCGTAGGCTGTGCTCGGCGCGGGCAATCGCGCTTTTCCGCCGTGGTGTAATGGCAGCACAGGGCCCTTTGGAGGCCTTTGTCTGGGTTCGAATCCTAGCGGCGGAGCCCCTCCCGGCCGTTGTCGGTCGTCTCCCCTCCGCCTCGTCTCGGTATTCTCGGTGCACCCTCACCCCGCATCGACCGAGGAGTCTCTCCGCGTGACTGCCAACCAGCCAGCTGCCGTGATCGTGCTTGCCGCCGGGGGCGGTACGCGGATGAAGTCCAAGGCCCTGCCGAAGGTGCTGCACGAGATCTGCGGCCGCTCACTGGTCGGCCATGCGGTCGCCGCCGCCCAGGAGTTGACGCCGAGTCAGCTGGTCGTGGTGATCGGCCACCTGCGCGAGCTGGTGCAGGCGCACCTGGCCGAGCACTGCCCGGCGGCCCGCCCGGTCGTCCAGACCGAGCAGCTCGGCACCGGCCACGCGGTCCGCACCGCGCTGCAGGCGCTGGCCGCCGACGGCGTGGAACTGGACGGCACCGTGCTGGTGACCACCGGCGACGCCCCGCTGCTGACCGGCGGCACGCTGTCCGCGCTGGCCGCCGCGCACGCCGAGCAGGGCAACGGCGTCACCGTGCTGACCGCCCTCGTCCCGGACGCCACCGGCTACGGCCGGATCCTGCGCGACGCCGACGGCGCGGTCGCCGCGATCGTCGAGCACAAGGACGGCGCCCCCGAGCAGCTGGCGGTCTCCGAGATCAACTCCGGGGTGTTCGCGTTCGACGCCAAGCTGCTGGCGCACGCGCTGTCGCTGGTCGGCACCGACAACTCGCAGGGCGAGGAGTACCTGACCGACACCCTGGAGATCCTCCGCCGGGAGGGCCACCGGGTGGGCGCCGTGGTGGCCGCCGACCACCGGGAGATCGTCGGCATCAACGACCGGGTGCAGCTGGCCGAGGCCCGCCGCCTGCTCAACGACCGCCTGCTGGAGCGGGCCATGCGGGCCGGCGTGACGGTCGTCGACCCCGCCAGCACCTGGATCGACGTCCAGGTCGGCTACGAGCCGGACGCGCTGGTGCACCCCGGCACCCAGCTGCGCGGCGCGACCCACCTGGGCGAGGGCTGCGAGGTCGGCCCGAACACCACGCTGACCGACACCGTCGTCGGCGCGGGCGCCCGTGTGAGCAACACCACGGCCGAGCGCGCCGAGATCGGCCCGGAGGCCTCGGTCGGCCCCTACGCGTACCTGCGGCCGGGCACCAAGCTGGCCCGGAAGGCGAAGGCCGGCACCTACGTGGAGATCAAGAACTCCGAGCTCGGCGAGGGCGCCAAGGTGCCGCACCTGTCGTACATCGGGGACGCGACGATCGGCGAGGGCAGCAACGTCGGTGCGGCGTCGGTCACAGTGAACTACGACGGCGTGAACAAGCACCGGACGGTCATCGGGGCCCACTGCCGCACGGGTTCCGACAACATGTTCATCGCTCCGGTCACGGTGGGTGACGGGTCCTACACCGCCGCCGGATCCGTGATCACCAACGACGTTCCGGCCGGTTCGCTGGGCGTCGCGCGGGCCCAGCAGCGCAACATCGCAGGCTGGGTTGAGCGGAAGCGGCCCGGCTCGGCGTCCGCCCGCGCGGCCGCCGAGGCGTCCTCGGCGGAATAGTCGGACGGGGCGGCCGGGGATCTTGAACAGAGGTCCCCGGCCGTCGACCGCGGTCCGGGGCGCGTAACCTGAAGTACATACGTGCGCCATCGGGCCTGCTGGGCCGTGCCTCGGCGTACTCACCCTGAGTGGCAATAACACGAGGAGACGGTGCAGTGAGCGGGATCACGACCTCCGGTGAGAAGAAGCTCAAACTCTTCTCCGGTCGAGCCCACCCGGAACTTGCCGAGGAGGTCGCCCGTGTCCTGGGCACCGAACTCGTCCCGACCAAGGCCCTGGACTTCGCCAACGGCGAGATTTACGTCCGCTTCCTGGACTCCGCGCGCGGCGCCGACTGCTTCGTGATCCAGAGCCACACGGCTCCGATCAACCAGTGGATCATGGAGCAGCTGATCATGATCGACGCGCTGAAGCGCGCGTCGGCCCGCAGCATCACCGCGATCCTCCCGTTCTACGGCTACGCCCGGCAGGACAAGAAGCACCTCGGCCGCGAGCCCATCTCGGCCCGCCTGGTCGCCGACCTGCTGCGCCAGGCCGGCGCCGACCGCCTGATGGCCGTGGACCTGCACACCGCGCAGATCCAGGGCTTCTTCGACGGCCCGGTGGACCACCTGTTCGCGCTGCCGATGCTCGCCGACTACGTGGGCAACCGGGTCGCCGACCGGTCCAAGCTGACCATCGTCTCGCCGGACGCCGGCCGTGTGAAGGTCGCCGACCAGTGGTGCGACCGCCTGGACGCCCCGCTGGCGATCATCCACAAGCGCCGCGACATGACGCAGGCCAACACCATCCTCTCCGCCGAGGTGGTCGGTGACGTCCGCGGCCGCACCTGCGTGCTGGTCGACGACATGATCGACACCGCCGGCACCATCTGCGCCGCCGCCGACGCGCTGTTCGACGCGGGCGCCGCCGACGTCATCGTCGCCGCCACCCACGGCGTGCTCTCCGGCCCCGCCGCGGACCGTCTGAAGAACTCCCGGGTCAGCGAGTTCGTGTTCACCAACACCCTGCCGACCCCGGCCCAGCTCCAGCTGGACAAGATCACCACGCTGTCGATCGCCCCGTCGATCGCCGCCGCCGTCCACGAGGTGTTCGAGGACGGCTCGGTCACCAGCCTGTTCGAGGGCGTGCACTGACACCGGGCTCCCGAGGGGTGAGCTGACCCCTCGTCACACCCTTGATCGGCCCCCGGTTCCGCCCTGGAACCGGGGGCCGATTTCACGTCCGCGCCACCGCCCGGTTAGGCTGGGGAGACTGCTCGGCGAGGGATGTCCAATTTCGGGGCTCCGTGATCGACGCGCGTGAACGATGCGCTTTGATCGAACCGCCGAGTGTCCCCCCAAACGTACTTGAGGGTGTGGCCCGGCGGTTCTGTCGTTCCTGCACCCCTGCGCATTTTCGAGGAGTGCAGTCGTGTCCGAGATCCGCATCGCCGCTGAGTCCCGCACCGAGTTCGGCAAGGGTGCCGCCCGTCGCGCCCGCCGCGCCGGCTTCGTCCCCGGTGTCGTCTACGGCCACGGCCACACCCCGGTTCACCTGAACCTGCCGAGCCACGACCTGATGATGGCCCTGAAGACCCCGAACGCGCTGCTGGTCGTCCCGATCGAGGGCAAGGACGAGTACGTGCTGCCGAAGGCCGTCCAGCGCGAGGCCATCAAGCGCACCATCGAGCACGTCGACCTGCTGCTGGTCAAGCGCGGCGAGAAGGTCACCGTCGAGATCCCGGTCCACGCCGAGGGCGAGCTGGCCCCCGGTGGCAACCTGCTCGAGCACGTCCTGAACGCCCTGCCGATCGAGGCCGAGGCCACCCACCTGCCCGAGTCGGTCACCGTCTCCGTCGAGGGCCTGGAGGCCGGCGCCTCCATCGCCGCCGGTGACATCGCCCTGCCGGCCGGCGTCACCCTGGCCGTCGAGGCCGACGTCGTCGTCCTGCAGGTCATCGGCGCCCAGGCCCCCGAGGCCACCGAGGAAGAGGCCGCCGAGGGCGAAGAGGCCGTCGAGGGCGAAGAGGCCGCTGTCGAGGCCTGATTCTCGCGATCTTCGTAACGCCGCTGCCCCGGCCGTCCCGCTTCCTGCGGGCGGCCGGGGCAGCGGCATGTCCGGGATGATGGACGACGCAACGACACCCGCGTGAGGAGCGGCATGAGCGAGTACGACGGCCCCTGGCTGGTGGTGGGCCTCGGCAACCCCGGCGACGGCTACGCCCGCAACCGGCACAACATCGGCTTCATGGTGGCCGACCTGCTGGCCCGGCGGATGGGCGCCAAGTTCAAGGCGCACAAGAGCCGCGCCCAGGTCGCCGAGGGGCGCCTCTCCGGCAAGCGGGCGATCCTGGCCAAGCCGATGACCTTCATGAACCTCTCCGGCGGCCCGGTGACCGCGCTGCGCGACTTCTACAAGGTGCCAGCCTCGGCGATCGTCGCGGTCCACGACGAGCTCGACCTCGACTACTCGGCGCTGCGGGTCAAGCTCGGCGGCGGCGACAACGGCCACAACGGCCTGAAGTCGATCACCAAGTCGCTCGGCCCCGACTACCACCGGGTGCGCTGCGGCATCGGCCGCCCGCCCGGCCGGATGGAGGTCGCGGACTTCGTGCTCAAGGACTTCTCGTCCACCGAGCGCAAGGACCTCGACTGGTTCGTCGACCGCTCCGCTGACGCCGTCGAAGCGCTGCTCGCCGAGGGCCTGGAACGCGCCCAGCAGAACTACAACTCCTGATCGGCTTCGGCCACCCTCCGTACACAACATTCGGACAACGCTTGCCTGATGGAAGCTGACTGGTGGTCAGAACCTGCCAGGAATCGGATACCGTCGGTCCCGGTGCACAAGGGTTGAAGTGCTGTCACTGGGGGTATGGAGCGTGATCCGCTCGAAGCGTGTGGGCAAGGTCGTCGGTGGCACCGTGCTGTGCCTGGCCGCCGGAGCATGGGCCGGGACGCCCGCGCTGGCCGCCGAACCCGTCAGCACCGTCGCTCCCGAGCCGGCCGCGGCCAAGCTCGCCCCGCCCACCGGCTCCGTCGGCTCGGCCGGCGTGTACGCCGTCGGCGGCGGCCTGGTGGTGGTGGCCGGCGGTGCGGCGACCTGGCTGCGCAAGCGCAAGAAGGCCTGAGCCCGCACAACGGACGAGGTCCGCTCCGCAGACGCGCGGAGCGGACCTCGTCGTGCTTTGGCGGGCCGGTCAGCCGGTGTTGCGCAGGCCGGCCGCGATGCCGTTGACGGTCAGCAGCAGGGCGCGGGCCCGCAGCGGGTCCTCCGGGCGGCCGAGCGCGACCTCCTCGCGCTGGCGGCGCAGCAGCGCCACCTGGAGGTAGGAGATCGGGTCGAGGTAGGCGTCGCGGACGGTGAACGTCTGCTTCAGGACCTCGTTGTGCTCCAGCAGCTCCGACTCGCCGGTCAGCCGCAGCACCTCGCGCAGGGTCAGCTCGTGCTCGGCGACGATCTGGTCGAACACGTGCCGCAGCTCGCCGGGGACCAGCTGCTCGACGTAGTGGCGGGCGATCCGCAGATCGGTCTTGGCCAGCGTCATGGCGACGTTGGACAGGAAGTTGCGGAAGAAGTGCCAGTTCCCGTACATCTCGTCGAGCACGTCCGACAGGCCCGCCGCGCGGGCCGCCGCCAGGCCGGAGCCGACGCCGTACCAGCCGGGGACGATCTGCCGGGACTGCGTCCAGCCGAACACCCACGGGATGGCCCGCAGGCCGTCCAGGCCCGCGCCGCTGTCCGGGCGGCGGGACGGGCGGGAGCCCAGGTGCAGCGAGGCCAGCTGGTCGACCGGGGTGGACGCGAAGAAGTACTTCGGCAGGTCCTCCTGCTCCACCAGCCCCCGGTAGGCGGTGTGCGCGGCCTCCGAGACCCGGTCCATCGCGGCGTCCCAGCGGGCCAGCTCCTCGGGGGCCTGGCGCGGCGCGGTGTGCAGCGCGGACGCGGCCAGCGTGGCGGAGAGGGTCAGCTCCAGGTTCTCCCGGGCCAGCGACGGCAGCAGGTACTTGTCGGAGATCACCTCGCCCTGCTCGGTGACCTTGATCTCGCCCTCCAGGGTGCCCCACGGCTGGGCGAGGATCGCCTCGTGCGAGGGGCCGCCGCCGCGGCCGACGGTGCCGCCGCGGCCGTGGAACAGCCGCAGCCGGATCCCGTACCGGTGCGCGACGTCGCGCAGCCGGCGCTGGGCGCGGTGGATCTCCCACTGCGAGGTGGTGATGCCGCCGAACTTCGACGAGTCCGAGTAGCCGAGCATGACTTCCTGGATGTCGCCGCGCAGCGACACCAGCAGCCGGTACGACGGATCGGAGAGCATCTCCTCCAGGATCCGGTCGGCCTGCTGGAGCTCGTCCGTGGTCTCCAGCAGCGGCACGATGCCGATCTTGGCGATGCCCGCGTGCAGGTCGATCAGCCCCGCCTCGCGGGCCAGCACCACGGCCGCGAACACGTCGTCCGCGCCCTGGCACATCGAGATGATGTACGACTCGACGATCTCGTCGCCGAACCGCTCGAAGCCCTGCCGGATGGTGCTGAACACGCCCAGCGTCTTGGCGCCCGCCGGGTCCAGCGGGGCCGGGATCGGGGCCAGCGGGCGGCGCGAGCGCATCTCCTTCGACAGCAGGCGCTGGCGGTACTCGCGCGGCATGTCGGTGTAGCGCCACGCCTCCTCGCCGAGCCGGTCGAACAGCTGGCCCAGCGCGTGGTGGTGCGCCTCGGCGTGCTCGCGGACGTCCATGGTGGCCAGCTGCAGGCCGAACGCCTCGATGGTGCGGATCGCCCGGGCCAGCCGGCCGTCGGCGATCAGGCCGCCGCGGTGGGCGCGCAGCGAGTCCTGGATCAGCCGCAGGTCGGCGATCAGGTCCCGGGTGCCGACGTAGTCGCGGCCCAGCACGTGCGGGGTGCCCGCGGCCAGCCGCTCGCGGGTGTTCTCCAGCTTGATCCGGATGCAGGTGGCCTTCAGCCGGTACGGCTCCTCGGCGTTCATCCGCTTGTAGCGCGGGCTCAGCTCCGGAAGGTGCGTCAGGTCGGCGTCCAGCGAGGCCAGCAGCTCCTCCGACGCGCCCGCCAGCCGCACCGAGGTCGACAGCGACGCCCGCAGGTCGTCGATGGCCGCCAGCGCGTCCTTGATGCCGTACTCGTGCTGCAGGTTCAGCACGTCCCAGGTGACCTGCGGGGTGACGTTCGGGTTGCCGTCGCGGTCGCCGCCGATCCAGGTGCCGAACGTCAGCGGACGGACGCCGTCCGGCAGGGTCAGGCCGACCCGGGCCAGCTCCTCGTGCAACTCCTCCAGTACGGCCGGCACCGCCTCGCGGTACAGCTCGTCCAGGTAGTAGACGGCGTTGCGGGCCTCGTCGGTCGGCTCCGGGCGGGCGATCCGCAACTCGTCGGTCTGCCACAGCAGGTCGATCACCTCGGCGAGGCGGCGGTCCGCCTGCCGGCGCGCCGAGGTCTGCCGGGCGCTGTCCACCTGGCCGGTCGCCGCCTGCTCGCGGTGGATCCGCTCCAGCAGCTCGCCGACCCGGCGCAGCTTGTTCAGCACGCTGCGGCGGGCCGCCTCGGTCGGGTGCGCGGTGAAGACCGGACGCACCGCGAGGTTCGCCAGCGTGTCCGCCAGGTGCTTCGGGTCCGCGTCCTTCAACTGGTCGGCGGTCTGCGACAGCACCGAGCCCTCGCGGGCCCGCCGCGAGGCGAACTCCCGGCCGCGGTGCACCTGTTCGGTGACGTTCGCGAGATGGAAGTAGGTGGAGAACGCGCGCACCAGCTTCGCGGCGGTCGCCAGGTCGATCTCCGCCAGCAGCTGGGCCGTCGCCTCGCCGTCGGTACGGCTCAGCAGGCGCACCTGTTCGACCAGGCCCAGCAGTTCCGGGCCCTCCTGACGCACGAGAGTCTCTCCCAGCAGGTCACCGAGGCGGCGGATGTCCGCACGCAACGCGGCGTTCTCTGCGGCCTGGTCGGCGGTCGGGGACGAGTTGTCCGGAGCGGTCACGGCTGGCTCCCTGTGGTGGTGGGGGTGTTCGGCAACGGCTCTGCAGGTGCGGACCGCACTGTCCGACGGGCAACAGCATAGGTGGCACCCGGTGCCAGACCGGAGAGGTGGCCGGATGGCGGACAGCGGAGAGCGTGCGGGCACGAAGACCGGGAGAGCACCGACAGGGGGGTGCATCTCGCACTGCGTATGGTGTTCCCATGAGTAAGAAGCCGGCGGGGGACGGCCTGTGGTGGTGGGCGCGGAGGCGTGGCGCGGCGCTCGACGTGGCGTTGGCGCTGGCAGCGGCGGCGGAGTGTGCGGCCGGGGCGTACGCGCTGGTCAAGGTCCGGCTGGAGCTGGGCCTCGCGGCAGCCGTGGTCGCGGTGGTGCTGGGGGCGCTGGCGGGTGTCTCGCTGGTGGTGCGGCGCCGATGGCCCGCGTTTCCGGTGCTGGTGGCGCTGGTGTTCGTGCCGGGGTTCTTCGGCGTGATCCTGCTGGTGGTGTCGCTGTACACGCTGGCGGCGACCTGGGAGTGGCCGTCCCGGCGGGCCCGGGTGGTCGGGTTGTCGGCGGTCGCCACGGCGGAGACGTTCGGCATGGTGCTGTTCGCGATGTTCGCGCCGCCCCCGACGCCGTCGCCGGAACCGCTGCCGCCGGGCTGGGTGCTGGTGATCGTGTCCGCGTTCGTCGCGGTCGGCATGGCGGTCGCCCCGGTGGTGACCGGCCTGTACGTGGGGGCGCGGCGGCGGCTGGTGGAGTCGCTCACGGACCGGGCGGAGGGCCTGGAGGCCGAGTTGACGATGCTCGCCGAGCAGGCCCGGGAGCGGGCGTGGCGGGCCAGGGCCGAGGAGCGGACCAGGATCGCGCGGGAGATGCACGACGTGGTCGCGCACCGGGTGAGCCTGATGGTGGTGCACGCGGCGGCGGTGGAGCGGATCGTCCCGAAGGACCCGGCGAAGGCGCAGCAGTCGGCGCAGCTGATCGGCGAGGTCGGCCGGCAGGCGCTGGACGAGCTGCGGGAGATCCTCGGCGTGCTGCGGATGACGGAGCCGCAGGACCAGGTGGAGGCGCCGGTCGGCGGTCTCGGGGAGCTGCCGGAGCTGGTGGAGCAGTCCCGGGCGGCCGGCATGGCGGTCTCGTTGACCGTCAGCGGGGAGCACCTGGCGTACGTCGCGGAGGCCGAGCAGACCGCGTTCCGGGTGGTGCAGGAGGGCCTGACCAACGCCCACAAGCACGCCGGCGGGGCGCGCGTGGTGGTGCTGCTGGCGTACGTGCCGAACGGGGTGCGGGTGTCGGTGGTGAACGACTGCCCGGGCGGCGCGGCGATGCCGGTGGCGCTGCCGAGCGGCGGCAACGGCCTGGTCGGGATGCGCGAGCGGGTGATGGCGCTGGGCGGGATGTTCCACGCCGGGCCGGAGGGCGACGGCGGGTTCCGGGTCGAGGCGGTGCTGCCGTCCCGGCTGCGGCTGGCCGTCGAACCGTTGAACTGACCGCTCAGCTCTCGGCGGTGCGCAGCCGGTGCGGGGCCAGGCCGAGCACCAGGGTGGCCAGCGCCTGGTCGACGCTGTGGCCGAGGAACCACTCTCCGGCGTGGTCGAGGCCGTAGACCCGGCCCTGTTCGTCGATGGCCAGCAGCGCCTGCCCGTACAGCTCCTCGCCGAGCGGGGCGAGCCGGGTGTCCAGGGCGCGGCCGAGGTCGGCGAGGGTGCGCGGGGCGTGCAGGCCGCAGCGCGGGTCGAGCAGGAACGGGGTGCGGGCCTGGGTGCGCCCGGGACCCGGCACGTCGAAGGCCAGGCCGCCGAACTCGGCCCAGGCCTCGATCGCGGCGGGGAACACGGAGTGCTGCGGGTCCAGCGGACCGCCGTACGCGACCATCGCATCGGCCCACTGCTCGGCCTGGCGGATCTCCCACCGGCCCGGGTGCCAGCCGGCCTGCTTGAGGGCGGCGGCCACGTCGGCCGGGAAACGGGGCTGGGTGCGGACGGTGCTGGCGTTCAGGACGTGCTCCGGGGGCTGGGGGACGGGGACCGGCGGCCGGGCGGCCCGACCGCGACGACAGTCACGTTCAGATGATCCAGCAGCGGAGCGCAGGAACGGCACGGCGGCGCGTGCGTGCCGTGCGCCGGATCGCCCTCCTCGCGGATCCGCACCGTGGTCATCCGGGCCCCCTTGAGCGCCTTGCGGGCCTCCTGAACCGTCATCGGCTTGCGCGAGGCCCGCTTCGAGCGGGACGAGTCGATCTGCCCCAGGAACTGCGACAGCAGCGCCGGCTCCGGGCAGCGGCCGAGGAAACGCTCGCGCTTGTCGACCGGCAGCGCCGCCAGGAACTCGCCGACCAGCGGGTGCAGCATCGGCGCCAGCTCGGACTTCTCCCCGGCCAGCGTGTGCACCTCACCGCCGCGCAGCATCAGCGCCGCAGCCACCGCGGGCAGCAGGCTGTCGCGCTGGTGGCGCAACACGGGCGGCGGGCCCGACTGGTCCATGACTGCTCCTCGACGTTGTGCGGCGCACCGGCAGTTCTCCGCTGCCGGGGGTCTGCTGACGGACGGTGAATCCTCACCCGGAAGCGTCCAGCCTGCCAAACCGATCCGACATGCGCCGCGCCGGGGTGCGACACGGGGGCGCACGGGGGCATACGGAGGGCCCAACTTCCGTCCCGCACGCCCCTGGTGGCGTTCACCGGTTTTTCCGATTGTGCCTCGACGGGCCCGGCCGGGCCGGTACCGTTCGAGCGACGCGGCGGCAAGGGGGGTCTTGCAATGGGGTCGAACGTCGTGGCGCACGAGGCGCCAGGGGAACACGTGCCCACACCGGGCAGCACCGACCGAGAACCCGACCGGCGGATCGGACTCGCCGTCGTCGGAGCCGGCTACTGGGGCCCGAACCTGGTCCGCAACGCCCAACAGACCGCCGCCCTGCAACTGCACTGGCTGTGCGACCTGGACGAACAGCGCTCCCGCAAGGTCCTCGGCGAGTACTCCACCGTCACCTCCACCACCTCCTACGAACAGGTGCTCGCCGACGAGCGGGTGCAGGCCGTCGCGATCGCCACCCCCGCCGCCGCCCACCACCGCCTCGCCCGGGCCGCCCTGGAGGCCGGCAAGCACGTCCTGGTCGAGAAGCCCATCACCACCACCGTCGAGGAAGCCGCCGACCTGGTCGCCCTCGCCGAGGAACGCGGCCTCGTCCTGATGTGCGACCACACTTTCTGCTACACCCCCGTGGTGCGCCGCATCCGCGAACTGGTGCACGGCGGCGAGATCGGCGACATCCAGTTCTTCGACTCCGTCCGGATCAACCTCGGACTCGTCCAACCCGACGTCGACGTGCTGTGGGACCTCGCCCCGCACGACCTGTCCATCCTCGACTTCGTGCTGCCGCCCGGCGTCGAACCCGTCGGCGTCAGCGCCCAGGCCGCCGACCCGATCGGGGCCGGCCGGGCCTGCGTCGCCTACCTGACGGTCCGGCTGTCCAACGGCGCGCTCGCCCACTGCCACGTCAACTGGCTCTCCCCGACCAAGGTCCGCACCACCCTGATCGGCGGCTCCCGCCGCACCCTGGTCTGGGACGACCTCAACCCGCAGGCCCGCCTCGCCATCCACGACCGCGGCGTCGACCTCACCCCGCCCGACGAGCTGACCGACGCCATCCGGCACCGCGCCCTGATCTCCTACCGGGTCGGCGACATGATCGCCCCCGCCCTGGTCGAACAGGAAGCCCTGCGCAACGTGATGGCCGAATTCGCCGCCGCGATCGTCGAGGGCCGCACCCCGCTCACCGACGGCCGGGCCGGCCTGCGCGTGCTGCGCCTGCTGCACGCCGCGTCCCTCAGCCTCGAACTCGGCGGCGTGACCGTCCCCGTCGAGCCGACCGCCCGTCAGCGTCCCGTGCAGGAGAGGGCCACCGTCCGATGAACGCCGCCGTACCGCTCGAAGGCTCCCGCTGCCTGGTCACCGGCGGCGCCGGCACCATCGGCTCCACCGTCGTCGACCAGCTGATCGAGGCCGGCGCCCGCGAGGTCGTCGTGCTCGACAACTTCGTCCGCGGCCGGGCCGAGAACCTGGCGCGCGCCCGCGAACTGGCCGCGCCCGGGCAACTGAGCGTGGTGGACGGGGACATCCGGGACCGGGCCCTGCTGCGTGAACTCCTCGCCCCCGGCGCGGACGTGCTGTTCCACCTCGCCGCGATCCGGATCACCCAGTGCGCGGCCGAACCCCGGCTGGCGCTGGAAGTCATGGTGGACGGGACCTTCGACGTGGTGGAGGCCGCCGCCGAGACCGGCGTGCGGAAGGTCGTCGCCTCGTCGACGGCGTCCGTGTACGGGCTCGCGGACGTGTTCCCGACGCCCGAGAGCCAGCACCCCTACAACAACGACACGCTGTACGGGGCCGCGAAGGTCTTCAACGAGGGCCTGCTGCGGAGCTTCCACACCATGTACGGGCTGGACTACGTCGCGCTGCGGTACTTCAACGTGTACGGGCCCCGGATGGACGTGCACGGCCGCTACACCGAGGTCTTCATCCGCTGGATGGAGCGCATCGCGGGCGGGCAGCCACCGCTGATCTTCGGCGACGGCGCGCAGACCATGGACTTCGTCTACACCGAGGACATCGCGCGGGCGAACCTGCTCGCCGCCACCGCGCCCGTCACCGACCGGGTCTACAACATCGCGTCCGGCAGCGAGGTCTCGCTGCGCGGGCTCGCGGACGCGCTGCTGGAGGCGATGGACTCGGACCTCCACGTGGAGCACGGGCCCGCGCGGGACACCGCGGGCGGCGTGGTGCGGCGGCTCGCGGACATCTCGGCGGCCGAACGCGACCTGGGGTGGAAGCCGGAACTGGGGCTGACGGACGGGCTGCGGAAGCTCGTCGACTGGTGGAAGGACGCGACGACCGCGGCGGGTGGAACCGCGCGGGACGGACAGAGCTAGCCGGCCCTGTCCGGTCGGAGAGATCGCGGCCGGACGAGTGACTTGCACGTGGGCGCGACCCAGCAGAGGAGCAACCCGATGTCCACCATCCCCGTCATGATCCCGTGGCTCGGCGAGGAAGAGGCCGAGGCAGCGGCGGAAGCCGTCCGTTCCGGGTGGGTCGCCCAGGGCCCGCGGGTGGCCGCGTTCGAGCGGGCGTTCGCCGAGGCCGTGGGAGTGCCGCACGCCATCGCGGTCTCGTCCTGCACCACCGCGCTGCACCTGGCGCTGGTGGGTGCGGGCGTCGGCCCCGGCGACGAGGTCGTCGTCCCGTCGCTGTCCTTCATCGCCACCGCCAACGCCGTCACCTACGTCGGCGCGACCCCCGTCTTCGCGGACGTCGAACCGGCCACCGGAAACCTCACCCCCGAGACCGTCGCGCCGCTGCTCACCGAGCGCACCCGCGCGGTGATCGCCGTCGACCAGGGCGGCGTCCCCGTCGACCTCGACGCCATCAAGGCGTTGGCCGAACCGCGCGGCATCGCCGTGGTCGAGGACGCCGCGTGCGCCGCCGGGTCCGTCTACCGGGGCCGCCCGGTCGGCGCGGGCGCGGACCTCGCCGCGTTCTCCTTCCACCCGCGCAAGCTGCTCACCACCGGCGAGGGCGGGATGGTCACCTGCCAGGACGGTGAACTCGCGGCCAGGTTGCGGCGGTTGCGGGAGCACGGCATGAGCGTCTCGGCCGCCGACAGGCACGCCGGGGCGGGCGGGGCGGGCGTGCTGGAGACGTACGACGAGATCGGGTTCAACCACCGGATGACGGACGTCCAGGCGGCGATCGGGCTGGTGCAGCTCGGGAAGCTTCCAGCGATGGTCGCGCGGCGACGTGAACTCGCGGCGCGGTACCGGGAGTTGCTGGGGGCGGAGCTCGCGGGGCGGCTGGTCGCCGAACCGGCGTACGGGACGTCCAACTTCCAGTCGCTGTGGCTGCTGCTGCCGGAGGACGCGCCGGACCGGGGCGAGGTGCTCGGGCGGCTGGCGGCGGAGGGGGTCTCGGCGCGGCGGGGGATCATGGCTGCGCATCTGGAGGCGCCGTACAAGGGGGCGGCGCGGGTGCCGTTGCCGGTGACGGAGTTGCTGACTTCGCGGACGTTGATTCTGCCGCTGTATCACTCGTTGACGGGGGAGCAACAGGGGCGGGTGGTGGCGGCGTTGAGGGGAGCGCTCTGATCGGTCGGGGCGCCCGCACGTGCAACTTTTCCGCTCTGACGCGACCTTTCCGACGGGTTTCTTCCGCTTCGCGCACTTTCTCGCTCCCCTGCTCTGGAGGGTCTGATCAACAATGAATGACGTTCCCCTGGTCGATCTGCACGCTGCCCATGCCGAGATCGCCGACGAGGTTCGGGCGGGGTTCGAGGCTGTGTTGGCGAGTGGGGCCTATATCAAGGGTCCCGATGTCGGCGCGTTCGAGCGGGAGTTCGCGGCGTTCTGCGGGGTGGGGCATGCCGTCGGGACGGCCAATGGCACGGATGCGCTCGAACTTGCGTTGCGGGCGCTGGACTTGGCGCCCGGTGGTGGGGTGGTGCTGCCGGCGAACACGTTTGTGGCGACGGCGGAGGCGGTGGTGCGGGCCGGGTTGACGCCGGTGCTGGTGGATGTGGACGAGGAGCATCTGCTGATCGACGTCGAGCAGGTGGCCGAGAAGGTCGGGGGCGCCGTCGCGGTGATGCCGGTGCACCTGAACGGTCAACTCGCGCCGATGGAAAAGGTGGTGGACGTCGCCGGCGGAGTGCCCGTGGTGGAGGACGGGGCGCAGTCGCAGGGGGCGACGCGGCACGGGCGGGCGTCGGGGAGTTGGGGGCGGATCTCGGCGACGAGTTTCTACCCGGGGAAGAACCTGGGCGCGTACGGGGACGCGGGCGCGGTGGTGACGGACGACGCCGGCCTGGCCGAGGCGGTGCGGCTGATCGGGGACCACGGGTCGGCCCGGAAGTACGTGCATGAGCGGTTCGGATTCAACTCGCGGATGGACACCTTGCAGGCGGTGGTGCTGCGCAGCAAGTTGCGGCGGCTGCCGGCGTGGAACGAGGCCCGGCGGGCGGCGGCGGAGCGGTACGACAAGTTGTTGGGCGGGTTGGAGGGCGTCACGCTGCCGCGGACGCTGCCCGGCAACGAGCACGTGTGGCACCTGTACGCGGTGCGGGTGGAACGGGACCGGGACGGGGTGCTCGCGGAGTTGCAGCAGGCGGGCATCGGGGCCGGTGTGCACTACCCGGCGCCGGTGCACCTGCAGCCGGCGTTCCGGCAGTTGGGGCACCGGGAGGGCGCGTTCCCGGTCACCGAGCGGGCGGCGGGGGAGTTGCTCACGCTGCCGCTGTTCCCGCAGTTGACCGAGGGGCAGCAGGTACGGGTGGCGGAGACGTTGTCCGCCGCGGTGCGCCGACGCTGACGCGGTGTCGGTACCCGGCCGGGCAGGGGTCGGTCGGGTACCCCCGTGACCCCGAGCGCCGTCGGTCGTTGCCCTAGGCTTGGTCTCCGAGGATTTCGGCTTCTGCTGTGGGGGACCCCAGATGACGACAGGTCGGCCCGGCACCGCCGCCGTGCCCAACGCGGCGTACGCGGGCCAGGTGGTGCAATTCCCGGACCCGGTCCGGGCGGAGCGCCACCCCGGGGGCGTTCGCGTCGACGAGCACGGGTACCCGGACTTCTCGCCGTACGCGGTCGCCGCCGCCGAGGTCGCCGACCCGCCGCAGGGCTTCGGCGTGGACGAGCTGCGGCTCACCGACTACGTGTCGGCGAACGCCGCGCTGTACACCCAGGGCCACGAGCTGTGGGCCGACCTGGAGACCGCCGTCGCCACCCCGCCCGGCTGGACGTGGCACCACGTGGTCGGCCGCGCCCCGCAGGGCTGGCGGCGGATGGAGCTGGTCCCGGTCGAGGTGAAGGCCCTGCTGCGGCACCACGGCGGCCTGGCGATCTCCACCGCCGACCACTTCCGGCGCGGCACCCGCCCGCTCCAGGAGCGCCGCCCCGTGCACTTCCCGCTGGCGAAGGACGGCGGCGACCCGCTGGCCGTCACCGAGGACCTGGTGCAGCGCGCCGAACAGCGCCTGGGCCACCCGCTGCCGCCCGTCTACCGCGACTTCCTGAAGCTGGCCGGCGGTCGCGTCCCCGCCTCCGCGGCGCTGGACGTCGACCTCGGCCTGCTGGTCGACCAGCCGTTCCTGACCCTCTCCGAGGAGTACGGCACCCAGGACCTGGTGTACGCCAACAAGTGCCTGCGCGACCACCTGACCAAGGACTACCTGGCGATCGCCTACCAGCAGGGCGGTCTGCTCGCCCTCAAGGTTCGCGGCGAGCAGACCGGTTCGGTCTGGTTCCTGCCCTACGACGACGCCCGGGACGAGGGCGCGGACGAGTCCCCGGAGGCACGGGTGGCCCGGCTGCTGCTGCCCTGCGGCGACAGCTTCGCCGCCTTCCTGCTGCGGCTCGCGGGCAGCCCCCCGGAGCTGGAGACCGTCGCCGAACTCATGGTGGACGGCGGCTTCGCGCGCGCCGTCCCGGTGAACTGACCGAACGACAGGGGTGGGACGAGACGTGGTGACCACGTACGCGCAGGCGCAGGAGACCGCCGAGGA
Source organism: Kitasatospora sp. NPDC059795 (assembly GCF_042732175.1). Lineage (NCBI taxonomy): Bacteria > Bacillati > Actinomycetota > Actinomycetes > Kitasatosporales > Streptomycetaceae > Kitasatospora > Kitasatospora sp. NPDC059795. The sequence continues at coordinate 195,689 of NZ_JBHWID010000002.1, forward strand.
CTGGATCAACGCCGGTGTGCCGCGCTCGCTCCAACGCGAGGTGCGGGTCCGGGAGTTCGACCTCGGCTACGTCTGCTGGGCGGTGGACGGCAGCGAACACGAAGGCGGGCCCGGCACCTCGCCGAGGCTGGTGATCGCCCGGGACAGCGGCGCCGGCATGCTCTGGCCGCCGCTGCCGATCAACGACGTGGTGCGGGAGTTCGAGGAGCTCTACGGCACCGCGGCGGAGCCGAACCCGGCCGGCGCGGCCAAGCCGGTGCGCGGGGCGGTCGAGGCGACGTCGTTCCTGCTCAGCCCGCCGCAGTGGCTGCAGGACGCCGGCGCCGCCGCGGTGGCCGCCGAGAACGCGCAGCTGTCCGGGGCGGCTCCCGCGCCCGCGCCGGTGCCGGTGCCGGTGCCGGTGCCGCCCGCGCCGGTGCCGCCCGTGCCGCCCGCGCAGGGGGATGCGGGGCCCGGCTCCTACACGCCGACCGGCACGCCCGTTCCCGGCATGCCCGTGCCGCCGATCGGGGCGACGCCGCCGTTCCCGCTCGGCAGTCCGGCAACTCCCGGGCCCGGCACGCCCGTTCCCGACGCGGCCGGGCCGTCGATCGACTACGCGCCGACCATGCTGGCCGGCGACGGCCCGCCCGGGCTGATGGGGTTGCCCGGTGCGCCCGGCACGCCCCCGCACGGGGTGCAGCTGGGCCGGTCCGGTCCGACCGCTCCGCCGCCGCCCCCGCCGGCCGACCTGCTGCCGAACACCGGCGGGCCCGCGCACGTCGGGCTCGGCCGGTCCGGCCCGACCGCCCCGCCGCCGCCCCCGCCCGCCGACCTGCTGCCGAACACCGGCGGCCCGGTGCAGGGCCCCGGCGGCCGTGGCGGCCCCGGCACCCCGCCGCCGCCCGCGCCCGACGGGCTGCGCGCCGACGCCGCTGCCGCGCCGCCGGCCGCTCCGGCACCCGAGGCCGCCGCGGTCGCCTACCAGGCGACCCAGCTGGCCCCGGCGATCGAACTGCCGCCGACGGGCGGCCCGGCGACGCCGCCGTTCCCGCCCGCGCCCGGCCCGCAGCAGGGTGCGCCGTTCCAGGCCCCGCCGCCGTTCCCCGGACCGCCGCAGGGCATGCCGCCGCAGCCGTTCCCGGGTGCGCCGGTGCCGCCGCCCGGCCCGGCGTTCCCGCCGCCGCCCGGCCCCGGCCCGGCCCCCGCCGCCCCGGTGCCGCCGTCCGGCGTGCCCACCACCGGTCCCGGCACCACCGCCGTGGTCAACTACCGGGCGCCCGACGGTTCCGAGCGGAGCCTGGTGATGCTGTCCGAGCTCGGCACCCCGCACCCGGAGTGGAAGGCGTTGCAGGAGCTGCGCCGGATCGGCGTGCCCGCCGACCAGGTGCTGGAGGTGCACACCGACCTGGAGCTGTGCGACCTGCCCGGCGGCTACTGCGCCCGGATGGTGAAGGCGTCCTGGCCGAACGCCCGGATCAGCCACACCGCCCCGTACGGCCGGGACACCGCCGCCCGGCAGTCCGGCATGGCGGTGCTGAGCGAGCACGTCGAGCAACTGCACCAGCTGGTGTCCGCGCCGCCGCGCCCCCGCACCCAGCGGGTGCCGCTGCCGCCGCCCGGCTCGCTGCCGCCGCTGCCGCCGATGGTGCCGCAGCAGCTGGCCGCCGAACTGGGCCAGCTGTTCGGGCCCGGCATGTTCCGCTTCGAGCAGCGCGCGGTGTCCCGGCAGGGCGTGCCGGACCCGGTCGCGCAGACCCTGATGTGGGTCGGCCTGCCGCGCGAGTTCCCGCCGTTCTTCTGGGCACAGGCCCAGGAGGGCCGGCCGATCCCGACGCTGGCCGAGCTGGCCGCCGAGCGCGGTCTGCAGCCCGGCCCGGACTTCGGCGGGTACCTGGTGCTCGGCAACGACTACGGTCGCCAGCTGTGCGTCCAGTACGGCACCGCCGCGGTCGTCGCCGTGGACATCGAGAACCCGGCCGAGCCGCCGCGGTTCGTCAACACCGGCGTCCCCGAGTTCGTCCGCTGCCTGGCCGTGCTGGCCCGGATGTGGCACCTTCGGCACGGCCTCACGCCCGAGCAGGCCGGCCGCTGGACCACGGACTTCCAGGCCCAGCTGCTGGCGGCCGACCCGGCCGCCGTGCACACGCCCGAAAGCTGGTGGGCCGTCCTGGTCGAACAGCTGTGGGACGGCCTGCTTTAGGGTCGGTCCGGTCGATCGTGCCGGGCGCGCGACACGATCGACCGGACAGGCCCTGGCGCCTCCCGCGCGGCCGGTTCGCCCGGCCGCGCGGCGGCGGCCTGTTTGGTTTGCGTTCGTATCTGCGCAAAATAGGTCAATGGGACGGTGCCGCCGTCCCACCGAACCACGCACCCGGCGGGGCTGCGCGGCCCGCGAGCACGAGGAGAACAGCCGAATGAGCGACGCCGTGTCCCAGTACGGCTTCACCGTCTCCCGGCGCGGTTACGCGCCGGACCAGGTCGAGGCGGCCGTCACCGCGCTCAGCCGCGAACGGGACGAGGCCTGGGAACGCCTCAGCGTGCTCGGCTCCGGCCTGCGTGAGATGGAGAAGCGCCTCGGCGACATCCAGCAGGCCGCCGAGGACGCGCCCGACCCCGACTACGCCGAGCTCAGCGAGCAGGCCGCGATCCTGCTGAAGATCGCGCAGAACGAGGCCGAGGCGATCCACACCAAGGCCAAGCGCTCCGGCGAGGACGCCCGGGACGCCGCCCACGAGGCGGGCGAGGCCGCCGCCAAGTCCGCCAAGGACCACGCCGCCAAGCTGCGTGAGGACGCCGACCGCTCCGCCCGCAGCACCGACGAGCGCAGCCGCTCCGAGGCCGAGCGGGTCCGCGCCCACGCCGACGCCGAGGCCCGCGCCGTCGTTCACGCCGCGACCGGCCACGCCGCCCGGATCCGGGTCTCCGCCGCCGACGCCTCCGAGCAGTCCGAGGTCACCCTCGCCGACCGCCGCCGCAAGGCCGACGAGGGGTTCTCCACCGCCGAGGCCGACGCCGACGCGGCCGTCGCCAAGATCACCGCCGCCGCCGAGGCCAAGGTCAAGGAGGCCGAGCAGCACCGCGAGGCGATGCTCGCCGAGGCCCGCCGCCTCGACACCCAGGCGCAGGCCAAGGCCGACGCCGAGCTCGCCGCCGCCAAGGAGAAGGCCGCCCGGATCAAGGTCGCCAGCGAGCGCGAGCAGGTCGACTTCGGCAAGCGCCTCGACAAGGTGCAGACCCACCTCGACCACATCAAGGGCACCCTGGCCTCGCTGACCGGCGCCGCGGTCGGCGCGATCGAGGAGCCGGAGGACGAGAAGCCGGCCGCCCCCGTGCCCGCGAAGAAGGCCGACCTCGGCAAGGCCCCCATCGGCACCGCGACGGCCACCGCCAAGCCCGCCACCGCGACGGCCGCCGCCAAGCCCGCCGCAGATCAGCCGACCGCCGTGCTGAGCCGCGTCAAGGACGAGCCCGCCGACGTCGCGCCCAAGGCCGGCGACCCCCGCAAGCCCTACACCCCGACCGTGGTGGAGCCCCCGGCCGCGCCGCCCAAGCCCGCGAGCTTCGCCAAGGACCCGCTGCCGCCGAAGCCCGCCAACCCGCCGGCGGCCGAGCCGAAGACGGATGCCGGGGCCGACGCCAAGGCCGACGCCAAGGCCGACGCCAAGGCCGACGTAAAGGCCGATGCCAAGGCCGACGTAAAGGTCGATGCCAAGGCCGACGTAAAGGTCGATGCCAAGGCTGACGTAAAGGTCGATGCCAAGGCTGATGCCAAGGCCGCGTCGGAGGCCGACGCGAGGGCCGAGGCGGAGACCCGCATCGTGCCCAAGATCGTCATCGTGGACGACGGCCTGAACCACGACACCCGCCCCAACCGCGACCGGATCCAGCGCCGGGGCTGAGCTTCGGGGACCATGGCGAACCGCCCCGCTCGACCGAGCGGGGCGGTTCGCCGTCTCCGGGTCATCCCAGCAGGGTCTGTCCGATCCAGCCGCCCGGTTCGCAGCCCGGGGGGACGGCGAAGACGGCGGAGCCGATCGGGGTGGTCCACTGGTTGAGCTGGTCGGAGGCGGCCAGGGTGCGCTGGACGGGCAGGAACTGTTCGGCGATGTCCCGCTGGAACGAGGCGAAGAGCAGGCCGGTGTCGGGGGTTCCGTCGGGGGCCGGCGCGTCGTCGTAGTTGTACGGGCGGCGGAAGATGCGCAGCCGGGGGTCGGCGACGTGGGCCCGCCGGATGTGGGCGAAGTCGGGGATGACCGGGAAGCCGAGGGAGTCCTTGGCGTCGAAGTCGGGCTGGTCGTGCTCGGCGGAGCCGGTGAGCGGGGCGCCGGTGCCGAGGGTCCGGCCGACGGAGAACTCCTTGGCCCTGGTGTCGGCGACGTCCCAGGTCTCCAGGTCCATGCGGATGCGCCGCAGGACGAGGGTGGTGCCGCCGTGCAGCCAGTCGGGGCCGGTGTCGGTCCACACCGCACGGGTGAAGATGTCGCCGGCGGGTGGGGGGTTGGCGGTGCCGTCGATCTGGCCCATCAGGTTGCGCTGGGTGGTGGCCTCGTCCTGCATGCCGCGTCCGTTGCGGAAGCCGCGCTGGGCCCAGCGCAGCCGGGCGAAGGTGCGGGCGTCCTTGATCAGCATCCGTTGGGCGTGGGCCACGGTGAGCGGGTCGTCGGCGCAGATCTGGATCAGCAGGTCGCCGCCGCACCAGCGGTCCTGGAGCCGGTCGATGGCGAACGGGGGCAGCGGTTCGAGCGAGGCGGGCCGCCGGTCGTCGAGTCCGGCGGCCCGGAACAGGCCCGGGCCGAACCCGAAGGTGACGGTCAACCGGGCGGGTAGCGCGGCGAGTTCGGGCTCGGTGTCGGCGAGTGCCGGTTCGCCCCGGGTGAGCCGGACGGCGTCGTCGGTGAGGATCCGCATCATCCGGCCGAGGGCCGCGCGGTCGGTGCCGTCGGCCAGGTCGAAGCCGAGGAACACGCCGTGGGCCTGGGCGGGCGTGTCGATCCCGGCCTGGTGCGGCCCGTGGAACGGGACCTGGTGCCGGCCGTACTCGGGCGGCCGGTCGACGGCCCGGGCGGGCCGGCGGACGGCGGTGCCGAGGCCGGCGCCGGCCAGCGCCCCGCCGAGGGTGAGGGCGCCGCCGGTCAGCAGTCGGCGGCGGCCGACCGCGGCGGGGGCGGTGGGGCTGGTGTCCGCGGTGGGGCTGGTGTCCATGGTGCGGAACTCAGCCCTTCGTCATGCCGGGGTTGTAGTCCTCCTTGCCGCCCGCGAACGCCTTGCCGACGGCGGTGAACTTCACCGTCCGGCCGTCGTCGAGGGTCAGCGTGACGGTGACTTCGTCGCCCGGCTTCAGGGGCTGGGTCAGGCCCATCAGCATGATGTGGTCGGCGCCCGGCTTGAGTTCGTGGCCGGAGTTGGCCGGGATGACGAAGCCGCCCGCCTTCGGGCGCATCATCGGCTTGCCGTCCACGTCCGCGACCTCGTGCAGCTCGGTCTTCTCCGCGACGGTGGCGGTGCCGGAGACCACGGTGAGCTGGGCGCCGGTGGTGTTGACCAGGGTGCCGAACAGGCCGGTCATGCCGGAGTCGGAGGCCTTCACCCACGGGTCCTTGACCGTCACCGGCGCCGATTCGACCGTGGCGGACGGCGCGCTCGGGGAGCTCTTGGCCGGGGACGAGTCGCTGCCGCAGGCGACCAGGCCGGACAGGGCTATCGCCCCCGCCGTCGTGGCGAGGACGAGGCGGCGGAGCCGGGGGGAGCGGCCCGGAGCGGCGGGGGCGGGGGTGATCGACATGGGGTGCATCGGCTTTCGGCTCGGGTGCGGGTCGCGTCCCGCAGATACCGCAGTGGTCGGGCCGGGAGGGCAGGAAGTTCCCGGGATTCGTCGGGAACTTCCCGCTCGTCGCGGCCGACCACTGTGCTGTGAAGCCCCGAGTCCCCTCGCTCCTGACGGCCCTGTCGGCCGCCGCGCTGTCCGTCCTGGTGTCCGCGCCCCCGGCGGCGGCGCACGCGCAGCTGCTCTCCTCCGGCCCGGCCGCGGACGCAGTGGTGTCCGAGACGCCGACGGTGGTCACGCTGACCTTCGACAGCGCGGTGCAGCCGGGCTACACCACGGTCGCGGTGGTCGGCACCGACGGGACGGCGTACGCCGACGGCGCGCCGACCGCGGCGGGCCACGACATCCAGCAGAAGGTCGGCCGCCTGCCGCGCGGCCCGATCCAGGTCAGCTGGCGCACCGTCGCCGCCGACGGCGCTCCCCTCCAGGGCCGCTTCACCTTCACCAACGCCGACCCGGCCGCCCCCACCCAGCCCCCGGCCCGCCCGACGACGTCCCCGACGACGACGTCGCAGGCCGCCGCCCCGCCGGCGGCCGGTGGCGACCCGGGGGCCTGGCGGTGGTGGGCGGCGGCCGGCGGGCTGTCGGTCCTGGCGGCGGCCGGCGTGACCGTGCTGGTGCGCCGCTCGGACGCCGCCCGCCGCCCCTGAGGCGTCACAGCACCTCGACCGCGGCCCCCGTCAGGCGGTGGCGGCAGTCCAGGACGTACCGGGCGTGGGCGGTGACGGCGGCGTAGTCGAACTCGTCGTGGTCGGCGAGCAGGACGACCGCGTCGGCGGCGGCGAGTTCCTCGGGGGTGGCCTCGACGCGGTGGACGGTGGCGAGGGGGCCGGCGTCGTGGGGTTCGGCGACGTGGACGCCCGCGACGACGTGCGGGTCGGCGGCGCGGACCTCCGCGCCCTGGCGGGTGAGGAGTTCGACGATCCGGGCCGCCGGGGTCTCGCGGGCGTCGCCGGTGTTCTTCTTGTACGCCAGGCCGAGCAGCAGCACCCGGGAGCCGTTCACGCTGCGGCGGCGCTGGTTGAGGGCCTCGGCGAGCCGGCGGACCACGTAGTCCGGCATGTGGCTGTTGACGTCGTTGGCGAGCTCGACGAAGCGGAACGACTGCCCGAGGGCGCGCTCCACCCGCCAGGACAGGTACGACGGGTCGATCGGCAGGCAGTGGCCGCCGACGCCCGGGCCGGGCGTGAACCGCAGGAAGCCGAACGGCTTGGTGGAGGCCGCGTCGATGGCCTCCCAGACGTCGATGCCGAGGTCGTGCGCGAACATCGCCAGCTCGTTGACCAGCGCGATGTTGACGTGCCGGAAGGTGTTCTCCAGCAGCTTCGTCAGCTCCGCCTCCTTGCAGGAGGAGACCGGCACCGTCCGCTCCACGAGCTGCCCGTAGAAGCCGTCCACGGCGGCCAGGCCCTCGGGCGTGGTGCCGGAGACCACCTTGGGCGTGTTCTCCAGCTTCCACTGCGGGTTGCCCGGGTCGATCCGCTCCGGGCTGTACCCGAGGTGGAAGTCCGCCCCCGCGCGCAGCCCCGAACCGGCCTCCAGCAGCGGCGCGAGCAGCTCCTCCGTGGTCCCCGGGTAGGTGGTGGACTCCAGGACGACCGTCGCCCCGCGCTTCAGGTGCCGGGCCAGCAGCTTCGCGGACGCCTCGATGAACGACAGGTCCGGCGCCCCGTCCCGCAGCGGCGTCGGCACCGTGATCACCGCGACGTCGAAGCCCGCCACGTCGCCCGGATCGGCCGTCGGCAGGTACTGCCCGCCGTCCAGCAGCGGCCGCAGCCGCTCGCCCGGGATGTCCTCCACGTACGACTCGCCGACCGCGAGCCGCTTGATCCGCCGCTCGTCCACGTCGTACCCGACGACCTGGTGCCCCACCTCCGCCGCCCGGACCGCGAGCGGGAGACCGACATAGCCCTGACCTGCGATGACGACACGCATGACGAACCCAACCCCCTGGAAAAGACCCGGTGTCCCCACACCTTCTTCACAAGAGAGTACGGAGCCCCGCCCGCCGCGCGCGGCGCTTCGCGGGAAGTGGTCCGGCGGACAACACGCCGACGCCGAGATCTCGCGGCACCCGCCCCAGGCGGGCGCCGCGAGTCCCGGCGTGAGTGGCACGGGCGCCCCCACCCAGGGTCGCCCGGCCTTCGCACTCCCGACCCCCATCGAGGTGCGATCGCGCGTTCCGCAGCCATCCCCCACGGTTGGATGCGGCCTGCGCTGCTCTCCATCTTGCTCGGCCACCATGGACGGACAGTGACAGGAGTGTGTCGGCTGCATGATCTCTGGACGAGCCCGTACGCATACCGGTGAGTCGCCGGTCGGGACGGCGCGCAGCGTGCCCGGCCCCCGCGCGGCGTAGGCTGGACACCCCCCGGGCGCACCGCGTTCCGGGACTGTCGCGCTGCCCGGCGGCCGTCTGTTGCCGGGCCACTCCCCGCCGTGGAGAACTTGACGTATGAGCCTGTCCGGACTGCTCGATGTCGTCGTACGGGACGCCGCCCTCGCCGAGGCGATCGAGGCGGCCGCCACGGGGCACAGGCAGCACCTCGACCTGGTCGGCCCGCCCGCCGCGCGGCCGTTCGCGATCGCGGCGCTGGCCCGCTCGCTGGCCGCCCGTGCCGACGGGAACGGCCGCCCGGTCCTGGCGGTGACCGCCACCGGCCGCGAGGCCGAGGACCTCGCCGCCTCGCTGCGCTCGCTGCTGCCGCCCGACGCGGTCGCCGAGTTCCCGGCCTGGGAGACGCTGCCGCACGAGCGGCTCTCCCCGCGCTCGGACACCGTCGGCCGCCGCCTCGCCGTGCTGCGCCGGATCGTCCACCCGCGGGCCGACGACCCCGCCGCCGGCCCGGTGCAGGTGGTGGTCGCCCCCGTGCGCAGCGTCCTGCAGCCGCAGGTGAAGGGCCTGGCCGAGCTGGAGCCGGTGGCCCTGCAGCGCGGTGAGCAGCACGACCTGGACGAGATCGCCCGCAAGCTGTCGGCCGCCGCCTACGCGCGGGTCGAACTGGTCGAGAAGCGCGGCGAGTTCGCCGTGCGCGGCGGCATCCTGGACGTCTTCCCGCCGACCGAGGAGCACCCGCTGCGGGTGGAGTTCTGGGGCGACGACGTCGAGGAGATCCGCTACTTCAAGATCGCCGACCAGCGGTCGCTGGAGATCGCCGAGCACGGCCTGTGGGCGCCGCCCTGCCGTGAGCTGCTGCTGACCGACGAGGTGCGCGCCCGGGCCGCCGAACTGGCCGCGCAGCACCCCGAGTTGGGCGAGATCCTGGACAAGATCGCGCAGGGCGTCGCGGTCGAGGGCATGGAGTCGCTGGCCCCCGTGCTGGTCGACGACATGGAACTGCTGCTCGACGTGCTGCCCACCGGCTCGATCGCCGTGGTCTGCGACCCCGAGCGGGTCCGCACCCGGGCCGCCGACCTGGTCGCCACCAGCCAGGAGTTCCTGGCCGCGTCCTGGGTGGCCGCCGCCGCGGGCGCCGACCGGCCGATCGACCTGGAGGTCATCGATGTCTCCGCCGCGTCGCTGTGGTCGCTGGCCGACGTCCGCGAGCACGCCGCGGAGATCGGGCTGCCGTGGTGGTCGGTCAGCCCGTTCGCGACCAGTGACTCGACTGTCTCCGAGATTCTGGAGTTCGATGCCGACACGCTGACGCTCGGCATGCACGCCGTGGAGGCGTACCGCGGCGACACCGCGCGGGCGATCTCCGACGCCCGGGAGCGGCTGGCCGCCGACTGGCGCGTCGTGCTGGTGACGGAGGGCCACGGCCCCGCCAACCGGCTCGCCGAGGTGCTCGGCAACGAGGGCATCCCCGCCCGGCTGGTCGCCGACCTCGCCGAGGCCCCCACCCGGGACGTCGTCCACGTCTCCTGCGGCTCGATCGAGCACGGCTTCGTCGACGAGGCCCTCCGGCTCACCGTCATCACCGAGACCGACCTGTCCGGCCAGAAGTCCTCCACCAAGGACATGCGCCGGATGCCGTCCCGCCGCCGCAACGCCATCGACCCGCTGGCGCTGGCCGCCGGCGACTACGTCGTCCACGAGCAGCACGGCGTCGGCCGGTACGTCGAGATGGTGCAGCGCACCGTGCAGGGCGCCACCCGCGAGTACCTGGTGCTGGAGTACGCCCCCGCGAAGCGCGGCCACCCCGGCGACCGGCTGTTCGTGCCCACCGACCAGCTCGACCAGGTCACCAAGTACGTGGGCGGCGAGGCCCCGACCCTGCACCGCCTCGGCGGCGCGGACTGGGCCAAGACCAAGCAGCGCGCCAAGAAGGCCGTCAAGGAGATCGCCGCCGACCTGATCAAGCTGTACTCGGCGCGGATGGCCGCCCCCGGCCACGCCTTCGGCCAGGACACCCCCTGGCAGCGGGAGTTGGAGGACGCCTTCCCGTACGCCGAGACCCCCGACCAGCTGACCACCATCGGCGAGGTCAAGGCGGACATGGAGAAGTCCGTCCCGATGGACCGCCTGATCTGCGGCGACGTCGGCTACGGCAAGACCGAGATCGCGGTCCGCGCCGCGTTCAAGGCCGTGCAGGACGGCAAGCAGGTGGCCGTGCTGGTGCCGACCACGCTGCTGGTGCAGCAGCACTTCTCGACCTTCGCCGAGCGGTACGCGAACTTCCCCGTCAACGTGAAGGCGCTGTCCCGCTTCCAGACCGACACCGAGGCGAAGGCCGTCCTGGAGGGCCTGTTCGAGGGCTCGGTCGACGTGGTCATCGGCACGCACCGGCTGTTCTCCTCGGAGACCAGGTTCAAGGACCTCGGCCTGGTCATCGTCGACGAGGAACAGCGCTTCGGCGTCGAGCACAAGGAGCAGCTGAAGAAGCTCCGGGCCAACGTGGACGTGCTCACCATGTCCGCCACCCCGATCCCGCGCACCCTGGAGATGGCGGTCACCGGCATCCGCGAGATGTCCACGATCACCACCCCGCCCGAGGAACGCCACCCCGTCCTCACCTTCGTCGGCCCGTACGACGAGAAGCAGATCTCCGCCGCGATCCGCCGCGAACTGCTGCGCGAGGGACAGGTCTTCTACATCCACAACCGGGTCGAGTCGATCGACAAGGCCGCGGCCCGGCTCAAGGACCTGGTGCCCGAGGCGCGGGTCGCCACCGCGCACGGGCAGATGGGGGAGACGCACCTGGAGAAGGTCGTCGTCGACTTCTGGGAGAAGGAGTTCGACGTCCTGGTCTCCACGACCATCGTCGAGTCCGGCATCGACATCTCCAACGCCAACACCCTGATCGTCGAACGCGGCGACACCTTCGGGCTCTCCCAGCTGCACCAGCTCCGCGGACGCGTCGGCCGCGGGCGGGAACGCGGATACGCGTACATGCTGTACCCGCCGGAGAAGCCGCTCACCGAGACCGCGCACGAGCGGCTCGCGACCATCGCCCAGCACACCGAGATGGGCGCCGGCATGTACGTCGCCATGAAGGACCTGGAGATCCGCGGCGCGGGCAACCTGCTCGGCGGCGAACAGTCCGGGCACATCGCCGGCGTCGGCTTCGACCTCTACATGCGGATGGTCGGCGAGGCCGTCGCCGACTTCCGGCAGTCGCTGGAGGCGGGCGGCGCGGAGCCCGAGGAAGAGCCGCTGGAGGTGAAGATCGAACTGCCGGTGGACGCGCACGTCCCGCACGACTACGCGCCCGGCGAGCGGCTGCGCCTCCAGGCGTACCGGTCGATCGCGGCCGTCAACTCGGAGGACGACATCACGCAGGTCCGCGAGGAGCTGACCGACCGCTACGGCAAGCTCCCCGAAGCGGTGGAGAACCTGCTGCTGGTGGCCGGCCTGCGACTGTTCGCGCGGCGCTGCGGCATCGGCGACATCACCCTGCAGGGCACCTTCGTCCGCTTCGGCCCCGTCGACCTGCGGGAGTCGCAGCAGCTCCGACTGAACCGGCTCTACCCGCGCACCCAGATCAAGTCCACCGCCCGGCAACTGCTCGTCCCGCGGCCCGGCTCGGGCGGGCGCATCGGCGGAAAGCCGCTGTTGGGGCGGGAGTTGCTGTCGTGGTGCACGGAGTTCCTGACCACGATGTTCGACGACCTGAAGAGGTAGCAGGGGGCACGAAACCAGGGGCGCGGGGAACTGCGCGAGGCGGAAGGCAGCCAACCGCTGGGTCGCGACGAGGGCAATGACTTGCACTTGATCGCGACCTTGCGGACGGGCCTTGCGCTTGTCGCGCAGTTCTCCCCCAGCCCTAGCGGGCCGGGAGGTACCCCCACGCGCCCCTGTTTTCGTACCCCCTGCCTGCTCGAACTCCTCCTGGAGACCGAACGCCGCCACGGCCCCCACCAACCCGTACGCGACCTGACGCCGGGGGGCGGCCCTAGCGGAGCGCCGCCCAGAACGAGCTGGTCGAGTTGGCGGCCTGGCCGAACGTCACCTTCGCGGGCAGTGCGCCCAGGCCGGTGCCGTACTGGCCGTAGCGCGGCGGCTGGCCGGGCAGGCCCACGTTGATGGCCGAGGTGCTGAGGAAAGCGCCGCGGCCGAACCCGGGGGCGGTGCCGCCGGCGCCGCTGTTGGCGAGGAACGCCACCCAGTACGACCCGGCGGGCAGCACCGCGGGCACGCCCGCGGCCATGGTCAGCGGGACGGACTTCAGGCCGGTCGCGGCCCACGCCGCGCTCTGGTCCGCGCCGGTCGCCAGCAGCGACCCGTCCGCCCCGTACAGGCCGACCTGGTTCTGGCCCGCCGTCAGCCCGGCCCCCGCGCCGGTGACGGCGACCAGCGCCGCCGAGACCGTCTGCGGAGTGCGCAGCAGCACCCGGACCAGCTGGAGCGTCCCGGTCGCCGGCACGCCGGTGCTGCCGATCGCGGACGGGTCGAACGACCAGGTCAGCAGCCCCTGGTCGGCGGGCTGCGGGGTCGGGTCGAGCAGCGGGGTGACGGTGCCCGCGCTGGCGAAGGACAGCTGGTCGGGGCCGCTGCGCAGCCCGTCGGCGGGGCTCCAGACGGTGGCGTTGTTCTGGTAGCTGCCGGTGACCAGGTTCGGGCCGGTGCTCAGCCGGCCCTGCCCGTCCCAGTTGACGGCCTGCCCGCCCGCCGTCGTGGACAGCGCCGCCGCCTGGACCCCGACCGAGGCGGAACGCGCCACGGTGAGGCCGTAGTACGGGGACTCCACCAGCGTGTCCGGCGCGGTGTCGTCGCCCCGGAACGCGGTGACCGCCAGGCCGGTCAGCAGGACGGGGGCGGTGCAGTCGGTGACGCTGACGCCGGAGAACCGGGCGTCCTTGGTGTTGCCGTCCCGGCGGGCGCAGCAGCCGTCGAACTGGACCGCCGCGACACCGCCGATCCGCTCCAGGTGGAAGCCGTCCTGCCCGTTCTGGTCGGTGGTGCAGGCGGTGAGGACGACCGCGCCGATCGGGTTGTCGTCCGTCCACTCGAAGCCGTGCCGCTTGCTGTGCTCGGAACGGCACTGCGCCAGCTGGTTGTTGCTGGAGCGGACGAAGCGCCAACCGGACAGGGCGCTGCCGTGGGCCAGGCAGCCGGTGAACTGGCTGTCCCGGGCGTCCAGTTCGAAGCCGTTCCCGCCGGCGAAGAAGGTGGCGACCTGGCGGAGCCGGCAGGCGGTCGGGGCCGCGCCGCTCGCTGCCGAGAACCGCACGGCGGCGCCCTTGGTCTGCGTCACCTGGACGTTCTCCAGCAGCAGTTGGGAGACCGCGCCGACCACGTCCAGGCCGACCGCCGACCCGGCCGGGGCGTCCGCCGCACGCAGCGTCAGGTCGCGGATCGACACCGCCGTGCTGCCGCCCGACACGGTGCCGTCGAGCAGCAGCAGCTGGTTGCCGGAGAACGACGAGGAGGCGTTGATCACCGTCTCCCGGACGCCGCCGCCCGAGTACCAGGACGAGCCACTGCCCTGCACCCGTACACCGCTCGGGACCTTCAGCGGCGCCGAGATCCGGTAGTTGCCGTTCGGGAGGACCACCACGCCGCCCGGGCCGGCGGCGTTCAGCGCGTTCTGCAGCGCCGTCGTGTCGTCGGCGGCGCCGTCGCCCTTCGCGCCGAAGGCCTCCCGGACGTCGATCCAGCCCAGCGGCCGGGCCGGATCCGCGGCCGCCGCCGCGCTGCCGGCGCCCGCCACCACCGTCGCCGCCCCGAGCCCCGTTCCGGCCGCGGCCAGCCGCAGGACATCCCGTCGCGTCGTCATCTTCCGTGCCCCCCGATAGTCGAACGAGTCGCGGCAGATCATAGGCGGACGTTCGTCCACGGCGGGACGGAACGTTCGGTCCCGGACGGGCGACCGTGCGCGCGGGGTCTGGCACCCGCGGGCGGGGCTGCCTATTGTTCGTCCCAGCCGTGAACGCGAAGCACCACCGGAAAGCGCTCCATCGACCAGGAGGCCCCAGTGATCCGCATCAGCTCCGTCCGCCGACTGCGTGCCGCCATCGGGCTCGCGGCCGCCGCCGCCGCGCTCACCGCCTGCGGCGGGGCGCCGGCGCACCAGGGGGCCGCCGCCACGGTCGGCGACGAGCGGATCACCATCGCCCAGGTGCAGGCGCGGATGACGGCGGTCCGCGAGGGCGGCACCGCGCAGGACGGCGCACCGGCGGCGAACGAGCAGCCCGGGCTGGCCCGGCACGCCGTGAACGACCTGATCCTCGACAAGGTCATCGTCCGGGCACTGGCCGACCGCCGGCTCACCGTCGACGCGGGCGAGATCGGCGCGGCCCGGTCCGCGGACAGCAAGGTCGTGGGCGGCGACGCCAAGCTGGCCGAACTGCTGCGGGTCAAGCAGGGCGTCCCGGCCGCCGGGATCGACGACTTCTACCGCCAGCAGCTCGGCCTCACCAAGCTGGCCGGCGGCCAGGACCCGACCGGCACGGCCGGCGACGCCGCCATCCGCAAGGCCCTGGTGGACGCGGGCACCGCCCTGCACATCAAGGTCAACCCGCGCTACGGGACGTGGGACACCGCCCGGATCGGGCTCACCGACACCGTCGACGACTGGCTGCCGAAGAACGTCCGCCCGCTGTAGGGCCGGTCAGTACGGGTACCGCTGGCAGAGCGGCAGCTCGCAGGAGCCGCCCCAGGAGGTGTCGCCGGACGGCGTCGCGCCGTCCGCCCGCACCGCCGCCGGGTCGGACTGCGTCGCCGCGACCACGGCGGGGGCCGCCCCGGCCAGCGCGAGCAGCAGACCGGCGAACGCGACGGTGCGGGCGAAACGCTTCATGGCGGAGTCCTCCTGAAGACGGCGAAGAGCGAAGGAGATCTTGGTGGCGGGCCCCCGATCCGGGGGCCGGCGCCTGGGAACTAGCATGTCCGGCGCAGGGTGCCCGAACCATCGTGCGGCCACCTCACCAACTGCGCTGGCAGCAAGATGACCGGGGGACGAAGATGGACCTAACGGCCCAAACCCTGTGCGTCGGGGCCGAGTTCGCCCCCGATCCGGCCGACGTCGCGGCCTACGCCTGGGTGCTGGAGCACGGCCGCCTCGACCCCGCCGCCCTGGCCGGACACCTCGCCCGACAGGGCCTCGACCCGGCCGCCGCCGCCACCGCCCTGGACCGGCTGGCCGAGTGGCAGCTGCTCCAGCCCGACCCGGCCGACCCCGGACGCTGCCGGGCACTGCCCCCGCAGACCGCGATCGCCGCGCTCGCCGCCCCCGTCGAGGCCGAGATCCAGCGCACCCGCGCCGAACTCGCCCACCGCCAGGCCCAGGTGGCCGGCTTCCTGCCCTTCCACCGGCAGGCCGCCCAACAGGCCGGCGGGGCCGGCGAGATCGAGGTGATCGCCGACCTGGAAGACGTCCGCGCCGCCCTCGACCGGGCCTCCGCCGACTGCCGCAGCGAGGTGCTCACCAGCCAGCCCGGCGGCGGCTCCCGCGTCCCCGCCGCGATGGAGGAAGCGCTGCGCCGCGACCGCGCCCTGCTCGAACGCGGCGTCCGGATGCGCACCCTGTACCACCACACCGCGCGCTTCAACGGCCCCAGCCAGGCCTACGTGGAGGCCGCCACCGCACTCGGCGCCGAATACCGCACGGCCCACGAGCTGTTCGGTCGACTGATCGTCTTCGACCGCGAACTCGCCTTCCTGCCGCTCAGCGACGGCACCTGGGGCGCGCTGGTGGTCCGCCAGGAAGCCCTGCTCGCCTACCTCTGCGGCATCTTCGAACAGGCCTGGACGCTCGCCCGGCCGTTCGCCGCCGCCGCCGAGGACGGCCTCGAACAGGTCTCCCAGGAACTCGACCGCACCATCGTCCGGATGCTCGCCGCCGGCCTCAAGGACGAGGCGATCGCCCGCCGCCTCGGCATGTCGCTGCGCACCGCGCGCCGCCACATCGCCGACATCATGGACGAGTTGGGCGCCGAGAGCCGCTTCCAGGCGGGCGTCGCCGCCGCGCGGGCCGGCCTGCTCGACGACTGACCCGCGACTGACCCACGGGTGTCACGCGGTCCCGTTACCGACTGCCCGTTACCGACTGCCCGTTACCGCTGCCCCGGGACCGTTCGTCCGGGACCGCCATTCCGTGACTGCCGCCCAACTCCCGTGCCCCGCAGTATTGATGTCAGCGGGGCACACCGGGCCCCACCGGACGGCGGGAACGGAGGTGGCGCAGTGCAGTGGGGACAGGACGAGGACCGTCCGACCGACCCGGAGCGCGAGGTCGTCGCCTTCCTGAACCGCCGGCTCGGCACCGGCCCGGCGCTGCTGTGGACCGAGGGCCGGAGCCCGCGGGCCGCCGCCCACTGGGCGGAGACCCTGCGCCACCGCCTCGGCCGCCCCGTCGAACCCGCCCCGAGCCGGCCCGTCCGGCGGCTCGCCGCACCGGAGGGCAGCAGCCTGCTGCTCTTCCAGCACCACGGCGGAAGCCGGGTGCGACCCACCGGCGCCGGGGCCCGGCAGGGCGTCCGACTGCTGCCCGGCCACTGGCTGCTGCTGCCTCCGGGCTGCGGCTGCGACCTCCAGTGCCGGCCCGGCGCCGAACCCCTGGCGCTGCGGATCCCGACCGCCTGATCCCCGCGCACCACCCCCGCGCACCATCCCCGGGCGAAGCACGCCCCGGGCAGACCGATTCCTCCTGGTTCGTCCCCTCTCAAGAAGGAGCCCTGTCATGGGTGTTCAGAACACCGAGTCCTCGTCGAAGTTCGCCGCGATGG
>NZ_JBHWID010000002.1:212702-245508 GCF_042732175.1 Kitasatospora sp. NPDC059795
GCCCGTCAGGCCGCGCTGTCGGTGGCCGTGGCCGCTGCCGTGGGTGGTGCGGTCTTCGCGCCGGCCGCTTCGGCGCAGGCCGCGACCGTGTCCAGCGTGACCGCCGGTCACGTCACCCCCGACGCGTGCGGCGGCTGCTACCCCGACGTCATCTGATCCACCGCACCGAAGCCCGAACCGTCCCCCTCTCAAGAAGGAGCCCTGTCATGGGTGTTCAGAGCACCGAGTCCTCGTCGAAGTTCGCCGCGATGGCCCGTCAGGCCGCGCTGTCGGTGGCCGTGGCCGCTGCCGTGGGTGGTGCGGTCTTCGCGCCGGCCGCTTCGGCGCAGGCCGCGACCGTGTCCAGTGTGACCGCCGGTCACGTCACCCCCGACGCGTGCGGCGGCTGCTACCCCGACGTCATCTGACCCACCGCAGTCCCTCCCGGGGCGCCGGCCGCACTGCCGCCGGCGCCCCGCGTCCCCCCAACTCGCCCGCCCCGCCCGGAAACCGGAGAGGAACACCGCCATGGACTGGCTGGCCCGCTGCGTCGACGACCCCGAGACCTTCCTGCGCGAGCACTGGCGCCAGGGCCCGGTGGTGCTCCGTCCCGCCGACCCGCCCACCGACGTGCTCACCGTGCAGGGGCTGTTCGACATCATCGACGAGGGCACGCTGCGCAACCCGTACGGCGGCCTGTTCACCGCCGAAGGCACCGTGCCGGAGTCCGAGTACTGCCCGCCGCGGGTGATCGCCGGCCACACCCTGGAGGGCTGCCTCGACCCGGAGCGGGTCCGGGCGCTGATCCGCGACCGCAACGCCACCCTGCAACTGCGCTACCTCAACCACTGGCACCCCGGCGTGCGCGCCCTCACCGCCGGCCTCTCCGAGAGCCTCGGCCGGCTCACCGAGGCGTTCCTGTTCTACTCGCAGCCCGCCCGGCACGGACCGGTGCACCGCGACGAGGGCGACATCCTGGTCCTCCAGCTCAGCGGCAGCAAGCACTGGCAGGTCTACGGCGGCCCGACCGACCCGAACTGGCAGCCCGTCCGCGAGGAGAACCCCGGACCGGTCCTGCTGGACACCGTCGTCCACCCCGGCGAGGTGCTGTACGTGCCCAACGGCTACGCCCACACCGCCCGCGCCACCGAGGACGGCCCCTCGCTGCACCTGACCGTCGCGCTCCGCGAGGCCTGCGCCGTCCACCTGCGCACCCAGCTGCGCGCCCTGCTCGCCGAGGGCCTCGAACTGCCCGCCCGCCCCCGCGACGAGGACGAGCTGCTGGCCGCCAGCGCCCAGCTCCTCGACCACCTGCGCACCCGGGTCGCCGCCGCCGACCCCGCCGAGCTGGTGTCCGCCGCCCGCCGCGCCGCGTACAGCAGCCGCCCCACCGCCTGAGCCCACCACCCGAACGCACCGGCACCGCACCGCACCGGCATCGCATCGCACCGGCATCGCATCGCACCGCACCGGAGGAGACCCGACCATGACCGAGACCTGGCTGAGCCGCTTCGTCGCGGACGAGGAGCAGTTCCGCACCGAGCTGTGGCGCACCACCCCGGCCGTGCTGCACCCCGAGAACCCGCCGGTGGACGTGCTGCCCGCCGCCGAACTCGACCGGCTGCTCGACCACGGCCTGCTGAAGGTCCCCTACCTGGGCCTGGTCCAGCGCGACGCCCACCTGCCCGCCGAACGGTTCTGCCTGCCCCGGGTGGTGCTCGGCGAGGTGGTCGGCGGGTACGCCGACGCCGCGGCCGTGCGGGCGCTGATCCGCGACGAGCAGGCGACGCTCCTGCTGCGCTACGTCGACCAGTGGCACCAGGGGGTCCGCGCCCTGGCCCGCGGCCTGGCCGCCGAGATCGGCCGGCACGTCGAGGCGTTCTGGTTCCACACCCCGCCCGGCACCCAGGGCCGCCCGGTGCACCGCGACGACGCGGACGTGCTGGTGGTGCAGATCTCCGGCGCCAAGCGCTGGTGGGTGCACGGCGGCCCCGCCGACGGCAACTGGGTGCCCGATCGGGAGGACGGCGACCCCGGCGAGGTGCTGCTCGACACCGTGCTGCACCCGGGCGAGGTGCTGTACGTGCCGCGCGGGTACGCGCACCGCGCCCGCGCCGAGGACGGCGCGCCGTCCACCCACCTCTCGCTGACCATCAGGGAGGCCGCCAGCGCCAACCTGTACACCGTCGTGCAGAGCATGCTCGCCGAGGGACTCCCGCTGCCGGGCCGCCCGCTGGACGACGCCGCGCTCACCGGGGCCGCCGCCGCGCTGATCGAGCACGCCACCACGCTGCTGGCCGAACTGACCCCCGCCGACCTGCTGGCCGTCACCCGCCAGCTCATGGTCCAGCCCGCGGCGTGACGCCCGCCCCGGGAGAAAAGCGCTCGTCGGCCGCGGGGACGCTCGTTGTAGGTTCGGTGGCGTGGACACTCCGAAGCTGATCCTGCTCACCACCACCCACCGCATCGCCCCCGGCCTGCTCTCCTGGCCCGCCTGGGAGGCCCTCCGCTCGGCGCCCGCGGTGCTGGTCGGCGCCGCCGACCACCCGCAGCTGCCCGCGCTGCGCGCCGCCGGTGTCGAGCCCCGGCTGATCGAACGCGGCACCGCCCCGGCGCTGGCCCGGCAGCTGCTCGCCGAGGCCCCCGCCGTGTGGCTGGAGAGCCCGGACGGCGACCCCGGGCTGACCGACGCGCTGGCCCGGATCGCGGTGGAGGAGGCCGGCGAGCACCCGGAGATCGAGGTCCTGCCCGGCTCGTACGACCTGCCCGGCGCCCGGCTGCTCGACCTGGTCTCGGTGATGGACCGCCTGCGCTCGCCCGGCGGCTGCCCGTGGGACGCCGAGCAGACCCACGAGAGCCTGGTGAAGTACCTGGTCGAGGAGGCCTTCGAACTCGTCGAGGCGATCGAGGAGGACGATCGGCCGACCCTCCGCGAGGAGCTCGGCGACGTGCTGCTCCAGGTCCTCTTCCACTCCCGGATCGCCGAGGAGCACGCCGAGGACCCGTTCTCGATCGACGACGTGGCGGGCGACATCGTCGAGAAGCTGATGTACCGCCACCCGCACGTCTTCGGCGACGTCAGCGTCCGCGACTCCGCCGAGACCGAGGCCAACTGGGAGCAGCTGAAGGCCGCCGAGAAGCAGCGCGAATCGGTCCTGGACGGCGTCCCCGCGGGCCTGCCCGCGCTGGCCTACGCGGCCAAGCTGGTCTCCCGGGTGCGCCGCGCCCGGTTCACCGGAGTGCCGGACGCGCCGTACGAGCTCCCCGCCGAGCTCACCCCCGAGTCCGCCGGGGACCTGCTGCTGGCGGTCGCACAGCGCGGCTACGACCAGGGCGTCGACGTGGACGCGGCACTGCGGGCGGCGGCCCGCCGCTACCGCCGCGCGGTGCGGGCCGCCGAGGGCCTGCCCGAGACGGACTGACGGGCGTCGTCAGCCGGCCAGCGGGACGTCCGACACCGGGCGCCGCTGGGCCGGCACGACCTCGCCGATCGCCTCGCCGACCAGCGCCAGCAGCTCCGCCAGCGGGTCCAAGTGCCCGGGCAGCTCGGAGAGTTGGACGATCCGCTCGCCGTCCGGGCCGGCCACCGCGAACAGGTCGATCGGGCCGAGGTGCTTGACGGCGGTGTCGACCAGCGCCGCGATGTCCGCCGGGTGGTGCACGTCGCCGGACACCCCGACCACCGGGCAGCCGGGACGGTCGAGTTCGGCGGCCAGGTCCTCCGCGACGCCCGGGCGGAGATCGGCGATGAGCAGACCGGCGGCGCCGGCGGCGGAGAACCGGCGGGCCAGGTCGGCCCCCTCGCCCCCGTCGAGCACCGCGATGACCACCACTGCACCGGCTACTCGCATGGCCTGCTCCCCTTTCAGAGCGAAACCGGGGCGGTCCGCACGCCGCCCACTGTGGTTCATCGGAGGATCGTAGGCTCGCCCCGACGCTCCGCAACAGGAATTACCCGTCAGGTGACCAGACTCACGCGACGCCGGTTCCAGATACGGTCAAGACATGCCAGATCAGCCCCACGCCACCCATCCGCAACTCTTCACCTGGGAGTTCGCGGCCGACCCGTACCCCGCGTACGCCTGGCTGCGGGAACACTCCCCGGTGCACCGCACCACGCTGCCCAGCGGGGTGGAGGCCTGGCTGGTCACCCGGTACGCGGACGCCCGGCAGGCGCTGGCCGACCCCCGGCTCTCCAAGAACCCGGCGCACCACAGCGAACAGGCGCACCGCACCGGCCGGGTGGGCATCCCCGGCGAGCGGCAGGCCGACCTGATGACCCACCTGCTGAACATCGACCCGCCGGACCACACCCGGCTGCGCCGCCTGGTGTCGAAGGCGTTCACGCCGCGCCGGGTCGCCGAGTTCGAACCGCGGGTGCAGCAGCTCACCGACCGCCTGATCGACTCCTTCGCGGAGCGCGGCGAGGCCGACCTGATCCACGAGTTCGCCTTCCCGCTGCCGATCTACGCGATCTGCGACCTGCTGGGCGTCCCCGCCGAGGACCAGGACGAGCTGCGGGACTGGGCCGGCATGATGATTCGGCACACCGGAGGCAAGCGCGGGGGTGTGGGCCGCGCGGTCAAGCAGATCCGCGGCTACCTGGCCGACCTCATCCACCGCAAGCGCGCGGACCTCGGCGACGACCTGATCTCCGGCCTGATCCGGGCCGGTGACCACGGCGAGCACCTGACCGAGAACGAGGCCGCGGCGATGGCCTTCATCCTGCTGTTCGCCGGCTTCGAGACCACCATCAACCTGGTCGGGAACGGGCTTTACGCGCTGTTCCGCAACCCGGGCCAACGCGCCCTGCTCCAGGAGTCGTTGGGGCGCGGCGAGTCCGGCCTGCTGGAGACCGGCATCGAGGAACTGCTGCGCTACGACGGGCCGGTGGAGCTGGCGACCTGGCGGTTCGCCACCCGCCCTCTGAGCATCGGCGGGGTGGACATCCCGGTGGGCGATCCGGTGCTGGTGGTGCTCGCCGCCGCCGACCGCGACCCGGCGCGTTTCGCCGCGGAGAACACCCTGGATCTGGCCCGCGCGGACAATCCGCACCTCGGTTTCGGACACGGCATCCACTACTGCATCGGCGCGCCGCTGGCCCGGCTGGAGGGGCAGCGCGCGATCGGCACACTGCTGACACGGCTGCCGGACCTCCAGTTGGCGGCCGATCCCGCCGAACTCCGTTGGCGCGGCGGGCTGATCATGCGCGGGCTGCGCGAACTCCCGGTCTCCTTCACGCCCCGCTGACCCGGTTTCGACCGCAGCCGCCCAGCGTCCGCCCGGAACCCCCAACTGGCCTAGCGGGGGCGCGTGGTGCGCCCCCGTCAGGGGCAATCCGGACATACATGGACGATTTGTGTGCAGAAAGTGAAGGTCCGTAATTTCGGCGTGATGTCGGTGATATGAGCTTGTGATTGTTCATCAGCTCTGCTTACTCTCCGATCTGCCCGCAGCCGTGGGCCCCGAACGCGGCACGCCGAGTCCTGTCCGCCGCGACCTCGGGACACCGACCAGGAACTCGGACAGGAGCGGGGGACCCAGGTGTGAACGCCGTAGCAGTCTCGACGGCTTGGGGTGAAGCCGCCCGGGAGCGGACGCAGTCGCGTCCCCCCTCCCCGGCGGCCGGGCCAGCCTCCCGGTCCGAACCCGACAGCTCACCTCGCAGGCGTGCGGAGAGGAAGTCCCATGCTGTTCACCGGTACCGGCCGCCACCGACGTAGCACCAAGACCGAGAAGGTCGTCGCCGCCGCCGGCGTCGCCTCCGTCGGCCTGGCCCTGCCCCTGCTGTCCGCCACCGGAGCGGCGGCCGCGCCCGTCGACACCTGGGACCGCGTCGCCCAGTGCGAGAGCGGCGGCAACTGGTCGATCAACACCGGCAACGGGTACTACGGCGGCCTCCAGTTCTCCTCCTCCACCTGGCGCGCCTACGGCGGCGGGCAGTACGCGTCCCGCGCCGACCAGGCCAGCCGCTCCCAGCAGATCGCGGTCGCCGAGCGGGTGCTCGCCTCCCAGGGCCCCGGCGCCTGGCCGGTCTGCTCGGCCAAGGCCGGCCTGACCAAGGGCGGCGGCAGCAGCTCCCAGGACACCGCCTCCCGCTCGCAGCAGCGGCAGGACGCGCCCCAGCAGAAGTCGGCCAAGCCGACCACGTCGCAGTCGAAGGCGCAGCAGCAGGCCCCGAAGACGCAGACGCCGCAGCAGGGCTACAAGTCCCCGAAGCCGGCCACCTCCGCGCAGGCCGCCGGGACGTACACCGTGCAGCAGGGCGACACGCTGTCCGGGATCGCCGGCGCGCGGAACGTCTCCGGCGGCTGGGAGCAGCTGTTCAAGACGAACCGGGACGTGGTCGGCGCCAACCCCGACCTGATCGTCCCCGGCCAGGTGCTCTCGCTCTGACCGCCGGTCCGGGCCCCCGATCCGTCTGACGATCCGTCCGCTCCGGGCGCGCGCCGAGCAGTTCGCGCCGCCCGGGGCGGTCCGTCGGCGGGCAAACAGGTGAACTACCAGTGAGTAGCCGGGCCACACGGTGAGACGGGGCCCGGCCGGGCGTGGCCGTGGGCAGGTCTGCGGCTAGGCTCTGGGCGTAACGACCACACATCCGCTTCCGCTAGGAGATGCCTCGTGCCGTCCATTGATGTCGTCGTAGCCCGTGAGATCCTCGACTCCCGCGGCAACCCCACGGTCGAGGTCGAGGTCGGTCTCGACGACGGCAGCACCGGTCGTGCGGCTGTCCCGTCGGGCGCCTCCACCGGCGCCTTCGAGGCGCTGGAGCTCCGCGACGGCGACAAGAACCGCTACTTCGGCAAGGGCGTCGAGAAGGCCGTCCTCGCCGTCATCGAGCAGATCGGCCCGGAGCTGGTCGGCTACGACGCCACCGAGCAGCGGCTGATCGACCAGGCCATGCTCGACCTGGACGCCACCCCGGACAAGTCCTCGCTCGGCGCCAACGCCATCCTCGGCGTCTCGCTGGCCGTCGCGCACGCCGCCTCCGAGGCCAGCGACCTGCCGCTGTTCCGCTACCTGGGCGGCCCGAACGCCCACGTGCTGCCCGTCCCGATGATGAACATCCTCAACGGCGGCTCGCACGCGGACTCCAACGTCGACATCCAGGAGTTCATGATCGCCCCGATCGGCGCGGAGTCCTTCTCCGAGGCCGTCCGCTGGGGCGTCGAGGTCTACCACACCCTCAAGGGCGTGCTGAAGGAGCGCGGGCTGTCCACCGGCCTGGGCGACGAGGGCGGCTTCGCCCCGAACCTGGACTCCAACCGCGAGGCCCTCGACCTCATCACCGAGGCCATCAAGAAGGCCGGCTACACCCCGGGCAAGGACGTCGCGCTCGCCCTGGACGTCGCCGCGTCCGAGTTCTACAAGGACGGCGCCTACCAGTTCGAGGGCAAGGCCCTGTCGGCCGCCGACCTGATCGCGTACTACGCCGAGCTGGTCGCCGACTACCCGCTGGTCTCCATCGAGGACCCGCTGGACGAGTCCGACTGGGACGGCTGGAAGGCCATCACCGACAAGCTGGGCGACAAGGTCCAGCTGGTCGGCGACGACCTGTTCGTCACCAACCCGGAGCGCCTGCGCAAGGGCATCGAGACCGGCACCGCCAACGCGCTGCTGGTGAAGGTCAACCAGATCGGCTCGCTCACCGAGACCCTGGACGCCGTCGAGCTGGCCCAGCGCAACGGCTACCGCTGCATGATGTCGCACCGCTCCGGCGAGACCGAGGACGTCACCATCGCCGACCTCGCCGTCGCCACCAACTGCGGCCAGATCAAGACCGGCGCCCCGGCCCGCTCCGAGCGCGTCGCCAAGTACAACCAGCTGCTGCGCATCGAGGAGATCCTCGACGACGCCGCGGAGTACGCCGGCCGCGGGGCGTTCCCCCGGTTCCGCTCTGCGGACAAGTAAGCACAGCCGTTCTGCGGACAAGTAAGCACAGCAAGGGCTGAACAGCGCCGAGCCTGTTGTGACCGGTGCCCCGGCCTCCACCGCGTAGGGTGGGGCCGGGGCACCGGCATGCGCAGGAGGGGCGACCAGATGGCCAAGTGGAGGATTCCCGGACTGGCGGCGCGCCCGCGCTTCACCAGCCGGGCCACCGTGCTGGTGCTCGTCCTGTGCTCGCTGGTGGCGATACTCGCCTACCCGACCCGGCAGTACATCGCGCAGCGCGCGGAGATCGCCGATCAGCGGGCCAAGGCCGAACACGCCCGCCAGCAGGTCGACGAGCTGCGCCGGGCGAAGGCCCGCTGGCAGGACCCGGAGTACCTGAAGGCCCAGGCCCGGGAACGGCTGCACTACGCGCTGCCGGGCGAGACCCCGTTCGTCTCGGTCGCCCCGCCGCCCGCGCCGGGCGACAAGCAGTCCTCCACGGACGCCGCCGGCAAGCCGAAGGCCGCCCGTCCCTGGTACAGCGCGTTCTGGGACTCGGTGGACGCCGCCGACACCGCGCTCGCCGCCCCGCCCGCCGCTCCCTGAGCTCCGCCACCCCACCCGCCCCCCCACCTGACGAACAGACTGCTGATGAGCAACCAGAACCCTCTCGTCTCCGACAACGACGTCGCCGCCATCGCCGCCCAGCTCGGCCGGGTGCCGCGCGGGCTGCGCGCCGTCGCCCACCGCTGCCCGTGCGGCAACCCGGACGTGGTGGAGACCGCGCCCCGGCTGCCCGACGGCACGCCGTTCCCGACGCTCTACTACCTGACCTGCCCCAAGGCCGCCTCGCTGATCGGCACCCTGGAGGCGGACGGCGTGATGAAGGAGCAGACCGCCCGGCTCGCCGAGGACCCGGAGCTCGCCGCCGCGTACCGGGCCGCGCACGAGGACTACATCGCCCGCCGGGACGCCATCGAGGTGCTGGAGGGCTTCCCCAGCGCCGGCGGCATGCCCGACCGGGTCAAGTGCCTGCACGTGCTGGTCGGCCACTCGCTGGCGGCCGGCGAGGGCGTCAACCCGCTCGGCGACGAGGCGATCGGCATGCTGGAGGACTGGTGGGCCAAGGGCCCGTGCGTCAGCCCGGCCGAGGTCGAGGCCGCCGGTGAGCGGGTCGTCCGCAACCGCGCCAAGGCCGAGGACCACGCCGCGACGATCGCCGCCAAGGAGGCGCTGACCGCCGAGCGGGCCGAGCGCGCCGCCCGCCTGGCCGAGGAGGGTGACGAGTCGTGACCACCACCCGGGTCGCCGCGATCGACTGCGGCACCAACTCGATCCGCCTGCTGATCGCCGACCTGGACCCGGAGACCGGCGAGATCGTCGACCTGGACCGCCGGATGCTGATCGTCCGGCTCGGCCAGGGCGTCGACCGGACCGGCCGGCTGCACCCCGAGGCGCTGGACCGCACCTTCGCGGCCTGCCGCGAGTACGCGGAGGTCATCGCCGCGTACGGCGTCGGCCCGGAGCGGATCCGGATGGTCGCCACCTCGGCCTCCCGGGACGCCGAGAACGCCGCCGAGTTCACCGCGGGCGTCAAGGAGATCCTCGGCATCACCCCGAGCGTGGTCAGCGGCGACGAGGAGGCCCGGCTGTCCTTCACCGGCGCCACCCGCGAGCTGCTCGGCGGCCCGCACCGCCCGCCGTACCTGGTGTTCGACCTGGGCGGCGGCTCCACCGAGTTCGTGCTCGGCGAGCAGGACGTCCGGGCCGCGTACTCGATGGACATCGGCTGCGTGCGGATGACGGAGCGCCACTTCGCCGGCGGGCAGCCCACCGAGGAGCAGATCGCCGCCGCGCGGGCCGACATCCGGGCCGCGCTGGACACCGTCGGGAAGAGCGTCCCGCTGACCGAGGGCGCCACCCTGGTCGGCCTGGCCGGCACCGTCACCACGGTCGCCGGGATCGCGCTGGAGCTGCCCGGCTACGACTCCGAGCAGATCCACCACGCGGTGCTGACCGTCGAGCAGGTCCGCGAGACCGCCCAGTGGCTGCTGCACTCCTCGCACGCCGAGCGGGCCACCGTCCCCGTGATGCACCCCGGCCGGGTCGACGTGATCGCGGCCGGCGCACTCGTCCTGCTGGAGATCATGGAGTGCACCGGGGCCGCCGAGCTGCTGGTCTCCGAGCACGACATCCTCGACGGCATCGCCTGGTCGATCGCCTGACCCGGGCGCCCCGGGAGGCCCGGCGCGGGCCTCCCGGCGGGTCCCGGCAAGAAGCTTCGTGAATTTCTTCACATGACGATCGGGCCTTTCGGCCCAGCGGGGTGTCCGGTCCGTCCGATATGTGGGACCGAAGGCGCTCGGGGTGGGTGGTTCATGGGATCGCAGGCAACCTGCGGTTCACGCCGAAGAAATCGAAAGGGCACTCGGGAACCCGTGCGCCGCAAGGATCGTTGCTGCTCAGCGCGGCACCGAGTGCCTCGGCGGTCACCGAAGGCGGTCGGCGGGGGTCGGGAGAAGGTCCGGGGCCGGAAGTGTGGGCGCGCAGTGTAGCAGCCGGTGTCCAGGAGCTTGTGATGGGCCTCACGAATGGTCCGTCAGGCGGGGGTGGATACTTTCGGATATGAGCACCACGGAGCGTCCTCGCATCCTCATTGTCGGCGGTGGTTACGTCGGCCTGTATGCCGCGATGCGCATCCTCAAGAAGATGCGCTACGGCGAAGCGACCGTCACGGTCGTCGACCCGCGGTCGTACATGACGTACCTGCCCTTCCTCCCGGAGGCGGCCGGCGGCAACGTCGCCCCCCGCAACCTCGTCGCGCCCCTGCGCAGCGCCCTGAAGAAGGCGGAGGTGCTCACCGGTCACGTGACCGAGGTGGACCACGCCCGTAAGGTCGCCACCATCCAGCCTGCGGCCGGCGACGCCTACGAACTGCCCTTCGAGTACCTGGTCGTGGCGACCGGCTCGGTCTCCCGCACCTTCCCGATCCCGGGCCTGGCGGAGCACGGCATCGGCATGAAGACGGTGGAAGAGGCGATCAGCCTCCGCAACCACGTCATGGCGCAGCTGGACAAGGCCGAGTCGACCACCGACGAGGACGTCCGCCGCAAGGCGCTGACCTTCGTCGTCATCGGCGGCGGCTTCGCCGGCATCGAGACGGTGGCCGAGGTCGAGGACATGGCGCGCGACGCCGCCAAGATCTACAAGACCGTCAGCCGCGACGACATGCGCTTCGTCGTGGTGGAGGCGGCCAACCGCATCCTCCCCGAGATGGGCCCCGACCTGGGTCTGTGGACCAAGGGCCGCCTGGAGGAGCGCAACATCGAGGTCTACATCGAGACCTCGATGGACTCCTGCGTCGACCAGCACGTGGTGCTGAAGAACGGCATGGAGTTCGACGCCTCCACCATCGTGTGGACCGCCGGCGTGAAGCCGAACCCGATCGTCAACCGCTTCGGTCTGCCGCTCGGCCCGCGCGGCCACGTCGACACCAGGCCGACCCTGCAGGTCCAGGGCTTCGACTACGTGTGGGCGGCCGGCGACAACGCCCAGGTCCCCGACCTGGCCGCCGGTGAGGGCGCCTGGTGCCCGCCGAACGCGCAGCACGCGGTCCGTCAGGCCGCCGTCCTCGGTGACAACGTGGTGGCCGGCATGCGCGGCTTCCCGCAGGCCGAGTACAAGCACAAGAACCTCGGTGCGGTGGCCGGCCTCGGCCTGCACAAGGGTGTGGCGATCCTGTTCGGCAAGGTCAAGCTCAAGGGCCGCCTCGCCTGGTACTTCCACCGCCTGTACCACGGCGCGATGGTCCCCACCATGAACCGCAAGGTCCGGGTCTTCACCGACTGGACGCTGGCGATGTTCCTCAAGCGCGAGACCGTCGGTCTCTCCGAGATGGAGAAGCCGTTCGACGCCTTCCAGGAGGCGACCGCTCCGCCGAAGCCCGCCGCCGCGGCCGAGCCCAAGAAGGAACTCGCCTCCAGCAAGTAAGCGGCCGACCCGTCTTTTCGGGTCGATGAGTCGGAGGCCCTCCGCCCGGCAACGTCGCCGGACCACGTCCTCCGTGGTGCTCAGCCGGCCTTGCCGCCGGGCGGAGTACAGCAATCGGTTGACCAAGGCCCCCACCCCCGCCGGGTGGGGGCCTTCGGGCTTTTCCGGGACCGCCGCCGTCAGGGCCGGTCGGTGGTGGCGGTGCGGTCGTTGAGGCGTTCGTGGCGCTGGCGGGCGGCCTGGGGGGTGCCGAGGCCGAGGCCGAAGGCGATGTCCTGCCAGGTCATGCCGCGGCCGCGGGCCATGGTGAGCAGGCCGGCCTCCAGTTCGTCGAGTTCGGCGCGGACCAGGGGGAGCAGGGTGAGGGCGGCCGTCAGGTCGGCGCGGTCGACCTCGGGTTCGCCGTCCTCGGCGAGGGCGGCGCCGCTGAGCAGGAAGGCGACCAGGCGGACGGCCTCGTGCGGGGCGACCATGGCCGGGTTGGTCTGGCGGCGGCGCTGCCCGTCGGTGGCGGCGTGGCGCTCGGCGATCCGGAACAGCGAGGCGTAGACACGCTGCGTCCGGGCGGCCTCCGGATCCGGCAGGGCGAACGGGTCGGCGGACTGCGGGGAGGTGTCGGTCATGGGGACAGCATGCGGTGATGAACCAGCGGGCGTCAATGGGATGTGTTGAACGGTTCGTTCAAGAAATGGATTGATCACGGACGGGCCGCCGCCTAGCATGGCGATCATCATCGATGCTCAATCTGGGGGTACCGCAATGGAACTGACCACTCGTCAATCCGCCCTGATCGCCGCCGCCACCACCGCGCTGGCCGCCGCGGCCGTCGTCGGCGGCTCCGCCGTGGAGTGGACGGTCGCCCCGGCCGGCGTGGCCGTCGAGGCGCACGGCTACGTGCAGCAGTCCGCCGGCGACGTCGTGGTGCCGGACCACATGGCGCTGGTCACGCCGGACCACATGGCGCTCGCCGTCACCGACCACATGGGGCTCTGACCCCGCCGTGCGGGCAGCAGTCGACGACCCGGCGGCGCAGCTGGTCGCGCAGACCGCCGAGCGGCTGATCCGGCTCTGGGCCGAGCGCGGGGAGCTCCACCACCCCGGCTGGGGCCGGCCGTTCCGCCAACTCGCCGAGCTGCTGCCCGCATCGGACGTCGAATTCGCCGTCCACAACCCGCAGATGGTGCCGCTGCTCTGGTACCCGGCACTGCGCCGGGAGAGCGCGCACGGCACCGTCGTCGAGGTGTTCGACCACCTCCCGGCGGACGCCGGGCCGCCGCTGCCGCGCCGGCAGGAGCTGTCCCGGATCTACAGCTGGGCGCCCGTCACCCGGACCGCCCTCGACTGGATCGCCGAGCGGCTGGCCGGCCGGGGCCTGCTGGAGGTCGGCGCCGGCAGCGGCTACTGGGCCGCCCGGCTGCGGGAGCACGGCGTGGACGTGCTGGCCACCGACGCCGAGGCCCGTACCGAGCTCAACGGCTGGACCGACCGGTTCCGCTGGACCGACGTCCGCCCCGGCCGGGCCGCCGAGGACGCCGCCGCCCACCCGGACCGCGCGCTGGCCCTGATCTGGCCCCCGCACCGCGACCCGATGGCCCTGGAGGCCCTGCGCGCCTACCGCGGCGACCACCTGATCCACCTCGGCGACCGCCCCGGCGGCCTCTGCGCCGACGACGCCTTCTTCGCCGAACTCGCCGCCCACTGGCAGCCGGTCGCCCGCTGCCCGCTCGCCCTGCGCTGGCTCGGAAACCACGACACCCTGACGCACTGGGTCCGCCGCGAGTGCGACCGGCGTACGCCCCGGCTCGCGACGATCGCCTGACCTGGCCCGGGAGATCATCCAGGTCGCGGTTCTCCGACGACCCCGGCGCCGACTTTCCACAGTACGGTTCGGGTTGTGACGGTCCATCGACAGCATTTGATGTGACGACCTAGATTTCAGGCTGTCAATCCTTAAGTAAATATCGGGGGCTGCAGATGTCCTTGGATCCCACCACCCGGCTCCTCCTCGCCCTCGCCGCCGTCCTGGCCCTCAGCCTCGGCGCCGCCCGGCTCGCCCAGCGGTTCGGCCAACCGGCGGTGATCGGCGAGATCGCGATCGGGATCGCGCTCGGACCGACCCTGCTCGGACGCGTCCTGCCCGACCTGCACCGACAGCTGTTCACCGGCGCACCGCTGACCGTCCTCGGCGGCCTCGCCCAACTCGCCGTCTCCCTCTACGCCTTCGAGATCGGCGCGCAACTCGCGGCGGAGGCCGGGACCCGCCGGAGCGCCGGGCACCGCTCGCCGCTGCCGCTGGCCGCGGTGTCGGTGGCGGTGCCGGCTGCGGTCGGCCTCGCGCTCGCACCCTGGCTGGTCCGTTCGGGCGGGGTCGGGCCGCACGGCTCGCCCGGCTCCTTCGCGGTCTTCCTGGCCGCCGCGCTCGGCGTCACCGCCGTGCCCGTGCTGGCCCGGATCCTGCACGACCGCGGCCTGGACGGGACACCCGAGGGCCGGCTCAGCCTGGCCGCCGCGGCCGTCGGCGACGGCGCCTGCTGGACGCTGCTGGCCCTCTCCCTCTGGCTGGCCGGCACCCTGCCGGCCGGCCACCTGGCCCTCGCCCTGGCCGGCGTCGTGGGCGCCGGACTGCTCGCCCGCCGCCGCGCCCGCGCCGGCCGCGACGCGTCCCGGACCGCGGCCCGCGTCGCGACCGGCGCCCGTCCCGGCGCCGCCCTGCTGCTCGGCGCGGTCTGCCTGGCCGCCGCGCTCTCCTCCGCGCTCGGCCTGCACACGCTGTTCGGCGGCCTGGTGCTCGGCCTGCTCTGGCCTTCCGCCCGCGGCCCGCACGGCGAGCTGCCGGCCACCGCCGCCACCGGCCTCGGCACCCTGTCCACCGTGCTGCTGCCCTGCTTCTTCCTCGGCGCCGGCCAGCAGGTCGACCTCGGCGCCGAACTGACCGACCCCGGCTTCCTCGCCCTGGTCGGGGCGGTGCTCGCGGTCTCGACCGCGGCCAAGATCCTGCCCTGCGCCGCGGTCGGGCGACGCGGCGGGCTGCCCTGGCGGGACAGCCTGCGCCTCGGCGTCCTGATGAACACCAAGGGCCTGACCGAACTCGTCCTGCTCACCGCCGGCCAGCAGGCCGGCCTGATCAGCCCCCGGCTGTACGCGGCGCTGCTGGTGGTCGCGGTCGCCGCCACCGTGCTGGCCGGGCCCGCGCTCCTGCTGCTGCGCGAGCGGCCGCGGGCCACGGCGGCGGAGCCGGTGCTCGCCCCGACGGGCTGAGCACCGGCTCCGGCACCGGTCAGCGGGCGGCCAGCACCGCACGGTAGACGTCGAGGGTGCGCTCGGCGACCCGGTCCCAGGAGAACTCCCGGACCGCCCGCTCCCGCCCGGCCAGACCGAACTTCTCGGCCGTCCCCGGGGACTCCAGCAGCGCGTCGACGGCTGCTGCGAGACCGCGGGCCAGGGCGGCCGGGTCGGCCGGCTCCCCGGTGGCGTCGTCCCGCTGCTCGTACGGCACCAGCAGTCCGGTGCGGCCGTCCTCGACCACCTCGGGGATGCCGCCGACCGCGGTGGCCACCACGGCGGTCTCGCAGGCCATCGCCTCCAGGTTGACGATGCCCATCGGCTCGTACAGCGAGGGGCAGACGAACACCGCCGCGTGGCTGAGCAGTTGGCGCACGCTCAGTGGGTCGAGCATCCCGTCGATCCGGACCACGCCGCTGCGCCGCCGGATCAGATCGGCCACCAGGGTGTCCACCTCGGCGGCGATCTCGGGGGTGTCCGGCTGCCCGCAGCAGAGCACCAGCTGGGCTTCCGGGCGGAGGTCGAAGGCCGCCCGGAGCAGGTGCGGCAGGCCCTTCTGGCGGGTGACCCGGCCGACGAAGAGCACGATCGGCCGGTCCGGGTCGAGGCCGAACCGCTCCAGCACCGCGGGTGAGCGGTCGGGCCGGTAGGCGTCGGTGTCGATCCCGTTGTGGATCACGTGGACGCGTTCGGGCGTGATCTCGGGGTAGACCGCGAGCACGTCCTCACGCATGGCCCGGGAGACCGCGATGACGGCGTCCGCGGACAGGGCGGCGGTGCGTTCCAGCCAGGAGGAGAGCGCGTAGCCGCCGCCGAGCTGCTCGGCCTTCCACGGCCGCAGCGGTTCCAGGCTGTGCGCGGTCATCACGTGCGGGATGCCGTGCAGCACCCCGGCCACCTGGCCGGCGCCGTTGGCGTACCAGGTGTGGCTGTGGACCAGGTCGGAGTCGGCGCACTCGGCCGCGGCTTCGAGGCCGGCGCCCAGGAAACCGAGGGCGGGGTTGGCGCCGCGCAGCGCCTCGGGGACGGCGTGGGCGCGGGTGCCCTTCTCGTCGCGGGGTTCGCCGAAGCAGTGGACGTTCACCTCGGCGAGGCGGCGCAGCGCCCGGGTGAGTTCGGTGGCGTGGACGCCGGCGCCGCCGTACACCTCGGGCGGGTACTCCCTGGTCAGGATCGAGACGCGCATGGCGGATCCCTTCTGGTCCGGGCTGGTGGGCTGCTTCCGGGAGTCCGGGCGCCGCAGGTCAGCAGCAGCCGCCGGCGCCGGGGTCGTCGGAGACGACGACGGTCACGGGAGCCGCCTTGACCGTGGTGGCCTGACCGGCGCCGAGCGGGCCGAAGGCCAGGGCGAGAGCGGTCACGGCGAGCACGGCGGCGAGGCGGGCGATCAGAGTCTTGGACATGGCTGTGCCTTCCTGGGTGGGCCCTCCGTGGGCCTCATCGAGTTGACATGCAGAGTCAATCCGGATTGACAGGCTCTGTCAATGCATCGGCCGCAAGGAAAGCCCGATGCCCCGTACAACGGCAGGTCGGCCTGAAAAAAGTCGAGAACGAAGCCGCTGGAGACTTCTTGGCGGCCTGGGGACGATCCTGTAAAAAGGGTAGTCAAATGGCACCTCGGAGGTGGACAGCGTGGACCAGACGCAGAGCGGGACGGGTGGAATCGGTCAGCGCCTGCGCGAGCTGCGGCTCAGGCGCGGGCTCAACCAGCAGGACCTCGCCTCGGAGGACATCTCGGTCAGCTATGTGTCCCTGATCGAGACCGGCAAGCGAGCTCCGTCCGAGGCCGTGCTGAAGAGCCTCGCCGAGCGGGTGGGCTGCTCGGTGGAGTACTTGCGCACCGGGCACGACGACGCCACCGTCAAGGAGCTCGAACTCAAGGTGGCCTTCGGCGACATGGCGCTGCGCAACGGCTCCAACGGGGAGGCGTTGCAGTCCTTCAGCGAGGCGCTGGCCTCGTCGCCGCTGCTCAGCGACGCGATGGTGCACCGGGCCCGGCTCGGCCAGGCGCTGGCGTTCGAGAAGCTGGGCCGGCTGGAGGCCGCGATCCAGCTGCTCACCACGCTCTTCGAGGACCCGGCCACGGTGGCCGGTTCGGCGCAGTGGGCGCAGCTCGCGGTGGCGCTGTGTCGCTGCTACCGGGAGTCCGGCGACCACATCATGAGCGTCGAGGTGGGCGAGCGGGCGATGCGCAAGCTCGACTCGCTCGGCCTGGACGTCACCGACGACCACATCCAGCTCGGCGCCACCCTGATCGACTGCTACCGCGAGCGCGGCGACCTGGGCCAGGCCAACCTGGTCGCGGCCCGGCTGCTGCTGGTCGCCGAGCAGACCGGCTCGCGGGTCGCCCGCGGCTCGGTCTACTGGAACGCCGCGCTGGTCGCCAAGTCGCGCGGCCGGGTGGACGAGGCGCTCGGCCTCACCGAGCGGGCGCTGATGATGATGGCCGAGACCGACAACGTCCGGCACCTGGCCCTGCTCAAGGGCGTGTACGGGCGGCTCATCCTGGAGTCGGACTCGCCCGACCTGGAGCGGGCCCGCACCCTGCTGGACGAGTCCCAGCTCGGGCTGCTGGAGGCCGGCACCGCCGCCGAGCAGGCCTGGAGCGAGACCAGCCTGGCCCAACTGGCCATCCAGCTACGGCAGTTCGACGACGCGGCGGCGCACGCCAACCGGGCGCTCGGGCTGCTGCGGGCCGAGCCGCGGTTCGACGCCGCCAAGGCGCGGGTGCTGCTCGCCGAGGCCCAGCTCCTCGGCGGAGACCCGGAGAGCGGCGGAGCCACGCTGCGCGCGGTCGAGCGGCAGCTCGGCCAGCTCGCGGCCAACCGCGGCTCGGCGGAGGTCTGGCGGCAGGTCGGCGACCTCTGGCAGCGGTTCGGCCGGGCGGAGGAGGCGATGAGCGCCTACCAGCGGGCGCTGACCAGCGTCGGTCTGCGGGCGCTGCCCAGCGCGAGCGAGGCGCCCACGCCGCGGCCCGGGCGGACCAGGCGCTGACCGCCTCCCGGCGGGCCCCGACCGGCGCGGCCGGTGGTAGCAGGCGGTGGACGCGGGCGGTAGACGCGGACGGTTCGTGGGCGGTCCGGTCCCGGAGGGGTGTCTCCGGGGCCGGACCGCCGGTTCAGGAGCCGGCGACGATCCGCAGCACCCGCTCGCGGAGGTCGTCGAGGCGGCGGCCGTCGGCCGCCTCGGCGTTCAGCCGCAGCACCGGCTCGGTGTTGGAGGCGCGCAGGTTGAACCAGGCGCCGTCGGCGAAGGCGGCGGTCAGGCCGTCCAGCCGGTCCAGGACGGCGCCGTCGCCGAGCGAGCGCTCCACCTCGGCCAGGGCGGCGGCCGGGTCGGCGACCTCCAGGTTGGTCTCCGCCGCGGTGGCGTACCGGGTGAAGTCGGCCACCAGCTTGGACAACGGCCGGTTCGCGGCGGACAGTTCGGCCAGGATGTGCAGGGCGGCCAGCATGCCGGTGTCGGCGAACCAGAAGTCGCGGAAGTAGTAGTGCCCGGAGTGCTCGCCGCCGAAGACCGCCAGGTGCTCGGCCATCAGCGCCTTGACGAAGGAGTGCCCGACCCGGGAGCGGACCGGCACGCCGCCGCTCTCCTCGATCACCTCGATCGCGGACCGCGAGGTGATCAGGTTGTGCACCACCCGGCCCCCGGGCTCGCCGGCCAGCAGCCGGGCGGCGACCAGCGCGATCACCGAGGAGGCCGGCACCGCCTCGCCGCGCTCGTCGACCGCGAAGCAGCGGTCGGCGTCCCCGTCGAAGGCCAGGCCCAGGTCGGCGCCCTCCGCCCGGACCCGCGCCTTCAGGTCCGCGACGTTGGCCGGCTTCATCGGGTCGGCCTCGTGGTTCGGGAAGCTGCCGTCGAGCTCGAAGTACATCGGGACGATGTCGAGCAGCGGGTGGTCCAGCACCAGCGGCACGGTCAGCCCGGCCATGCCGTTGCCCGCGTCCACCACCACCTTCAGCGGACGCAGCCCGGACAGGTCGACCAGCGAGCGCAGGTGGGCGGCGTACTCGTCGAGCAGGCTCTCGGCGCGCCGGGTCCCCGGGACGGGGTCGGCGACGACCGGCGCCGGGTCGACCAGGGCGGCCCGGATCCGTTCCAGGCCGCTGCCCTCGCCGATCGGCACGGCCCCGGCCCGGCACAGCTTGATCCCGTTGTACGCGGCCGGGTTGTGGCTGGCGGTGAACATCGCACCGGGGATGCCGAGCCGCCCGGCCACGAAGTACAGGTAGTCGGTGGAGCCGAGGCCGGCGTCCAGGACGTCCACGCCCTGGTCCAGCACGCCGCGGGTGAAGGCCGCGGCCAGGGTGGGCGAGGAGTCGCGCATGTCGTGGGCGACGGCGATCTCGGCGGCCCCGGTCAGTTCGGTGAAGGCGGCGCCGACCCGGTACGCGGCGGCCTCGTCCAGCTCCTGCGGCACCAGGCCGCGGATGTCGTACGCCTTGACCAGGCGGCGGGCGAGTTCAGGCTCCATGATGCTCCTCGGGTGTCAGCCAGATGGTGGCCAGCGGGGGAAGGGTCAGCGGGGCGCTGTGGTCCTGGCCGTGCCACGGGACGGGTTCGGCCTCGGGGCGGCGGGTCGCGGCGGCGGCGCCGCTGCCGCCGTAACGGGCGTCGTCGGTGTCCAGCACGGTCCGCCAGCGGCCCGGCAGCGGCAGCCCGATCCGCCGGTCGCGGCGGACGACCGGCGAGAAGTTGCAGACGGCGACCAGCGGGCTGCCGTCCGCCGCGCGGCGCACGAACGCGATGACGTTCTCGTCGGCGGCGTCGGCGTCGAGCCAGCGGAAGCCGTCGGGGACGGTGTCCTGCTCCCACAGCGCGGGCGTGGCGCGGTAGGTGTGGTTGAGGTCGGCGATCAGGTCGCGGACGCCGCGGTGCTCGGCGGCGGCGGGCCGGCCCTCGTCGAGCACCCACCACTGCGGGCCGCTCTCGTGGTCCCACTCCGCTCCCTGCGCGAACTCCTGCCCCATGAACAGGAGTTGCTTGCCGGGGTGGGCCCACATGTAGCCCAGGTAGGCGCGGTGGTTGGCGCGCTGCTGCCACCAGTCGCCGGGCATCTTGGAGACCAGCGCCTGCTTGCCGTGCACCACCTCGTCGTGGGAGATCGGCAGGATGTAGTTCTCCGAGTACGCGTACACCATCGAGAAGGTCATCTCGTGGTGGTGGTACTTGCGGTGCACCGGCTCCCTGCCCAGATAGGCCAGCGAGTCGTGCATCCAGCCCATGTTCCACTTCAGGCCGAAGCCCAGACCGCCGGCGTCGGTGGGCCGGGTGACGCCGTCCCAGGCGGTGGACTCCTCGGCGACCGTCAGCACACCCGGGCAGCGCCGGTACACCGTCGCGTTCATCTCCTGCAGGAACGAGGCGGCGTCCCAGTTTTCCCGCCCGCCGTCCCGGTTCGGCGTCCACCGGCCGTCCGGACGGGAGTAGTCCAGGTAGAGCATCGAGGCGACGGCGTCGACCCGCAGGCCGTCGACGTGGAACTCCTCGCACCAGTACACCGCGTTCGCGACCAGGAAGTTCCGCACCTCGGGACGGCCGTAGTCGAACTCCAGCGTCCCCCAGTCCGGGTGCTCCGCCCGCTGCGGGTCGGCCGGTTCGTACAGCGGCTGCCCGTCGAAGCGGGCCAGCGCGAAGTCGTCCTTCGGGAAGTGCGCGGGAACCCAGTCCACGATCACCCCCACCCCCGCCCGGTGCAGGGCGTCGACGAGGTACTTGAAGTCGTCGGGGGCGCCGAGCCGGGCCGTCGGGGCGTAGAAGCCGGACACCTGGTAGCCCCAGGAGCCGCCGAACGGGTGCTCCATCACCGGCATGAACTCGACGTGCGTGAAGCCGAGTTCGGTCAGGTAGCCGGGCAGCACCTCGGCGATCTCCCGGTAGCTGGTGAGGTCCGGCCGCCAGGAGGCGAGGTGCAGCTCGTACACCGACATCGGGGACCGGTGGTGGACCGCACCCGCCCGCGCCGCCATCCACCCGGCGTCCCCCCACGCGTAGGTCGAGGTGTGGACGACGGAGGCGGTGTCCGGCGGGCACTGGGCGGCGCGGGCCAGCGGGTCGGCCTTCTCCGCGATCGCGCCGCCGCGGGTCAGGATCTGGTACTTGTACCGCTCGCCCTCGCCGAGGCCCGGCACGAACAGCTCCCACACGCCGGACGAGCCCAGCGAGCGCATCGGATGACCGGTGCCGTCCCAGTGGTTGAACGAGCCGATCAGCCGCACCCCGACGGCGTTCGGCGCCCACACCGCGAACGAGGTGCCCGCCACCCCGTCCACCGTGCGCACGTGCGAGCCGAGCACCGTCCACAACTGCTCGTGCCGGCCCTCCGAGATCAGATGCAGATCCAGTTGACCCAGCGTCGGAGCCATCCGGTAGCCGTCCTCCTGCACCACCGGCTCACCCCCCGGATACGACACCCGCAGCCGGTACTGGGGCAGTTGGGTGATCGGGAGCAGGGCGGTGAACAGGCCGCCCGGGCCGGGTACTAGGGCGACGTCGCCGAGCGGGGTCTCCAGCACCACGCTCTCCGCGCAGGGCCGCAGCACCCGGACGGCCACGCCGTCCTCGACCGGGTGCGCGCCGAGGACGGCGTGCGGGTCGTGGTGCGCGCCGGCGAGCAGCCGTTCGGCATCGTCGGGCGGCGGCGGGGCTTCGGGGAGCAGAAGCGGGGCCGTCAGCTGCACGGTCACGGGAGGGCGTCCTCTCGGGTGGTTCAGGCGGGGGGAAGGTCAGCGGCCGGCGGCCAGCCGCTGGATCGCGTTGAGCGGGATGAACCGCTTGTCGGGGCGGTAGCGGGTCTCGTACACGGCCTCGTAGACGGCCTTGTCGGTCTCGAAGGCGCGCAGCACCGCCGGGTGGCAGTACGGGTCGACCTGCCCGCCGGCGGCGTAGCCGGCGATGAAGGCGCGGCGGCCGCGCAGCGACCAGGCCCGGGCGCGGCGGGTGTGGTGCAGCCGGTCGGCGGGGTCGAGGAGTTCGCGGTCCTCGGCGAGGAGGGCGGCGAGGGCGTGTTCGGCGGCGTACTCGAAGGACCGCAGCATGCCGGCGACGTCGCGCAGCACGGGTTGCGGGCGGCCCTGGTCGTCGGCGGCGCCGCCGGGTTCGCCCTCGAAGTCGATGACCTTCCAGCCGGTCTGGGTGCGCAGGACCTGGCCGAGGTGGAGGTCGCCGTGGATCCGCTGGCCGTCGAGGCCGCGGCCCTGGCAGGCGGCGCGGGCGAAGTCCCGGTAGATCTCGGCGATCCGCTCGGTGTGCGGGACGAGCTCGGGGACCCGTCCGGCGGCGTCGCGCAGCCGCTCGTCGAGCTGGTCGACGATGCCGCAGATCTGCTTCTCGGTCAGGTAGCGGCGGGGGAAGGTCTCGGCGAGCAGGCGGTGGGTGCGGGCGACGGACTCGCCCATGGCGTAGGCGTCGGCGCTGAATCCGCCGAGGCCGGCGGCGCCCTCGTGGCCGCGCAGGCTGTCGGTGGCGTGCCGGACGGCGAGGTCCCAGCCGTCGCCGTCGGCGGGCAGGAACTCCTGGAGCACGCCGAGCACGTAGTCGCCGACGGTGAGGCGGCCGTGCAGGCGGGGGGTGCTGATGCTGCCGGCGGCGGTGAGGGCGGTGAGCACCTCGGCCTCGGGGTGCGGGCCGGGCTGCGGCTGGCGGAACAGTTTGAGCATCAGCCGGTTGCCGAACACCACGGCGCTGTTGGTCTGTTCGGCCTTCAGCGGGCGCGGGACGAGGCCGCCGGGGACGGAGCCGGGGCGGGTCAGGGCGAGCCGGGGGGCATCGGGGCGGGCGGTCTGGGTGCGCTCCAGCAGCAGGGACATCAGCTCGGGGTCGTCGGTGGCCTCGTAGATCCACCAGCCGTCCCAACGGCCGCCGACCGCCTGGCCGACCACCGCCGCGTTCAGGCGCGGGGCCAGCCGGGGGCGCAGCCCCAGCAGTAACTGGTAGCGGCGGGCGGCGCCGGAGGTGTGGACGGCGGTGAGCAGGGCGTGGACCAGGACGGCTTCGCCGCCGGGCTGTTCCAGCACGGTGTCGGTGAGGGGGGAGAGGTCCTGCAGGCAGCCGCTCTCGTGGGTGAACCAGCGGCGGGTGACGAGCCAGGGCCGCAGCGCGGGCAGCAGCGGGCGGAGCAGCTCGTCACCCCGAAGGGCCTGCCCGGGTTCGGCGGCCAGGCAGGACGCGCAGGCGACGGTGGGCATTTCAGATGTCCTGACGGAGGGTGAGCAGGTGGGCGGGGGCGACGGCCGGGTCGAGCCGGACGTAGTTGTGCCGGCCCCAGAGGTAGAGCTCGCCGGTCAGCTCGTCCCGGACCTTGGTGTCCTCGGGGAGGTCGAGGGTGACGGTGGCTTCCTGGGGGTGGTGGGGGTCGAGGTTGACCACGGTGACGACGCGGTCCTCCAGGTCGTCCGTGGTGCGGGCGGTCTTGGAGAACGCGAGGATCCGGTCGTTGTCGGTGGGGTGGAAGCGCAGGTCGCGCAGCTGTTGGAGGGCGGGGTGGCTGCGGCGGATCCGGTTGATCGCGGTGAGCAGCGGGGCGAGGGTGTCGGTGCGGGTCCAGTCGCGGGGGCGCAGTTCGTACTTCTCCGAGTGCAGGTACTCCTCCGAGCCCGGGTGGGCGGCCCGGTTCTCGCAGTGCTCGTAGCCGGCGTAGATGCCGTAGCTGGGGGAGAGGGTGGCGGCGAGGACGGCGCGCAGGGCGAACGCGGCGGGGCCGCCGGTCTGGAGCTGCTCGGGGAGGATGTCGGGGGTGGTGGGGAAGAAGTTGGGGCGCATCCAGGCGGCGGCCTCGCCGGTCAGCCCGGTCAGGTACTCGGTGAGTTCGGCCTTGTCGTTGCGCCAGGTGAAGTACGTGTAGGACTGGTGGAAGCCGACCTTGCCGAGGGTGTTCATCATCGCCGGGCGGGTGAACGCCTCGGCCAGGAACAGCACGTCGGGGTCGGTGCGGGCGATGTCCGCGAGCACCTTCTCCCAGAAGTTGACCGGCTTGGTGTGCGGGTTGTCGACGCGGAAGATCCGCACCCCGTGGCCCATCCAGAAGCGCAGGATCCGCACCGTTTCGCGGACGATGCCGTCGAAGTCCTGGTCGAAGTTGACCGGGTAGATGTCCTGGTACTTCTTCGGCGGGTTCTCGGCGAAGGCGATGGTGCCGTCCGGGCGGTGGGTGAACCACTCGGGGTGCTTGTGCACCCAGGGGTGGTCCGGGGAGCACTGCAGCGCGAAGTCGAGGGCGACCTCCAGGCCGAGCGCGCCGGCCTCGGCGACGAAGTGGTCGAAGTCCTCGATGGTGCCGAGGTCGGGGTGGACGGCGTCGTGGCCGCCCTCCGGGGAGCCGATCGCCCAGGGCGATCCGACGTCGTGCGGGCCGGCCGTCAGGCTGTTGTTCGGTCCCTTGCGGTAGGCGCGGCCGATCGGGTGGATCGGCGGCAGGTAGACCACGTCGAAGCCCATCGCGGCGACCGCGGGCAGGCGTTCGGCGGCGGTCCGGAAGGTGCCGGAGACCGGCGGCTGCACGCCGCTCGGGTCCACCACCGCGCCCTCCGAGCGCGGGAAGAACTCGTACCAGGCGCCGAACAGCGCCCGCTTCCGGCTGACCGTCAGCTCGAACTCCTGCGAGCGGCTGAGCAGTTCGCGCAGCGGGTAGCGCTCCAGGACGGCGGTGACCCGGGGGCGGCGGGCGAGCAGCAGCCGCTCCAGCGGGGGGCGGGCCGGGTCGCGGAGCGCGGCGGCGGTGCCGAGCAGGACGCTGCGGCCGCGGCCCCGGGGGACGTTCTCGGCGGCCCGCTCCAGCAGCTCGGCGCCCTCGATCAGGGTGACCTCGACGTCGACGCCGGCCGGGATCTTGACCGCGGCCGTGCGCCGCCAGGTCGCCACCGGGTCGCTCCAGGCCTCCACGGTGTAGGTCCAGCGGCCGGGGACGGTGGGGGTGACCTCGGCGGTCCAGCGGTCGGTGCCGGGGGCCTGCTCGCGC
Source organism: Kitasatospora sp. NPDC059795 (assembly GCF_042732175.1). Classification (NCBI taxonomy): domain Bacteria; kingdom Bacillati; phylum Actinomycetota; class Actinomycetes; order Kitasatosporales; family Streptomycetaceae; genus Kitasatospora; species Kitasatospora sp. NPDC059795. The sequence continues at coordinate 237,781 of NZ_JBHWID010000002.1, forward strand.
ATCGGCGTCCACGGCCCGCGGCGACCGGCCGGCCCGCGCAGCACCACGTTGGCGGCGACCGCCTCCCGGCCCTCGCGGAACACGGTGGCGGAGACCTCGAAGGTCTCGCCCTCGACCGCCTTGGCGGGCCGGCGGCCGCCGTCGACGGCCGGCCGGACGTCGAGCACCGGGATCCGCCCGACCGGTTCCGGCCGATGGCGGACTGCTGAGGCGGCACGGGGGGACAACGCGGCGGTACGGGCGGACATGGCGGGACTCCTCTCGGTGGCGGGACGCGCAGGGGGGAGGGGATCAGCGCTGGCCGATCCGGTCGATGATGGTGCGGGCGAAGAGGTGGCAGTGGTTGCCGGTACGGGCGGTCACCAGGTCGTCGTCGACCACCACGTCGCGGTCGACGAAGACGCCGCCCATGTTCCGCAGGTCGCCCAGCAGGTTGTTGTGGACGACGGCCTGCCGGCCGCGGATCACCGAGGGGACCGGGGCGGCCAGCCACATGCCGTGGCAGATGATCCCCTTGACGATCGCCGGGTCGGCGAAGGCACGGCGGAGGAACAGCGCGGCGGGCGGCAGCCGGTCGACGGCCTCGGTGTAGCGCAGCCGGTCGGCGACGATCCCGGACGGGACGATCACCGCCGCGTACTGGCGGAGCCCGAACTCGTCGACGTCCTCGAAGGACTCGCTGACCTCGAACGGCATGCCGTGCTCGTGGCCGCGGAAGACCAGCCGGTCGTTGCCCCACAGCCGGGTGAGGAAGTGGACGCTGCCGCCCTCCTCGGCGAACCGCCGCTGGTAGTAGAGGATTTCGGGCTCGTAGAAGTCGCTCTCCATCAGCACGGCGATCTTCCGGCCGGCCAGTCGGCCGCCGTGTTCGGTCGTGGTGCTCACCGGCCCACCACCAGGTCGATCAGGAACGGTCCGCCGCTCGTCAGCGCCTCGGCGATCGCGGCGGCGACCTGGTCGGGCTTGTCGACCCGGACGGCGGGGACGCCGAGCGAACGGGAGAGCGCGGCGAAGTCGATCTCCGGGCGGCTCAGGTCGAACAGCTCGGGGAAGGCGTGCGGCTCGATGCCCTGGGTGCCCCAGTACTGGGCGATGTTGTCGTCGAGCAGCTTGTAGCGGCCGTTGTTGCAGATGACGAAGACGGCGCCGATGTCGTAGCGGGCGGCGGTCCACAGGGCCTGGATCGTGTACATCGAGCCGCCGTCGCCGGTGAAGCCGACCACGGTCTTCTCCGGGTGGGCGAGCTTGGCGCCGAGCGCGCCGGGGATGCCGACGCCCAGCGAACCGCCGCGGGTCTGGAACCACGCCCCGGGGGTGTTCGGCGGCAGGTGGCGGAAGAGGCCGGGCGAGCAGGTCAGCGCCTCGTCGAAGAGGATCGCGTCGGCGGGCAGCTGCGCGGCGAGTTCGCGGCCGAAGTCGGCGGCGGTGAGCGCGCCGGCGGCCTCGCGGACGTCGCGCTCCTCGGCCTCGACGCGGGCGGCGGCCTTCTCGGCGCCCCAGCCGCGCAGCCGGTCGGCGGCCCGCCGCTGCTGCTCGGGGGTCAGCCGGGCGTCGATGGCGGCGGCGATCCGGCCGAGCGACTGGCGGGGGTCGGCGAGGATGCCGAGGTCGACCGGGAAGTTCTTGGCGATGGCGCCGCTGTCGAGGTCGACGTGGACCACCGGCGCGCCGGGGGCGAACACCCCCTCCAGGGCCGGGAAGACCTCCGGCAGCGCGTAGGTGCCGACGATCAGCACCGCGTCGGCGGCCGCGGTGACCCGGCGGCTCGACGTGCCGAACATGTGGCCCAACTGGCCGCGGTAGGCGGGGTGGTCGGCGGGCAGGTTGACCTCGGCCCAGTCCGCGCCCCACACCTCGGCGCCCCACACCTCGGCGAGGCGGGCCAGTTCGGCCTGGGCGCCGGAGAAGTGCACGCCGTCGCCGACGATCACCAGCGGCCGCTCGGCGCCGGCCAGCAGGTCGGCGGCGCGCCCGACGGTCTCCGGGGCGGGGACGGCCGCGGTCTCCAGGTAGGAGGTGGGCACGACCGGCTCGTCCGTCTCGGCGTCCATCACGTCGGCCGGCAGCACCACCATCACCGGGCCGTACGGCGGGGTGGCGGCGACCTTGAAGGCGCGGCGCAGCACCCGCAGGGTGGAGCGGGGGTCGACCACCCGGGTCGCCCACTTGGTGACCGGCTCGGCCATCGCGACCAGGTCGGCGGCCATCTGGGCCTCCATGGCGTCGTACGCCAGCCCGGACTCGCCGACCAGGACGACCAGCGGGGCGTGGCCGCGCTTGGCCTGGTACAGCATGCCGATGCCGTTGCCGAGGCCGACGCCGGAGTGCAGCTGGAGCAGGGCCGGCCGGCGGGTGGCCCGGGCGTAGCCGTCGGCCAGGCCGACCACGGCGGCCTCCTGGAGCGCCAGCACGTACTCGATCTCGGGGAACTTGCGGAGCTCGTCCAGGAACCCCTGCTCGACCGTGCCGGGGTTGCCGAACATGTGGGTGACGCCGTCGGCCTTGAACTGTTCGAGCATCGCCACCCGTGCGGGCCTGCTGGCCATGCCTGTGCCTCCTCGTGTGAGCTGGGGGTTTCCGGTTCGGGGGTGGGTGGGCCGCGGGGTCAGGCCTTGAAGCCCCACTGGCGCAGCCCGTCCTCCAGCACCTCGACCAGCTTCTGGCCGGTCAGGTAGGAGTCCGGGGTGGAGCGCCCGGTGATGAACGGGTAGTCGACGATCACCGAGGTCTCCTTGCCGAAGTTGCCGTGGAAGGCGCCCTCGGGGAGCGTGGCGTCGCGCAGGATGTACTCCAGCGGGTACGGCGGCGGGCCGATCACGAAGTCGGTGCCCATGAAGCCGGTGCCGTCCTTGTAGTCGTACTCGATGCAGTGCCCGGTGACGTGCTTGTTGCGCAGGATGCTGGTCCGGTCGTCCTGCTCGCGGGCGAAGGCGAGCGCCGCGATGCCGTAGCACTCGGCGGCGATCGGCAGGTCCAGGTCGCGGAAGGCCAGGATCAGGTCGTGGATCCGCCAGTTGTTGGCGAGGTCGACGATGGGGCCGCTGCCGCCGACGATCAGCAGGGCGTCGTAGCGCTCGGCGATCTGCTCCTGCACCTGCTCGCGGCGGGTGTTGTAGCCCTCCCAGGCGCGCAGGAAGTCGTTGCGGCTGCGGTACGGGCGGTCCGGCAGCCAGGAGGCCAGGTCCAGCGGCTCGTCCAGCCGGCTGGAACGGTCCAGGACCTTGACCTTCTCGGCCATCTCGGTGCTGGTCACCGAGCGGCCCAGCGGCGGGTCGATGTACTCGGGGTCCATGCTCGGCGGCAGCGCCGCGGGGCGTTTGCCGGTCGGGGTCGCGAAGGTGACTTCGTAGCCGGCCCGGTCGAAGGTCTCCAGCGGTCCGACCAGCTCCTCACCCCAGTAGCCGTACTCGGAGAGCACGATGAGGATTCGCTTCTTCGCCATCGGCGATGTTCTCCTTCGATTGCCTTGCGAATTCCCGTCGGAAGTCGGCGGGGATTACTGTCTAACAGTCGCCGCGGAATTCGCACCAGAGTCGCCGCCCCACCCGTCGGGACACTGCGAAGTCGGTGAAAGCACTTCGGCATGTCCCCGTCCACAGCGTCCTGGCGTGCCGAGATGCCTCCAAGTGGCCGTTCGGGCAGCAGAGTTGCCGAAGGACGGGAGGGGACTTCGCACAGTGCGGGGGCCGACGGAGAAGGCCGTTGACGCTCCGGCGGGCCGGATTCTAGCGTCCCTCTCAGCCGCGCTCACTAATTGCGGGAAGGAGAGGCGGAAATGTCCGACGCCAACTCCGGGGAGAACCCGGAAATCAGGGAATTCGCACAGAACTGGTTCGATCTGCTGAGCCGTCACGACCCGGTGGAGGACCTCCTGCCGCTGGTGGTGGACGAGGGCCTGGACATGGCGTTCCCGGAGCGCACGCTCCGCTCGCACGCCGACTTCCGGGACTGGTACACCGTGGTCGGCGAGGCCTTCGCCGACCAGAGCCACACGCTGGAGACGTTCACCGCCACCGAGGCGGACGGCCTGGTCGACATCGAGCTGACCGTCATCTGGGCCGCCAAGCACCTGGCCGAAGGCCACCGGGCGGCGTTCCGGGTCCGGCAGACCTGGCAGCTGACCCGCGACCCGGCCACCGGCGTGCCGCGGATCGCCCGCTACCGGGTCGTCACCCTCACCCCCGCCGAGGACGTCGGCTGATGGCGGCGGACTACGTGGTGGTCGGCGCCGGCTCGGCCGGCGCCGCGGTGGCCGCCCGGCTCAGCGAGGACGGCGCCGCGAACGTCGTCCTGCTGGAGGCCGGCGGCTGGCCCGAGCGCGAGGAGCTGCACCGCACCGACGCCGGCGCGGTGCTGGCGCTGCTCACCGCCGACTGGAGCACGAGCATCGACTGGGGGTACGCCACCGAGCCGGAGCCCGGCGTGAACGAGCGCCGGATCCCGGTCGCCCGCGGCCGGGTGGCCGGCGGCTGCAGCACGGTCAACGCGCTGATGTGGGTGCGCGGCAGCCGCCGCGACTACGACGGCTGGCGCGACCTGGGCAACCCCGGCTGGGGCTACGAGGACGTGCTGCCGTACTTCCGGCGCTCGGAGGACTTCGCCGGCGGCGGATCCGCCTGGCGCGGCAAGGACGGCCCGGTGCAGGTCGCCGCGTCGGCCGAGCCGACCCCGCTGGCCGAGGCGTTCGTCGCGGCGACCCGGGAGACCGGCTACCGCAGCGGCGGCGACTACAACGCCGAGCACCAGGAGGGCTTCGGGTTCCACTACCAGCACACCCGGACCCCCGAGGGCCGCCGGTCCAGCACCGCGACCGCGTACCTGCTGCCGGCGCTGGGCCGCCCGAACCTCACCGTGCAGACCGGCGCCCAGGCGACCCGGATCCTGGTCGAGGACGGCCGCGCGGTCGGCGTCGAGTACGTCCAGGGCGACCGGACGCACACCCTGCGGGCCGAGCGCGAAGTGATCGTCTGCGCGGGCGCGTTCGAGAGCCCCAAGCTGCTGATGCTCTCCGGCATCGGCCCGGCCGACGAGCTGCGCGCGGCGGGCGTCGAGGTGGTCCTCGACCTGCCCGGGGTGGGCCGCAACCTGCAGGACCACCTGTTCGCGCCGGTCTGCTACGAGTCGCTGCGCGAGCTGCCGCCCGAGGCGCCGCTCTCCGAGGCGGGCCTGTTCACCCGGACCGCCGCGGCCGACCCCTCGCGCGGGCCGGACCTGCAATTCACCTTCGGGCCGGTGAAGTTCCTGCCCGCCGACGCCCCCGCCGAGCTGTGGCAGGGCCCCGGCTTCACCTTCGCGCCCATCGCGCTGCTGCCCGCGAGCCGCGGCACGGTGACCCTGCGCGACACCGACCCGCGCTCCACCGCGGTGGTCCGGCCCGGCTACCTGAGCGACCCGGCCGACCTGGACGTCCTGGTCGAGGGCGTCCGGCTGGCCCGCGAACTGGCCCACACCGCGGCCTTCGACGACTTCCGCGGGAAGGAGTACGGCCCCGGCAAGGGGGCCGTCGACACCGCGGAGCTGCGCGCGTACGTCCGCGCCAACGCCACGACGCTCTGGCACCCCGCCGGCACCTGCCGGATGGGCGCCGGACCGGACGCCGTGGTCGACCCGGACCTGCGCGTGCACGGCATCGACGGCCTACGGGTCGCCGACGCCTCGGTGATGCCGACCGTGGTGGCCGGCAACACCCACGCCCCCAGCGTGATGATCGGCGAGAAGGCCGCCGATCTGATCCTCACCCGTCCCTGATCTCTCGGCAGGAGGCCGACGATGGCAGACCAGCAGGCGAACCTCGACCTGTACCGGCGCTTCCTGGACGCGCTGAACCGCAACGACTCCGACGGCATCGCCGCCGTGATCGACCCCGCGTTCCAGGACCACCACCCGGGCTTCGACATCAGCAGCCTGGAGAGCTACCAGCAGGCCCTGAAGGCCGCGCACGACTCGCTCGACCTGCGCGGCGAACTCCAGGAGGCGTTCACCGCCGGGGACCGCGTGGTCACCCGGGTGAAGCTCACCGGCACCCACCGCGGCGAACTGCTCGGCATCCCGGCCACCGGCCAGGAGGTCGAGTGGACCACCACCGAGATCTGGCGCGCCGAGGGCGGCCTGCTCGCCGAGCGCTGGGCGCAGGACGACCTGCTCGGCCTGAAGGCGCAGCTGGCCCGCGGCGTGGAGAACACCGCCGTCGTGCAGAAGGTCAGCGACGCGGTCAACGAGCACCGCTACGACGACCTGGACGAGCTGTTCGGCCCCGAGTTCCGGGACAACAACCCGGCCTGGAGCGTGGCCAGCCTGGAGGAGCTCAAGGGCATCATCATCGGCGCCCACGAGGCGCTGGACTTCCACGCCCACCTGGACGCCCTCTACCCGGCCGACCCGGACAAGGTGATCATGCACATCACCTTCACCGGCCGGCACGTCGGCCCGTTCTTCGGGGTCGAGCCGACCGGCAAGGAGGTCAGCTGGACCAGCCTGGAGGTCTACCGGCTGGAGCACGGCAAGGTCGTCGAGCGCTGGGTGCAGGCCGACACCGCCGGCCTGATGCGCCAGATCGGCGTCGAGCTTCCGTAGGGCCTGTCCGGCTGATCTTGCCGGGCGCGCGAAGCCGGATCATCCCGGCTGGAAGCACCGGCAAACCATCCAAGTACACCCAGTACGAGGACGGTTCGCCGGCACTCCCAGCCGGGCGCCCGACTCCGCGCGCTGATCCGACAAGATCGGCCGGACAGGCCCTGGCACCCGCCCCCACCCACCGAGTTCACCCCAGACCAGGAGGAGACCCATGGACACCAGGGGTGTCGTGGACCGCTACTACGAGCTCGCCAACGCGGGCGACTGGAACCCGTGGTGCGACCTGTTCGCCGTCGACACGGTGATGGACGAGCAGCTCGCCGGGCACGTCGAGGGCCGGGAGACGCTGCGCGACATGATGCGCGGATTCCCCGACATGTACGCCGAGTTCGCCAACAAGCCGGTCCACGTCGTGATCGACGGCGAGCAGGCGGCCGTGGTCTCGCACATCGCCGGACGTACCCACGGCGGCGTCGAGATCGAGGCCGAGGTGTGCAACTACTTCCGCGTCGTCGGCGGCGAGATCGTCTACATGGCGAACTTCCACGACAGCGTGCCGTTCGCCCCCGCCTTCGGGAAGTGAGGCCGCGATGACCGCACCCGCCGCCCTGCGCTGGGCGCACGTCGGGCTCAACTGCCGTGACCAGGCGGCCACCGAGGAGTTCTACACCCGCTGGTTCGGCTTCCGCCGGGCCCGGGTGGTGGCCGGCGACGGCTGGCAGGTGGTCTTCCTGCGCCGCGGCGAGGCCTGGCTGGAGCTGTTCGCCGGCGACGCCGAGCCCGCCCCGGCCGCCAAGGACGACGGCCCGGCCAACCCCGGCACGGTCCGCCACCTGGCCTTCCAGGTGGACGACGTGGACGCCTTCCTGGCCGGCGCCGACGGCGAGTTGAGCATCTCGCTCGGCCCGCTCGGCTTCGACGAGTACATCACCGGCTGGCGCACGGTCTGGGTCACCGACCCGGACGGCGTGGTCATCGAGGTGAGCCAGGGCTACACCGACCAGACCCCCGAGGAGCTGGCCCGGTACGACGCCTGACCCCCACCGGCCGGGGCGGGCGGCGCGGACCCCCCCGCGGCCGGGGAGGGGGGCCGGGGAGGGCCCCCACCCCCCCGCCGGCCGCCCCCCCCCGCCGCCGCGGGGGGGGCGGAGCGGG